>NZ_CAJF01000003.1 GCF_000304335.1 Microbacterium yannicii PS01 | reverse complement strand
CTGTAACGCGCCGACTTGAACGATGCCACACGGAGCGCACGTTCGGCATGGCGGTCGTCCGACTCGGAGAGGAAGGCCGATTCCTCGGCGATGTCGAGGAACTGGCCGAGCGTCACGTCGCGCCGCATGGTGGCGTACTCCGAGCGCGCCGCCATCGCCCGCGCGGGGGAGAGGCCGGTCAGTCCCTCTTCGAACAGATCGTCGCTCCAGGCGACGAGGAGATCGCCCAGGAGGATCGCCGCGGAGCGGCCGAACGCCGCGGCATCCCCCACCCATCGCGCATCGCGGTGAACGGACTCGAGAGCACGATGTGCTGCGGGGCGCCCGCGCCGGGTGTCGGAATTGTCGATGACGTCGTCGTGCACGAGGGCGGCCGCCTGGAACAGCTCGAGCGCCGCTGCGGCGGTGACCACGGACTCGGGCATCGAAGCCGTCCGTCCGGACCCTCCCTCCACTGCGCTCCACCCGGCGACGCAGAAGCGGCCGCGCAGCCGCTTGCCGCCCGACGCGGCGCGTGCAGCGGCGTCGACGAGGAGGGCCGCTTCGGCCCCGGCATCCGCGATGGAAAGCCGTTGACCCGAGACGAACATGTCCAGTCGCTGGGAAATGGCTTCGATCGTCTCTCCGGGGGCGGACACGGGCCTAGCCTAGTGATCTACGGCACGCGTAGAATCGAGCCATCGGAAGTACAGAGGGGGATGCATGCCACTCTCCGAACAGGAGCAGCGCCTGCTCGACGAGATGGAACGCCATCTCATGCGCAACGACGCGGATGTCGTCAGCGCGCCCCGGGACGGACGCAGCCTCAGCTATCGCAACATCGTCTACGGCACCATCCTCGTGCTGCTGGGCCTCGGGGGCCTGGTCGTCGGGGTGTCGATCCCGCTCGTGGTCGTGGGCGTCGTCGGGTTCGTCATCATGCTGGGTGGCGTGCTCCTCGCCGTCACGCCGGGCCGCGGCCCGGGGCGCATGCGCGTCGAGCCGGACCAGCCGGCATCGGCGGGCGCTCGAAAGAGCTCCTCGTTCATGGATCGCATGAACGACCGCTGGGACAAACGGCAGGGCGAACGCTGACGCCCCTCGCCGGCTGACACCGCACAGAAGCACCGACCTCCGGGTCGGTGCTTTTTTGTTGCCTGCCTCCCGTCTTCTTCGCGCCTCCCCGGTGCCGTCGCCTGCCCTCGGGGAGAGAACGACCATGTCGGTGGTGGTGAAGTGGAGGGGAGTGGAGTAAAGTGGCGTGCAATCCGGGGGGCCGGCGATCGGAGGGGGTGGGATGTACCGATGCTGTTGGGCACGCACTCTCCCAAGCTCGACGAGAAGGGCCGCGTCATCCTCCCGGCCAAGTTCCGCGACGACCTCGGCGGCGGTGTCGTCGTGACCCGCGGCCAGGACCGCTGCCTTTACGTGTTCAGCACCGAGGAGTTCGAGCGGGTCCACGAGCGCATCCGCGAGGCGCCGCTGGCCAACAAGCAGGCTCGCGACTTCCTGCGGATGTTCCTCTCGGGCGCGAGTGCCGAGAAGCCCGACAGCCAGAACCGCATCACGATCCCGCCGCCCCTGCGGGCCTACGCGGGCCTGGAGCGGGACCTCGTGGTCACGGGTGTCGGCGCGCACGCCGAGATCTGGGACGCCGCCGCCTGGAACGCATACGCCGAAGCCAACGAAGAGACCTACGCCGAACTCGAGCAGGAGGTGATCCCGGGCCTGTTCTGAACGACCGTTGCCTCGATCCCGACTCCCAGCCGCTCACGCCCTGACGCACTTCCCCGGCGCCAGGTCAGAGAGCGGATGGGGATCAGGGTCTAGGGAACGACGAGAGGCCCCGACATCATGAACCTGCGCGACATCCACACTCCGGTCCTCCTCGAGCGCTGCGTCGAGCTTCTCGCCCCCGCACTCGAGCGCGAGGGCGCGGTCTTCGTCGATGCCACCCTCGGCATGGGCGGCCACTCGGAAGCCTTCCTCGATCGCTTCCCGGGGCTGCACCTGGTCGGACTCGACCGTGACACCGATGCGCTGCGCATCGCCGGCGAGCGGCTCGCGCGATTCGGCGACCGTGTGACGCTCGTGCACACCGTCTACGACGGCATCGCCGAGGCCCTCGCCTCCGCGGGAGTCGAGGCCGCGGACGCCATCCTCTTCGATCTGGGCGTCTCGTCGCTGCAGCTCGACGTCGCCGACCGCGGTTTCGCGTACGCACAGGACGCGCCGCTCGACATGCGCATGGATCAGTCGGCCGGCACCACTGCCGCCGACGTTCTGGCGACCTACGGCGAAGGAGACCTGCGCCGCATCTTCGAGCGCTACGGCGAGGAGAAGCTCGCCGGTCGATATGCCCGCGCGATCATCGCCGCGCGCGCCGAGGCCCCGATCGAACGGTCGGGCCGGCTCGTCCAGATCCTGCATGCGGCGACCCCCGCTGCCGCGCAGCGCGCCGGTCACCCCGCCAAGCGCGTGTTCCAGGCCTTGCGCATCGAGGTGAATCGGGAACTCTCGGTGCTCGAGCGTGCCATCCCCGCGGCGCTGAACGTCCTGCCGGTCGGCGGTCGCATCGTCGTGCTGTCGTACCAGTCCCTCGAGGACCGGCTCGTGAAGCGTGCGATGGCGGATGCCGCGGCCTCGACGGCGCCGCCGGGGCTGCCGGTCGAGCTTCCCGAGCATGCGCCGAGGTTCCGGCTGCTGGTCAAAGGCGCGGAACTGGCATCGGACGAGGAGCGTGCGGTCAATCCCCGCGCGACGCCCGTGCGGCTGCGCGCTGCCGAGCGCGTCCGGCCCCGACGTGAAGGAGGTCGCGCATGAGTGTCCCCGCCCCCGCCTTCGGGTCCGCTCCGCGTCTTCCTCAGGGCGGTGCGGCCCCGGATGTCTTCGACGCCCCGCAGCGCCGCCTGCGCGTCGTCGAGGCGCCCGCCCGGCGTCGCCGGCCGAAGCTGCTGTACGGCGTGGTCGCCGTGCTCGGCGCCTTCCTGATCGCGGGTGCGCAGATGGCGCTGTCGATCATGACGACGCAGGGCTCGTACGAGCTGTCGGCGCTCACGCAGGCGCAGCGTGAACTGACGTATGAGAAGCAGATCCTGTACGACGACGTGGCCGGACTGAGCTCGCCGCAGTATCTCGCGGCCAACGCCGCGGCGCTCGGCATGGTGATCGACGAATCACCGTCGTATCTGAGGCTGAGCGACGGCGCCCTCCTCGGCGCCGCGGAGGTCGCGATGGGATCGTCCTCGATCGACGCCATCGGGCGCGGCGCTGTTCCGAACGCGCTCATCGCCGACACGCCCCTGGTCACCGTGCCCGACGCGACGATCGGCGGGGTGCCCGTGGTCGTCCCCGAAGGGACGTCGGACGGCGGAGTCTCGAACACTCCGCCTGCGCTGACCGACGGACTGCCCACCCCGAGCACACACTGAGCGCATGACGACCCGAAGCACCAGAAGCCCCCGCCGCCGCACGGTGGTCGCTCTCGCCGTCGTCCTGGCCGTGCTGGCGGGTTTCATCGTCCGGCTGGTCGACATCCAGGTGGTCAACGCAGATGAGCACATCGAGGACTCACTCGACCGCGCGTTCGCCGGCGAGCAGGTCCTCTACGGCACGCGCGGACCGATCGTCGACGAGACAGGTCAGACCCTTGCCGGCAGCATCCTGCGCTACGACTGCCAGCTCGATCCGCTGCTGATCACGCAGATCGACGCCAACGTCCTGGAGGGAACCACGAAGGCTCGGCTCTGGGAGGAGGTCTCGGTCGATGTCGCCGAGATCACGGGACAGACGCCGGAGGAGGTCCGCGGCATCGTGGCGACCGCGCTGGCCGAAGATCCCGCCTCGCGGTTCGCCTACCTCAAGAAGAGCGTCTCCACGGAGCAGTATCGCGAGCTCGCCGAACTCGAGGCGCCGTACATCGTGTGCGTCCAGCACCCGGCGCGGGCGTACCCCGACGGCGCCGTCGCCGGCAACCTCGTGGGCTTCGTCGGCTCCGACGGTGCGCCGCTGGAGAGCCTCGAGAAGTCGCAGAACGACTGCCTGGCGCCCACCAACGGCGAACGCGTCTATCAGCAGGGCAAGGACGGCGTGGTCATCCCCGGCACCGCGCGGGAGACGCCGGCCGCCGACGGCGGTGCGCTTCAGCTGACCATCAACCGCGACCTGCAGTGGTACCTGCAGCAGCTCATCGCCGAGCAGACCCAGAACATGGGCGCTCAGCAGGGCGGGATCCTGGTGTACGAGGTGAAGACCGGGAAGGTGCGGGCGGCGGCCGAGTACCCCACCGTCGACCCCAACGACTTCGCGGCGACTCCGCAGGACTCGCGGACGAGCAGCATCTTCCTGGACTGGTTCGAACCCGGCTCGACGTTCAAGGCGCTCACCGCCGCGACCGTCGTCGACGCCGGGGGTCAGACGCCGGACTCGAGAGTCGTCGCGTCCAGCGACGAGACCTTTCCCAACGGCGCCAAGGTGAGGGACTCGTTCCGGCACCCCGCGAACGACTACACCCTCACCGGTGTCCTGATCGACTCCTCGAACGTAGGCATCTCGAAGTTCAGTGAGACCGTGAGCCCGCAGACGCGGTACGACTACCTGCAGCGGTTCGGGATCGGGCAGGGGACGGCGTCGGGCTACCCGTCGGAGCAGACCGGCCTGCTGAATCCGGTCGAGCAGTGGGGTCCGCAGGGCACCTACAACACGTCCTTCGGTCAGGCGCTCACGACCACCATGCCCGAGCTGGCACGTGCGTACGGCGCAATCGTGAACAACGGCGTGAAGATGCCGCTGTCCATCATCGAGTCGTGCACCGAAGCCGATGGCACCGTGGTCCAGCCGGAGCTCGGAGAGCCGGAGCAGGTCGTGAGCGAGAGCACGTCGGCCCAGATGCGGGCCATGCTCGAGAACGTCTTCCTGCAGGCCCCGTACGCGAAATCCGTCGAGATCCCCGGGTACCGCGTCGGCGGCAAGACCGGCACCGGTGAGAAGGCGGATCTCGTCAACGGGGGCTACAAGGCGGGCGTCTACTACACGACGATGGTGGGCTTCGCTCCCGCCGATGACCCGGAGTACGTCGTCGTCGTGACGCTCGACGAGCCGACGAAGGTAACATCGTCTGCGGCCAACGCGACCGCGTTCCAGAAGGCCATGACCCAGGTTCTCAAGACCTACCGCGTCATGCCCTCCACGACGGCGCCGGAGCTGCTGGCCAAGTTCGGTCAGTAGCCTCTCCCGACCCGGCCGGAGAACCATGATCTCGCTCACCATCGCTCAGGTCGCCCACGCCGTCGGCGGCGAGATCGCCCTCGCCGGCAACGACACCCCCGAGACCGTCGTCTCGGGAGCGGTCGACACCGATTCCCGGCTCATCGGGTCCGGAGACATCTTCGTCGCCAAGCCCGGCGCCGACACCGACGGACACCTCTTCGTCGGCTGCGCCGCCGCGGCGGGTGCCGCGCTGGCCATCGTCGAGCACGTCGTCGAGGTTGCGCCCGGAGTGAGCCAGATCGTCGTGCCGGACGCGGTCGCCGCCCTCGCCGCCCTCGCGCGCGAGGTGGTCAAGCGCGTGCGGGAGGCGGGCGACCTGCGTGTGGTGGGCATCACCGGCTCGAACGGCAAGACGACGACGAAGAACCTCCTGGCCCGCATCCTGGAGGGCGAGGGCGAGACCGTCGCGCCCAAGGCCTCGTTCAACAACGAGGTCGGCGCGCCCCTGACGATGCTGCGCGTCACCGGGGCCACGCGATTCCTGGTGAGCGAGTTCGGTGCCAGCGCGCCCGGCGAGATCGCCCGGCTCGCCGGTCTCGTCGACCCCGACGTCGGCGTCGTGCTGATGGTCGGCATGGCGCACGCGGGAGGTTTCGGCGGCATCGAGGCGACCTTCCACGCCAAATCGGAGCTCGTGCGCGCGATCCACTCGGGAGGCCTGGCGGTCCTCAATGCCGACGACGCCCGGGTGGCCGCGATGGCTCCCATCGCCGCCGAGCGCGCTGCCACGGTGCGATGGTTCGGTCGCGGACCCGCGGCCACCGACGTGCGCGCCGACGACGTCGAGGTGACGGCATCCGGGACCTCCTTCGTCGTCACCGCCGACGGCCTCTCCCTCCCGGTGCGCCTGCGGGTGCTCGGAGAGCACCACGTCATGAACGCCCTCGCGGCCCTCGCCACGGCGACCGCACTGGGCGTCTCGCTCGCCGATGCCGTCGCACGGCTCGAGACCGTCGAGATCGCCGAGCGCTGGCGCATGCAGCCGCTCGGATCCGACCGAGTGAGGATCATCAACGACGCCTACAACGCCAGCCCTGATTCGATGGCGGCCGCGCTGCGCACCCTGGCTCAGATCACCGGGCCCGGCGAGCGCACCGTCGCCGTCCTGGGTGCGATGAGCGAGCTGGGGGAGTACGCCGAAGAGGAGCACGACCGCATCGGCCTGCTGGCGGTGCGGCTGGGCATCCAGCGCATCGTCGTCGTCGGCGCCGACGCACGCCGCATGTTCCTCGAAGCCGTGGCGCAGGGATCCTGGGACAACGAGGCCGTGTTCTTCGAGACGGCGGACGAGGCGTTCGACTACCTGCGCGGCGAACTGCGTGAGGGTGACCGCGTGCTGGTGAAGTCCTCCAACTCTGCGGGACTGCGGTTCCTCGGCGATCGTCTGGGAGAATCGTTCTCGTGAGATCACTCCTGACTGCCGCAGCGATCTCGCTGGCCTTCACCCTGTTCCTGACACCCGTCTTCCTGCGCCTCTTCCGCAAATGGGGCTGGGGACAGGTCATCCGCACTCCCGAGAACGTGCACAACCCCAGTCACCAGGCCAAGCGCGGCACGCCCACGATGGGCGGCACGATCTTCATCGCCGGCACCATCGTGGGCTATCTCGTCGGCGCCTACACGGGCAACAACCCGCCCACCATCTCGGGCTGGCTCGTCCTGTGGATGATGGTCGGCCTCGGCGCCGTCGGCTTCATCGACGACTACATGAAGGTGCGCAGTCAGCGCAGCCTCGGTCTGAGCGGCTGGCGCAAGATCGTCGGCCAGATCCTCGTACTCGTGCCGTTCGGCATCGTGTCGCTGAACTTCCCGAACCAGTGGGACCAGACGGCCGGGTCGCCCTTCATCTCGGTCTTCCGCGACGTGCCCGCGCTGTCGTTCTGGGCGCTCGGCGCGATCGCGGGGTGGATCCTGTACCTCGTGTGGGTCGCGATCATCGGCGTCGCGACCTCCAACTCGGTCAACCTCAGCGACGGCCTCGACGGGCTCGCGGCCGGGGCGGGCATCTTCGTCACGGGGGCCTACAGTCTCATCGCGTTCTGGCAGTTCAATCAGGCGTGCTGGGGCGGCGAGGCCCTTTCGGCTGCGGCGCAGGCCGCGTGCTACCCGACGCGCGACCCGTTCGACCTGGCGATCGTGTCGGCGTCCTTCGTGGGCGCCCTGGTCGGCTTCCTGTGGTGGAACGCGCCGAAGGCCAAGGTCTTCATGGGCGACGTCGGGTCGATGGCGATCGGCGGCGTGATCGCGGCGATGGCCATCCTGACGCGCACCGAGCTGCTGCTCGTGCTCGTCGCAGGCGTGTACGTCATCGCGTCCGGCTCGGTCATCCTTCAGCGCATCTACTTCAAGGTCACCCGCGGCAAGCGGCTGTTCCTCATGAGCCCGCTGCACCACCATCTCGAGATGCGCGGGTGGTCCGAGATCACGATCGTGGTGCGGATGTGGATCATCGCCGGCCTGCTGGCGGTATCGGGCATCGGCTTCTTCTACGTGGAATGGCTCACTCAGACATGACCTCCGACCGTCTCGCCGGGCTTACGAGCTGGAACGCCGACTGGAAGGGCTTGCGCGTCGCGGTGCTCGGGCTGTCGGTCACCGGGTTCGCCGTCGCCGACACCCTCGCGGAGCTCGGCGCGGATGTGCTCGTGGTCACCGAGCGGGCCGACGAGGAGTACGAGCGCCTGCTGCCGGTCATCGGAGCGCGGCTGTGGACCGGCACGCTCGAGACCGTGCCGGACGAGCTGGCCGACTTCGCCCCCGAGGTGGTGGTGGCATCGCCCGGCTTCTCGCCGCGGCATCCGCTCATCACGTGGGCGAACGATTGCGGCATCGCCCTGTGGGGCGACATCGAGCTGGCCTGGCGCGTCCGCGACAAGGTCGTGCGCCCCGACGGCTCGCCGGCCGACTGGATCCTCGTCACCGGCACGAACGGCAAGACCACCACGACGCGGCTGACGGCGACCATGCTCGTCGCCGGGGGCCTGCGCGCAGCGCCCGTCGGCAACATCGGCACGCCGGTGCTCGATGCGGTGCGCGACCCCGCGGGCTTCGACGCGCTCGTCGTCGAGCTGTCGAGCCACCAGCTCTGGTACCTGGGCCGTCGTGCGACGCCCTCACCGCTCTCGCCTCATGCCGCGGTCTGCCTCAACCTCGCCGATGACCACCTGGAGTGGCACGGCTCGTTCGAGGACTACCGCAACGCCAAGGCGCACGTGTACGACAACACGAGAGTCGCCTGCGTCTACAACAAGGCGGATCCCGCCACCCGGCGCATGGTCGAGGACGCCGACGTCGTCGAGGGTGCGCGGGCCATCGGCTTCGACCTCGGCGTGCCCGGTCCGAGCGACCTCGGGGTGGTGGACGGGATCCTCGTCGACCGTGCGTTCCTCGAAGACCGGCGCACCAGCGCCCTGGAGCTGACGACCGTCGCCGAGCTCGCCGAGCGTGGCCTCGCCGCCCCGCACATCGCGGCGAACATCCTCGCCGCTGCGGCACTCGCGCGCTCGCTCGACGTCGCGCCGGCGGCCATCCGGGCGGCGCTGCGCGACTTCCGCCTGGACCCCCATCGCATCGAAGTCGTGGCACGGCACGACGGCATCACGTGGGTGGACGACTCCAAGGCGACCAACCCGCACGCCGCGGCGTCATCGCTCGCGGCCTACCCCGGCGCCGTGTGGGTGGTGGGCGGGCTGCTCAAGGGCGTCGACATCTCGGAGCTCGTCGCGACGCGCGGCACGACAGCGAAAGCGGCGATCGTGATCGGGGCCGAGCGCACGGCGGTCGTCGCGGCGTTCTCGCGACACGCGCCCGCAGTCCCGGTGTTCCAGGTGGACGCCGATGAGACTGAAGGGGTCATGGCGCAGGTCGTCGAACTGGCGGCGGGGGTGGCGCGTGACGGGGACGTGGTTCTGCTCGCACCCGCCGCGGCATCGTTCGACCAGTTCGCGTCCTATGCGGACCGCGGGACGAGATTCGCGGCAGCGGTGAGGGAACGGATCGGGACGGGGGCTGAGGATGAGCACGACGATGCCGCCGAGGGCCCGACCGGCCGAGACTCCTGAGCCCGAACCCGCCGGCAGGCGCGGACTCGCCGCGCGCGTGTCGCTCGGCCGCGTCTTCGCGCCGGTGCCGAGCGAGTTCCTGCTGATCGCATCGACGGCGCTCCTGCTCACCGTCTTCGGACTCGTCATGGTCCTCTCCGCGACGTCGGCCACGTCCACCGCTCGTGGCGAGGCGCCCTGGGAGGTCGTCCTCAAGCAGGGCATGTTCGCCGTGATCGGCATCCCCATCATGCTCATCGCCAGCCGCTTCCCGGTGGCGTTCTACAAGAAGCTGGCCTGGCCCGCCCTCATCCTCGCCGTCGCCTTCCAGATGCTGGTGTTCACGCCGCTCGGGCACTCCAACGACGGAAACCGCAACTGGATCACGATCGCCGGGTTCCAGGCGCAGCCCTCGGAGTTCCTGAAGCTGGCGCTGGCGCTGTGGGTGGCGTTCGTGCTGTTCCGCAAGCGGACGCTGCTGACGAAGTGGCAGCACGTGTTCATCCCGCTCGTCCCGGTCGCCGGACTGGCGATCGCGACCGTGATCGCGGGCAAGGACCTCGGCACGGCGATGATCCTGGTGCTCGTCGTCCTCGGGGCGCTGTTCTTCTCAGGCGTCAAGCTGCGGATCTTCCTCCTGCCCGCGATCGGCGCGGCCGCTTTCGTGGCGTACTTCGCAATCGCCAGCCCCGACCGCATGCGCCGGTTCATGAGCTTTCTGAATCCGAACTGCCTCGACGACTACTTCAACGACTGCTACCAGCCGCTGCACGGCATCTGGGGTCTGGCCAGCGGCGGTGTCTTCGGTCTCGGGCTCGGAAACTCGCGAGAGAAGTACGACTGGCTCCCCGCCGCGGCGAACGACTACATCTTCGCGATCGTCGGCGAAGAGCTCGGGCTCATCGGCTGCGCGGTCGTCCTCGCGCTGTTCGCGCTGTTCGCCGTCGGCGCCTTCCATGTCATCCGCAAGACCGACGACCCGTTCGTGCGCATCGCCGCGGGCGGGATCACGGTGTGGATCGTCGGTCAGGCGCTCATCAACATCGGCGTGGTCCTCCGCGTCTTCCCCGTGCTGGGCGTGCCGCTGCCGTTCATGTCGCAGGGCGGCACGTCCTTGCTGTCGGTGCTGCTCGCGTGCGGCGTGCTGCTGGCCTTCGCCCGGACACTTCCTGCATCGGTGGCGCGACGCGAGGCGGCCATCCAGCAGGCTCGTGCGGCACGGGTCCGCCGCGAGGCCCGCACGCGGACCTGACCGCTCACCCGAGCCGTTGCGCGCACCACACCGGTGAGGATGCGTGAACCAGGCATGGGAGAATCGTCCGAATGACCACGTACCTCCTCGCAGGCGGCGGCACCGCCGGCCATGTGAACCCGCTCCTGGCCGTGGCCGACGCCCTGCGGGCGCGCGATCCTGAAGCCGACGTGCTCGTGCTCGGCACGAGGGAGGGACTGGAGTCCCGCCTCGTTCCCGAGCGCGGCTATGAGCTGCTCTTCGTCGACAAGGTGCCGTTCCCGCGGCGGCCGAACCGGGCCGCCGCCGGCTTTCCGTGGCGATTCCGTCGAGCGATCGCGCACGTCCGCGGCCACATCTCCGATCGCGGCGTGGACGTCGTCGTCGGATTCGGCGGCTACGCCTCGGCACCCGCCTATGTGGCGGCGCAACGGGCCCGTGTGCCCTTCGTCGTGCACGAGGCGAACGCCAAGCCGGGGCTGGCCAACGTCCTCGGCGCGCGCTGGGCTGCCGGCGTCGGCGTCGCCTTCGAGGGAACGCCGTTGAAGGGCTCCCGAGTGGTGGGGATGCCACTTCGCCGCGAGATCGTGGACCTCGATCGTCGCGCGACGCGGGCAGAGGCGGCAGCGCATTTCGGCCTCGACGCCTCGCGCCCCGTGCTGCTCGTCTTCGGCGGCTCGCTCGGTGCCCAGCGCCTGAACGAGGCGTTCGGCGAGGGGCACGACAGTGCCTGGCGCGACGTGCTCGCCGCCGGCTGGCAGCTGCTCCACGTCACGGGAGAGCGTTCGGACCTCGTCGACCCTGGCGCGGGCGGGTACGTCGTGCGGCGATATGTCGACCGCATGGACCTCGCCTTCGCCCTTGCCGACGTCATCGTCTCTCGCGCGGGCGCCGCGACGGTCAGCGAGATCAGCGCACTCGGCATTCCGTCGGTGTACGTGCCGTACGCGGTGGGCAACGGCGAGCAGGCGCTGAACGCCGCGTCCGCCGTCCGCGCCGGGGCGGCGGTGCTGATCCCGGATGCCGCGTTCACGGGCGATCGCGTGCGGTCCGAGGTCGTGCCGCTGCTGACCGATGAGACCCGTCGCGCGGCGATGACGGCGGCGGCGGCATCCGTCGGCACCCGCACGGGAACGGCGAACGTCGTCTCGATGATCGATCGGGCTCTCGCGAGCTCGACCTAGAGCGGGGCGGCACCGTCGGAGCGCAGTGCCGCCGCGACGAGTGCCAGCGCTTCGTCGGTGTCGAGCCGCAGCGCGCGCACCTGCTCCGCGAACGCGGCCGCGGCGCGCTGGGCCTGCTGCCGGGCGGGATCGCCGTGGAACGACACGAACGTGCCGTTGCGTCCGCGGGTCTCGATGATGCCTGATGCCTCGAGCTCGCGGTATGCGCGCGCCACCGTACCGGGCGCGACGCCGAGGTCTTCCGCAAGTCGCCGGACGGTGGGAAGCCGCTCGCCGGCGGCGAGTTCACCCGACGACACGGCGTCGAGAAGCCCTGCACGCAGCTGCTCGAACGGAGGGACGTGCGAGGCAGGGTCGACGACGATCACCCCAGGACACTCTCGCATGCAGCGCGATGTGTCAATACAACACAGGGGGAGCCGGCCCGCGCGCCGGGGCCGCGGGGACCGCCCGCCAACTTAGGATTGACGGGCCATGATCAGACCCGATCTCAGTCTTCCCATCCCCGAGAACATCGAGGCCGCCCACTTCATCGGAATCGGCGGCTCCGGCATGTCGGGCCTCGCCCGCATGTTCCTCGACCGCGGGATCCGCGTCTCGGGTTCCGATCGCGCCGACAGCAAGGGCCTGCGCGACCTCGAGACTCTCGGTGCCACCGTCTTCGTCGGCCACGACGCCGCGAACCTCGCCGACGACGTCGACACCGTCATCCACACGGGCGCCATCTGGCCCGAGAACCCGGAGTTCGTGCGCGCCAAAGAACGCGGACTGCACGTGATCCACCGCTCGCAGGCGCTGTACTGGCTGATCGGCGGACGGCGCCTCGTGTCGGTCGCGGGTGCGCACGGCAAGACGACCTCCACGGGCATGATCGTGACGGCGCTGCGCGACCTCGGCGCCGACCCGACGTTCGTCAACGGCGGCGTGATCGCCCAGCTCGGCGTCTCGAGCGCGAGCGGCTCGGACGACCTGTTCGTCATCGAGGCCGACGAGTCCGACGGCACGTTCGTGCTCTACGACACCTCGATCGCACTGATCACCAACGTCGACCCCGACCACCTCGACCACTGGGGGACGCGCGAGGCGTTCTACGCCGCGTTCGCGCAGTTCGCCAACGACGCGCGCGAAGCCGTCGTCATCTCGTCCGACGACGCCGGCGCTCGGATCGTGCGGGAGCAGCTCACGCACCGGCACGTCGTCACCTTCGGCGAGGCCGCCGACGCGACGGTGCGGGTGAGCGACATCGTCACCGATGGCCCCGTCTCGTTCTCGATCACCCACGACGGCGCGACCGTCGAGGCCCGGCTGCCGGTCCCCGGGGCCCACAATGCGATCAACGCCGCCGGCGCCATCGCCGTGCTGCTCACGCTCGGGCATGAGCTCGAGCCGGCCGTGCGTGCGATGGAGGGCTTCGCCGGGACGGTGCGGCGCTTCGAACTGCACGGCGTCACGCGCGGCGTGAGCGTCTACGACGACTACGCGCATCACCCCACCGAAGTCGCGGCCGCTCTGGCCGCGGCCCGCACGGTCGTCGGCGACGGTCGCATCATCGCCATCCAGCAGCCGCACACGTACTCGCGCACGCAGGAGATGTACCGCGAGTTCGCCGAGGTGCTCGAGCGCTACGCCGACCACACCGTCATGCTCGACGTCTACGGCGCGCGCGAAGACCCGGTGCCGGGCGTGACCGGCGAGCTGGTCAGCGACGCGTTCGACGACCCGTCGCACGTGCACTTCGTGCCGGATTGGCAGGATGCCGCCGACTACACCGCGTCGGTCGCCCGCGACGGCGACTATGTCATCACCCTCGGCTGCGGCAACGTCAATCTGATCATCCCGCAGGTGCTCGAAGCGCTCGGCCGCCCGGCCTCCGGTACGACCGCCGCTGCGGACGCCGGGGAGTAGGCCTCGTGCGCCGCCCGTCGCCGCTGCCGCAGCCTCCCGCAGGCGAGGCGGCGCGGACCGGCGTGCCCTCGCGTGCGGCAGACGGCGCCCGCCGCTCCCCGCGGGCGACGGTGCCGGTTCCCGCGGCAGACGCGATCGACGACAGTCCGGCGTTCGAGTCCGTCGACGATCGAGCGCTGGACGAGAACGCCACCGCCCCGATCATCCCGCTCTCCGGCCCGTCGCCGTCGCCTCCGCTCGCCACGGCTGGGTCACGACGGGGCGCCGAGCCGGCTGACCGGGCGCCGGAGCCCGGTCTCGGATCGGACGACGTCGGCTTCCGCGAGGTCTGGCGTGCCGCTCGCGCCCGCCGCAGGGCGCTGCGCGCCGAGGTGCGCCGCTTCACCGTCCGCCAGCGACGGCGGCGTGCGGTGTGGCTCGGGGCCGCGGCATCCGTCCTCATCGTCGCTCTGGCCACCATCGGCGCCGCCTACAGCCCGCTCTTCGCGGTCGAGCGCGTCGTCGTGGTCGGCACCGACCAGCTCGCCTCCTCCGAGGTCGTCGACGCGCTGTCGGGGCAGGTCGGCACCCCGCTGCCGCTCGTCGACGAGAGCGGGGTCAAGGCCGAGCTCATCGCCTTTCCGCTCATCGAGTCGTACACGCTCGAGGCGCGCCCGCCCCACGATCTGGTCGTGCGCATCGTGGAGCGCACCCCGATCGGCCTGATCGAGACGCGTGCCGGATACACACTGGTCGACGCGGCCGGCGTCGCCCTGTCGACCACGGCCGCGCCGGCCGCCGGCACGCCCCTTCTCACCGTCACCGGCGGTGTCGACTCCGACGCCTTCGCCGCCGCCGGTCAGGTGATGCGGTCGCTGCCCGACGATCTGCGTGCGCAGGTGACGGCAGTGTCGGCCACGACCCCGGATGACGTGACCCTCACGCTCGGCGGCACCAACACCCAGGTCGTATGGGGGAGCGCGGAGCAGTCGGCGCGGAAGGCGCTGGTCCTCACGCGCACGATGGCGAGCAGGCCGCCGGCAGACGTGATCGCCTACGACGTCTCGTCTCCCGACGCCGTCGTGGTGCGCTGAACGCACCCCGACCGACGACTTCTCGGGTGGGTTGGCGCGACACGCCGCCTCGCTCCGGCCGCGCGCGCGTGTGCCGCTTACTTTCGTCACATCGAGGAATTGCATACCGGGCAATTCTTTATACCTCTACTAGAGGTTGAAGGTTACACAGGTCCAGGGCTACGGAGGCCGGCATGAGCCAGAACCAGAACTACCTCGCCGTCATCAAGGTGGTCGGTGTCGGCGGAGGCGGCGTGAACGCCGTCAACCGCATGATCGAGCTGGGCCTGCGCGGGGTCGAGTTCATCGCGATCAACACCGACGCCCAGGCGCTGCTGATGAGCGACGCCGACGTCAAGCTCGACGTGGGGCGCGAGCTCACTCGCGGCCTCGGTGCGGGCGCGGACCCCGAGGTCGGCCGCCGTGCCGCCGAGGACCACGCGGAAGAGATCGAAGAGGCGCTGCGCGGCGCCGACATGGTCTTCGTGACCGCGGGCGAGGGCGGCGGAACGGGCACCGGCGGCGCGCCGGTGGTCGCGAAGATCGCGAAATCGATCGGCGCCCTCACCATCGGTGTCGTGACCAAGCCCTTCTCGTTCGAGGGCCGCCGCCGCCAGCAGCAGGCCGAGACGGGGGTGGGCCGGCTGAAGGAAGAGGTCGACACCCTCATCGTCGTCCCCAACGACCGCCTTCTCGAGATCAGCGATCGCGGCATCTCGATGATCGAGGCGTTCGCCACCGCCGACCAGGTGCTCCTCGCCGGTGTGCAGGGCATCACCGATCTGATCACGACCCCGGGTCTGATCAACCTCGACTTCGCCGACGTGAAGTCGGTCATGCAGGGAGCGGGATCGGCCCTCATGGGCATCGGCTCCGCCCGCGGGGCGGACCGGGCGATCAAGGCGGCTGAGCTGGCGGTCGAGTCGCCGCTGCTGGAGGCGTCGATCGAGGGCGCCCACGGCGTGCTGCTGTCGATCCAGGGCGGCTCGAACCTCGGCATCTTCGAGATCAACGATGCCGCGCAGCTGGTCAAGGAGGCCGCGCACCCCGAGGCGAACATCATCTTCGGAACGGTCATCGACGACACGCTCGGCGACGAGGTGCGCGTGACCGTCATCGCGGCCGGCTTCGATGGCGGTGAGCCGCAGCAGCGGATCGAGCCCATCACGGCGTCCCGCGTGGTGTCGGCGCCGGCGCTGCCCACGACGACTGCCGACGAGGCCGCGCGGGACCGCGTGGAGGAGCCGGCCGCACCGGCCATCCCGGTCTCGGTCGGGGCCGTGTCCGAGACGTCGTACGACTCCGCCTTCGGTGACGACGACCTCGACATCCCCGACTTCCTGAAGTAAGTCGTCGGCAAGCCAGCCCGTCACCCGTTCAGCCCGATGGTCGATCTCGCCGCGCGCCTCGAAGAGGTCGATGAGCGGATCGCGGACGCCGCGCGCGCGGCAGGCCGTGATCCGTCGGGGCTGACGCGGATCGTGGTGACGAAGTTCCACCCCGCCGCGCTCGTCGAGCAGCTGTATGCGCTCGGCGTGCGCGACGTGGGGGAGAACCGCCAGCAGGAGTTCAGCCGCAAAGCCGCCGAGGTCGGCGATCTGGCCGGCCTGCGCTGGCACTTCATCGGGCAGGCCCAGACCAACAAGGCCCGTGCGGTGCGTGCCGCGGCGGGTGTCGTCCATTCGCTGGACCGCACGCGCCTCGCCGACGCGCTCGACGCCGCGGCGGAGCCCGGCGAGCCGGTGCTCGATGTGCTGCTGCAGGTGAACCTCACCGATGATCCCGGTCGCGGCGGGGTGGCGCCGGCCGAGCTCGAGCCGCTGGCCGCGCACGCGGCCGCGCTGCCTACGCTGCGCGTGCGCGGGGTGATGGCGGTCGCCCCGCTCGACGAGGCCCCCGCGGCGGCGTTCGAGCGCCTTCACGGCTATGCGCAGACCGTGCGCGCGGTCGTGCCGGGCGCCGACTGGATCTCAGCGGGAATGACGGCGGACTTCGCCGAGGCGATCGCGGCAGGCGCGACACACCTGCGGATCGGGTCGGCAATCACGGGTCCGCGGCCGGAACGCGGTTAACCTCGGAAAAGATGAGCACAACGGAGGATGCGATGTCGAACCCGCTCAAGAAGACCATGGTGTACCTGGGCCTCGCCGACGAGGAAGAGGTCTACGAAGAGCCGGCGCCTCAGCCGCGCGGACGCAAGCCCGAGCAGGTGGTGGACAAGCCGGCCGCGCCCGTCACGCCCATCCACCGTCCCACGGTCGTGCGTCAGCCCACCCCGCAGGCGGTGAGCGAGATCCTCACGGTGCACCCGAAGCAGTACCGCGACGCGCAGATCATCGCCGAGAACTTCCGCGAGGGCATTCCCGTCATCATCAATCTCTCCCAGATGAGCGACGCCGACGCGCGACGCCTCATCGACTTCGCCAGCGGTCTGTCGCTCGGCCTGTACGGACGCATCGAGCGGGTCACCAGCAAGGTCTTCCTGCTGTCCCCTGAGAACGTCGCGGTATCCGGTGACGGAGGCGTCGCGCACGCCGACCCGGACTCGGTTCCCTTCACGCAGCCGTAATCTGGCTACGTGGCCGTCGTCCAGATCATCGCATCGATCCTCAATCTCGCACTGCTCCTGTACGTCTTCGTGCTGCTCGCACGGCTGATCCTCGACTGGATCCCGTTCTTCAACCGCGAATGGCGTCCTCGGGGCGCGGGACTGGTCGCAGCCGAGATCATCTACACCGTCACCGATCCTCCGATCAAGCTCTTCCGACGGTTCATCCCACCGCTGCGCGTCGGCGCGATCGCGATCGATTTCGGCTTCGCGCTGACGATGCTGCTGTGCTTCATCCTGCTCAGCGTCACGCGCAGCATCGCGAGCTGACACGTACGCCGCCAGGCGGCTCGCGCCTTCGACACGCTCGGATGCCGCGGCTATGCTTGCCTGATACGGCCGGCCGCCCGTCGGTCGGCCCCCCGACATCGGCCCCCGGGAACCGGCCAACCGATCGGCACGGTCCAGACGCTCGAAAGAGGAACCCATCATGGCATTGACCCCCGATGACGTCGTCACCAAGCAGTTCCAGCACGTCCGCTTCAAGGAGGGGTTCGACCCCGACGAGGTGGATGACTTCCTCGATGAGATCGTCGTCGAGTGGCGCAAGGCACTGGCTGAGAACGAAGAGCTGAAGGCGAAGCTGGCGGCGTACGAGTCGGGCGAAGCGCCCGCACGAGCCGCCGAACCGGCTCCTGTGGTGGAGGCGCCTGCTCCGGCGGCCGCCGCACCGGCTGCCGCGGCTCCCGCAGCGAGCGCCGGGATCATCGAGCTGGCTCAGCGCCTGCACGACGAGCACGTGGCCGAGGGCATCGCCCAGCGCGACCAGCTCATCTCCGATGCCAAGGCGCAGGCCGCCTCGATCGTGTCCGAGGCCGAGACCCGCGGTCGCGAGGAGCTGTCGAAGCTCGAGCGCGAGCGCACCACCCTCGAGGGTCGCATCACCGAGCTGCGCAACTTCGAACGCGATTACCGCGCGCAGCTGCGCAGCTACATCGAAGGCAAGCTGCGTGATCTCGAGACCACGACGACGTCCGGCTCGCAGCCGGTCTCGGCGATCGGTCTCTGAGCCGGCCTTTGTCAGGCCGACCCCCGCTTCATAAGGCGGCGGCCGGTACCATCATCGCGGTCCTCGCGGTGCTGGTACTGGCCGCCGACCAGTTTGCGAAGCACCTTGCGCTCGAGAACCTGCCCTACCAGGAGCCGGTCCACGTCCTCGGCGACTTCCTGATCTTCTACCTCACCCGCAATCCCGGGGCCGCGTTCTCGCTCGGCGAAGGCGTGACCTGGATCTTCACGATCGCTCTGGCCGCCGTCGCTCTCGTCATCGTGTACCTCGCGGTGACCCGGGTCTCGTCGCGCCTGTGGGCGGTCGCCCTCGGGCTGCTGCTGGGCGGTGTGCTGGGCAACCTCACCGACCGGGTACTGCGCGAACCCGGGTTTCCCGTCGGCCACGTCGTCGACTTCATCAACACCCCATGGATGATGCCGGCGATCTACAACGTCGCCGACATCTTCATCGTCACGATGATGATCGGCGTCGCACTCTTGGTCCTCGTCGGGCTGCACCTCGACGGCACCCGCGAGCGTCGGGGCGCCGAGTCCGACGCGCCGAGCGGGGACGAGCAGTCGGATGCCGAGGCATCCGGTCAGACGAAGGACTGACGTGGATTCGCGCAGCCTTCCCGTGCCCGACGGGCTCGACGGCGCGAGGGTCGATGCGGCTCTGGCGAAGATGCTCGGCTTCTCGCGCACGTTCGCGGCCGACGTCGCCGAGGCCGGCGGCGTCGTGATGGACGGGCGACAGCTCGCCAAGTCCGACAAGCTGCGCGGCGGCGCCTGGCTCGAGGTGTCGTGGTCTCCCAAAGAGGAGCCGAGGGTGGTTCCCGTGGCCGTGCCCGATCTCGGCATCGTCTACGACGACGACGACATCGTCGTGGTCGACAAGCCCTCCGGGGTCGCGGCGCACCCCTCGGTCGGCTGGGAGGGCCCGACGGTGCTCGGAGCCCTCGCTGCCGGCGGATACCGGATCGCCACGACCGGCGCTGCCGAGCGTCAGGGCGTGGTGCATCGCCTGGATGTCGGCACGAGCGGCCTCATGGTGGTCGCGAAGACCGAGCGCGCGTACACGGCGCTCAAGCGCGCCTTCAAGGAGCGCGAGGTCGAGAAGATCTACCACGCGGTCGTCCAAGGGCACCCGGATCCGCTCGCCGGAACGATCGACGCGCCCATCGGACGTCATCCGACGCACTCGTGGAAGTTCGCGGTGACACCCGCCGGCAAGGACTCGGTCACGCACTACGAGACGCTCGAGGCGTTCCCGGGCGCCTCGCTGCTCGAGATCCACCTCGAGACGGGGCGAACGCACCAGATCCGCGTGCACATGGCCGCGCACCGGCATCCCTGCGTCGGAGACCCGCTCTACGGAGCGGACCCGACCCTGTCTACCCGTCTCGGGCTCACGCGCCAGTGGCTGCACGCTCACCAGCTGTCGTTCGCGCACCCCGCGTCGGGCGAGTGGGTCACCTTCGTCTCGGCCTACCCGGCCGACCTCCAGCACGCGCTCGACCTGCTGCGCGGCGACTGAGAGCAGCGCCGGGACGTGCGCCCTCCTCAGCGACCGCCCTCGAAGCGCGCGACATCGTCCTCGGCGATCGCGGACGCGATGCGGCGGCGCATGTCCGTTCCGAGATCGGGCAGCGCGTCGAGGTCGTACCAGCCGACCTCGCTCATCTCGCCGTCCGCCGGGTACGGATCGCCCGAGACCCAGACGCAGCGGAAGGTCAGGTCGAGGTAGTCGGACTGGTCGCCGTTCTCGTACGTCACCCGCGGGATCTGGTGCACCCAGGCCAGCCGCTCCGCGCGGCACACGACGCCCGCCTCTTCCAGCGTCTCGCGGACGGCCGCGTCGGCCGGCTCTTCGCCCGGATCGACGATCCCCGTCACGGGCGTCAGCGCTCCGTTGTCGCTCCGACGGCCGAGCAGCACCTTGTCGTCGCGGAAGACCACAGCGGTCACACCGGCGAGCGGCAGCGGGTCTGTGCCGATCTTGCGGCGCAGCTCGAGGACGAAATCCGGGGTCGGCATGCACTCACCCTACGGGCGCCACTGGACGATGTCAGAGGACGGGGGCAGAGTGTCGGCATGGCGATCGAGGTCAGGCCCGCGACCGTCTTCGATGACGTCGCCGCGGTCATCGGGCCGAAGAAGCCCGAGTCGACCGTGTGCTTCTGCCTCAGCTACCGCATCCCATCGAAAGAGGCGACGGCGCTCCGCGGGCCCGAGCGGGGCGAACGCGTCCGCCGGCTGATGGACGAGGAGGGTCCGATCGGCGTGCTGGCCTACGACGGCGATGAGGTCGTCGGCTGGGCCGCGGTGGCGCCACGCGGCCGCACCCACTTCGCGACCTTCCGGAAGATCCCGCACGTCGACGACCTCGAGGCGTGGTCGCTGTGGTGCTTCCGGGTCCGTCCCGGGCACCGCAGGAAAGGCGTCATGCACGCGCTCATCGACGGCGCCGTCGACTTCGCCCGGGCGCAGGGCGCGCCGGCGGTCGAGGGGTATCCCGTCGACAACGACGGCGCCAAGGTCGACCTGACCATGGCCTATGTCGGCACGCGGCGGCTGTTCGAGAGCGCCGGGTTCGCCAAGGCGGCCGACACGACGTCGGTGCTCTCGGGATTCCCGCGCGTGCTGATGCGCCTCGACCTGCGCTGATCCTGTCCGTCGAATCGATGAAGGCTCGACTTTCACCTTCAGGTCGAACCTGAAGCGACCTGCGACCGCCGTTCCGTGCACGACCGGCGCGCGGGCCGATCGTGTCGGAACAGGTTCGTAGACTCGATCCGTGGCATCCGACTCCTTCGTTCACCTGCACGTGCACAGCGAGTACTCGATGCTCGACGGCGCCGCCAAGATCGGCGCGATGACGCAGGCCGCAGCCGACTACGGCATGCCCGCGATCGCCGTGACCGATCACGGCAACACCTTCGCCGCGTTCGAGTTCTACAACGCCGCCAAAGCGGCGGGGGTGAAGCCGATCATCGGCCTCGAGGCGTACGTGACCCCCGGCACCCACCGCAGCGACAAGTCCCGCGTCGCGTGGGGCAGCCCTGAGCAGAAGAGCGACGACGTGTCGGGCTCCGGCGCGTACACCCACACGACGATGTGGAGTCAGAGCACGGAGGGCATGCACAACCTCTTCCGGCTCAGTTCGCTGTCGAGCATGGAGGGCTACTACTTCAAGCCCCGGATGGATCGGGAGCTGCTCGAGACGTACGGCAAGGGGCTCATCGCGACGACCGGATGCCCTTCCGGCGAAGTGCAGACACGTCTGCGCCTCGGTCAGTACGACGCCGCCCGCGCGGCGGCCGCGGACTTCCGAGACATCTTCGGCAAGGAGAACTACTTCGCCGAGATCATGGACCACGGGCTCTCGATCGAGCGCCGGGTCATGACCGACCTGCTGCGCCTGGCGAAAGACCTCGACATCCCGCTCGTCGCGACGAACGACTCGCATTACACGCACCAGCACGAGGCCGACGCGCACGCCGCCCTTCTCTGCGTGCAATCGGGGTCCACGCTCGACGACCCGAACCGCTTCAAGTTCGACGGCGACGGCTACTACATCAAGACCGCGCAGGAGATGCGGCAGATCTTCCGCGATCACCCGGAAGCGTGCGACAACACCCTCCTGATCGCCGAGCGGTGCGAGGTCGAGTTCAACACGAGCGCGAACTACATGCCGCGCTTCCCCGTCCCCGAGGGCGAGACCGAAGACAGCTGGCTGGTCAAGGAGGTCGAGGCGGGGCTGCACTACCGGTACCCCGACGGCATTCCCGACAGGGTGCGGAAGCAGGCCGAGTACGAGACGGGCATCATCCTTCAGATGGGGGTTTCCCCGGCTACTTCCTCGTCGTCGCCGACTTCATCAACTGGGCGAAGAACAACGGCATCCGCGTCGGCCCCGGCCGCGGCTCGGGCGCCGGCTCGATGGTCGCCTACGCCATGCGGATCACCGATCTCGACCCGCTCGAGCACGGGCTCATCTTCGAGCGCTTCCTCAACCCCGATCGCGTCTCGATGCCCGACTTCGACGTGGACTTCGACGACCGGCGCCGCGGCGAGGTGATCGACTACGTCACCGAGAAGTACGGCTCCGAGAGGGTCGCCCAGATCGTCACCTACGGCACGATCAAGTCGAAGCAGGCGCTCAAGGACGCCGGACGCGTCCTGGGCTTCCCGTTCAGCATGGGGGAGCGGCTGACCAAGGCCATGCCTCCCGCGGTCATGGGCAAAGACATGCCGCTCAGCGGCATGTTCGACGCGCAGCATCCGCGATTCAAGGAAGCCAGCGAGTTCCGTGCCCTGATCGAGACCGACCCCGAGGCCAAGACGGTCTTCGACCGAGCGCTCGGTCTGGAGGGCCTCAAGCGTCAGTGGGGCGTGCACGCCGCCGGCGTGATCATGTCGAGCGAGCCGCTGCTCGACATCATCCCGATCATGCGCCGCGAGCAGGACGGCCAGATCGTCACGCAGTTCGACTATCCGTCGTGCGAGACGCTCGGGCTGATCAAGATGGACTTCCTGGGGCTGCGCAACCTCACGATCATCTCGGATGCCCTCGACAACATCCGGATGAACAAGGGCCAGGAGCTCGATCTCGAGCACCTCGAGCTCGACGACCGCGCCGCGTACGACCTCCTGGCGCGCGGCGACACACTCGGCGTCTTCCAGCTCGACGGCGGGCCGATGCGGTCCCTCCTGCGCCTGTTGAAGCCCGACAACTTCGAAGACATCTCGGCCGTCATCGCGCTGTACCGGCCGGGCCCGATGGGCGCCAACTCGCACATCAACTACGCGCTCCGCAAGAACGGCCAGCAGGACATCACGCCGATCCACCCCGAGCTCGGGGAGCCGCTGAAGGACATCCTCGACACCAGCTACGGCCTGATCATCTATCAGGAGCAGGTCATGGCGATCGCGCAGCGGGTCGCAGGCTTCAGCCTCGGTCAGGCAGACATCCTGCGGCGCGCGATGGGAAAGAAGAAGAAGTCCGAGCTCGACAAGCAGTACGAGGGCTTCTCCGGAGGAATGAAGGAGCGCGGGTTCGGCGACGCGGCGATCAAATCACTGTGGGACATCCTGCTGCCGTTCTCGGACTACGCCTTCAACAAGGCGCACTCGGCCGCGTACGGCCTCGTGTCGTACTGGACGGCGTACCTCAAGGCCCATTTCCCGGCCGAGTACATGGCTGCCCTGCTGACGAGCGTGGGAGATTCCAAAGACAAGATGGCCGTCTACCTCAACGAGTGCCGGCGCATGGGAATCAAGGTGCTGCCGCCCGACGTGGGCGAATCCATCCGCTACTTCGCGGCCGTCGGGGAGGACATCCGCTTCGGGCTGGGGGCGGTGCGGAACGTCGGTGCGAACGTGGTCGACGGGATCGTGCAGGCTCGGAAGGACGCGGCGTTCACCTCGTTCCACGACTTCCTGACCAAGGCTCCGATGCACGTCACGAACAAGCGGACCATCGAATCCCTCATCAAGGCGGGCGCGTTCGACTCGATGGGCGACACCCGCCGAGCACTCATGGAGGTGCACGAGGACGCCACCGAGGCCGCCGTCGATCGCAAGCGCAATGAGGCGCAGGGAGCCATCGGCTTCGACTTCGACAGTCTGTACGACGCCGTCGAAGAGGTCGCTCCACCCAAGGTGCCGCCTCGGCCGGAATGGAACAAGAAGGACAAGCTCGCGTTCGAACGCGAGATGCTCGGTCTCTACGTCTCCGATCATCCGCTCGCCGGCCTCGAGATCCCGCTCGCCAAGCATGCGTCGACGAGCATCCACGACCTGCTGGCGTCCGAGGACGTCGGCGACGGCGATCAGGTGACGGTCGCAGGGCTGGTCACGAGCGTCCAGCACCGCGTCGCCAAGCAGAGCGGCAACCCCTACGGCATGATCACCGTGGAGGACTTCGACGGTGAGATCACCGTGATGTTCATGGGCAAGACGTACACCGAATTCGCTCCGATGCTGGTGGCCGACTCGATCCTCGTCGTGCGCGGACGCGTCTCGCGCCGCGACGACGGCATGAACCTGCACGCGCAGTCGGCCTTCAGCCCCGATCTCGGCTCGATGGACGAGTCGGGGGCGCTGGTGCTCGTGATGCCGGAGAGGCGTGCCAACGAGGCCGTGATCGGCGAGCTGCTGCAGATGCTCGAGCGGCATCGAGGCGACACCGAGATCACGATGAAGCTCCACAGCGGCGCCGTCGCGAAGGTCTTCGAGGTGCCGCACACGGTGCGCATCACCCCCGACCTCTACGGCGAGCTGAAGGGCCTGTTGGGCCCGCAGTGCCTAGGGTGAGACGGCCGAAGCAGCCGATTTCAAGACTGCCGTCCGAGGCGTCGAGTCTCATCGACGTCTCATGCGGCGTGAGTAGGATCAGGACGGCGCGGGCCTCGGACGCCCGCCGGAAGGGATGATCGTGACCGACGACAAGCGCGAGGACCAGCGCGAAGAGCACACCGCATCCGGGGCGGACGCCGCCGATGAGCAGTACGGCGTCGGGCCGTTCTCGATTCGCGAGGTGGCGCTGATCGGCACCTGGCTCGTCGCCTTCGTGATCTCGTTCTTCCCGATCGCGGGTGCGATCGGTGTCGGCCCCTCGGTGTGGAGCAACGGCATCGACTGGGTGCTCACGATCGGGCTGCCGACGGTCGCGGTGTTCCTCATCGTGCTGCGCCGGCTCTCGCCCCAGGGCATCCGCCGCGTCGGCTCGCTCGGCATCGATCAGTTCGCATCCGTCGCGTTCTCCGTGGCGACCCTGCTCTGGCTCACGATGATCTGGAACTCGTTCATCACGCTCGCCAATCAGCGCGTCTTCGTCGCCACGTGGGTCGTGTGGGTCGAGTTCTTCCTCCTCCTCGCCGGCGTGCTGCTGACGGTCTTCGCACCCTTCATCGCCCCCTTCGCGCAGGACTTCCGCGGCCGGCCCGAGATCGTGGCCCACCGCAACGCACGGCCGGTCCGCCCGGTCACGGCGCGTCCCGCGCCTGCTCCGCGCGCCGAGGCAGCGACCGAGGGGGCCGCGTATGGCGGCGCCGCCGATCACGACGCCCCGACCGCGGCGCCGGCTCCCGCCGCCACGGCTCAGGCGGAGCCGACGCGAACCGCGGAGACCACCGCGTACCCCGAGACCACGGCGTACCCTGAGACCACCGCGTACCCGGTCAGCAACGACCAGGCCACCGATACGGTCGCCGACACCGAGGCGGCCGAGTCAGCGGCGCCGGCTCAAGCGCGCGAGTCGTTCGAGCCGGTCGACACCTCGGCCCCGACTGCCGAGCCCGCAGCGGCGGCCGCGCCCCGTCAGCAGGCGTTCTGGGCGCTCGTACCCGAGGAACGCGACGTGGTCGACGAGATCGGGATCCCGGTGTTCCGCATCGGCCCGACCGCGTGGGCCCTCGTCATCGAGGACCGCGGCGAGGTCTTCGTGGTGCGTCACGAGGACGGCCGCATCGGCTACCTGCACGACACCACGGGCGTCACGCGAGGCTAGCCGGCACGAGCGGCGCGGTACCGTAGAAGGATGCTCCGGACGATCGATCTGCGCGGCCGCGCGCTCTCGCCAGCCGAACTCCTCGCCGTCGTCCCGCGCGCCGGGGCGGCCCGGGAAGAGGCACTCTCCACCGCTGCCCGGATCGTCCAGGACGTCGCCGCTCGAGGCGAGACCGCGCTGCGCGAGCAGGCCGAGCAGTTCGACGGCGTCACCGGGCACGACGTGCGCGTTCCCACCAGCCACCTCGACGAGGCGCTGGGCGCGCTCGAACCCGCCGTCCGGGCGGCCCTCGAAGAGGCGATCGCCCGCGTGCGCCGCGCGTCCGCGGCGCAGGTCCCTGCGCCCTCGGTCACCGAGCTCGGCCCCGGCGCCCGTGTGATTCAGCGCTGGCAGCCGGTCCGCCGGGTGGGTCTGTACGTCCCCGGCGGCAAGGCGGTGTACCCCTCGAGCGTCGTCATGAACGTCGTGCCGGCACAGGTCGCGGGCGTCGCCGAGATCGCCCTCGCGTCACCGGCGCAGCGGGAGTTCGGCGGGCGCGTCCACCCTGTCATCCTCGGCGCCGCGAAACTCCTCGGCGTCTCCGAGGTCTATGCGATGGGCGGGGCGGGTGCGATCGGCGCTCTGGCGCATGGAGTGGCGGGACTCGGCCTCGACCCGGTGGACGTCGTCACCGGTCCCGGCAACAACTTCGTCGCGGCCGCCAAGCGCGCGGTCGCCGGGGTGGTGGGGACGGATGCCGAGGCGGGCGCCACAGAGATCCTCATCGTCGCTGACGACACCGCCGACCCTCGCCTGGTCGCCGCCGACCTGATCAGCCAGGCCGAGCACGACGAGCAGGCCTCGGCGGTCCTCGTGACCGCATCCGAGACCCTCGCCGAGGCGGTGGCCGACGCACTCGGGCCACGCGTCGCGGCGACCCACCACGCCGAGCGGGTCGCGGCAGCACTGCGCGGACCGCAGTCCGCCATCGTCCTCGTCGACGACCTCGAGGCCGCCACCGCCTTCAGCAACGCCTACGCCCCCGAGCACCTCGAGCTGCACCTCGCCGAGCCGCGTGCCGAGGACTTCGTGCACGCCGGCGCCGTCTTCGTGGGGGAGTCCTCCCCGGTGAGCCTCGGCGACTACCTGGCGGGCAGCAACCATGTTCTGCCGACCGGGGGCCAGGCCCGCTACTCCGCCGGGCTGTCGGCCGCGACGTTCCTCCGCCCGCAGCAGGTGATCGAGTACGACCGCGCCGCCCTTGCCGTCGTGCGCGAGGCCATCGTGACGCTCGCGGAGGCTGAGGCCCTTCCCGCGCACGGTGATGCGATCACGGTCCGTTTCGAGTCCTGACGGGCGTTCGCGGTTAGGCTGTCTCTGCTATGCACTGCCCGTTCTGCCGCCACGCTGATTCGCGTGTGATCGATTCGCGCACCAGCGACGACGGTCTCAGCATCCGTCGCCGTCGTCAGTGCCCCCAGTGCGGTGGCCGCTTCACCACGGTCGAGACCGCCAGCCTGAACGTCATCAAGCGATCCGGGGTGATCGAGCCGTTCAGCAGGGAGAAGGTCATGTCGGGCGTGCGCAAGGCATGCCAGGGGCGGCCCGTGACCGAGGCCGATCTGGCCGTGCTCGCGCAGACCGTGGAGGAGAGCATCCGGCAGACCGGAGCGTCGCAGCTGGACGCGAACGAGATCGGGCTCGCGATCCTCGGGCCGCTGCGGGAACTCGACGAGGTGGCCTATCTCCGCTTCGCGAGCGTCTACCAGGCCTTCGACTCGCTCGAGGACTTCGAGGCGGCCATCGAGCAGCTGCGGGTGGATCACGGCGCCGCACGGGCCGAGCGGGAGATGTCGGGCCAGACGGGCGACTGACGGCCGGTCCCGACCGGGTCCGACGAACCGGGCGCACCCGGGCGACCGGATAGCCTGGAGGCGATGTATCCCCTCCTCTTTCGCACGGTTCTCTCACGCCTCGATCCCGAGACCGCGCATCATGCGGCGATGGCGGTGATCCGCGTGCTGGGGGCCCCGCCCTTCTCCTGGGCAGCGCGTGCGCTCACCCGCCCGGACCCGCGCCTGACCACTACCGCGCTGGGTCTGCGGTTCGAATCGCCCTTCGGCGTCGCCGCCGGCTTCGACAAGGACGTGAAGGGTGCGCTCGGTCTGTACGCGCTCGGTTTCGGCCACGTCGAGGTCGGAACGGTGACGGCGATTCCGCAGGCGGGCAATCCCCGTCCGCGGCTCTTCCGTCTGGTCCCGGATCGTGCCGTGGTGAATCGCATGGGATTCAACAACCACGGAGCCGAGGCCGCGGCCGTCCGGCTCCGGAGGCTCCGCCGCCGGTCGCGACGCGCGGTGCTCGGCGTGAACATCGGCAAGAGCCGCGTGGTCGACGTGTCGGCGGCGACCGCCGACTACGTGCGCAGCGCGTCGCTGCTCGCCCCGCTCGCCGACTACCTCGTCGTCAACGTGTCTTCGCCCAACACGCCGGGACTGCGCGGACTGCAGGCGGTGGAGACTCTGCGTCCGCTGCTCACCGAGGTGCGCGACGCGGCGGGATCGACGCCGCTCCTCGTCAAGATCGCCCCCGACCTTCCCGACGAGGAGGTGACGGCGGTCGCACGCCTCGCCGTCGATCTGGGTCTGGCGGGGCTCATCGCCACGAACACGACGATCTCCCGCGCCGAACTTACGACCGACCCGGCCACGGTCGCCGCGGCGGGGGAGGGCGGTCTGTCCGGCGCACCGCTGAGAGAGCGCTCACTGGCTGTGCTGCGACTGGTGAAACAGGCGGTGCCCGCCGACTTCTGCGTGATCTCGGTGGGCGGCATCGAGACGGCGACCGATGTGCAGGAGCGGCTGAATGCCGGCGCCACCCTGGTGCAGGGATACACCGCGTTCCTCTACCGAGGCCCGCTGTGGGCGAGGCAGATCAACCGCGGTCTGGCGGCGCTGCCCCGCTGAGCGGAGGCGGGTCAGGCGGGCTTGTGGCCGCGCTTGACCTGTGGCTTCGGAAGGCGAAGGAACCGCATCTGGACCATGCGCATCGCCCCGTACCAGCCGAGACCCTTCTCGAGCTTGTCGGCTCCGAACTTCTCCTTGACCTTGCGCTTGACCGTGATCGAGGTGATGATCATGTCGCCGACGACGAAGAGGATGAAGATCCAGAGGCCGATGAACGCGTAGTACTGCACGGCCGGGGCAGGAATGAACGTCGCGAGGATCACCAGCACCATGGCGGGCATGACCGCCTCGCCGAGGTGCCAGCCCCCGTCGACCCAGTCGCGCACGAACTTCCGCTGCGCGCCCTGATCGCGGGCGGGCAGATAGCGGGGATCGCCCGCAGCCATGCCGAGGCGCGCCTTCTCGCGCTGCGCGGCCAGGTCGGCGCGGGCGCGGGCCTTCGCCTCCTTCGTGTCGGGCACGAGGGGGCGCTTGCGCGCGGCCTCCTGCTCGGAGCGCTTGGGGGTGGGCCGGCCCTTGGGTGTGGCACCGACGGGTGCGCCGTTCAGAACGGTTCCCTCGGAGGGGGCCTCGTTCGAGGCGGGAGCTGCGGGTGTCTTGGCCACGGGAGGTCCTTGGATTGAGAAGGAATGCGTTGACGGGGTGGACTTAAGATTACCCGCATGACCTCTGAGCTGCCCCGACAGGATGCTGTGCGCGAAGCCGCGGCCTCCGGCATCCCTTCCGCCATCGCCGATCTCGGTGCGCTGGTGCGGATCCCGTCCGTCGCGTTCCCGGGCTTCGACCCGGGACAGGTGGCGCGCAGCGCCGACGCCGTGGCCGACCTCGTCCGAGACACCGGGCTCTTCGACACGGTCGAGGTCCGCACGGCCGCGGTGCCGGGCATGACCGAGCAGGGCAATCCCGCGGTGCTCGCGACGCGCGCTGCGCGCAACGGCCGCCCGACGATCCTGCTGTACGCGCATCACGATGTTCAGCCCGTGGGTGACGAGGCGCTGTGGGAGTCGCCGCCCTTCGAGCCGACGGTGCGCGGGGGAAGGCTCTACGGACGCGGCGCGGCGGACGACAAGGCGGGCATCATGGCCCACATCGCCGCCCTTCGCGCGCTGAAGGAGGCTGTGGGCGACGACTTCGACCTCGGCGTCGCGCTCTTCTTCGAGGGGGAGGAGGAGGCCGGTTCGCGCTCCTTCGCACAGTTCCTGTCCGACAACGCCGACGCGCTCCGCGCCGACGTGATCGTCGTCGCCGATTCGGGCAACTGGGACGCGAAGACGCCGGCCCTGACGGTCTCGCTGCGCGGCAACACGCGCTTCACGCTGCGTGTGAAGACCCTCGAGCACGCCTCTCATTCCGGGATGTTCGGGGGCGCCGTACCCGACGCCATGATGGCCACCGTCCGGCTGCTGGCGACGCTCTGGGACGACGACGGCGCCGTGGCGGTCGAGGGGCTGACCGAGCGGGATGCCGAGACCCCGCCCTACAGCGAGGAGACGCTGCGCGACGAGGCCGGACTGCCTGACGGTGTGACGCCGGTCGGCCGCGGCACGATCCTCAGCCGCATCTGGAACAAGCCGTCGATCACGGTGACCGGCATCGACGCGCCGAGCGTCGTGAACGCCTCCAACACCCTGAGCCCCGAGGTCTCTGTCGTCATCAGTGCGCGCGTCGCGCCCGGCCAGCCCGCGCGCGACGCCTACGCCGCGATCGAGGCGCACCTGCGCGCGCACGCCCCCTTCGGAGCCCAGCTGGAGTTCTCGGACCAGGACTACGGCGACGCCTTCCTCGTCAACACCTCCGGCTGGGCGGTCGCCGCAGCACGGGAGGCCCTGCACGAGGGTTACGGGGTGGAATCCGTCGACATCGGCGTCGGGGGCTCCATTCCCTTCATCGCCGACCTGGTGCGGGAGTTCCCCGGTGCCCAGATCCTTGTGACGGGTGTCGAGGATCCCCACTCGCGGGCTCACAGCCCCAACGAGTCCCTGCACCTGGAGACCTTCCGCAACGCGGTGCTGTCGGAGGCGCTGCTGCTGGAGAAGCTGGACGCTCGCACGTCGGATGCCTGAGCAGGGCATTCGATCCGAAACCCGGGTGCCTCGGAGCCTCCTCCCGGCGGGCGCGCGTACAATCGAGGCATCCCGCCGCCTTTCGGGACCACCATCCCCGGCGGCCCGTCCGGAGGAGTGCCATGACCGACACCGCACTGACGACTGACCAGGCGCCGCAGACCGGCGCGGCGCAGGAGCACGGCGTGCTGCTGACCGATGCCGCCGCGCTGAAGGTCAAGAGCCTGCTGTCGCAGGAAGGCCGCGACGATCTGCGTCTGCGCGTCGCCGTGCAGCCCGGAGGCTGCAGCGGCCTGATCTACCAGCTGTACTTCGACGAGCGCATGCTCGAGGGCGACAAGACGGTCGACTTCGACGGCGTCGAAGTCATCGTCGACGACATGAGCGTCCCGTACCTCGACGGCGCGAGCATCGACTTCAAGGACACGATCTCGGAGCAGGGCTTCACGATCGACAACCCCAACGCAGCGGGCAGCTGCGCGTGCGGCGACAGCTTCCACTGAGCTCCGCCCGCCCGGGTAGTTTTCCGGCGGGCCCGGTGCGCCTCGATTGGCGCCCGGGCCCGCCTTTTTCGCTCCCGGGGACACGCGTCAACCTGGGCGCATGGCCTGAATCGCCTGGATGCTTGCCCTAGACTGGCAAGAGTCTTGTTCGCGATCCGGAAAGGTGCACCGTGCCTTCGAAACGCCGTATCCGCTGGGCCGTTCTCCCGATCGGGATCGCAACGGCTGCAGTCCTCGCCGGATGCACCCCGACCGAGCTGCACGGCTTCCTCCCCGGCTTCATCGAGAGCGGCCAGCCGACGACGAACCGCACCGACATGGTCGCGGGACTGTGGGTCAACTCCTGGATCGTGCTGCTCGCCGTCGGCGTCATCACGTGGGGTCTCATGGGCTGGGCGGCCATCGCATACCGTCGCCGCAAGGGACAGCGCGGACTCCCGGTGCAGCTGCGCTACAACATGCCGATCGAGATCTTCTACACGATCGTCCCGCTGATCCTCGTGATCGGCTTCTTCGCCTTCACCGCGCGCGACCAGACGATCCTCGAGACGCAGTACGACGAGCCGGATGTCGAGATCACGGCGATCGGCAAGCAGTGGTCGTGGGACTTCCAGTACGACGCCGAGTCCGACGACGACACCGTGTGGACCATGGGCGTCCAGGCGCAGACCGACGAGCGCGGCGACATCGTGAGCGAGCTGCCCACACTCGTGCTTCCGGTCGACCAGACGGTCAAGATCAAGCTGCAGTCGCGCGACGTCATCCACTCGTTCTGGATCATCGACTTCCTCTACAAGAAGGACATGTACATCGGGAAGGACAATTACTGGTCCTTCACTCCGACGCGTGAGGGCGAGTACGCCGGCAAGTGCGCCGAGCTGTGCGGCGAGTACCACTCGATGATGCTGTTCAACGTCGAGGTCGTGAGCGAAGCCGAGTACGAGGACTACCTCGACTCCCTCCGCGACGCCGGTCAGACCGGAGACATCAACGACGCCTACGACCGTCTGCAGAACCAGCCGGGCACGGGTGGGACCCCTGAGGACGAAGAGGGAGACAACTGATCATGGCGACGACGCTTCCGCTCCAGGAGACGACGCAGGGTCGCCCGACCACCCTGCCGCCGCGTCAGGCCGCACTGCTCAGCGCCTCGCGCGTCGAGCAGAAGGGCAACATCATCGTCAAGTGGATCACCTCCACCGACCACAAGACGATCGGCTACCTGTACCTCATCGCGTCCGTCATCTTCTTCCTCCTCGGAGGCGTGATGGCGCTGATCATCCGTGCGGAGCTCTTCGAGCCCGGCATGCAGATCGTGCCCACGAAGGAGCAGTACAACCAGCTCTTCACGATGCACGGCACGATCATGCTGCTGATGTTCGCGACGCCCCTGTTCGCGGGCTTCGCCAACGCGATCCTGCCCCTGCAGATCGGCGCGCCCGACGTCGCCTTCCCGCGGCTGAACGCGTTCGCGTTCTGGCTGTTCCTCTTCGGCTCGACGATCGCGGTCGCCGGCTTCCTCACTCCTCAGGGAGCGGCGTCGTTCGGGTGGTTCGCCTATCAGCCGCTGGCAAACGCCTCGTTCTCGCCCGGCGCGGGCGGTAACCTGTGGATGCTGGGTCTGGGCATGAGCGGTTTCGGCACGATCCTCGGCGCGGTGAACTTCATCACGACGATCATCACGATGCGCGCGCCCGGCATGACCATGTGGCGCATGCCGATCTTCTCCTGGAACACGCTGGTCACCAGCATCCTGATCCTGATGGCGTTCCCGGTGCTCGCCGCCGCGATCCTCGCGGCCGCCGCCGATCGCGTTCTCGGCGCCCACATCTACGACCCGGCGAACGGCGGCGTGCTCCTCTGGCAGCACCTGTTCTGGTTCTTCGGACACCCCGAGGTGTACATCATCGCGCTGCCGTTCTTCGGCATCGTCTCGGAGATCTTCCCGGTCTTCAGCCGCAAGCCGATCTTCGGATACAAGACCCTCGTATACGCGACGATCGCGATCGCAGCGCTGTCGGTCGCGGTGTGGGCCCACCACATGTACGTGACCGGAGCGGTGCTGCTGCCGTTCTTCGCGCTCATGACGATGCTGATCGCGGTGCCCACGGGTGTGAAGATCTTCAACTGGATCGGCACGATGTGGCGCGGTTCGGTGACGTTCGAGACGCCGATGGTGTTCGCCCTCGGCTTCCTCGTGTCGTTCGTCTTCGGTGGTCTGACCGGCGTCATCCTCGCATCGCCGCCGCTGGACTTCCATCTGTCGGACTCGTACTTCGTCGTGGCGCACTTCCACTACGTCGTCTTCGGCACGGTGGTGTTCGCGATGTTCGCCGGCTTCTACTTCTGGTGGCCGAAGTGGACCGGCAAGATGCTCAACGAGCGCCTGGGCTACATCCACTTCTGGATGCTGTTCATCGGCTTCCACATGACGTTCCTCATCCAGCACTGGCTGGGTGTCGACGGAATGGTCCGCCGCTACGCGGACTACGCCGATCAGGACGGCTTCACGTGGGGCAACCAGGTCTCGACGATCGGCGCCATGATCCTGGGCGCGTCGATGATCCCGTTCCTGTTCAACGTGTGGATCACCGCGCGCCGGGCGCCCAAGGTCACCGTCAACGACCCGTGGGGCTATGGGGCATCGCTCGAGTGGGCCACGTCCTGCCCGCCGCCGCGTCACAACTTCACGTCGATCCCGCGCATCCGCAGCGAGCGTCCCGCGTTCGACCTGAACCACCCCGAGGCCGGCATCCCCGTCGGCGTCGGGCCGGCGAAGGACGCCCCTGACGCCCCGGTTGCCGACATCGCCGAGGGAGAGGTGAAGTAAGTGCGCACCAACACCGGACTGTGGTGGCTGCTCTCCGCATTCTTCCTGCTGGTAGCGGTGGTCTACACCGCGTGGAACCTGCTCTCGAATTGGGACACGAACGCCACCGGCGGCCAGTCCTACTGGGAGTCGGTGACTCTGTCCATCGAGTGGGTGGGAAGCGTCGCCCTTCTCTTCACGGCGTTCATGGGCGCGCTGATCGCGTTCTACATCGGCAAGGTCCACAAGGCACAGGGCGGCGAGCTGCCCGAAGACCGACTGACCGCCGACATCGATGACGGCGACCCCGAGCTCGGCGAGTTCAGCCCGTGGTCATGGTGGCCGATCGTGCTGGCCTTCTCGGCTGCGATCGCCATGATCGGCCTCGCCGTCGGCGCCTGGCTCATGCCCATCGGCATCGCGATCTTCGTCATCGCGATCGTCGGCTGGGTGTACGAGTACTACCGCGGCTACTTCGCCCGCTGATCGACGCGGTCCGCATCGTCTTCGTGCCCTTCCGGCTCACACGCGTGAGGCTCCATCGATGATGGGGCCTCGCGTTGCCCTGCGCGGCGCCGCCGTCTCGGATGTGGGACCGCATCGCGCGGTGAACCAGGACGCGGCGTTCACGGCGTCGTGGGGCGCCGCCGTCGCCGACGGCGTCGGCGGCGGGCCGGCCGGCGATCTCGCCTCCGCGGCGTTCATCCACCGCCTCGCAGCAGGAATGCCCGGACCCCTCGAGCCCGAACTGCTGGCCGTCCGGGTCCGCGAGGCCAACTGGGATCTGCGCGCCCACGTCGAGCGAGATCCGGCCCTGCACGGCATGGCGACGACCTTCACCGGCATCTTCCTCTCCGACGCCGAGGAGCTCCTCCTCGCCCACACCGGAGACTCGAGGGCCTATCTTCTTCGAGACGGCCTGCTGTCGCGGCAGACGCGCGACGACTCGCTCGTGCAGGTCCTCGTCGACAGCGGACTCATGACGGCCGAGGTGGCGGCCTCCCACCCGCGGCGCAACGTCATCACGGCGTCCCTCAGCGGTGCCGAGCGGGACGCGGCGACCGTCGCTGTTCACGTGCCGAGGATCGGCGATCGGTGGCTGCTGTGCAGCGACGGGCTGACGGACTACGTGCCCGAGGCCGACATCGAGCGCCTCCTCGTCGCGTACGACGCCGCGGAGGACGCAGCGGGCGCGTGCGTCGCGCTCGCGATCGAAGCGGGCACCTACGACAACGTGACCGTCGTGGTGTGCGACGTGGCCCTGGGGGCGCCCATGAACCCGACGGGGGACCTGGCGCACCGGCCCTCGACCTCCTTCTACGGCGCCGCCGCCGCGAGGTTCATGGAAGGCCTGGAGTCGGCCTGAGTCGTCAGCCCGCGACCGGGGCGCGCACGACCATGACCTGACGATCGAAGACGCGGGGCAGCGCGCCCTCGTCGTTCTCCGCGGGCTGCCCCTCGCGCACCCAGTACTCGTATCCGCCGATCATCTCCTTGACCCGGTAGCCGAGGCGCGCGAACTCGAGGGCGCCTTTCGCGCCGGCGTTGCAGCCCGGGCTCCAGCAGTACACGACGACCGGTGTCCTGGCCGCGATCTCGTCCGACGCCCGCTCAGCGATCTCCCGGTAGGGCATGTGCACCGCCCCACGGATCCGCCCCTGCGCCCAGGCCTCCTCGCCGCGCACGTCGACGAGGACGAAGTCCTCACCGGCCTTCTGCGCCGCGTACACATCGGACGCGTCGGTCTCGAGCTCGAGCTTGGCGGAGAAGTACGAGAGTGCGTCTGTCATGTCTTCAGGCTAAGCGGGCCCCGGTCGGCCTCCCGCCCGGAGGCGCGTCACCCGTCGGCGGATTCCTGCCGTTCTCTCGCTTGATCCTGACCGCCGGGTGAGACGACGGATGCCTCGGCACGATCCGTTCAGATCGTGCCGAGGCATCCGGTGCCGCCGTGGGCTGGGCTCAGGAGCCGGACTCCTTCTCGCGGTTCCGGGGCGGCTTGGTACCGGGATCCGGATTCGGGACGATCACGTTCGAGGGGCGTACGGCCGTCTCGGAGTTGTGTCCGTCGTCGATCGGGATGTGCGGGGCGTCGGGGACGCCGGCGCGCTCGTGTGCGCCCTGCAGCTCGGCGTGCTCTTCGGAGGCGATGTGCTCCAGCGAGTGGTGCTGGTGGGCCAGCGCCGCGTCGAGCTCGCTCTGCGTGACGGGGGAGAGGCGGTCCTCGAAGAACCAGCGCGAGATCGACGCGCGCAGGTTCTCGTGCCAGGGGATGCGTCCCTTGGCGTTGGGGCGGACGACCAGCGGCTCGTACGTCTCGAAGTCCACGAGACGGTAGCGCTCGTACTCGTCGACGGGCTGGTGCACCTCGATGTACTCGCCGCCGGGCAGGCGGACGATGCGACCCGACTCGAAGCCGTGCAGAGCGATCTCGCGATCCTTCTTCTGCAGCGCGAGGCAGATGCGCTTGGTCACGAAGTAGGCGACGATCGGACCCACGATGAGCAGCGCCTGAAGGGTGTGGATGACACCCTCCATCGTGAGCCAGAAGTGGGTCGCGATGATGTCGGAGGCCGCCGCGGCCCAGAGCACCGCGTAGAACGTGACGCCCGCGGCGCCGATCGCGGTGCGCGTCGCCGCGTTGCGAGGCCGCTGCGCGATGTGGTGCTCGCGCTTGTCTCCGGTGACCCACGCCTCGATGAAGGGGTAGATCAGCACCACGACGATGAACAGGCCGAGCCCGACGAGCGGGACCAGGATGTTGAACGACCAGGTGCGGTCGAACAGCACGAACTCCCAGCCGGGCGGCACCAGGCGCAGGGCGCCGTCGGCGAAGCCGATGTACCAGTCGGGCTGCGTGCCCGCCGACACGGGCGACGGGTCGTAGGGGCCGTAGTTCCAGATCGGGTTGATCGTGAACAGCGAGGCGACGAGGACGATCACACCGAACGTGATGAACAGGAATCCGCCCATCTTCGACATGTAGACCGGCATCATCGGGTAGCCGACGACGTTGCTGTTCGAGCGGGCCGGGCCGGCGAACTGCGTGTGCTTGTTGATCACCATCAACATCAGGTGGACCACCAGCAGACCCACGAGGATGGCGGGGAGCAGCAGGATGTGCAGCGTGTACAGGCGCCCCACGATGGCCGTGCCCGGGAACTCGCCGCCGAAGAGCAGGAACGAGGTCCAGGTGCCGATCAGGGGGATGCCCTTGACCATGCCGTCGATGATGCGCAGGCCGTTGCCGGACAGCACGTCGTCGGGGAGCGAGTAGCCGGTGAAGCCCTCGCCCAGGGCGAGGATGAACAGGATGAAGCCGATCACCCAGTTGAGCTCGCGCGGCTTGCGGAAGGCGCCCGTGAAGAACACGCGGAGCATGTGGACGCCGATGCCGGCGATGAACACGAGCGCGGCCCAGTGGTGGATCTGCCGGACAAGGAGCCCGCCACGGAGGTCGAAGGAGATCTCGAGCGTGGATGCCATGGCGGCCGACATCTCGATGCCGCGCATGGGGAGGTAGGCGCCGTCGTAGTGCGTCTCGACCATCGACGCCTGGAAGAAGAACGTCAGGAACGTGCCCGAGAGGAGCACGACGACGAACGCCCACAGCGCGATCTCGCCCAGCATGAACGACCAGTGGTCGGGGAAGATCTTGCGACCGAGCTCTTTGACGAAGCCCGACAGGCTCGTGCGCTCATCGATGTAGTTGGCGGTGGCGCCGATGAAGCGTCCGCCCAGCGGCTTGTCACGCGGGGGAGGCGGCACCGTGGAGACGGCCGGCTCCCGAGTGACGTTCTCGGTGGGGTGAGTGGTACTCAATGACGCTCCCAGAAGCTCGGGCCGACGGGTTCGGTGAAGTCGCTGCGCGCGACGAGGTAGCCCTCATCGTCGACGGTGATGGGCAGCTGCGGCAGCGGGCGGGCAGCCGGTCCGAAGATCACCTGCGCATGGTTGGTGACGTCGAACTGCGACTGGTGACACGGGCACAGCAGGTGGTGCGTCTGCTGCTCGTAGAGCGCCACGGGGCAGCCGACGTGCGTGCAGACCTTCGAGTACGCGACGATGCCGTTGTACGACCACTCCTTGCGATCCTCGTCCTCGACGAGGTCCTCGGGGAGCAGGCGCATGAGCAGGACGATGGCCTTGGCCTTCTCCTCCAGGTAGCCGTCGCTGTGCGAGAGCGAGGCCAGCTCCTCGGGGATGACGTGCACCGCGGAGCCGAGGGTGAGATCCGCCGCACGGATCGGCTCCCCGCTGGGGTCGTGCGCCAGGCGCATGCCCTCTTTCCACATGGTGTGCTCGAGGAGGTACACCGGGTCGCCCCCGTGCGGGTGCTCGGGAGAGCTCTGCGGGGCGAGGCCGCGGAAGAGCACGATGCCGGGAGCCACCGATGCGACGAGGGCCGCGATGAGCGAGTTGCGGATCATCACGCGTCGGCCGAAGCCGGACTCGTCGTTCGCGTCGGAGAAGGCCTGGATGGCGGCGGCGCGCGTCGTGTCGCGGCCACGAGTCGCGTGCCGCGGCTCGATGAACTCCTTGTCCGACATGATCGCCTTCGACCAGTGGATCGCGCCGATGCCGATTGCCAGCAGAGCGAGCGTGATGCCGAGGCCGATGAAGAGGTTGTTCTGGCGGATGTCGACGGCCCGGCCGCTCTCGATCGGGAACAGCATGTAGGCCGCGATGGCCCAGATGCTGCCGGCGATCGACAGGTAGAACAGGGTGTAGACGGTCCGGGCGGCGCGCTTCATCGCCGCCGGATCGGTGTCGGTCATCCGCTCGCGGTGAGGGGGGAGCTCCGGGTTGCGCACCGGGTCGGTCACCGCGACGGCGAGCCCGGGCGAGGGCTTCCAAGAAGCCCTCTCGTGCTCGAGCGGGTCGTCCTCGTGTGCCATGCTGCTCCTCGTCAGTGTTGCGTGTCGTTCGTCGATCAGTTGGACTTCGCCGTGATCCACACGGTCAGGGCGATCAGCGAACCGATCCCGAAGATCCAGATGAAGAGGCCCTCGGAGACGGGGCCCAGCGAGCCGAGCGTGAACCCGCCCGGAGACTCTTCTTCCTGCAGGTAGAGCAGGTACGTGATGATGTCGCGCTTCTCTTCGGCTGTGAGCGTCATGTCGTTGAAGACCGGCATGTTCTGCGGACCGGTCACCATCGCGGCGTACATGTTGAGGGGACTCACCTCATGAAGGGCGGGGGCGTACTTGCCCTCGGTGAGCGCACCGCCCGCACCGGCGACGTTGTGGCACATCGCGCAGTTGATGCGGAAGATCTCGCCACCCTCGGACGCGTTGCCTTCGCCGTCGATGACTTCCTCGTCGGGGAAGCTGGGGCCGGGGGCGATCGACTGGATGTACTCGCCGATCGCGGCGATCTGCTCGTCGGTGAACTGCACCGGCTTCTGCGGGGCCTGCGGTCCCTGCATCTGCAGCGGCATGCGGCCCGTGCTCATCTGGAAGTGAACGGCGAGCTCGCCCACACCGTAGAGCGAGGGACCGTCGTCGGTGCCCTGCACGTCGAGGCCGTGGCACGTGGCGCAGTTGGCCTGGAACAGACGCTCGCCGTCTTCGACGGTGAGTGCCGAGTCGACGGCGGTCTCAGGGGTGCTCGCGGCCATCGCCGCCGAGGCGCCGGCGTACACGCCGCCGGTGATGAGCAGGCCGATGCCGATGAGTGCGGCGGCAGCCCAGGGGCTCCGGCGTCCTTTCGAGCGGCGCGTGGTCTCTCGTGCCATGTCGGTGAATCAGCTCCGCTCTTACTTCAGGAAGTAGATGACGAGGAATAGGGCGATCCAGACGACATCGACGAAGTGCCAGTAGTACGACACGACGATCGAGGACGTCATCTCTTTGCGCCCGAAGTTCTTGACGGCGTACGCGCGTCCGATCACGAGGAGGAACGCGATGAGGCCGCCGGTGACGTGGAGGGCGTGGAAGCCCGTGGTGAGGTAGAACGCCGACGCGTAGGAGTTCGCGCTGATCGGCATCCCCTCGGCGACGAGCTGGGCGTACTCCCAGACCTGGCCCGACACGAAGATCGCGCCGAGCGCGAAGGTCAGCCAGAACCACTCGACCATGCCCCAGCGCTGCCAGAAGGAGTTCGACTTCACCGTGTAGGGCTGGAAGCGCTCCGCCGCGAACACGCCCATCTGGCACGTGACCGACGACAGCACGAGGATGATCGTGTTGACGGTCGCGTAGGGGATGTTCAGCAGCTGGGTCTCTTCCGCCCACAGGTCGGGGGACGTGCTGCGGAGGGTGAAGTAGATCGCGAACAGGCCCGCGAAGAACATCACCTCGCTGCCGAGCCAGACGATGGTGCCGACGGCGACCGGATCCGGCCGCTTGACGGACCGCATGGCCTGGGAGTAGGTCGCTGTGGAGGTCGTCACACTCCCCATTATGGCCGATGCTCGGCGCCTGTATTCGCATCAGGCGACACCTTCTTGCACCCATTCCGACTTAGGGTGTCCTAAGAGCCCACCGCGAGTTCCCCGTGAACACGTGATGAAGACGCAGAATCGCTCTCCCGGCGACCGGGTGTCACGAAAAGGTCCCGATTCCGGCCCGGCGCTAGGGTTGTGCGTTATGGCGGAGCTCTACACCTGGCCGGGAATTCTCAGCACCCTCTTGGAGCGGCGTGATCTCAGCGTCGCGGAGTCGACGTGGGCGATGCGCCAGATCATGTCGGGGACCGCGTCGCCGTCGCAGCTCGGGGGGTTCCTGGTGGCGCTGCGCGCCAAGGGGGAGACGGTCGACGAGATCGTCGGCTTCCGCGATGCGATCCTCGAGGCCGCGCTCCCGCTCCCGGTGGACGCCGCCGTGCTCGACATCGTCGGCACCGGCGGGGACCGGTTCGGCACGGTCAACGTCTCGACGATGGCCGCACTCGTGGCCGCGGCATCCGGGATCCCCGTCGTCAAGCACGGCAACAAGGCGGCGAGCTCCGCGTCGGGCTCATCGGACGTCCTCGGCGCGCTCGGACTGGATCTGTCGCTTCCGCCCGAGGCGGTGGCTGAGACGCTCTCGCGCGCGGGCATCACGTTCGCGTTCGCGGCGGCCTTCCACCCCGGGTTCCGGCATGCCGGCGCGACGCGCAGCGAGCTCGGCGTGCCCACCGTGTTCAACTTCCTGGGGCCGCTGTGCAACCCCGCGCGCGCCGAAGCGAACGCGGTGGGGGTCGCGCACCTCGACCGCGTGCCGCTCATCACAGGCGTCTTCCGCACGCGCGGCGCCACGGCGCTGGTGTTCCGCGGTGACGACGGCCTCGACGAGCTGACCACCACGGGCCACAGCCGGCTGTGGGAGGTGAGCCGCGGCGATATCCACGAGCATGACCTCGATCCGCGCGATCTCGGCATCCCGCTGGCGGACATCGACGATCTGCTCGGCGGCGACCCGGCTCACAACGCCGCGGTCGTGCGCCGCGTGCTCGGCGGCGAGACGGGGCCGGTCCGCGACATCGTGTTGCTCAACGCCGCCGCGGGCATCGTCGCGTATCGCCTGTTCCGCGACGCGACGCAGGTCCAGCGCCCGATCCTCGAGCGGCTCGCCGAGGCGCGCGACGACGCCGCGGCGGCGATCGACGGCGGCGCGGCGCTCTCGACGCTCGACACCTGGGTGGCCACCACCCGCGAACTCGCGGTCACGCCCGCGGTGTGACCCGAGGCCACGCCCCATGACGACGGAACACCCGTGAACCCGCACGACGCACTCACCGAGATCGCAACGCTTCTCGAACGCGAGCGGTCGTCCCGGTACAAGTCGAAGGCCTTCCGCGCGGCCGCTGATGCGATCGAGGGTCTGAGCGACGCGGAGCTGCACGACAGCGGGACGCTGCGTCGTCGCAAAGGCATCGGAGACTCCTCGTTCGCCGTGATCCAGGAGGCGCTGGGCGGCGCGGTTCCCGCGTACCTCGCCGATCTCCGCGAGCGCGCGGGCGTGCAGCGCGCGTCGACGCTGCGCGGACTGCTGCGCGGAGATCTCCACTCGCACAGCGACTGGTCCGACGGACTCACCTCGATCGACCTCATGGTCGACGCCGCACGGGCACTCGGCCACGAGTACCTCGCGCTCACCGATCACTCCCCGCGCCTGCGCGTCGCCAACGGGCTCTCGCCGGAGCGTCTGCGCGCTCAGCTCGAGATCGTCGCGGGCATGAGCGGCTCGGGCTTCACGCTGCTGTCGGGCATCGAGGTCGACATCCTCGACGGAGGCGCCCTGGACCAGGAGCCGGAGCTGCTCGACGAGCTCGACGTGGTGGTCGCATCCGCGCACTCGAAGCTGCGGATGGAGCGGGGGCCGATGACACGCCGGCTGGTCGCCGCCGCCTCCAGCTCCCACGTCGACGTGCTCGGGCACGTCACGGGGCGCCTCGTCGAGGGGTCCCGCGGCACGCGTCCGCCCTCCACGTTCGACCCGAGGCCGGTGTTCGAGGCGTGCGCCGCGAACGGCGTCGCCGTGGAGATCAACTCCCGGCCCGAGCGTCAGGACCCCCCGGACGAGCTGATCGAGCTCGCGCTCGAGATCGGATGCCTCTTCTCCATCGACTCCGACGCCCACGCGCCGGGTCAGCTCTCTCTGCTGGACTACGGCGCCGAGCGCGCCGAGCGGCTCGGTGTACCTGCGGAGCGGATCGTGACCACGTGGCCGCTGGAGCGGCTGAGGCAGTGGACGCAGCGGGACCGCACCGCCTGAACGGTGCTCAGGCGGACGCGGCGTTCGAGCCGAGTCCGTCGAGGGCGTCGAGGATGCGGCTCATCGCCGTGCCGAGCGCCCAGCGCTCGGCGAGCGCGGTCGCATGGTCCCTGGCCTCATCGTCGAGGGGGCGAAGCGTCGAGTCGGGAATCGTGAGCGGCAGGTCGCGCACGACCGCGACCACCTGCGGCGCCACAGCGAGGTAGGGCGCGCCGGCGAGCATCTTCGCGCGCACTCCGGCCGACATGCCCTCGCCCGCCTCGGCGGCGGCCACGATGCCGGTGAGGTCGCCGTGCGCTGCCAGCAGCGTCGCCGCGGTCTTCTCGCCGATGCCTGCGACGCCGGGAAGACCGTCGGAGGAGTCGCCGCGAAGCGTCGCGAAGTCGGCGTACTGGCCGGGCAGGACGCCGTACTTGGCGACGACGGTGGCGTCGGTGACCAGCTCGAGGTTGCTCATGCCGCGCGCGGTGTAGATCACGCGGACGTCGCGTGCGTCGTCGACGAGCTGGAACAGGTCGCGGTCGCCCGTGACGATGTCGACCGGCATCGAGGCCGTGGTCGCCAGGGTGCCGATCACATCGTCGGCCTCATGCGCCGGTGCGCCGACGATTCGGATGCCGAGCGCCTCCAGAGCCTCTCGGATCACCGGCACCTGCACCTCGAGCGGGTCGGGCACGACCTCGACGTCGGGCGCGCCCGCGACGACCTCGGCCACGCGGTGGGTCTTGTAGGTGGGGATCAGATCGACCCGCCACTGCGGACGCCAGTCGTCGTCCCAGCAGGCCACCAGGTGGGTCGGGCGATATGTCGTCACGAGCTTGGTGATGATGTCGAGGAACCCGCGCACCGCGTTGACGGGAGTGCCGTCCGGCGCGCGCACGGTGTCGGGCACGCCGTAGAAGGCCCGGAAGTACAGCGAGGCCGAGTCGAGGAGCATGAGGCGGTCGGTCACGGGATCATCCTGGCACGCCTCCCCGACGCGGCGGGTGCCACCCGTCGTTCACCTTCCGGTCGGCTTCCGGTCGCCTGCGCGCACCCACCGCGTTCACATCCTCCGCGCACCGTGGGGACACGGCCGGAAAAGGAGGCGACATGAGCCGGGACGACGCTCTCGCGTGGGTCGAGTCGCCGCTGCAGCTGGTGGGCGCGGCGGAATGGGCCGACGCCCATCGCACGACGATCCCGGTCGCCGGTCGCCTCACGCCGCAGATCTCCGAGACCGCGGATGCGCTGGTCGCGCGGGGTGCCCGGTTCGGTCAGCTCGAGCCGTACCTCGGCATCCCGTGGAGCCTCCTCGCCCGCCACGGGCACTGGCTGGTCGGCGACGGGTTCTCGGGACAGTTCCGCCTCGCCGCGGCCGTGCTCCGCCCGCGCCGCCTCACCTTTCTCGACGACGGCGCGCTCGCTCTCGCCTACGCCGACACGCTGCTCGGGCGTCGCCCGTACGCGCGTCCGCACCAGGCGGAGGGCCGCCTGACGACCGCGGTCGCGCCGTTCACGGCCGAGATCATCGCCCGGCGCGCGGTCGCGCGGCGGGCGGCGCTCTTCACCGCGTTCGACCTCGGCGCCGACCGCTCGGACGCCCTCACGGACCGCGGCTTCGGCATCCGCCGCCATGACTTCGCCTGGACGCGCTCGACAGCGCCGCGCGCTCCCGAACTCGGACGCCGCATCGTGCTGGGCAGCGCCGGGCCGGTGGACGGACGGATGCCGCTGCCGGAGTACGTGCGGTGGGTCCGGGGTGCGACCGCCGGTGGCGCGGTGTACCTCCCGCATCGCCGGGAGACGCCGGAACAGCTCGACGCGGTCGCGGCGGTGCCGGGCGTGCGCATCCACGAGACGAAGCTGCCCGTGGAGCTCGTCCTCGCCGGTGCGTCCGAGGCCCTCGACATCCACACTCTTCAGTCCAGCACGGTCACGACGCTCCCGCTCGTCCTCGCCGGCACCGGCGCGCGCCTGCACATCGGCGCCGCGCGCGGCTCGAAGCGGGCGGGCGTCGCATGAGCGAGGTCGTGGCCATCATCCCCGCCCGCGGCGGGTCCAAGGGCGTCGTGCGCAAAAACCTGCGGCGCGTCGGCGGCGTGCCCCTCGTGGCACGGGCCGTGGATGCCGCCCTGCGCTGCCCGGGCATCGACCGCGTGGTCGTGAGCACCGACGATGGCGAGATCGCCGCCGTCGCCGCCGAGTGGGGCGCCGAGATCATCGATCGTCCGGGGGTGCTCGCGGCCGACGAGTCCTCGTCGGAGAGCGCCCTGCTGCACGCCCTCGAGGAGCTGGACGCCCGGGGCGTGGACGTGGGGATCATCGCGTTCCTTCAGGCGACATCGCCGTTCATCGATGTCGACGCCCTGGCGGGCGCCGTGCGCCTGGTGCGGTCACGCCGCCGCGACAGCGTCTTCTCGGCGATCGAGACCTACGGGTTCCTCTGGGAGAAGGGCTCGGGAGGAGCGGCGCAGGCGGTGAACCACGATGTCGACGTGCGTCCCCGCCGCCAGGACCGCGCCCCGCAGTATCTCGAGACCGGTGCCTTCTACGTTCTGCGGGCAGCCGGGTTCCGGTCGTCGCGCCATCGCTTCTTCGGCAGCGTCGGAATCGCAGAGGTCGCACCGCGCACGGCGATCGAGATCGACACCACCGACGAGCTGGAGGTGGCCAGGGCCCTGGGCGCTCTCGTCGACCGGCCCGCGCCGATCGACGCGGCCGCTGTGGTCACCGACTTCGACGGCGTGCACACCGACGACACCGTCCGCGTTGATCAGGACGGCGTCGAAGCCGTGACGGTGAGCCGCGCGGACGGCATGGGCGTCTCGCTGCTGCGCGCGGCCGGCATCCCGTTCCTCATCCTCTCGACCGAGGTCAATCCGGTGGTGTCGGCACGGGCGCGCAAGCTCGGCGTCGACGTGCGCCAGAGCGCCGGCGACAAGGCTGCGGCGATCCGCGCGTGGGCGGCCGACCGCGGAATCCCGCTCGCGCGCATCGCGTATCTCGGCAACGACGTCAACGACCTGCCGTGTCTCGAGATCGTCGGGTGGCCCACCGCCGTCCCCGACGCCCACCCCCTCGTCCTCGCGGCCGCCCGCGTCGTCCTGGAGCGCCGCGGCGGCGAGGGCGCCGTGCGCGACCTCGCCGAGCGCGTCCTCGCGGCGCGCGCCGCCGACCCGTCGCCCGAGCGCCGGCAGCGAGACGAGGCATCCGGTCCCACCGCACCACAGGAGGCATCATGACCGTATCCATCGGATCCCGCGTGATCGGGGGCGGTCGCCCCGCCTACGTGATCGCCGAGATCGGGCTCAACCACAACGGCGACGTGGATCTCGCCAAGCGACTGATCGACGTCGCCGCCGATGCGGGGGCCGACGCGGTCAAGTTCCAGAAGCGCACGCCCGAGATCGCCACGCCCTCCCACATGCGCGACATCCCGCGTGAGACGCCCTGGGGCACGATGAGCTACCTCGAGTACCGCCACCGCGTCGAGTTCGACCGCGACCAGTACATCGAGATCTCGGACCACGCCATGCTGCGCGGCCTCGAGTGGTTCGCCTCACCCTGGGACGAGCCGAGCGTGGAGTTCCTCGAGGACCTGGGGGTCCACGCCCACAAGGTCGCGTCGGCGTCTCTCACCGATCACGCGCTGCTGCGCGCTCTGCGCGACACCGGCAAGACCGTCATCCTGTCGACGGGCATGTCGACGATCGACGAGATCGACGACGCCGTCGAGGTGATCGGCACGGAGCGTCTGCTGCTCATGCACGCCACCTCCACGTATCCGATGGAGCCCGGGGAGGCCAACCTGCGGATGATCCCGGCGCTGCGCGATCGCTTCCCGGGTGTGCCCGTCGGGTATTCCGGCCACGAGCGCGGTCTGCAGATCTCGCTGGCAGCGGTGGCTCTGGGTGCGGTCGCCGTTGAGCGGCACATCACCCTCGACCGCACGATGTGGGGCTCGGATCACGCCGCCTCGCTCGAGCCGACGGGGCTGCAGCACCTCGTGCGCGACATCCGCGTGATCGAATCCGCGCTCGGCGACGGCGTCAAGCGGGTCTACGAGAGCGAGCTCGCCCCCAAGGCGAAGCTGCGGCGCGTTCCGGCGTGACGACCGGCTCACGTGGCGCGTCCCGCCCGCGCATCGTCGCCATCGCCGACACCGACTCGTACGTGAAGTGGGCGGCGGCCCTGCTCGGCGGCGCCGGTGAGCGCTGGGATGCCTCGCTCCTCGTTCTGGAGACGCCGCTGGTCGTGAGTGAGCCCCAGCGCGCCGCTGCTGTGAAGGGGAGCGGCCTTGCTCCCGAACGGGTGGAGCGGGTCGAGTACTCCCGCCTCTCGTCGCAGCTGGCGGCGCTGCGACCCGACGCGGTGCTGATCGCCGCACGCGGACCGCTCGTGCGGGTGCTGGCTCGCGACGTCGCCGACCTGAAGCCCAGGCCGGTGATCGTCACCGGGCTTCCCGGCATCTCGATCCCCGCGACGCGCAAGGCTCTCGTCTATCGCACCCAGTGCGATCTGTTCATCGTCCACTCGCGCCGCGAGCTGCGCGAGTTCACGGCACTGGCCGACCGAACGGGCTTCCACCAGCGGTTCGCACTTGCCACCCTGCCCTTCGCGCGTGCCGCAGTCGGTGCCGACGCCGACGCCGACGCCGACGCCGGAGTCGAGCCCGACCGGGCGCCCGCGACCGACCTCGTCTTCGCGACGCAGGCGCGGGTGCCTGCCACCCGCCCCGATCGACTGCGCATCGCACGCCTTCTCGTTCGCACGGCCGAGGCGGACCCCTCCCGCCGGGTCGTGGTGAAGCTGCGCGCCGTCCACGGCGAGCAGCAGACGCATGTGGAGCACGACGGCTACCCGGAGCTGCTCTCGACGCTCGGCCCGCTGCCGCCGAACCTCGTGACGTCGACCGTCTCGATGGGCGAGGCGCTGGCCACCGCCGAAGGTCTCGTCACGGTCAGCTCGACCGCGGCCATCGAGGCCGTCGCCGGCGGCATCCCCGTCATCGCGCTCGACATGTTCGGCGTCTCGTCGAAGCTCATCAACGAGACGCTCGCCGACGCCGGTCTGCTCGGCGCCGAGGACGACGTCGTACATCGGAGGTTCCGGCATCCGGACCCGGCGTGGCGGGACGACAACTACTTCCACGCCGCCGATGCGGATGACTGGGAGGAGTGCGCCCTCGATCTCATCGCGCGGCGACACGCGGGTGCGCTCGTGTCGCGTCCCGCCCTCGACCGCCGCGGGGGAGCGCTGCGCGACGCATGGGAGCGGAGGATCGCCCTCGGGCGCAGCGACACGTCGACGGCCGGGACGGTCGCGTACGCGATCGGCCTGCCGCTGCGGACCGCGCTGCGACTGTGGCACCGCGTGCGCCGCTCGGCACGCGCGCGCCTCGCGGCCGTACCTGTCGGGGAGGGCTGAGCGAAAGAGCCGACGATCGCGCTGGGGGTCGCAATCGCCGGCTCCGGGGTGGGTCGCAATGACACCGCCCCTCGTGCCCGCCGGGGGCCGGGCACGAGGAGGGGTCCCGTTCGCCTCATCGCCGTGGGCGCCGCAGGAGGGAGCTGGGATCCCCGGTACGACGTCATCCTCAGGATGGCACGCCGACCTGGGAAGCGCCTGTGGTCTGACCACAGTCCGGAGCGTCTCTGGTGGGCGGCCGACGCCGCTGTCATCATGAGGGCATGAACCTCGCCAGATCGTCCGCCTCCGTCCTTCTCGCCGGCGCCGCCCTGATGCTCACCGCGTGCGCCGCAGCGGGACCGGTGATCACCCCGGTCACGCGAGGCGCCGGCTCGCTGCAGGGAGCGACGGTCGATCTCGAGGTGGGACAGATGCTGAACATCGACACCGGAGACCTCGCCGTCGACAGCTACTCGGGTGAGGTCGAAGACCCGGCGGTGGCCGAATTCGTGGCCGGGCGCGAAACGGACGGCGCGACGTTCGATCCCGGTGTCGAGGCTCTCGCCGAGGGCACGACGACCGTCGTGATGTCGAACTCCGACGGCGGGATACAGAACCTGACCTTCACGGTGCGCGTGTCCCAGTAAGCGGCATGCCGAGGCGCCTGCGATCGCCCCGCAGGCGTACCCTCGTGCGATGACCACAGCCGCTCATCGCATCGAGTTGCGGGCGCTTCTCGACGAACTGCGCGCCGGTGCGGATGCACGTCTCTCCGCGATGGACGAGACCATCGCCGAGTTGCGCGCGGACCGCGGATCCGCTGTCGCCGACGACGAGCACGACCCCGAGGGCGTCACGCTGTCGGGGGAGTGGGCGCGGGCGGTCGGACTGCAGGAGGCGGCCCGTCGCGAGATCTTCGAGATCGACGGCGCCCTGGAGCGCTGGGAGGCTGGAGCCTACGGCGTCTGCGTCGACTGCGGCCGCGGCATCCCCATCGCGCGTCTGCGTGCCCGGCCCTTCGCGACCCGTTGCGTCGCATGCGCCGAGAAGGCGGGAGCCTGAGTGTCGTTCGGAGCCGCCGCAGAAAACCCCTCCACCGCGGGATTCCCCGCCGTCGTCGCGAGTGATCCGTGCCCGTGCGGCAGCGGTGAGCGATATGAGGGATGCTGCGGCCCCCTGCTGCGCGGAGCCGTCGCCCCGACGCCCGAGCGGCTCATGCGCTCGCGGTTCACCGCCTTCGTCGTCGGCGACGCGCGCCATCTCGCCGGCTCGTGGCACCCGGGCACCCGGCCGGCGGAGCTGACGCTCGATCCCGCTCTGCGGTGGACCGGGCTGGAGATCGTCGAGACGGACGCAGGCGGTGAGGGTGACACGCGGGGAGTGGTGGAGTTCCGTGCCGCATGGCGTCAGGGACGCGACCGCGGCGAGCTGCACGAGCGCAGCCGCTTCGTGCGGCAGAGCGGACGGTGGTGGTACGTCGACGGCGAAGTGCGCTGACCGGTCGTCGGCGGATCCCGCGGTCCTGACCACCCGCTAGCGTTGCCGATATGACCACCCAGGCTGAAAAGGCACAGACCCTCGCGCGGCTGCACGCTGCGCCCGAGATCCTCCGCGTGGTGAACGTGTGGGACGCGGTGTCGGCGAAGACGATCGCCGCGCTGCCCGAGACCCGCGCGATCGCGACGGCGGGGCACTCCATCGCGGCGACGTTCGGCTACGCCGACGGCGAGAACATCCCGCTCGACCTCCTCCTCGACATGCTCGGGCGGATCGTCGCGGCAGCCGGCGACCTGCCGGTCACCGCCGACCTGGATGCCGGCTTCGGCGACGCGGGAGAGACGGTGCGTCGTGCGATCGGAAAGGGCGTCGTCGGCGCGAACGTGGAGGATCGCCTGTGGCCGCTGGACGAGGCCGTCGGCGCCGTGCGCGCCATCATCGCGGCCGGGGAGGCGGAGGGCGTGCCGTTCGCGCTGAACGCTCGCACCGACGCCTTCGTCCGCGGCGGCGGCCGGCCGGCCGAGGAGTCGGTCGCCGACGCGATCGAGCGAGGCCGCGCGTACCTCGACGCGGGCGCCGACCTGGTGTTCGTGCCGGGGATCCTGGACGCGGACGTGACCCGCCGGCTCGTCGACGGCATCGGTGAGCGGAAGGTCAGCGTGATCGGGCTCCCGGGCGCGCTCAGTGCGGCCGAGTACGAGGCGCTCGGCGTCGCGCGCATCTCGTACGGTCCCATGACGCAGCGCGTCGCTCTGACCGCGCTGCAGGACGTGGCGGCCGAGCTCTACGGCGACGGCGTGATCCCCGAGGGCACGCGCGCTCTGAACTGACCGGAACCGGAGTGCCCGCGGCGCGGGCCGATTCCGCCGCGTCGCCGGCGACCTCCGGGCGAGCGCGGCGGTCGCCCCTCGCGCGAGCTCAGGTGTCGTGGACGATCGGCGCCTCGTCCTGCCGATGATCGTCGGCGGCGCCGGGCGGGTACGCGGCCACCTCCGGACGGTTCCGGAGGAAGAGCGTGCTGGCGATGAGCCCGCCCCACACGATGGCGATAGCGAGGATCAGGAAGGTGATGGCGAGCGGTGTCATGACGAGCCCTTCCGTGCGGCGGAGGATGCGGCAGGCGTGGCGGGCGAGTACTCCGGCCACGGACTGAAGTCATCGGGAGACTCGCGCCATCGGAGCGCGGTCATGACGATGGCCGCCACGACGATGAACGCGATGGTGCCCCAGCCGAACAGGAGGAGGTACCAGCCCGGCATGTCTCCATAGCCCTCGACGATCAGCGCGACGATGCGTGAGATGAGCATGTAGCCGAGGACGATCGGGGCGAGGACGCCGACGAGGAGCACCCACACCTTGCCGAGCTTGAACGTCGAGACGGCGTTCAGATGGAACCGCAGCTCGGGTCCGCGGCGGAGCACCCAGATCAGGAGGATCGTCATGATGACGGCGGAGGCCACGATCCCGATGTTGTTCGCCCACTGATCGGTCACGTCCAGGGCCAGGAGGCCCGTCGTCGTGGAGAACAGCAGCACCGAGAGCACCGCCGAGACCAGGCCCACACCCACCGCCGCCGCCCGCGGCGACAGCCGGAACTTCTCCTGGATGGCCGCGGAGACCACCTGCAGCACCGAGATGAGCGAGGTGAAGCCGGCCAGCGCGAGGGAGCCGAAGAAGAGGCATCCGAACAGCGGACCGCCCGGCATCTGCGACACGATCGCCGGGAACGTGATGAACGAGAGCCCGACCCCGGTCAGCCCCTCGAGCTCGGCTACCGCGATGCCCTGCTGGAACGCGAAGAAGCCGAGCGTCGCGAAGACGCCGATGCCGGCCAGGATCTCGAAGGACGAGTTCGCGAAGGCGACCACGAGGCCCGGCGCGGTCAGGTTGGAGCGGCGCCGCCGGTACGAGGCGTACGTGATCATGATGCCGAAGGCGATCGACAGCGAGAAGAAGATCTGACTGTAGGCGGCGATCCAGACGTTCGGATCACCCAGAGCGGCCCAGTCGGGCGTGAAGAGGGCGTTGAGACCCTCGGCGGCGCCGTCGAGGAACAGCGCGCGCACCACGAGGATCAGGAAGGCCACCACGAGCAGGGGCAGGAAGATGACGTTCACCCGCTGCAGGCCCTTCGCGACGCCGGCCGCGAGCACCACGATCGCGGCGATCCAGACGAGCGCGAGCGGAATCAGCACGTTGGGGACGAACTCGAGGCTGATGCCGGGGTCTCCGGTGCGAAGGTACTCGCCGGAGAAGAACCCGGCCGGGTCGTCACCCCATCGCAGGTCGAACGAGAACACGAAGTAGCTCAGGGCCCATGCGATCACGGCGGTGTAGTAGAGGCCGATGACGAACGCGATCGCGACCTGGAACCATCCCAGAGACTCCGTCCACCGTCCGAACGCGCGCCCGATGCGGCGGAAGGCCGTCGGCGCGGCTCCCCGGAAGCGATGGCCCAGCGCGTAGTCGAGGAAGAGGATCGGGATGCCGGCCGTCAGCAGGGCGACGAGGTAGGGGATGAGGAACGCGCCGCCGCCGTTCTCATAGGCGACGCCGGGGAAGCGCCAGATGTTGCCGAGTCCCACCGCCGAGCCGATGGCGGCGAGGATGAAGCCGACCTGCCCGGTCCACTCCTCGCGGGGGCGGGCGGGAACGGATCCGCTGGTCGAATTCGAGGCATCGGTCACGTCGTCGGTCCCTTCTGCGGCGTGCCGGCGGATCCCGGTCGCGCTCCTCGCACGCTAGCAGCGGGTCCGGGCCGGGTCGAGGCCCCCGGTTCCACCGATCAGGCGCGGGCGGCATAGGCTCGAAGTGCGATGATTCCTGGCCGCGCCGCACCTGCGCCGGCTCGGCGACGGCGACGACGAAGGGAACCCCTCATGGCCCGCATCCTGATCCTCGGCGGACACGGAAAGGTCGCGCTGCTGCTCGAGCCGCTGCTTGTGGAGCAGGGGCACACCGTGACGGCCGTCATCCGCAATCCCGATCACGAGGCCGATGTCGCGGCGACCGGCGCGCAGCCGGTGATCGCCGACATCGAGGCGCTCGACCTCGATCAGCTGAGGAACCTCGTCAGCGGCAACGACGTCGTGGTGTGGTCGGCGGGCGCCGGGGGCGGCGACCCTCGGCGCACCTATGCGATCGACCGCGACACCGCGATCCGGTCGATGGATGCCGCGACCGCCGCCGGTGTCGAGCGCTATGTCATGGTCTCGTGGATCGGGTCGAAGGAGGACCACGGCGTGACGCCCGACTCATCGTTCTTCGCCTACGCCGACGCGAAGTGGGCCGCGGACGCGCACCTGGCGGACAGCTCTCTGGACTGGACGATCCTCGGCCCCGGCACGCTCACCATGGATCCGCCCGCCGGCCGCATCGAGATCGATCCGGATGGCGATGGCGCGGTGTCGCGGGCCGATGTCGCCGCCGTCATCGCGGCATCCATCGCCGACGACTCCACGATCGGGCGCACCATCCGATTCGGCGGCGGTGAGGAGCACATCGGTCACGCGATCGCGGGCTGAGCGCGCCGGACGGGATCAGTCCTCACTCGAGTGCAGCCCTCGGCGAGCCGAGAGCAGGGTGACCTCCGGGTGGTCGGCCACCAGGCGCTCGGCGCGGTCCAGAACATCACGGACGTGCGACGAGCCGGACGCCACGATCGACACTCCGACTGCCGCGCGGCGGTGCAGGTCGTGATCGCCCACCTCTGCCACGGCAGCCTCGGTGCGCCGGCTCAGGTCGGCGATGAGCGGACGCAGAATGCTGCGCTTCTCCTTGAGCGAGCGGACATCCCCGAGGAGCAGGTCGAACTCGATCCAGCCGATCCACATGGCTCCATCGTGGCAGGACCGACCGGCGGACGGCGATCGCGCCCGACTCCTGGGGAACATCGCGGCCGAGGACCGCGTTCTGATACCCTGAAGAGTCACGCGTGTGGCTGTCTCGCCACGCCTGGGCGCCGGTTCGCCGGTCCTGTGTGACATCAACGAAAAACAATCCGCCTCGCCTCGGCTCGAGGCATCCGTCCGCGCGAGCGTGCCGGATGTCGTGAACAGGACCGGGGCCCGACACCCCAACCCAACAAGGACAACCCACTACATGACTAGCGCAACGACCGCCCCGGCCACCAAGCAGGTCGCGATCAACGACATCGGATCTGCCGAGGACTTCCTGGCCGCGGTCGAGAAGACTCTGAAGTTCTTCAACGACGGCGACCTGATCGAGGGCACCGTGGTGAAGATCGACCGCGACGAGGTCCTCCTCGACGTCGGCTACAAGACCGAGGGTGTCATCCCCTCGCGCGAGCTTTCCATCAAGCACGACGTCGACCCCAACGAGGTCGTCAAGGTCGGCGACGAGGTCGAAGCCCTCGTTCTCCAGAAGGAGGACAAGGAAGGCCGTCTCATCCTCTCCAAGAAGCGTGCGCAGTACGAGCGCGCCTGGGGCGACGTCGAGAAGATCAAGGAGAACGACGGTGTCGTCACCGGCTCCGTGATCGAGGTCGTCAAGGGTGGCCTCATCGTCGACATCGGTCTGCGCGGCTTCCTCCCCGCTTCGCTCATCGAGCTGCGCCGGGTCCGCGACCTCACGCCGTACCTCGGCCAGGAGATCGAGGCGAAGATCCTCGAGCTCGACAAGAACCGCAACAACGTGGTGCTCTCGCGCCGCGCGCTCCTCGAGCAGACGCAGTCCGAGTCGCGCACCACGTTCCTCAACAACCTGCACAAGGGCCAGGTCCGCAAGGGCACGGTCTCGTCGATCGTCAACTTCGGTGCGTTCGTCGACCTGGGCGGCGTGGACGGTCTCGTGCACGTCTCCGAGCTCTCGTGGAAGCACATCGAGCACGCGTCCGAGGTCGTCGAGGTGGGCCAGGAGGTCACCGTCGAGATCCTCGAGGTCGACCTGGACCGCGAGCGCGTCTCGCTGTCGCTCAAGGCGACGCAGGAGGACCCGTGGCAGGTCTTCGCCCGTACGCACGCGATCGGTCAGGTCGCGCCGGGCAAGGTCACCAAGCTCGTTCCGTTCGGCGCCTTCGTTCGCGTCGCGGACGGCATCGAGGGCCTCGTGCACATCTCGGAGCTGTCGGGCAAGCACGTCGAGCTCGCTGAGCAGGTCGTCTCGGTCGGCGAAGAGGTCTTCGTCAAGATCATCGACATCGACCTCGAGCGTCGCCGCATCTCGCTCTCGCTCAAGCAGGCGAACGAGTCGGTCGACCCCTACGGCACCGAGTTCGACCCGGCCCTCTACGGCATGGTCACGGAGTACGACGAGAACGGGGAGTACAAGTACCCCGAGGGCTTCGACCCCGAGACCAACCAGTGGAAGGAAGGCTTCGACGAGCAGCGCGAGAAGTGGGAGCAGGAGTACGCCGCCGCCCACGCTCGCTGGGAGGCCCACAAGGCTGCCGTCATCAAGGCCCAGGAGGCCGAGGCCGCCGCTCCGGCCGAGACCGGCTCGAGCTCGAACTCGAACTCGAACTCGTTCTCGTCCGACAGCGGCCCCGCCGGCACGCTGGCCGACGACGAAGCCCTCGCCGCACTGCGCGAGAAGCTCTCGGGTCGCTGATCCACACGTCGTAGAACCGACGCAGCCGAAAGGCCGTCACCACGGAGCGATCCGTGCGTGGCGGCCTTTCGCCGTTCGGCGGCGGTGGGGGTGGCCCGGCGTAGTCTCGCGTGGTGCCCCGGAACCGTCAGTCGCGCTGCCTCGTCGATGACCACGGATGCCGCGGTCCCGTCCCGGCGGACGCACCCATTCCGCTCTGCGAGGGGCATCTGAGCCTGGCAGCCGAGTGGGGCGACGCCCGGTACGGGATCACCGACGCCCTGCCGTCCGCATGCGTGCTGTGCGGGTCGCGCCTGGGCGTGCGACTTCCGTCGGGGTGGGTCTGCGCGGTGTGCGAGTGGCGGCACGGCGACATCCCGGACGACGAGCTGCCGCCGCCGCGCGTCGATGTCGTGTACTACCTCCGCTACGCCGATCGAGTGAAGATCGGGACGTCCGCTCATCCGCGTCAGCGCCTCGCCGCCATCTGGCACGAGGAGCTGCTGGCGTTCGAGCGTGGCGACCGGGCGCTCGAGCGACGCCGTCACGCGGAGTTCGCCGCGGAGCGCTTCCCGCGGACCGAATGGTTCCAGGCCTCGGACCGTCTGCTGGCCCACGTCGCCGAGGTCGCCGCCGGTGTCGAGGATCCCTGGAGCCTGCACGCGCGATGGGTGAGCGAGGCGGTCGCCCGCCGCGGGTGAGCCACGGCGCCGGCGACAGCCGCTGGTGCACAGCAGGTTCAAAGCTGGCGCGCCTAGCGTGATCAGCCCGACACCCTGGAGGACACCATGGGATTCCTCGACCGGCTCTTCGGCGGCGGCGACGACACCGCCCGTCAGGCACCGCCCGTCCCCTCGAACAGGTACCCCGGGCAGCCGGACGACGGCGGCTACGGCGCGCCCTCGAACCAGCCGCCCCCGAGCGAGGACGAACGGGCGATCGAGCGTTACCGGTACCTGCTCCGCACGGCGCCGCCCGAGACGATCGAGCAGGTGCATGCCGAGGCGTTCGGCAAGCTGACCGAGCCGCAGCGCCAGCAGGTCCTCGCCGACATCTCCGCCGGTCTCCCGCCCTCGGAGCAGCCGCGGGCAAGCGACCCGCGGTCCCTGGCACGGGCGGCGACACGCGCCGAGTACATGAACCCGGGGTTCATGGAGCGCACGATGGGGCCGCAGCGCCAGGGTCCGTCATTCGGCTCGATGGTCGGCTCGTCGATCCTCGGCACCGTCGTCGGCTACGTGATCGGGTCGGCGCTGGTGAGCTCGTTCATCGGCCCCGCCTTCGCGTCCGAGCAGGGAGCCGACGGCTCGAGCGAGGCCGCAGCAGAAGACGCCGGCGCGGGGGAGTCCGGCGGCGGAGCGGCATCCGATGCCGCCGCCGACGGCGGAGGCGGATGGGGCGATCCCGGCTCGGGTTGGGGCGGCGACGCGGCCTCGGGCGACGCGGGCGGCTTCGGCGACTTCGGCGACATGGGGTTCTGAGCGCCGCCACGGCATCCCGCATCGCCGCTCCCCGCGGCAACGGTCGCGCGCCCTCGACGTGCACGCCCCGGCATCCGTTACCGTCGCGGTATGACCACCGCGACGCCCGGCCGCGCCGGCGCGAGCCGAGGGCGCTCCGCGGGGCGACCCGCGCCGTCGCAGGATCCCGAGGTGGCGGACCGGGCGCGCGATCGCACCGCGACGCTGAATCAGCTGCTCCTCGCGGCAGTCGTCTTCGCGCTCGGCACGTTCGTCGCCCTGGGGCGGTTTCCGGGTGACGCGATGCTGTTCTTCGCGGGTGTCGTCGTGATCATCGTGACGACCGGCGCGACGCTCATCGTGCCCTGGAACCGGCTCCCGTACGGCTGGGTCGCCGTGGTGCCGGCCGTCGACTTCCTCGCCATCACCGCGATGCAGCTCGCCGCCCCCGATTCGGCCCTCGGACTGCTGTGGATCTTCCCCACGACATGGCTTGCCGGAGCCTTCGGGCTGCTCGGCCTGTGCGGAGTGGCCGCGGGAATCCTGGGCGCCGTCGCCCTCCTGACGAGCGTGACCGGCGCAGAACCGGCCTATCGTACGTTCCTGCTTCCGCTCGTGCTGCTGGCCGTGGCGGTGACGAGCCACCTCGGCACCCGACGGGCGGAGGCGCAGCGCACTCTTCTGGCCAAGCAGTCCCAGCTGCTGCGCAGCGTCCTCGCCCGCACGCGCCGCCAGGAGCAGGTCGTCCTCGAGGTGCTCGACGCGGTGGACTTCGGCGTCGTCCGGCTGGACGCGGCGGGACGGGCAGCGGTGACCAACGACGCACACGGGCGTCTGCAAGGACTGGATGTCGGCGATGCGGGCGTGCGCGCGTTCCGGGACGACGCCGTGACGCCTCTTCCCGCCGACGAGCTTCCGATCGAGCGCGTGCGCCGGGGCGAGTCCTTCGACGATCAGGTGGTGTGGTTCGGTTCCGATTCGAGCAGCCGGCGTGCCCTCACGATCACGGCCCGCCGCCTTGCCGACTCCGACGGCGCCGACGCCGGAGCCGTGGTCGTCTCGCGTGACGTCACGGCGGAGCTCAACGCGCTGCGCGCGCGCGACGAGCTGGTGGCCTCCGTCTCCCACGAGCTGCGGACACCGCTCACATCGATCCTCGGGTACCTCGACCTCGCCATCGAGGATCCGGACCTTCCCGAACCGGTGCGGGCGAACCTCGACATCGCGGAGCGGAACGCCGAGCGGCTTCTCCGCATCGTGGCCGAGATCCTGGCCGCCTCCAGCTCGTCGCCGTCGGCGGTCGAGGCATCCCTCGCACCACAGCGTCTCGACGCACAGGATCTCGCCCGCGCGGCGGCCGAGGCGGCTCTGCCGCGCGCAGCCACGCGCGCCATCACCATCGACACCACGGGGCTCGAGCTGGCGCCGGTGTGGGCGGACCCGCTGCGCCTGCGACAGGTCATCGACAATCTGGTGTCCAACGCGATCGACTACAACCGCGACGGGGGAACCGTGTTCGTCGGCACCACGACCGACGGCACGTCGAGCTGGATCCTCGTCCGCGACACCGGGATCGGGATCTCCGAGTCCGACCGCTCGCGGCTCTTCCACCGGTACTACAAGGCGGGCGCTGCGCGGCGGGCGGGCACGGGACTGGGATTGGCGATCGCGCGCGACATCGTGCGCGCCCACGGTGGCGAGATCGCTCTGCGCAGCACGCCGGGTGCCGGGTCGACCTTCATCGTCAAGCTGCCCGCGATGACCGCGGAAGGGAGCACGGCATGAGTCTTCACCTTTCCAGCGTGGTGGTGATCACGGCGCTCGTCGTGAACGTCAGCGGCATCCTGTTCATCCTCGAGACCTTCCTGCGGCGCGACGAAGGGGCAGGGCGCATCTGGTCGGTCGGCTTCCTCGCGGCCATGCTCACCACCCTCGCCTACGCGGTCTGGGCGCAATCGGACGGCGTCTGGTGGCCGATCGCCGTGGGCAACGCCGCCTTCGTGGCCGGCACCGGATTCATGTGGCTGGGATGCCGTCGATTCAACGGACGACGGATGATGTGGGCGGCGGTGGTGGTAGCCGTCGCCGTGGCAGCTGCGGGCCTCTCGGTCGCCGTCGAGGGCGACGCCGGCGGAGACTGGGCGGGCGCGCTGTGGATGTTCGGCGCGCTCGTGGTGTTCGCCGGGGCGGGCGCCGTGGAGTGCTTCCGCGGTGCGCTGCGCCGCTCGCGCTCGGCGTGGGTGCTCGGCGCCGTGCTGGCGTTCCAGTCGCTGTACTACGTGGCCCGCACGACGGTCTTCATCGTCGCGGGCCCCGAGACCGCCCTCTTCCAGACCGGGTTCGGCACGCTCGGCCTGAGCTTCCTCACGGTGACGCTCACCATCGTCGCCGTGGTCGTGACCTCGGTGCTCCGTGCATCGCGTGCCCCGATGCGCGGGTACCTGCCTCCGGCCGGGGAGCACCGCGCGATCGGCGGGATCGAGCCGCATGCGGCATTCGTCCGCAACCTCGGCGAGCTCTGCGGCCGGGCGGCGGTGCGTGGGGAGCCGGTGGCCGTGACGTCGGTGCGCATCGACGATCTCGAGCAGATCTTCAGCGCGTTCGGGAGCGAGGTCGGCGGTGCCGTGGGCGAGACGTGGCGGGCGAGTGTGCGCAAGCATGCACCCGCGAACGCGATGGTCGCCGAGGACGGCGCGACCGGCCTCCTCGTGGCACTCGCGGTGCCCTCGTCCCAGGAGGCGCGTCGGCAGGCGGGAGCGATCTACCGTGGGGTGTTCGACGACCTCGGGCGTGTGGGCGGCGGCGTGATCCCGGTCGTCGGCATCGGCATCGCCCTGTCCGACAGCGTCGGCGGCGAGCCGGAGAATCTCATCCGGGTGGCCCGTGAGGCGGCCAGCCGGGCCGCGACGAGCATCGAATCGTCCGTGCTGATCGGGGACGCCGACGGCGGTGCGCCGGTCACGCAGTGAGGCGGTACCCCACCCCCCGGACCGTCTCGATCCACCGCGGCTGGGCGGGGGACTCGCCGAGTTTGCGGCGCAGGTTGGCCACATGGACCTCGATCGCCCGGGCGTCGCTGTCGCTGACGAAGTCCACACCGGCGGGCTGATCGCTTCGCAGCATGAGAGCAAGGTCGGACTTGCCGCGCACTCGCCGGCCGCCGGCCAGCAGATCGGCGAGGATGTCGAACTCGCTGCGCGTCAGCTCGACGTCGGCGCCGTCCACGGTCACGATCCGCGTCTGAGCGTTCAGCCGGAGGCCGTGATGCTCGCGCCAGGCCTCCTCCGGTGCGGTCTCGCCCGCGTCAGAAGGCCCGACCGCGGGCGATGAGGCGACGTGCCTCGGGCGACGGAGCATCGCGTCGATGCGAGCGCGGAGTTCACGGGGCCGGAACGGCTTGGCGACGTAGTCGTCGGCGCCGGCCTCGAGCCCCTGCAGCGCGTCGATCTCCTCGGTGCGCGCCGTCAGCATGACGATGTACGTCGAGCTGATCGCGCGGATGCGCTTCGCCGTCTCGAACCCGTCCATCCCCGGCATGTTGACGTCGAGGGTGGTCACGAGCGGACGGTGCTCGCGGACCAGGTCGATCCCGGTCATGCCATCCGGGGCGCCGTGCACCTCGAAGCCTGCCTGGGACAGCACTGCGGCAAGGAGCGAGCGGATATCCTGCTCGTCCTCGATCACGACGGCGACGCGCGCTTGTTCCACCGATGCACCTTCTGGGGCGGACGAGTCGATCGCCGCCTCCGGGACGTCGGTCAGGATATCCCAGAACACGGATCGAAACGGGCCGGTGGCGTCGGGCGTCAGCATTTCGCCGCGCTCCGGGACGCGCGAGGGGCGGGGGATTTCCCCACGCCCCGCCCCGCGCGCGAACCCGCGGCACGGGCTGGAGTGGCGATCGCCCCCACGATCGCCGCTCCACCGTGCCCGTAACAGTCCCCAGCGCGCCCACGTGGGGCGTGCCTCATGCGTTCGGGCGGACATTCGCCGGATGTCACTTCGTCACCTCCGGCGATCGTGCCGCACCGTCCCCTGGTTCGCACTGCGAGCCTGTCCTTCGGGTGACACCGAAGTTACTCGCGCGTCCTCAGCGGCACCTCAAGCGCTCCTCAGGAAGAGCCGAAGGTTGCCTGCGCCGTCGTGGTGTCGGCCGTGGCATCCTCGAGTCATGCCTCTCGTCGCGCTCACCGGCGGCATCGCCTCCGGAAAGTCCACCATCGCCCGACGGCTCGCCGAGCACGGCGCCGTCGTCGTCGACGCCGACCAGCTGGTCCGTGAGGTGCAGCAGCCCGGTTCACCCGTCCTTGCGGCCATCGCCGCGGAATTCGGCGAGGGGATGCTGCGCCCCGACGGCTCGCTCGACCGCGGGACCCTGGGCGCTGCGGTCTTCGGCGACGCGGACGCGGTGGCGCGCCTGAACGCGATCGTCCATCCTGCGGTGCGCGCCGAGTCGGCGCGGCGGTTCGCCGAGGCGTTCACGGTCGACCCCGCCGCGGTCGTCGTGTACGACGTGCCGCTGCTCGTGGAGGCGCGCGTGAGCGACCCGTGGGAGCTCATCGTCGTCGCGCACGCTCCCGCCGACATCCGACGGCGCCGTCTGGTCGAGCTGCGGGGGATGAGCGAGCAGGAGGCGTCCGCCCGCCTCGCCTCGCAGGTGCCGGACGCCGCTCGGCTGGCGGTCGCTGACGTGGTGATCGACACAGCCGGGAGCCTGGATGACACGCTTCGTCAGGTCGACGCGCTGTGGACGGATCTCGATGCCCATCTCTCCCGGCGGGCCGTGTCGCGGGAGCCTCGCAAGGCGTAATCTGTCGTCAAGACGGAGGTGCCACATGGGCGTGTTCTCGAGGTTCCGGCGGCGCAAGGCGCCGTACCAGGCGCTCACGGACGAGGAGCGCATCTCGCGCTACATCTACCTCCTCAACACCCTTCCCGCGTCGGTCATCGAAAGCGCCCACGCGACCGCCTTCAAGGATCTCTCTCCCGAGCGACGGCGCGAGATGTTCGAGCAGCTGCGGCCGTTCATGGCGGACTCCGAGCGCGATGCCGCCTCGGACGACCCGACCGTGCTCGCGAAGCTGGTGCGCCGGGCGGAGGAGCATCGCGCACGTCGCGCGGCCGGCGGGGGAGCGGATGCCGCGACCGGCGTCGCCACTGCGACGGCGGTGCGACCGACCGCAGGCGACCCGGATGCGCAGCACGACCGGCGTGACGAAGTCGACGTGCGGGGGATGCTCGCCACGAGTGGCGTCATGCTCCTGGTCGCCAACAACGTCCTGGTCTCGAGCGCCGTGATGAGCTACTACACCGTCGGCGCCGGGTCCCTGCACCTCGGCGCGGAGCCGGGTTGGGTGGGCGAGACGTACGATCCCGGTGCCGGGGGCCTCGACGGCGGTGGGTTCGGCGGCGGCGGCGGTGATTTCGGCGGCGGCGTGGACGGCGGCGGCTTCAGCGGCGGGTTCGACGGCGGCGGCTTCGGCGGTGGCGGGTTCGACGGCGGCGGTGGCGGGTTCGGCTGAGCCGCGGCATCCGCCCTTCGCGAACACGGATCCCGTGTCGGACCCGGCGCCTACGCTTGATCCGTGCAGACCACTCGATCCGTGCGGCCCTTCGAGGTCGTCAGCGACTATGAGCCCTCCGGCGACCAGCCGCAGGCGATCGCCGAGCTCGCCGCGCGCATCAACGCCGGCGAGACCGATGTCGTCCTGCTCGGCGCGACGGGCACCGGAAAGTCCGCCACGACGGCCTGGCTCGTCGAGGCGGTCCAGCGCCCCACTCTCGTCCTGGCGCACAACAAGACCCTGGCGGCGCAGCTGGCCAACGAGTTCCGCGAGCTGATGCCGCACAACGCCGTCGAGTACTTCGTCAGCTACTACGACTACTACCAGCCCGAGGCCTACGTGCCGCAGACCGATACGTTCATCGAGAAGGACTCGTCGATCAACGCCGAGGTCGAGCGGCTGCGCCACTCCACCACGAACTCGCTGCTCTCGAGGCGCGACGTCATCGTGGTGAGCACCGTCTCGTGCATCTACGGCCTCGGCGCCCCAGAGGAGTACATGCGGGCGATGGTGGCGCTGCAGGTCGGCGAGGTCTACTCGCGCGACGCGCTGATCCGCAAGTTCATCGCCATGCAGTACAACCGCAACGACGTGGACTTCTCCCGCGGCAACTTCCGCGTGCGCGGCGACACCATCGAGATCATCCCGGTCTACGAGGAGTACGCCATCCGCATCGAGATGTTCGGCGACGAGATCGAGGCGCTGTACATGCTGCACCCGCTCACGGGCGATGTGGTGCAGCGCATGGAGTCGGTCCCCATCTTCCCCGCGTCGCACTACGTCGCCGGCACCGAGACCGTGCAGCGGGCGATCGGCACGATCGAGCACGAGCTGGAGCACCGACTGAAAGAGCTGGAGTCGCAGAACAAGCTGCTCGAGGCGCAGCGCCTGCGCATGCGCACGACGTTCGACCTCGAGATGCTGCAGCAGCTGGGCTTCTGCTCCGGGATCGAGAACTACTCACGCCACCTGGACGGCCGGATGCCCGGGGAGCCCCCGCACACCCTGCTGGACTTCTTCCCCGACGACTTCCTCATGGTGATCGACGAGTCGCACGTCGCGGTTCCGCAGATCGGGGCGATGTACGAGGGCGATGCCTCCCGCAAGCGCACCCTCGTGGAGCACGGCTTCCGGCTTCCGAGCGCAATGGACAACCGACCCCTGCGGTGGGACGAGTTCAAGGCGCGCGTGGGCCAGACGGTCTACCTGTCCGCAACGCCGGGACGCTACGAGATGGGCGTCGCCGACGGCGTCGTCGAGCAGATCATCCGCCCGACCGGCCTGGTCGATCCCGAGATCATCGTCAAGCCGTCCAAGGGTCAGATCGACGACCTGCTGGAAGAGATCCGCGTCCGCGTCGAACGTGACGAGCGCGTGCTCGTCACGACGCTCACCAAGAAGATGGCCGAGGAGCTCACCGACTTCCTCGGGGAGCACGGCGTGCGGGTGCGCTACCTGCACTCCGACGTCGACACCCTTCGCCGTGTCGAGCTGCTGAGCGAGCTGCGCGCGGGCGTGTACGACGTGCTGGTGGGCATCAACCTGCTCCGCGAAGGGCTGGACCTGCCGGAAGTCTCGCTCGTGTCGATCCTGGATGCCGACAAAGAGGGATTCCTGCGCAGCGGGACCTCGCTCATCCAGACGATCGGCCGCGCGGCGCGCAACGTCTCGGGGCAGGTCCACATGTACGCCGACACGATGACGGACTCCATGCGCAACGCCATCGAAGAGACCGATCGCCGTCGCGAGAAGCAGGTCGCGTACAACACGGCCCACGGCATCGATCCGCAGCCGCTGCGCAAGCGGATCGCCGACATCACCGAGGTGCTCGCGCGCGAGGCCTCCGACACCGATCGGATGCTGCGGGGCAAGGCGGCCGCCAAGACCAAGTCGGGCAAGGGCAAGTCTCCGACTCCTCAGCTGCGCCGGGAGGGGATCGCAGCGGAGGGGGCCGAGCAGCTCGAGGCGACGATCGCCGATCTCAGCACCCAGATGCTCTCCGCCGCCGGAGAGCTCAAGTTCGAACTGGCGGCGCGCCTGCGCGACGAGGTCCAAGACCTGAAGAAGGAGCTGCGGGCGATGGAGCGCGCCGGTCACGCCTGACTCGGAGCGCCGAGCGGCGTCATTCGAGGCACTTCGGACGGAGCCCGCCGAAGCTCAGGGGCAGTGCATCAGCGGCTTCGGCCCCGAGCGGTCGAACGTGTGCTGCGAGAGCGGCGCGCCGCAGAGCGGGCATGCGCGTTCGGCGCGCTCCGCCGCCGACGGCGGGGGCGCGGTCTCGTACGGCCCGACGGCTGCGGGCCCGGCGGCGCGGATGAGCTTGGCGTTGAACCAGGCGTACCACCCACCGGCCTCGCGTACGCGGACCCGCAGCGGCGGACGGGGAGGAGTGGGGGCATCCTGATCAGACATGTTTATTAGTGTACTAACAGTTAGCGTGTATAAGATCTGAGCGTGACAACTTCCTCGATCTCACCCGACGACGTGCTCAAGCTCGAGAACCAGGTCTGCTTCGCGCTCGTCACCGCCGCGCGCAATGTGGTCGGGATCTACCGGCCCATCCTCGAGCCTCTCGGTCTCACTCACCCGCAGTACCTGGTGATGCTCGCACTGTGGGAGGACTCGCCCCGGTCGCTTCGCGAGCTCGCGACCGAGCTGGCCCTCGAGCCGGCGACACTGTCGCCCCTCGTCAAGCGACTGGAGGCGCAGGGCCTGGTGACCCGCGCACGTCGCGGTGCCGACGAGCGGGTGCTCGATGTCGGGCTCACCGAGGCGGGTGCGGCACTGCGGAGGCGGGCGCTCACGGTGCCAGAGCAAGTGATGCGCAGCGTCGGCGCCGACGCGGAGGGCCTTCTCGCGCTGCGCGACGCGCTCGCCCCGTTCGCGGGTCACCGCTGAGGAACACGATTCCGTCCTAGGCGAATGCGGGGTCTTCTCTTAGGGTCGGAAGCGGTGCGATGTGGCCCTCCTCACCCGGCGGACTGACGACGCGCCTCCTGCACCGGCTCACAGAGAGAAGCACGCACCCATGCGATCTGGCCCGCGTCCCGCATCCCCGCCCCTCCGCCGACGTCTCGCGCTCGGCGCGACAGCCGCCGCCTGCGCGCTTGCCGCGGCGACATTCGTCGCGCCCGCCGCACAGGGCGCCGCCACCCCCGTCGAGATCGATCTCGTGACCGTGAACGACTTCCACGGCCGGATCGAGCAGGTGGCCCCCGCCGGTGGCATCGCCGCACTGGCCCAGGCCGTGAACCAGGTGCGCGCCGGCAACCCGAACACGGTCTTCGCCGCGGCCGGCGACATGATCGGCGCATCGACCTTCACATCGTTCATCCAGAACGACGTGCCGACGATCGAGACGCTCAACGAGGCGGGCCTCGAGGTCAGCGCCGCGGGCAATCACGAATTCGACAAGGGCTGGGCCGACCTCGAAGGTCGCGTGCAGGATCTCGCCGACTGGGAGTACATCGCCGCGAACGTCTACGAGAAGTCGACGGGCCTGCCGGGTCTCGCGGAGTCATGGGTGAAGGAGATGGAAGGCATCAAGGTCGGCTTCATCGGCGCCGTGACCGAGGAGCTTCCCTCGCTGGTGAGCCCGGCCGGGATCCAGGACATCGAAGTCCGCGACATCGTGCAGAGCGTCAACGCCGTGGCCGACACTCTCACCGACGGTGTCGCCACCGACACCAACCTCGAAGCCGACGTGCTCGTGCTGCTCATCCACGAGGGTGCCCCCGGCACCTCGCTCGCAGCCTCGACAGATCCCGGCACCGCGTTCGGCGAGATCGTCAACAACGTCACGCCGAAGGTCAACGCCATCGTCTCGGGCCACACGCACCTGGCGTACAACCACGAGGTTCCGTACGCCGGCGACACCGGCATGCGGCCCGTCATCTCGTCGGGCCAGTACGGCGAGAAGTTCAGCGACATGCGGATCACCGTCGACCCCGACACGAAGCAGGTGCTGTCGATGGACAACACCGTCATCGACATGTACTGGGACCACGACGCGAACCCCGCGACCGCGACCGTGCCGCGTTACGCGGTTCCCGCCGGCGACCCGATCGCCACGTTGGTCGCCAGCGCCGTGGCGGCCGCCGAAGGCCCTGGCTCGGTCAAGCTCGGCGACATCACCGCCGACTTCAACCGCGCGAAGCAGGCGAGCGGCGCGGAGAACCGGGGCGGTGAGTCCACGCTCGGCAATTTCGTCGCGGATGCGCAGCTGTGGTCGGCGCGACGGACGGACCCGCAGACGCAGATCGCGTTCATGAACCCTGGTGGCCTGCGCGCCGACATGGCGTTCGCACCCGACGGCGTGCTCACCTACAAGGAAGCCGCGACCGTCCAGTCCTTCGCGAACACGCTGGTGACACTCTCCATGACGGGAGAACAGATCCGGCAGGCCCTCGAGCAGCAGTGGCAGCCGTCCGGCGCGACGCGGCCGTACCTCAAGCTCGGGATCTCGGCCGGCTTCGAGTACGTCTACGACCCGGCCGCTGCGCCGGGATCGCGCATCACACGGATGACTCTCGACGGCGTCGACATCGACCCCACGGCGTCGTACCGCGTCGTCGCGAACTCGTTCCTGGCGTCCGGCGGCGACAACTTCGCCGCCATCGGGCAGGGGACGAACAAGCGCGACACCGGTCAGGTCGACCTCGAGTCGATGGTGGCGTACATGGCCGAGATCGGCACCGCCACGCCCGATCTCGCACAGCGCTCGATCGGCGCGACCCTGCCCGCACCCGGCGCCCAGGGGTACGAGGAGGGGAGCACGTTCGACGTCGCGCTGTCGTCCCTCGACTTCAGCACCACCGAGCCGCGCGTGATGGCCGTGGACGTCGCCATCGCCGGCGTCGCCGCGGGATCCGGCGCCGTCTCGCCCTCCCTGCCCAGCACGCACGCGGATGGCAGCGGCACCGCCACGGTGACGGTGACGGTTCCCGAGGGGGCCACGGGGTCTGCGCCGGCCGGAACGTCCGTGCCGGTGCCCCTCACGGTCACCACCGCCACCGGCACGAGCCTCGACATCACGATCCCGGTGTTCGCGCGCGCCGAGAGCGCCACGGTCGGATTCGCGAACAAGATCATCGCGAAGGCGAACGCGAAGGTGAAGTTCACCGCGATCGTCCTCGCCGAGGGCGGTGTGCCGGTCGTCGGCGACGTGACCATCCTCGACGGCGATGAGGTGATCGCGACCGCGACGCTCGCCGCATCCGATCGGGGCGTCGTCAAGGTTCAGCTGCCTCCACTCGGCAAGGGGCTCCACCGGCTCTCAGCCGCGTACGGGGGCAGCGAGTCGGTGGCGCCATCCGACAGCCCGGCAGTCCCGGTCCTCATCTGGTAGCCGCCGCCCCTGACAGCAACCCGTGAAGGCGGGGTCTCCGGCGCCCGTGTCGGAGGCCCCGCCTACACTTGTCTGGTGCCCATCGTCCCTGTCGCCATGCCCGGAAACGCTGTCGGAAACAACAGCGGAAAGCTCAGTGTCCGCGGTGCCCGCGTGCACAACCTCAAGGACGTCGACCTCGATATCCCGCGCGACTCCCTGGTCGTCTTCACCGGGCTGTCGGGGTCGGGCAAGTCGAGCCTCGCGTTCGACACGATCTTCGCCGAAGGGCAGCGCCGGTACGTCGAGTCGCTGAGCGCCTATGCCCGGCAGTTCCTCGGTCAGGTCGACCGTCCGGATGTCGACTTCATCGAGGGGCTGAGCCCGGCGGTCTCGATCGACCAGAAGTCGACGAACCGCAACCCCCGCTCGACCGTCGGCACCATCACCGAGATCCACGACTACATGCGCCTGCTGTGGGCGCGGATCGGCGTGCCGCACTGCCCGGAATGCGGCGAGGTCATCCAGCGGCAGACCGTGCAGCAGATCGCCGATCAGCTCGTCGAGCTCCCCGAGCGCACCAGGTACCAGATCGTGGCCCCGGTCGTGAACCAGAAGAAGGGGGAGTTCGTCGACCTCTTCAAGGAGCTCGGTGCGAAGGGCTACGCACGCGCGATCGTCGACGGCGAGCTGGTCCAGCTCGCAGAGCCGCCGCAGCTGAAGAAGAGCTACAAGCACGACATCGCGGTCGTCGTCGACCGTCTGGTCGCGGCCCCCGGCATCCTGGACCGCGTGACCGACTCGGTCGAGACGGCGCTGTCGCTCGCCGGCGGGATCATGCAGGTGAACTTCGTCGATGAGGAGGGGGATGCCGCCTGGCAGTCCTTCTCCGAGAAGCTCGCGTGCCCGAACGGCCACCCGCTTCAGCTGACCGAGATCGAGCCCCGCACGTTCTCGTTCAACGCGCCCTTCGGTGCCTGCCCGACCTGCTCGGGTCTGGGCACCCGCATGTCGGTCGACACCGAGCTCATGCTCGGTGACGAAGACCTCTCCATTCGCGAAGGCGTGCTCATCCCGTGGACGACGCAGGGCAAGGGGCTCTTCCAGTACTACGAGCGGCTGCTCGAGGGCCTCGCCAGCGATCTCGGCTTCTCGCTGGACACCCCCTGGAAGCGGCTGCCGTCGGATGTGCGCGAGGCGGTGCTGCGCGGTGAGAACTACAAAGTCACCGTCAAGTGGAAGAACCGCTACGGCCGCGAGATGCGGTACTCGTCAGGGTTCGAGGGCGTCGTGCCCTACATCGAGCGCCAGTACACGCAGGCCGAGTCCGACACACAGCGTCAGCGCTGGTCGGAGTACCTGCGCGAGGTGCCCTGCCCGGTGTGCGACGGCGACCGGCTGAAGCCGGAAGTCCTCGCCGTGCTGGTGCACGGACACTCCATCGCGGATGCCTCGCGCCTGAGCCTGGGCGAGGCGCGCGAGTACTTCGCGAAGCTGACCCTCACCGAGCGCGAGGCCACCATCGCCGCGCAGGTGCTGCGCGAGATCCGCCTCCGGCTGGACTTCCTCATCAGGGTCGGCCTGGACTACCTCAGTCTCAGCCGCGCCGCCGCGACCCTCTCGGGCGGCGAGGCGCAGCGCATCCGCCTGGCGACGCAGATCGGCTCGGGCCTCACCGGCGTGCTCTATGTCCTCGACGAGCCGTCGATCGGCCTGCACCAGCGCGACAACCGCCGTCTCATCGAGACGCTCGTGGCGCTTCGCGACCTCGGCAACACGCTCATCGTCGTCGAGCACGACGAGGAGACGATCCACGCCGCCGACTGGGTGGTCGACATCGGCCCCGGCGCCGGCGTCAACGGCGGCGACGTGGTGCACTCCGGGCCCCTCGGCGAGCTGCTCGCCGACCGCTCGTCGATCACGGGGGACTACCTCTCCGGCCGCCGGGCCATCCCGACGCCGGCCAAGCGCCGCAAGATCGACAAGAGCCGGCAGGTGACCGTGGTCGGCGCGCGTGAGAACAATCTCAAGAACGTGACGGTCGACTTCCCGCTCGGCGTGCTCACTGCCGTCACCGGTGTCAGCGGCTCGGGCAAGTCGTCACTGGTCAACGGCATCCTGTACCAGGTGCTGGCGACCCGCCTGAACGGCGCACGCCGCGTCGCGGGCAAGCACACCCGCGTGACCGGGCTCGACAACCTCGACAAGGTGGTGCACGTCGACCAGGCGCCCATCGGCCGGACGCCGCGATCCAACCCCGCCACCTACACCGGTGTGTTCGACCGCATCCGCACGCTGTTCAGCGAGACCCCTGAAGCCAAGGTGCGCGGCTACCAGCCGGGCCGCTTCAGCTTCAACGTCAAGGGCGGGCGCTGTGAGGCATGCTCGGGCGACGGCACGATCAAGATCGAGATGAACTTCCTGCCCGACGTCTACGTGGACTGCGAGGTCTGCCACGGCAAGCGCTACAACCGCGACACGCTCGCCGTGCACTACAAGGGCAAGAACATCGCCGAGGTGCTCGAGATGCCGATCGCCGAGGCGGCCGAGTTCTTCGAGCCGATCCAGGCCATCCACCGCTACCTCAAGACCCTCGTCGACGTCGGCCTCGGATATGTCCGGCTCGGGCAGTCCGCGACGACGCTCTCGGGTGGCGAGGCGCAGCGCGTGAAGCTCGCCACCGAGCTGCAGCGACGCACCAACGGCCGCTCCATCTACGTCCTCGACGAGCCCACGACCGGTCTGCACTTCGAAGACGTGCGCAAGCTCCTCGAGGTGCTGAACGGGCTGGTCGACAAGGGCAACACCGTCATCGTCATCGAGCACAACCTCGACGTCATCAAGTCCTCCGACTGGGTGATCGACCTCGGACCCGAGGGCGGCTCCGGCGGCGGGCAGGTCGTCGCCATCGGGACGCCCGAGAAGGTCGCGCGTGTCGAGGGCAGCCACACGGGCGCGTTCCTCTCGGAGGTGCTGGGCCTGGGATCGAGGGAGCTCGTCGAGGCGCGCAAGGCCGGCTGACGCGATGGCACGATCCGCCCCCACGGTCTCGTACAAGCCCCGGCCCGGCGAGATCCCGACGAATCCCGGCGTCTACCGCTTCCGCGACGGCGACGGGCGTGTGCTGTACGTCGGCAAGGCCAAGAATCTGCGGGCGAGGCTGTCGAACTATTTCGCGCCGCTGCACACCCTTCACGAGCGCACGCGGCGTATGGTCACGACGGCCGCGTCCGTGGAGTGGACGGTCGTCGCCACCGACGTCGACTCGCTGCAGCTCGAGTACCAGTGGATCAAGGAGTTCGATCCGCCGTTCAACGTCCGCTACCGCGACGACAAGTCGTACCCCTTCATGGCGATCACGCTCGCCGACGAGGCCCCGCGGGTCATCGTCACACGCAACCGGCGCATTCCCGGCGCCAAGTACTTCGGGCCCTACCCGAAGGTGTGGGCGGTGCACGACACCATCGACCTGATGATCCGCGTCTTCCCGATCCGCACCTGCAGCGACTCCTCGTACAAGAAGGCGATGGCCAGCGGTCGGCCCTGCTTCCCCGGCCAGATCGGGCGCTGCGGCGGACCCTGCTCGATGAAGGTCACAATCGAGGAGCACCGAGCCGTCGTCGACGACTTCGTGGCGTTCATGGCGGGCGGCGATCAGCGGTTCACGCGCGAGCTCACCGCGCGGATGCGCGAGGCGTCGGCCGCGATGGACTACGAGGCCGCGGCGGTCTACCGCGACAAGCTGCAGGCGATCGACGCCGTGCTCAACAAGAGCGCGCTCGTGCTCGCAGCCGACACCGACGCCGACCTGTTCGGCATCGCCGAGGACGAGCTGGCCGCCACGGTGCAGCACTTCGTCATCCGCGGCGGCCGTGTGCGAGGCGTGCGGGCGACCACCATCGAGAAGGAGCTCGACATCTCGGGTGGGGACCTCGTCGATCAGGTGCTGCAGCGCACCTACGGCAATGCCCCGAGCACCGACATCCCGCGGCAGGTGCTCGTCCCCTCCATGCCGGAGGATGCGGCCGAACTGGAGGCTTGGCTGCGGGAGCGCCGGGGCAAGTCGGTGACCATTCAGGTGGCCCAGCGCGGACGCAAGGCCGATCTCATGAAGACGGCGAGCCTGAACGCCCAGCAGGCGCTGATGCTGCACAAGACGCGGCGCACCAGCGACTACGTCGCGCGCTCGCAGGCGCTGACCGATCTGCAGGAGGCGCTCGGCCTGGCCGAGGCTCCGCTGCGGATCGAGTGCTTCGACGTCTCGCACCTCGGCGGCACCAACGTGGTGGCGTCGATGGTCGTGTTCGAGGACGGACTGCCGCGCAAGGACCAGTACCGTTCGTTCGGCGTCGCCGAGACGACCGACGACACCGATTCACTGCATCAGGTGCTGATGCGGCGCCTCGCCTACCTCGATCGCCCGGACGACCCGGCTGCGGAAGCGGGCACCGTCTTCCCGGGGACGACGGACGCGGCATCCGTCGTCGCCCCGACGGACGAGATCGTCACCGATCCCGACGCCGAGGTCGTCACCTCTCGGAAGCGCCCGCGCTTCGCCTACCGCCCTCAGCTGCTCGTGGTCGACGGCGGAAAGCCGCAGGTCGAAGCGGCAGCGCGCGCGCTGGCCGACGCCGGGCACGAAGAGATCGCGCTGTGCGGCATCGCCAAGCGCCTCGAGGAGGTCTGGCTGCCGGGGGAGGAGTACCCCGTCATCCTGCCGCGGACATCCGAGGCGCTCTATCTGCTGCAGCGGCTCCGCGACGAGGCTCACCGGTTCGCGATCACCCACCAGCGCAAGCGCCGTCGCCGCGACATCCAGAGCGTCCTGACCGAGGTCCCGGGACTCGGCGACGCGCGGATCAAGGCGCTGCTGCGGCACTTCGGCTCGGTCTCGGCGCTCAAGAAGGCGACCCCCGACGAGATCGCGCAGCTGCCGGGCGTCGGCCCGAAGCTCGCGGCCGCGGTCCACGCGCACCTCTCCGCCTGATCGCTAGGCTGGAGAGCGGGGGTGGTCATGACCGAGGTGACGCGCAGCGACGCTCGACAGAGCGACGCTCGACAGACCGGCGAAGTCCTGATCGTGACGGGCATGTCGGGGGCGGGCAGGTCGACGGCGGCGAACGCGCTGGAGGACCTCGGCTGGTACGTGGTCGACAATCTGCCGCCGCAGATGCTCAAGCCGCTCCTGGACCTCACCGAGCTGGCCGCCGGTGTGCTCCCGCGCGTCGCCGTCGTGGTCGATGTGCGCGGACGCGACCTGTTCTCGGACCTTCCCGAGGCGATGCGCGCGCTCCGTGAGCGCCGGCAGATCCGGCTGATGTTCCTGGATGCCTCGGACGACGTGCTCGTGCGCAGGTTCGAGGCGGTGCGACGTCCGCACCCGCTGCAGGCGGACGGCACGATCCTCGACGGGATCCGCACCGAGCGCGGGCGCCTGGCCGCGGTTCGCGAGAGCGCGGACGTGATCATCGACACCTCGACCTACAACATCCATCAGCTCGCGACGCAGGTGAGCGACATGTTCTCCGAGGCGAACGCGGCCCGGCACACACTCACGATCCTCAGCTTCGGGTTCAAGTACGGACTGCCGCCGGACGCCGACCTGGTCGCCGACATGCGCTTCCTGCCGAATCCGTTCTGGAGCGAGGAGCTGCGAGCCCTCACCGGCGAGGACGCCCAGGTGCGCTCCTTCGTACTCGAGCAGGAGGGCGCGGCCGAGTTCATCGACGCGTATGCCGCGGCTCTCCGCCCGGTCCTCGAGGGCTACCAGCGCGAGAACAAGCGCCATTCCGTGGTCGCCGTCGGGTGCACGGGCGGCAAGCACCGGTCCGTCGTCATGGCGCGGGAACTGGCCGATCGCCTCGCGGCGATTCCCGGGGTCGCTGTGCGCGTGAAGCATCGCGACCTGGGCCGGGAATGAACCGGTCCGGGCTGGGTGCGAGTCGACAGCCCGAGTAGGCTTGTCCCTCGTTCCCGAACCCATCCGCGAAGGAGACCCGTGTCGCTCACTGCTGACGTGAAGGCCGAGCTGATCACCGTGCGCGACCCACGCCCGACGGCCCGCGTGGCAGAGCTGACCTCGCTGCTCCGTTTCTCCGGCGGCCTCCACTCGATCGCGAACCGCGTTGCCGTCGAGGCCGAGCTCGACTCCGACATCCTCGCGCGGCGCACCGCTCGCGATCTCGTCGAGCTCTACGGCGTACGCCCCGAGCTCGTGCACGTGCAGGGCTCCGGCGCCCGCAACGGCAGCCACTACGCCGTCCGGGTGATCGAGGGCGGCGAGACGCTCGCGCGCCAGACCGGGCTTCTCGATCAGCGCCGCCGACCGGTGCGCGGACTGCCGAACAAGCTGACCACCGGATCGCGCGGCGATCTCGCCGCCATCTGGCGCGGCGCCTTCCTCGCCGCCGGATCCCTCAGCGAGCCGGGCCGGTCGGCTGCGCTCGAGATCACGTGCCCGTCCTCCGAGGCCGCGATGGCCCTCGTCGGCGCCGCCCACCGGCTCGGGATCGCCGGCAAGGCCCGCGAGGTGCGGGGCGTGCCCCGCGTCGTCGTCCGCGAGGGAGAGGCGATCCGTGCGGCGCTGGCCGCCATGGGCGCGGCGCGCGCGGCCGCCGACTGGGACCAGATGCGCCAGCGGCGCGAGGTGCGCGCCGGCGTGAACCGCCTCGTCAACTTCGATGACGCCAACCTGCGGCGATCCGCGCAGGCCGCCGTCGCCGCCTGCGCACGCGTCGAGCGAGCCCTCGAGATCCTGGGCGACGAGGTGCCCGAGCACCTGCGCGAGGCCGGCGCGCTCCGCCTGGCCCACCGCGATGCGAGCCTCGACGAGCTCGGGCACCACGCCGACCCGCCGCTGACGAAGGACGCCGTCGCCGGACGCATCCGCCGGCTGCTCGCGATGGCCGACAAGAAGGCCGACGTCGACGGCATCCCCGGCACCGAGTCGGCCGTCCCGGCGGGTCTCGAGGACTGAGCCGGGGCGTCGGATATCCGACGTCATCGAGGGAAGCAACCCCCACTCGGGGACGTTGCCCCTCAGTAGGATGAACCCGTCACCCTCGCTGCGCCGAGGAATTCGGCGCGCGCCGACAGGAAGAAGAGAACATGGCGAAGTACACCTTGCCCGACCTCCCCTACGACTACGCGGCGCTCGAACCGCACATCAGCGGCAAGATCATGGAGCTGCACCACAGCAAGCACCATCAGACCTACGTGACCGGAGCCAACACCGCGATCGAGCAGCTGGCCGAGGCGCGCGAGACCGGCAACCTGGCCAACGTCAACAAGCTCGAGAAGGACCTCGCATTCAACCTCGGCGGGCACGTCAACCACTCGATCTTCTGGACGAACCTCTCACCGAACGGTGGCGGCGAGCCCGAGGGCGAGCTGCGCGCCGCGGTCGACGAGTTCTTCGGCGGCTTCGACAAGTTCCAGGCCCACTTCACGGCCGCGGCGACCGGCATCCAGGGCTCGGGCTGGGCCGTCCTCAGCTGGGATCCGATCGGCGAGCAGCTCATCATCCAGCAGCTCTTCGACCAGCAGAGCAACACCGCGCAGGGCACCATCCCGGTGTTCCAGCTCGACATGTGGGAGCACGCCTTCTACCTGGACTACCTCAACGTCAAGGCCGACTACGTGAAGGCCGTGTGGAACATCGTCGACTGGCAGAACGTCGCTCAGCGCCTCGATGCCGCCCGGCAGAAGACCGCAGGCCTGCTGGTACTGTCATAACAGGCGCGGCGTCCCGGCGGGTACGCCCGCCGGGACGCCGTCGTCCATGTCTGAATCGCACCAAACCGCGCACTCGCGCACGACACATCTCAGGAGAAATTCCGTGGCTGTCAAGATCGGCATCAACGGCTTCGGCCGTATCGGACGCAACTTCCTCCGCGCGGCGCTCGCGCAGGGTGCGGACCTCGAAATCGTGGCGGTGAACGACCTCACCGACAACAAGACGCTGGCTCACCTGCTCACGTACGACTCGGTCGGCGGCCCGCTGAGCGAGACCGTCTCCTACGACGGCGACTCCATCACTGTGGGCGGCAAGGCCATCAAGGTCTTCGAGGAGCGCGACCCCGCCAACCTCCCCTGGGGCGAGCTCGGCGTCGACATCGTCATCGAGTCGACCGGCCGCTTCACCAAGGCCGAGGACGCCAAGAAGCACATCGCGGGCGGTGCCAAGAAGGTCCTGATCTCCGCTCCGGCCACCGGCGACGACGTCACCATCGTGATGGGTGTCAACGAGGGCGAGTACGACCCCGAGAACCACGTCATCATCTCCAACGCGTCGTGCACGACGAACTGTCTCGCGCCCCTCGCGAAGGTCTTCAACGACGCGTTCGGCATCGAGCGCGGCTTCATGATGACCGCGCACGCCTACACGGCCGACCAGAACCTGCAGGACGGCCCGCACAGCGACCTGCGCCGTGCTCGCGCCGCCGCGATCAACATCGTCCCCGCCTCGACCGGTGCTGCCAAGGCCATCGGCCGTGTGCTGCCCGAGCTCAACGGCAAGCTCAGCGGCTCGTCGTACCGCGTGCCCGTGCCCACCGGCTCGATCGTCGACCTGACGATCGTCACGCCCACCGAGGGACTCACGGCCGAGCAGGTCAACGAGGCCTACAAGGCTGCGGCCGCCGAGGGACGTCTCGCCGGATACCTCGAGTACACCGAGGACCCGATCGTCTCGAGCGACATCCAGCTCAACCCGCACTCGTCGATCTTCGACTCGGAGCTGACCAACGTCAGCGGCAACCTCGTCAAGGTCTCGGCCTGGTACGACAACGAGTGGGGATACTCCAACCGTCTTGTCGACCTCACCGAGTACGTCGCCGAGCGACTGTAAGTCGTCATGGCTCTGCGCACCCTCGAATCGCTGGGTTCGCTGGCCGGCAAGCGCGTCATCGTCCGTGCTGACCTCAACGTCCCTCTGAAGGACGGGGTCATCACGGACGATGGCCGTGTGCGGGCTACGCTCCCCACGCTCAACGCTCTGATCAACCAGGGCGCACGCGTCCTGGTCTGCTCGCACCTCGGACGCCCCGATGGTGCTCCCGATGCGAAGTACAGCCTCGCTCCGGTCGCTCAGCGGCTGTCGGAGCTTCTCGGCAAGCCTGTCGCGTTCGCACGCGACACGGTGGGGGAGTCCGCTCGAGAGGCGGCCGCCGCCCTCGAAGACGGCGATGTCGCGGTCATCGAGAACCTCCGCTTCAACCCCGGCGAGACATCGAAGGATGACGCGACGCGTCGTTCCTTCGCCGAGGAGCTCGCCGCGCTCGGCGACGTCCTCGTCTCCGACGGTTTCGGCGTCGTGCACCGCAAGCAGGCGTCGGTCTACGACCTCGCCGAGCTGCTGCCCTCCGCTGCGGGGCTGCTGATCGAGAAGGAGGTCGAGGTCCTCGATCGCCTGACCGAGAACCCGGAGCGCCCCTACACCGTCGTACTCGGCGGATCGAAGGTCAGCGACAAGCTCGGCGTCATCGAGCACCTGCTGCCGCGCGTCGACCGTCTGCTCGTGGGCGGGGGGTATGATGTTCACCTTCCTCGCCGCGCAGGGGCACAAGGTCGGCTCGAGCCTGCTCGAGCAGGACCAGATCGAGACCGTGCAGCGGTACCTCGCGACGGCTCAGGAACGCGGCATCGAGATCCTTCTGCCGGTCGACGCGGTGGTGGCCTCGGCGTTCTCAGCGGATGCCGAGCACGTCGTCGCCCCGGCATCGGCGCTCGAGGAGACGCCCTTCGGCGCGTCCGGCCTCGGCCTCGACATCGGCCCCGAGACGGCGACCGCTTTCGCGAACGCGGTGCGGGAGTCCAAGACGGTGTTCTGGAACGGCCCGATGGGCGTGTTCGAGATGCCCGCATTCGCCGCCGGCACGAAGGCCGTGGCGAAGGCGCTCACCGAGGTCGACGGCCTGTCGGTCGTGGGCGGCGGCGATTCCGCCGCCGCCGTGCGTCAGCTCGGCTTCGCCGATGACGCGTTCGGCCACATCTCGACGGGGGGCGGCGCGAGCCTGGAGTTCCTCGAAGGCAAGAAGCTCCCCGGACTGGAGGTCCTCGGATGGCAGTAGAAAGACGCACACCCCTCATCGCCGGCAACTGGAAGATGAACCTCGACCACCTGCAGGCGGTCGCGTTCGTCCAGAAGCTGCATTGGACGCTGAAGGACGCCAAGCACGAGGATGGCTCGGTCGAGGTGGCGGTCTTCCCGCCGTTCACCGACCTGCGCACGGTGCAGACGCTGCTCGACGCCGATAAGATCCCGTTCGCGCTCGGCGCGCAGGATCTCTCGGTGCACGACTCGGGCGCCTACACCGGCGAGGTGTCGGGAGCCTTCCTTGCGAAGCTCGACAACCGGTACGTGATCATCGGCCACTCCGAGCGCCGGCAGTACCACGCCGAGTCCGACGAGGTCGTGGCCGCCAAGGTGCAGGCGGCGCTCCGCCACGGGCTCGCACCGGTGATCTGCGTAGGCGAGACCAGCGAGGACCTCGAGAAGTTCGGGGCCAGCGCCGTGCCGGTCAGCCAGCTCTCGGCGGCCCTCGACGGCGTCAAGCCCGACGCCGACATCGTCGTGGCGTACGAACCGGTGTGGGCCATCGGCTCCGGTCAGGCCGCGACTCCCGACCAGGCGCAGGACGTGTGCGCCAAGCTTCGCGGGGTCATCGCCGAGAAGCTCGGGCCCGACGCCGCGGCACGGACGCGGGTGCTCTACGGCGGATCGGTGAAGTCGGCGAACATCGCCAGCTTCATGCGGCAGCCCGACGTCGACGGCGCTCTGGTCGGCGGTGCGAGCCTCGTCGTGGACGAGTTCGCGGCGATCATCCGCTACCAGAAGCACGTCGGCGTCTGACCTGCGCTTCGACAGGCTCGGCGGGTGACCGCCGAGCCTGTCTGCGCGGGCGGAAGGCCGTGGCTATACTTGACCCTTGTGCGATCGGCGACCGATCGCTGCGAAAGGCTTACACGACTGTGCAGATCCTCGAGTTCGTCCTGCAGGTGCTTCTCGGCATCACGAGTCTCCTGCTGACCCTCCTCATCCTGCTCCATAAGGGGCGTGGGGGCGGCCTGTCCGATATGTTCGGCGGCGGCATGACCTCGGCGCTCGGTTCTTCCGGTCTCGCGGAGCGCAACCTCAACCGATTCACGATCGTGCTGGCGCTCGCCTGGTTCGCGTCGATCGTCGCGCTCGGCCTCATCACGAAGTTCCAGGCCGTCTGATGGCTACCGGAGGCAACGCGATCCGCGGCACCCGTGTCGGCGCCGGACCGATGGGCGAGCAGGACCACGGCTACCACGCCGACCGCATCGCGATCTCGTACTGGGACGCCCTGGGCAACGAGACGGTGCGCTACTTCGCCGCCGGGATCCCCGAGGAGGAGATCCCCGAGACGATCGATTCGCCGCACTCCGGGCTCCCGGCCGGCCGCGACAAGGAGAACCCTCCCGCGGTCGCCAAGACCGAGCCCTACAAGACGCACCTGGCGTACGTGAAGGAGCGGCGCACCGAAGAAGAGGCCGAGGCCCTTCTCGACGACGCGCTCAAGCAGCTGCGCGAACGGCGCGGTCAGGGCTGACGCGACCAGACGCAGACAGAAGAGCGGATGCCTCGGCATCCGCTCTTCTGCTTTCAGTACTCCTGGTCGATGAGCTCAGGCGGCACCTTGGAGGCGGCGGCTTCGTCGACGAAGAAGACGGTGCGCTTGCGGCCCTTGGCACCCGCCGCGGGGACGCTCTCGTAGCTGGCGCCGGCGAGGGCAAGGCCCAGGGCCGAAGCCTTGTCTTCGCCTGACAGCACCATCCACACGCGCTTGGAGCCGTTGATGACGGGGCGGGTCATCGTCAGGCGATCGGGTGGCGGCTTGGGGGAGTCGCGCACGGGAACGACCGACCGGTCGGTGATCTGGATCTCGTGCCGGTCGGGGAACAGCGAAGCGATGTGCGCGTCGGAGCCCACTCCGAGGAAGCAGACGTCGAACGACGGCCATGGGCCGTCAGGGCCGGGATAGCGACCGAGCTCTTCGGCGTACGCCGCGGCCGCAGCGTCCAGATCCAGACCTTCGCCGCTCGCGGCGAGCGCGTGGATGTTGGCGCTCGGTACGTCGAGCGAGTCCAGGAGCGCCTCGCGCGCCTGCTTCTCGTTGCGCTCCGGGTCGGCGCTGGGGACGAAGCGCTCATCGCTCCACCAGAAATGGACCAGTGACCAGTCGATGCGCTCGATGCGCCGGTTGCGCGCGGCCGCGGCGAGCACGGCGGCGCCCATGACGCCGCCGGTGAGCGAGACATGAGCGAGCTTGCCGGCGTCGACGCGCTTGGCCACGCGACTGAGGAATCGCGCGGCGACCGACTCGGCGAGCGTCGTGGAATCGGTCGTGATCACGACGCGTTTCTCGGCCCAGGCTTCAACCATCGGCGACACCTGAACCACTCGTCATCGGTCTTGCGTCTCCTTCGTCGCCGGAGGGTCCAGAAGCTCCCAGCCCTCGGTGATCACTCGACCATACAGGACGTCGGGGTCGAGCCGACGAAGCTCCTCCGCGAGGCACTCGCGCAGCGTCCGGCGGGGGAAGGCGAGCTCGTGACTGGGCTGTCCGGGCTGGGTGAGCGTCGCACGGCCGGGCGTGGGGCGCTCGAGGAGCACCTCGCCGCCAGGGCGCACGAGGGCGACGGACTTGATGCCGTGCGGCCATTCCTCGGCGTCCAGGTACGCCCAGTCCACCGGCACATCCAGCGTCAGTCGCAGCCAGGCCGCGAGAAGGGCCGTGGAGGGGGAGTCGGCCGCACCCCGCACCCGGACCTCGGTGACCGGCTCGTACGGCGGCTGGTCGAGGATCGCTGCCAGCTGCTCGCGCCAGCGCGTGAGCCGCGTCCACGCGAGGTCGGTGTCACCGGGGGCGTACTGCCCGCCGAGCTCGGCGACGAAGGCCGACGGATCCGCCTTGGTCGCGGCATCCGTGATCCGTCGCTGTGCGATCCGGCCGATCGAGGTCTGCGAGATCGCCTCGGGCGTGCGGTTCGGCCACCACACCACTACGGGGGCATCCGGGAGCAGAAGCCCGGTGACGAGGCTCTCGAGGTTGGAGTGACCGGCATCGCCGAAGACACGCAGGGTCACGACCTCGCTCGCGCCGGCGTCGCCGCCGACGCGGATCTGCGCGTCCAGGCGCGGGTCGGCGTCCAGGCCGTCGCCGATCATCAGCACGATGACGCGCATCGGGTGCTCGCGCGAGGCGTCGTTGGCGGCCTCGATGACCTCCTCGACCGCCCCCTCGCGGGTCAGGATGATGAGCGTCAGCACACGGCCGAGCGCGACCGCGCCGCCCTCCTCGCGCACGCTGACCAGCGCGCGCGAGATCTTGCTGACGGTGGTGTCGGGAAGGTCGACGATCACGGGCGCCTCCAGCTGCGTCCATCGCGGGCGAGCATCTCGTCCGCGGATGCCGGGCCCCACGACCCGGGCGAATACTGTTCAACGGGTCCGCCCTGCTCGTCCCAGAACCGCTCGATCGGGTCGAGGATCTTCCACGAGAGCTCGACCTCCTCGTGGCGCGGGAAGAGGGGCGGGTCGCCGAGGAGCACGTCGAGGATCAGTCGCTCGTACGCCTCGGGGCTGGCCTCGGTGAAGGCGTGGCCGTAGCCGAAGTCCATGGTGACGTCGCGCACCTGCGCGCCGGCTCCCGGAACCTTCGAGCCGAACCGGATCGTGACACCTTCATCGGGCTGCACGCGGATGACGAGGGCGTTCTGACCCTGGCCCGAGGTCTGGCTCCGCGAGAACAGCAGTTCGGGCGCGCGCTTGAACACCACGGCGATCTCGGTGACGCGGCGCCCCAGGCGCTTGCCGGTGCGCAGGTAGAACGGCACCCCGGCCCAGCGGCGGGTGTTGACCTCGAGCGTGACCGCGGCATAGGTCTCCGTCGTGGAGTGCGGGTTCATGCCCTCCTCCTCGAGGAAGCCGAGCACCTTCTCGCCGCCCTGCCATCCGCCGGCGTACTGCCCGCGCGCCGTGGAGCGGTCGAGGTCGTCCGGCAGGGTCACCGCCGCGAGCACCTTCTCCTTCTCGGCGCGCAGATCCTTCGCATCGAACGAGATGGGCTCTTCCATGGCGGTGAGCGCCATGAGCTGCAGCAGGTGGTTCTGGATGACGTCGCGCGCGGCGCCGACGCCGTCGTAGTAGCCCGCCCGCCCGCCGACGCCGATGTCTTCGGCCATCGTGATCTGCACGTGGTCGACGTAGTTGCGGTTCCAGATCGGCTCGTAGAGCTCGTTCGCGAAGCGCAGCGCCAGGATGTTCTGGACCGTCTCCTTGCCGAGGTAGTGGTCGATGCGGAAGATCGAGTCGGTCGGGAACGCCGAGCGCAGCACGTCGTTGAGCGCGCGCGCCGACTGCTGATCGTGCCCGAACGGCTTCTCGATGACGACGCGCCGCCAGCGGTCCGGCCGATCGGCGGTGTCGTCCACGAGCCCAGAGCTCTTCAGCTGCTCGGCGACGACGGGGAACGCCTTCGGCGGGATCGACAGGTAGAACGCGTGGTTGCCCATGGTGCCGCGCTCGGTGTCGAGGCGGTCGACGGTCTCGCGCAGGCGGCGGAAGGCGTCCGGGTCGTCGAACTCGCCCGAGACGAAGCGGATGCCCTCCAGCAGCTGCTGCCACGTCTCGTCGCGGAACTCGGTGCGCGCATGCTGACGCACCGCCTCGTAGACGACCTTGGCGAAGTCCTGGTCCTCCCAGTCCCGGCGCGCGAACCCGACGAGGGCGAACCCGGGGGGAAGCAGCCCCCGGTTGGCGAGGTCGTACACGGCGGGCATGAGCTTCTTGCGGGAGAGGTCTCCCGTGACGCCGAAGATGACGAGCGCGCTCGGGCCGGCGATGCGGTTGAGGCGGCGGTCTTCGGGGTCGCGCAGCGGGTTGTGCCCGCGCGAAATCTCGACGGTCATGGGGCGATGGGCTCCTACTGGGCCGCTTCGAACAGCGACAGCACTTCGATCTGAGGGTCGGTCAGGGTGAGGGTGACCACGGGGCGGCCGTGACCGTCGGCGAGCACGCCGGCGTCGCCGGCGGCCTGGGCCTGGATGAGCTGGCCGAACGTGAACGGGCGGTCCGGGATCTCGAGGTCGACATCGGTCTGCTCGAGGATCTGCAGGAAGACGCCGTTCGCGGGGCCGCCCTTGTGGAACTGACCCGTCGAATGCAGGAACCGCGGACCCCAGCCGAACGTCGCCGGGCGTCCCGAGTCCGCGGCGACGAGCTCGCGCAGTCCCGCGAGCTGAGGCAGCTCGAGCCGGTTGACGTAGGCCTGGATGGCGACGTAGCCGTCCTCGGGCAGGCGCGCCCACAAGGCGTCGAGGACGCCGGCGACGGTTCCGGATGCCGCGAGCTCGGGGTCCGAAACGCGAACCTCGACGCCCTCGACGGTGAACGCCGGGGCCATCGGCTCAGGCCGGGCGTCGAGCAGACCGCGGGCGGCCACCTTGGCGGACTCCACGTCGGGCTGGTCGAAGGGGTTGATCCCCAGCATGCGTCCGGCGATCGCCGTGGCGTACTCCCACACCACGAACTGCGCGCCCAGCGAGCCGCTGACGAGCACCTCGCCCTCGTGCTGCTCGAACAGGTGGAACTGCTTGGCCTCGTCCACGAGCCGTACGATCTGCAGATCCGCCGGCCGGGTCTCGAGCTCGGGCGAGACGGGGAGGAGGACGACGGGCAGGATGCCGGTGCCCTGCTTTCCGGTCGACTCGGCCACGAGCTGCTCGATCCAGTCCGGCAGGCCCACGATGTGCGTGCCGTCGGTCACGAGACCGAGCTTGTCGCGCCGGGGCTCTCCGCCGGCGATCGCCGCGGCAAGGACGAGAGCGGGGTTGTCGGGACTGTCGATCGCGACCTCGAGAAGCGTCGCCTCGGCCTCGTCGAGCAGCTCGCGGATGTCGACGCCGGCGAGCCCGGTCGGCACGAGGCCGAACGCGGTGAGCGCCGAGTAGCGCCCGCCGACGGTGGGGTCGGCGTTGAACACGGTGTAGCCGTCGGCGCGCGCCGCCCGATCGAGCGGGGAGTCGGGGTCGGTGACGACGACGATCCGCTCCCGCGGGTCGATGCCGAGGTCGCGGAAGGCGGCCTCGAACGCGCGCTTCGCCGAATCCGTCTCGACCGTCGAGCCCGACTTGGACGCCACCACGAGCACCGTGCGGGTCAGGTCGCCCGCCTCGGCGTCGCCATCGATCGCGGCGAGCACCTGGCCGGGCGCCGTCGAGTCGAGGATCACCAGCGGCACGCCCGCCGTCTGGGCGATGACCTCGGGCGCGAGGGACGAGCCGCCCATGCCGGCGAGGACGACGCGAGTCACGCCCTTGGTCCGCAGCTCGGCGCGCAGCGCCTCGATCTCCGCGACGAGCGGACGTGAGACGCTGACCGCCTCGACCCAGCCCAGACGGTTCGACGCCTCGTCCTCGGCGGCGGGACCCCACAGGCTCCCGTCACCCGCCGTGATCCCGGACGCCACCAGGCTTTCGACCAGGCCGGGGAGCGTCGCCTCGACGACCGACTTGACGTGGCCGCTGAGATGGATGTCGAAGCTCATCGAGCGGCCTCGACGGCGCCCTCGAGCGCCGCCTTGACCGTTGCCTGGAGGTCGTGCCATGACGCGATGAACTTGTCGACGCCCTCGGTCTCGAGCACCTCGGTGACGTCGTCGAAGTCCACGCCCACCGCGGCGAGGTCGGCGAACACCTTGTGCGCGGCCTCGTACGTGCCCGTGACGGTGTCACCGGCGATCTCGCCGTGGTCGAAGGTGGCCTCGAGCGTCTTCTCGGGCATCGTGTTGACGGTTCCGGGGGCGACGAGCTCGGTGACGTACAACGTGTCGGGCAGCGACGGGTCCTTGACGCCGGTCGACGCCCAGAGCGGACGCTGCACGTGGGCTCCGGCATCCGTCAGCGCCTTCGCGCGGTCGGTGGCGAACTCCTTCTCGTACAGCTCGTACGCCAGGCGTGCGTTGGCGACTCCGGCGAGCGACTTCAGCGCGAGCGCGTCGTCGGTGCCGATCGCGACCAGGCGCTTGTCGACCTCGGAGTCGACACGCGACACGAAGAACGACGCCACGGAGTGGATGGTCGAGATGTCGTGACCGTTCGCCTGCGCCTGCTCGATGCCGGCGAGGAACGCCTCGATCACCTTGGCGTAGCGCTCCAGGCTGAAGATCAGCGTGACGTTGACCGAGATGCCCTCGGCCAGCACCGCGGTGATCGCCGGCAGGCCGGCCTTGGTCGCGGGGATCTTGATGTGCACGTTGGGACGCGCCACCGTGGCCGCGAGCTCCTTGGCCTGCGCGATCGTCGCCTCGGTGTCGTGGGCGAGGTCGGGAGAGACCTCGATCGACACCCGGCCGTCGATCCCGTCGGTCGCGTCGAAGACGGGACGGAAGATGTCGGCCGCGTCGCGCACATCGTCGGTGGTCGCGGCGAAGATCGCCTCGTCGACCGACGCGCCCCCGCGGGCGAGCGCCGTGATCTGCTCGTCGTAGGCGTGACCGCCGCCGCCGATCGCGCCCTGGAAGATCGTGGGGTTGGTGGTGACGCCGCTGACGTTGCGCGTCGAGATCAGCTCCGTCAGGTTGCCCGTCGTGATCCGCTCACGCGACAGGTCGTCGAGCCAGATGCTGACGCCCTGGGCGGCCAGGTTCTCGGTAGGGGTGCTCATGGTGCCTTCTCCTCGTATCACTCGGCCGCCGCTGCTGCGGCGCCGATGGTCTCGCGTGCCGCCGCGACGACCGCTTCGGCGGTGATGCCGAACTTCTCGAACAGGGTCTTGTAGTCCGCCGACGCGCCGAAGTGGTCGATCGCGACGGATCGGCCGGCGTCGCCGACGATGCCGCGCCAGGTGAGCGCGGAGCCGGCTTCGACCGACACGCGCGCCTTGACGGCGGCGGGGAGGACCTTTTCGCGGTACGCCTCGTCCTGCTCGGCGAACCACTCCAGCGAGGGAGCCGACACGACCCGGGCGTTCACGCCTTCGGCCGCGAGGGTCTCGCGGGCCTGCACCGCCAGCTGGACCTCGGAGCCGGTGGCGACGAGGATCACGTCGGGCGAGCCGCCGGGTGCCTCGGCGAGGATGTACGCGCCCTTGGCGACGTTGTCGGCCGACGCGAACTCGTCACCGGACGCCTCGCCCTCTCCCCGCGCGAACACCGGGATGTTCTGGCGCGTCAGAGCGAGACCCGCGGGCCCGCCCTGACGGCGGAGGACCTCGAGCCAGGCCACCGCGGTCTCGTTCGCGTCCGCCGGGCGCACCACCGTGAAGTTCGGGATGGCGCGCAGCGTCGCGAGCTGCTCGACAGGCTGGTGGGTCGGGCCGTCCTCGCCGAGCGCGACGGAGTCGTGCGTCCACACGAAGATCGACGGGATGTCCATCAGCGCGGCCAGACGCACCGAGGGACGCATGTAGTCACTGAAGATCAGGAACGTGCCGCCGAAGGGGCGGGTCGGACCGTGCAGCTTGATGCCGTTGACGATCGCGCCCATGGCGTGCTCGCGGATGCCGAAGTGCAGCACGCGCCCGTACGGGTCGCCCGACCACTCGTGGGTGGACCACTCCGACGGGATGAACGACTTCGAGTCCTTGATGGTGGTGAGGTTCGACTCGGCCAGGTCGGCCGATCCGCCCCAGAGCTCCGGGAGCTCGGCGGCCAGGGCGTTGATCACGAGGCCCGACGCGGCACGCGTCGAGACGTCCTTGCCGTCCTCGAACGAGGGGAGCGCGGATGCGATGTCCTGAGGCAGCTCGCCGGACTCCAGACGGTCCAGCAGCGCCTTGCGCTCGGGGTTCGCCTCGGCCCACGCGTCGAACGCGGTCTGCCACTCGGCGCGCGCCTCGGCGGCGCGGTCCTTCAGCGCCCGGGTGTGCGCGAGGACGTCGTCGGCGACAACGAAGGACTGCTCCGGGTCGAAGCCGAGGACCTTCTTCGTCGCGGCGAGCTCGTCGGCGCCCAGCGCGGAGCCGTGGATCTTGCCGGTGTTCTGCTTGCCCGGCGAGGGCCAGCCGATGATGGTGCGCAGGATGATCAGCGACGGCTTGTCGGTCTCGCCCTTCGCCGCCTCGATCGCCGCGAACAGCTCGGCGACGTCTTCGACGTACTCGCCCGACTTCTTCCAGTCCACGACCTGCACCTGCCAGCCGTACGACTCGTATCGCTTCTGCACGTCCTCGGTGAAGGCGACGTTGGTGTCGTCCTCGATCGAGATCTGGTTGGAGTCGTAGAGGGCGATGAGGTTGCCCAGCTGCTGGTGCCCGGCCAGGCTCGACGCCTCGCTCGTGACACCCTCCTGCAGGTCGCCGTCACCGGCGATGACGTAGACGAAGTGGTCGAACGGCGACGTGCCCGCCGCGGCCTCCGGGTCGAACAGGCCGCGCTCGTAGCGGGCCGCGTAGGCGAACCCCACCGCCGAGGCCAGGCCCTGGCCCAGCGGGCCGGTCGTGATCTCGACGCCCTTGGTGTGCCCGTACTCCGGGTGGCCCGGGGTCTTCGACCCCCACGTGCGCAGCGCCTTCAGGTCGTCCAGCTCCAGGCCGAAGCCGCCCAGGTACAGCTGCACGTACTGCGTCAGCGACGAGTGGCCGGCCGACAGGATGAACCGGTCGCGTCCCAGCCAGTGCGTGTCGGCGGGGTCGTGGCGCAGCACCCGCTGATACAGCAGGTACGCCGCCGGTGCCAGGCTCATCGCCGTGCCCGGGTGGCCGTTGCCCACCTTCTCCACCGCATCCGCGGCAAGGACACGGGCGGTGTCCACCGCGCGCCGATCGATCTCATCCCAACGCAGAACCGACACCGGGCCGCCTTTCTCGAGGAGGTGCGCCCGCAGATGTGAGGCCGGTCCGCGGCCCTTGTCCGGATGGAGAAGGGGGAATCGGCGGCGGGCGCGCGTGTGGTCTCAGCATAGCGAAGCGGGGTGCCGCTGAGGCCATGCGAGCCTTCGTATGACGCAGTCTTGCGAACGCCCCCTCGGGTTCCGTGTCGGCACCGTGTCGCGGCGGTCACGTTCTGCTCACGCCGCGTCGCAGGCCGTTGTGAGGCCGCCGGGGTGGTGAACGACGTCCGGCCGGCCAGGGCTGTGGGAGCCGATGCCATAGACTTGTGGGGTTCTGCAGACGGCGATTGCGGGGGCGATGGACATCACGAAGACGGCTGGGGTCGCGGCATCCGCCGCCGACCAGTCCCGCCGGACCCGTCAGAGCTTCGGCCGCACCGTCCGCGCCTACATCGCGCTGATGAAACCGCGTGTGCTCGAGCTTCTGCTCGTCACGACGGTTCCGGTCATGATCCTCGCTCAGGGCGGGTTCCCGAACGCCTGGCTGGTGCTCGCCACCGTCATCGGCGGAACCGCGAGCGCGGGCTCCGCCGCCGCGTTCAACATGTACCTCGACCGCGACATCGATGCGCACATGCAGCGCACGGTCAACCGGCCGCTCGTGACGGGCGAGGTCTCGCCCCGCGGTGCCCTGATCTTCGCGTGGAGCCTGGCAGTGGGATCCACGGTCTGGTTGTGGCTCACCACCAACTGGCTGGCCGCGACGCTCTCGGCGAGCGCGATCTTCTTCTACGTGGTCATCTACACGATGATCCTCAAGCGCCGCACCGAGCAGAACATCGTGTGGGGCGGGATCGCCGGCTGCTTCCCGGTACTGATCGGGTGGACCGCCGTCACCGGATCGCTCGCGTGGGCGCCGTTCATCCTGTTCGCGCTGGTCTTCCTGTGGACGCCGCCGCACTACTGGCCGCTGTCGATGAAGTACCGCGAGCAGTATGAAGAGGTCAACGTGCCGATGCTGGGTGCGACCCGCAACGGCTCGCAGGTGGGGCTGCAGGTCATCCTCTACGCGTGGGCGACCGTCGCGTGCTCGCTCCTGCTGATCCCGGTCGCGGGCATGGGCCTGGTGTACACCGTCTCGGCGCTCGTGTTCGGCGGCTGGTTCATCTACGAGTCGCACCGCCTGTACAACCGCGCGGTGCGCGGCACCGAGCCGCGGCCGATGCGCGTGTTCCACGCCTCGATCACGTACCTGACGCTGCTCTTCGTCGCGATCGCGGTCGACCCGCTCCTGCCGTTCTGATCGCCCGCTGACCGGCATCCCGACAGGGCTGTGGAGAACTCCGCGGCCGCACTCCTCTCGGCGGATACCGTGGACGGGTGATTCGGCGTGTGGTGACCGCGGCAGCGGGCGTGGCGATGGCGGCATTCGTGTTGACCGGATGCCTCGGCACGAGCCCGGAGCCGACCCCCACGCCGACCGGCGTCTTCGCCAGCGAGGAGGAGGCGTTCGCCGCAGCGGAAGAGACGTACCGGGCGTACATTGACGCGGTGAACGCCCGGTGGGCGGACGGACGTTCCGAGCCGGACCCACAGTCCTTTCTTGTCGAGGACGCGCTAGAGCAAGACATCTTCTCCGCTAATGAGATGGATCAAGTCGGAATCACGGTGGTCGGTAGTTCGGTAGTGGGTGTAGTAAGCCAGGTCGCAGCTGATCCGGCGACAGGAGAGGTCGTGATCCGAGCCTGCCTTGACTCGAGCGCAACCAGGGTCGTGAACGAGGTTGGTGAGGACGTTACTCTTCCGGATCGCGATCCCACCGTGTTGGCAGAGGTACACCTCGAGAAGCTCGAGACCGAGTTGCGCATCCGTGAAATCATCGGAATCGCGAGTGACGCGTGCTGAAGACTCTCCTGACGTCACTAGTTGTCGTCGTCGTCTCGATGACGACGCCCGTGTCGTTTGCGACCGTCAAAGGCGGGGTGACTTGTAGCACTGCGGCCCAGATCACCGGCACTTGCCCTGCTCGATCAACGAACACCGGTGATCGCGTTGATGTGAGTATCTCGGACGCATATGCGGGTCGCGGTCACTCTTCGGAAGCGGGCGGTACCAACGGTGAACACGTCCCTCAGCCGTCGCTGCCCGTCGAGCCGACGAATGCGCGGCCATGCGATGCGCCCGGTGGCTGGTGCCTCCGGCCGGACCTTCCCGCCGAACCGACCGATCCCGGCCTTCCGGCCGTGACTCTCGCCGACCTGCAGTCGTTCCGTCCGGTCACGCCCGAGCTGACGGGGGAGCCGGCCGGATTCGGCGTGGTCGGGATGCCGACGAACTTCGTGGCGGCGGCATCCGAGCAGGAGATTCCCGGGGTGCTGCTCGGCTACCCCGTCACGGTGCGCTTCACCCCGACGGCTTTCGTCTTCTCCTACGGCGACGGCGCGTCGGCCCGCAGCGCGAGCGGGGGAGCGACCTGGGCGCAGGTGGGAACCGTGCAGTTCTCGCCGACCAGCACCGCGCACGTGTACGGCGAGCGCGGCACCTACCGTGCGTCGGTGGCGGTCGAGTATGCGGCCGCGGTCGATTTCGGCACCGGGTGGATTCACGTCGACGGGGTCGTGACCGCGGCGTCGGGCGCCTACCCGGTGGAGGTCGTCGAGGTGCGCACCGCTCTGGTCGACGGCACGTGCGCCGAGGACCCGGGCGGGCCCGGCTGCGGCTGAAGCCACCCCGCGACGCCGCGGACACCGTACACGCGACGAGACACCACGCGGACGCGTGGTGTCTCGTCGCGGGGGTGATGTCAGCGGGTGGGGACCGGCGCGTCGGCGTCCGTGTCGGCGTTCGCTGCCGCAGCGGGGACCGTCTCGACCGCCTCGGTGTAGCCCAAGCCGCGCTCGTAGCCGTGGCGGCCCGCATCGGCGATATCGCCGTCTTCGTCACCCGGGTCGGCGTCGATCGCCGGAACGGCCTCGGCCGCCTCGACGGCGGCCCGGGGCCGCAGGGTCGACAGCGCGGCGATCGTGAGGGCGAGCAGCACGCCGACGATGCCGGCACCGAGCACGATCGCACCGGCGACGGCCACGGACTGGCCGACGTAGACGTCGACGGTGGTCGCCGTACCCGCGGTGAGGGTCGTCGTCATCGCGCCCAGTCGGTCGCTCAAGATGTAGGCGCCGGCGGCGGCGGTCGCGAGGGAGACGATGAGCAGCACCCAGAACGGGATGCTGCGGACGAGACGGGGTCGGGTGGGCATAGGGGGATCACTCCTCTTCGCGCGGCCCGGGTGGCCGCGGCATCCCACCCTCGCAAGTCACCCCGTGCGGCAGCGATGCGATCCCTATGGATCGTCTGTGTGCGCCACCCGGACGGTCCTGACGTCAGGCGGCAGCCGCGACCGGCCTCTTGAGGTTCATGACGACCGCCGTCATCGCCGCGACCAGCATCACGGCCAGCACCATATGGATGTTCACGAGCCAGATGGGAAGGCCGGCGCGCGCCTGCCACAGGCCGACCCCGGTCTGCGCGATCTCGACCGCCAGGAGGAGCCCGGTCCACAGGCGCAGCCGGAGCGTCGGGGGAGTGCGCGAGGCGCCGACGACGAGGACGAGCGTGAGCGCGAGGGTGATGTAGGCCGGCCACGAGTGGACGTGCTGCATGAACTCGGGATTGAGGCCGTTGCGTGCCGCGCCGCCGTCGCCGGCGTGCGGGCCAGATCCGGTCACGAGAATCCCGACGATCACGGTGACGAGGACGAGGAAGCTGGTCGCGTGCGTCGTCGCGGCGTACCAGCGCGGCACCGCGAGGCTCCGCGGACCCGGCACGGCGTACACGCGCGCGACCAGCACGGCCGCGAGGGCGACGAGGACGACGGAAGCGAAGTAGTGCAGACCGACGACGTACGGATTGAGGTTCGTCAGCACGGTGATGCCGCCGATGATCGCCTGCAGCGGAACGTACAGGCCGATCGCGAGGCTCAGCCAGAACAGGTCGCGGCGCGCGTGCCTCATGCGCACCACGAAGAGGAACGTCACGATCGCCACCACCACCAGCACGAAGGTCAGGAGGCGGTTGCCGAATTCGATGACGCCGTGGATGCCCATCTCGTCGGTGGGCACCAGTGAGCCCGCCGTGCACTGCGGCCACGTGGGGCAGCCGAGCCCGGAGCCGGTGAGGCGCACCAGACCGCCGGTGCCGACGATCCCGATTTGCACGACGAGGGTCGCCCAGGCAGCGATGACGACACGACGGTCGACGCGGTCGGGCAGCCAGGTCCACATGCGCTGCCACACGCCGCGCGCTGGTGCCTCGGTCGATCGGGTCGCCTGGTCCGTGGACATGCTGGTCGTCGCCTCCTGGGCTGCTCCACTCGGTCGCGCGCGGTTGCGTCGCGGCCTCCGCCGACAGGACACAACGCGTCCGGGGCAGGGTGGAGCCTGTAGAATCGAGGGGTCGGTCGCGCGCGCACCCAGCCATGTGGATGGTGCGCAGCGCACCACTGACAGTCTAGGCGCGATGGCCGGCGCCACTGAGAGGGCCCAGGAAGCGGCATCCTCCTCCGGTATCTCCACCAGAGGAGCGGGATGCCGGGGCGGATGACACCGCAGGGACCGGAGGAGAACGAGACGATGTCTGATGTGCTGATCGATCGCCCAGAGCTGGATGGCCTGGGCACCTACGAGTTCGGGTGGCACGACACCGATGCCGCCGGCGCTGTCGCGCAGCGCGGGATCAACGAGAAGGTCGTGGCCGGAATCTCGGCGCTCAAGAACGAACCCGAATGGATGCTGAAGACCCGCCTCAAGGGCTATCAGCTGTTCGGCCGCAAGCCCATGCCCACGTGGGGCGCCGATCTCAGCGAGATCGACTTCGACAACATCAAGTACTTCGTGCGCTCGACCGAGAAGCAGGCCGGCTCGTGGGAGGAGCTCCCCGAGGAGATCCGCAGCACGTACGAGAAGCTCGGCATCCCGGAGGCGGAGCGCCAGCGCCTCGTGGCGGGAGTCGCCGCCCAGTACGAGTCCGAGGTGGTCTACCACCAGATCAACGAGCAGCTCGAGGCGCAGGGTGTCATCTTCATGGACACCGACACCGCGCTGCGCGAGCACCCCGAGTTCTTCGAGGAGTACTTCGGCACCGTGATCCCCGCCGGCGACAACAAGTTCGCCGCGCTGAACACGGCGGTCTGGTCGGGCGGCTCGTTCGTCTACGTGCCCCCGGGCGTCCACGTCGAGATCCCGCTGCAGGCCTACTTCCGGATCAACACCGAGAACATGGGCCAGTTCGAGCGGACGCTCATCATCGCCGACGAGGGCTCGTACGTGCACTACATCGAGGGCTGCACCGCCCCGATCTACAAGAGCGACTCGCTGCACTCGGCCGTGGTGGAGATCATCGTCAAGAAGAACGCGCGCGTTCGGTACACGACGATCCAGAACTGGTCGAACAACGTCTACAACCTGGTCACCAAGCGCGCCGTCGCCCACGAGGGCGCGACGATGGAGTGGATCGACGGCAACATCGGCTCGAAGGTCACGATGAAGTACCCGTCGATCTTCCTGATGGGCGAGCACGCCAAGGGCGAGACCCTGTCCGTGGCGTTCGCCGGCCCCGGCCAGCACCAGGATGCCGGCGCCAAGATGATCCACATGGCGCCGTACACCCAGTCGTCGATCGTCTCGAAGTCGATCGCACGCGGCGGTGGACGCGCCGGCTACCGCGGCGAGGTCCGCGTGGACGCCAATGCGCACCACTCGGCGAACACCGTCCGCTGTGACGCGCTGCTGGTCGACACGATCTCGCGCTCGGACACCTATCCCGCGATCGACATCCGCGTGGACGACGTGCAGCTCGGCCATGAGGCGACCGTGTCGAAGGTCAGCGAGGAGCAGCTGTTCTACCTCATGAGCCGTGGACTTCCGGAGGACGAGGCCATGGCGATGATCGTGCGCGGCTTCATCGAGCCGATCGCCCGAGAGCTGCCCATGGAGTACGCGCTCGAACTCAACAAGCTCATCGAGATGGGCATGGAAGGATCCGTCGGCTAGTGAGCTCCGCTACTCAGGCCCCCGCCACCATTCCCGGCGCGAAGGGCCACACCGACGGTGCGGGCGCCTTCGTGCCCGTGCAGACCCGCGACGAACGACACCGTTCCTTCGATCCCTCCACCTTCGAGGTCCCCACCGGGCGCGAGGTCAACTGGAAGCACACGCCCGTCGCGCGTCTGACCCGGCTCTTCACCGACGCTGCCGGCGACGAAGGAGCCGTGTCGCTCACGGTGAGCGGCCCCGTCGCGGCCACCGGACTGGCGATCGGCGCCGCGCCGCGCGGCGAGGTCTTCCAGCCGGAGGATCGTCCCGCGGCTCTCGCCTGGAGCCGGTCGACGCAGGCGCTGCACATCCTGGTGCCGGTGGAGGCCGAGTACGACGAGCCGATCGTGATCGAGGCCGTCGGCGGCGGCGCCGACCTTCTCGCCCACGCCCACATCGTGGTCGAGGCATCCCGCCACAGCCGCTCCACCGTCGTGCTGCGTCACGTGGGATCCGCCCAGCTCGCGCAGAACGTCGAGATCATCGTGCGCGAGGGCGCCCAGCTCGAGCTCGTCACCGTGCAGCGCTGGGACGACGACGCGGTGCACACGGCGTCGCACCAGGCTCGCGTCGAGCGCGACGGCAACCTGCGCCACATCGTCGTCAGCTTCGGCGGCGGGGTCGTCCGCGTGAACCCGAGCGTCGAGCTCGCCGGCACCGGCTCGAGCGCCGACCTCTTCGGCCTCAGCTACTCCGACGCCGGCCAGCACCTCGAGAGCCAGGTGTACCTGCACCACAAGGGCGCTGAGACCCGCGGCGACGTCCTGTACAAGGGCGCTCTGCAGGGCGAGGGCGCGCGCAGCGTGTGGATCGGCGACGTCCTCATCGGACCGGACGCCGTGGCCACCGACTCGTACGAGGCGAACCGCAACCTGGTGCTGACCGAGGGTGCCCGCGCCGACTCGATCCCCAACCTCGAGATCGAGACCGGCGATATCCGCGGTGCGGGCCACGCCAGCGCCACCGGCCGGTTCGACGACGAGCAGCTGTTCTATCTGCAGGCTCGCGGCATCCCCGAGGACGAGGCGCGGCGCCTGGTCGTGCTGGGCTTCCTCGCCGAGATCGTCCAGAAGATCAACGTCCCCGACCTCGAGGCGGAGCTGTTCGCCGCCATCGAGGAGGAGCTCGCCCGGGAGGTCGCCCGATGACCGCTCAGCGCGCGTGCGCCCTCAGCGAGCTCGTTCAGGACGAGGCCCGCCGCGTCGAGATCGACGGCGTCGCGATGGCCGTCGTGCTCGACGGCAACGGCGACGTGCACGCGATCGGCGACACCTGCACCCACGGCGACATCTCGCTCGCCGAGGGCTTCGTCGACGGCGACACGCTGGAGTGCTGGGCCCACGGCTCGGCGTTCTCGCTGCGCACCGGCAAGCCCCTCAACCTCCCCGCGTACGAGCCGGTCCCGGTGTTCGCGGTCACGATCGACGGCGACGATGTGCTCATCGACCCGACCGTCAAGCTCGAAGCGAACTGAAGAAGGTATTGAAGATGTCTGTCCTCGAGATCCGCGACCTCCACGTGACGGTCGAGACGGATGCCGGCACCACGCCCATCCTCAACGGTGTGACCCTCACGATCCGCACCGGTGAGACCCACGCCATCATGGGCCCCAACGGCTCCGGCAAGTCCACGCTGGCGTACACGATCGCCGGTCACCCCAAGTACAACGTCACCAGCGGGTCGATCTCGCTCGACGGCGAGGACGTCCTGGCGATGTCGGTCGACGAGCGCGCGCGTGCCGGCCTGTTCCTCGCGATGCAGTACCCCGTCGAGATCCCCGGCGTGACCGTCACCAACTTCCTGCGTACGGCGAAAACGGCCATCGAGGGCGAGGCGCCCTCGATCCGCACCTGGACCAAGGACGTCAAGTCCTCGATGAAGGCCCTGCGGATGGACCCGAAGTTCGCTCAGCGCAACGTCAACGAGGGCTTCTCCGGCGGCGAGAAGAAGCGGCACGAGATCCTCCAGCTCGAGCTGCTCAAGCCGCAGATCGCAGTGCTCGACGAGACCGACTCGGGTCTCGACGTCGACGCACTCAAGATCGTGTCGGAGGGTGTCAACCGCGCCAAGTCAGACAACGACCTCGGCGTCCTCCTGATCACCCACTACACGCGCATCCTCCGCTACATCCACCCCGACTTCGTGCACGTGATCGTGGGCGGCCGCATCGTGGAGGAGGGCGGACCGGAGCTCGCCGATCGCCTGGAGGATGAGGGCTACGACCGCTATCTGCCGGCCGGCGAGGAGGAGCCCGCCGAGGCTCCCGTCGCCACCGAAGCGTAGGATCGTTACATGACCGCAACCCTCACGCCCGAGAAGTACGACGAGGTCACCGAGGCTCTCAAGGACGTCATGGACCCCGAGCTGGGGATCAACGTCGTCGACCTCGGCCTCATCTACGACCTCGCGTGGGACGACGAGAACGACGCGCTGGTCATCCACATGACGCTGACGTCGGCGGGGTGCCCGCTGACCGACGTGCTCGAGGAGCAGACCGCGCAGGCGCTGGACGAGGTCGTCGACCGGTTCCGCATCAACTGGGTGTGGATGCCGCCGTGGGGCCCCGAGCGCATCACGGACGACGGGCGCGACATGATGCGGGCGCTGGGCTTCGCGATCTGAGGCGCTGCGCTTCACACAATGACGCACAGCGGGAGCCTGCGGGCGGCCCTGGATAGGGTCGAAAGGTGAGCGTCGCCCCCCTTCAGACACTGCCGATCGACCAGCTGCGCCAGAGGTCCAGCACCAAGTGGCGGCGCTATCCGGATGACGTGCTGCCGCTGTTCGTCGCCGAGACCGATTTCGCGCCGGCGCCGGCCATCACCGCCGCGCTGCACCGCGCGGTGGAGCTCGGCGACACCGGCTACACGCCGCCCGATGCCGGCATCGCGGCCGCGTACGCCGGTTTCGCGCAGCGCCGCTTCGGCTGGCAGGTCGACCCCGCGCGGGTGCGCACGACGTGCGATGTGATGATGGGCGTCGTCGAGATCCTGCGGCATGTCACCGAGCCCGGCGACCGCGTCATCGTGACGCCGCCGGTGTACCCGCCGTTCTACGAGTGCATTCCCGAGGCCGGTGCCGCGGTCGAGCGAGTGCCCCTCCTCGACACGGGCACCGCGTGGGAGCTGGATCTGCTCGGCATCGAGGCGGCCTTCGCGGCGGGTGCGCGCGCCATCCTGCTCTGCAACCCGCACAATCCGACCGGGACGGTGCACACGCGGGAGAGCCTCGCCGCCCTCGCCGACATCGCGGCCGGTTTCGGCGCCGTCGTCATCAGCGATGAGATCCACGCACCGCTGACCGCACCCACGGCTCCCGACGGCCTCGGCGCAGCCGGTGCGCGGTTCACGCCGTTCCTCGATGCCTCGCCGGTCGCCGCGCGCGTCGGATACACGGTGGCCAGCGCCAGCAAGGCGTTCAACCTCGCGGGGCTCAAATGCGCCCTGATGGTCACGGCTGACGACGCCACCAGCTCGGTGCTGCGCGCGCTGCCCGACGAGGTGGAGTGGCGTACCGGCCTGTTCGGCGCGATCGCCGCCGTCGCCGCGTTCTCGCCCGAGAGCGATGAGTGGCTCGACGCCCAGCTCGTCGCGCTCCATGAGAACCGTGCGCTGCTGGCCGACCTGCTCGCCGAGCACGTCCCGGCCGCGCGTTACCGGATTCCGGATGCCGGATTCCTCGCGTGGGTGGACCTGTCCGACCTCGGCTGGGGCGACAACCCGGCCGTCAAGATCCTGCGCGACGCCAGAGTCGCGCTGCACCTCGGCCCGCTCTTCGGCGCTGAGGGCGCCGGGCACGTCCGCATCAACTTCGGCTGCTCGCCCGAGCTGCTGCGCGAGGCCGTCGAGCGCATCGGCGCGCTCGCGCGCTAGCGGCGTCTCGGCCGGGAGGAAACGGAAAGCGGTCGCGCTCCGTGCATTCGGCGGCCGTTAGCCTGGAGGGATGACCTCGACGGCGCCGGATCGCACTGATTCCGTCGGCATCTGGCAGTCGCGATACGTCTGGGTGACGGTGGGCGCGGTCGCGCTCATCTTCCTGGCGGCGATGCAGTCCCTCGCGGTGACCACCGTGATGCCCGTCGTGAGCGCCGATCTCGACGGCGACCGGCTCTATGCCGTCGCGTTCGCAGGAACCCTGGCCACAAGCGTCATCGGAATGGTGGCCGTGGGCTCGTGGTGCGACCGCGGGGGTGTGCTCGCCCCGCTGACGACCGCGGTCGTGCTGTTCGTCATCGGCCTGCTCGTCGCGGGGCTCGCGCCGACGATGCCGCTCCTGGTCGTCGGCCGCCTCGTGCAGGGGCTGGGGACCGGCGGCCAGACGGTCGCGCTGTACGTGGTGGTCGCGCGGGTGTACCCGGCCGCGCTGCACGGGCGAGTGTTCGCCGCCTTCTCGGCTGCCTGGGTCGTGCCCTCGCTCATCGGTCCTTTCCTCGCCGGCGCTGTCACCGAGTTCCTGCACTGGCGGTGGGTGTTCCTCGGGGTCGCCGGCCTCACGGTCATCGCGTTCGCGCTCGTGGTGGCGCGACTGCACGGCCAGCCGCTGAGGACCGATACGCCGGCCACCGACCGCGTCTGGCCGCGCCTGCTGTGCGCGATCGCGGTGGCGGTCGGTGCGCTGGGGCTGAGCCTTGCCGGCGAGATCGGTGCGTGGTCGTGGGCGGCGGTCGCGGCATCCGTCGTCGTCATCGCCCTCGCATCCCGGCCGCTGCTGCCCCGCGGCACGCTCGTGGCCGCCCGCGGTCTTCCGAGCGTGGTGCTGATGCGTGGGCTGATCGCCGGAGCGCTGTTCGGCGCCGAGATCTACGTGCCGTACCTTCTGATCGACGACTACGGCTTCTCCCCGACCTGGGCAGGGCTCGGCCTGACCGCCGCGGCGCTCGCGTGGGCCGCGGCCGCCGACGTGCAGGGGCGCTTCGGCGACAGGCTCGGCAATGCGCGCATCACCCTCATCGGCACCGCGCTGCTGGTGACCTCGCTCGTGATCGCCGCGCTGACCGCGATCTGGCAGCTGCATCCCGCCGTGCTCATCGGTGGCTGGTCGCTCGCAGGCGCCGGCATGGGGCTGATGTATCCCCGTCTGACCGTGCTCACGCTGGCGTACTCCACACCGCAGAACCAGGGGTTCAACTCGTCCGCGCTGTCGATCTCGGATTCCGTCGGCGCTGCGTCGGCGATCGCCGTGCTCGGGCTCGTGTTCACCGCGCTGGCGGGAACGGATGCCGGATTCCCGGCCGTGTTCGCCATCGCCGGGCTGCTCGCCCTCGCGGCGCTCGTCCCCGGCCTGCGGATGAGCAGGCCGGGTGAGCCCGGCGTCAGTTCTCTGCGCGACCGACCCGCCAGTACCCCATGAAGGCAACGGCGCGGCGGTCGACGCCCCGCTCGGCCACGAGGTGCCGGCGCAGGGACTTGATCGCGCCCGCCTCGCCCGCGAGCCACGCGTAGAGGCGCGCGCTCTTGAGCGCAGCGCCGCCCTTGGCCGTCCGCGGCACCTCCCACAGGATGTCGTGGTCGATGTCGACCTCTTCGACGTCGGCTCCGCGGCCGGCAGGGGCCAGTGCAGCGGCGGCCTCGGTGACCGACGCGATGAGGTGGGAGTGCCGACCGGCGGCATCGCGAGCGCCGACCCGGTACTCGAAGCCCGGGTGGTGGGGCAGGTACGCGATGTCGTCCGCGTGCGGCACCTCGAGGGCCACGACACCGGTGGCCTCTGCCGGCAGCTGCTCGAGGATCGCGGCGATCGCCGGAGCGGCCGTCTCGTCGCCGGCGAGGAGGATGCTGTCGACCCGGGCGGGCGGCACGAAGTCGATCCCGTAGCTGACGCCGGTGTGCGCCGTCGTCGGCGCGAAGATCAGCACCTCGTCGCCGATCGCGGCGCGCGCGATCCAGTCGGATGCCGGGCCGAGCACGTCGTGCGAGACCATGTCGACGTCCACCTCGTTCACGTCGTTGCGGACGTAGCGCGTGGTGTAGGTGCGGAAGGGCGGCCGCTCGGCCTCGGGCAGAGCGCGCCAGGCCGTGTACCAGTCGTCGCCGGTCGGCATGGCGGCCAGCGGCACTGCCCGTGTCGGGAAGACGATCTTGATCCGCTGGTCGAAGCCGGGATCGCCGTAGTGCGCGAGATCGTCGCCGGCGAACGTGAACCGGCGGAAGCTGGGCGTGAGGTCCGTGATCGCCGTCACGCGCACACGGAAGAAGCGGTTGGTGTCAGCGGCCATCGGCGAACTCTGATCCTGTCGTTGTGGTCACGGTCGCCATCCGGGCCCCTCCGGGCGAGACATGGTGGCGGCCGCGGGGAAGGACGATGGGGGATCCCGACACCGGGTCGGGGACGACGAGCGCGTCGAGGTCGAACACCTCGCGGATCAGCTCGCTCGTCATGACCTCGTTCGGCGCGCCGCTCGCGACGATCCGGCCCGTCCGGAGCGCGAAGAGGTGGTCGGCGTATCGCGCCGCCAGATTCATGTCGTGCAGGACCATGACGATGGTCGTGCCGCGATCCCGGTTGAGGTCTGTGAGCAGGTCGAGCACCTCGACCTGGTGCGCGACGTCGAGGAAGGTCGTCGGCTCGTCGAGGAGCAGGATGTCGGTCTCCTGCGCGAGTGCCATCGCGATCCACACCCGCTGACGCTGACCGCCCGACAGCTCGTCGACGGGCCTCTCTGCGAGGTCGTCGGTGCCGGTGACGGCGAGGGACTGAGCGACCACCTCGTAGTCGCGGGCGCTCCAGCGGGCGAGGAGCTTCTGGTGGGGATGGCGTCCTCGGCCCACGAGGTCGGCGACGGCGATGCCCTCCGGAGCGATCGGACTCTGCGGCAGCAGGCCGAGGGTGCGGGCGATCTCCTTCGACGGACGGGCGTGCAGCGCCTTGCCGTCGAGCACCACCTGGCCTGCGTTGGGGGAGATGAGACGCGCGAGGGCGCGCAGCAGGGTCGACTTGCCGCAGCCGTTCGCGCCCACGATCGCCGTGATCTTCCCGGGCGGGACCTGCAGCTGGAGATCGTCGACGATGACGCGGTCGCCGTAGGCGAGGGTCAGCGCGTCGGCGGTGAGGCTGTGGGATGCGGTCATAGCGAGCCTCCGGAGCGGTTCGTCCTGATGAGGAGGTAGATGAGGTACGGGGCGCCGAGCACACCCGTGACCACGCCCACGGGGTAGCGGCTGTCGAATGCGAACTGGCCGAGGAGGTCGGCCACCAGCACGAGAAGGGCCCCCACGAGCCCGGAGGGGACCAGGAGCGAGGATCCGGGTCCGACGATGCGCGCGGCGATCGGGCCGGCCATGAACGCGACGAAGGCGATCGGACCGGTCGCAGCGGTGGCGAACGCCAGCAGCGCGACGGCGGCCACGATCGCGGTGACCCGGGTGGCGCTCAGCCGCACGCCGAGGCTCGCCGCCGCATCGTCGCCGATGCGCATGACATCCAGGCCGCGTCCCTGCGAGAGCAGGAGCGGGATCAGCACGATGCTCGCCAGCGCGAGGGGCAGGGTGAGGGACCAGGTCGCGCCGTTGAGGCTTCCCGCCAGCCAGCGCATGGCGGCCTGCAGATCCCACACCGCGGCGTCCGAGAGGATGTAGGTCACGGCGGCGTCGAGCATGGCGGCGACGCCGATTCCGATGAGGATCAGCCGGGTGCCGGCGAAGCCGCCCTTGTTGGAGAGCAGATAGATCGCCACGGCGGTCAGGAGGGCACCCGCGACGGCCATGAGCGAGACGAGCGTCTCACTCAGCGACAGCGTCACGATGCCGAAGACGGCCGCCGCGCTCGCGCCCGAGGTGATCCCGATGATGTCGGGAGAGGCGAGCGGATTGCGCAGCATGGTCTGGAAGGTGACGCCGGCGATCCCGAAGGCGAACCCGGCCAGGACCGCGAGCGAGGCGCGCGGCAGCCGAAGCTCGCCGACGGTGAACGACGCCCCGGGCACGGTCTCGCCGAGCACCACCCGGATCACCTCGTCGAGCCCGTAGAACGACTTGCCCACCATCAGCGACGCCACGAAGACGACGACGATCATCGCGGCGAGGAGGGCGGTGACGAGCCACCGGCGCCTGCCGCGCCGCTTGCGCCCGGCCACGACGGCGGCGATGCGCACATCGGCCGGCAGGGAGCGGGCGGCTTCGAGAGTCGGCGTGCTCACAGCTCCCGCACCTTCTGACGACGCACGATCCAGATGAAGAACGGCGCCCCGACGAGGGCCGTGATGATCCCCACTTCGATCTCGGACGGCCGGGCGATGACGCGGCCGATGATATCGGCCATGACCAGCAGCGCAGCCCCGACCACCGCGGAGAACGGCAGCAGCCACCGGTGGTCGGTTCCCACCAGAAGACGGCACATGTGCGGGACGATCAGCCCGACGAAGGCGATCGGCCCGGCGATGGCCGTTGCCGCACCGGCGAGGATGACGGCCCCGGCGAAGGCGACGAGCCGCGTGCGGAACACATGCTCGCCGAGTCCCGCGGCGACGTCGTCGCCGAGGGCGAGCGAGTTCATACCTCTCGCGCAGAGCAGGCAGACGAGCGCCCCGATGGCCAGCACCGGAGCGACCACGGTGATCCGATCCCAGGTCGCACCGCCCACACCGCCGATCTGCCAGAACCGGAAGGACTCGGCGATGTCGACGCGGGGAAGCAGGATCGCGCTGACGAGCGACATGAAGGCGGCGGTGGACGCCGCGCCGGCGAGCGCGAGCTTGAGAGGGGTGGCGCCACCGCGTCCCAACGATCCGACGCCGTAGACGAAGACCGCGGCACCTGCAGCGCCGGCGACGGCGACCGCGATGAACGCGTACGGGGTGGACATGCCGAAGAAGGCGATGCCGATGACGACCGCGAGGGCCGCCCCGCCCGAGATCCCGAGGATGCCGGGGTCCGCCAGTGGGTTGCGCGTGACCGCCTGCATCGCGGTTCCCGCCATCGCGAGCGAGGCTCCGACGAGGAGTGCCAGCACGGTGCGCGGCAGCCGCGCGACCACCGCGGCCTGCGAGACGTCGTCGGTGCCGCCCGCGAGCCCGGCGAGCACGTCCTCAAGAGCCACGTCACGCGCGCCGAAGGCGACGGACGCCACGCACAGTGCCGCAAGCACGGCCAGCCCGACGCCGAACCATGCCAGACGCACCACCGCCGGACGCCGCAGGGCTGCGGCGTCCGGCAGGGGCGTCTGCGTCTGCAGGAGGGTCAACGGTTCCGACCTCGTGACGGGGGAGTGGGGGTGATCAGTTCAGGGCGTCGGCGAGGACGGCGAAGTACTCGTCCACACCCCAGCCGATCGACAGCGGCGACGGGTTCGCCGAGGCGGCGAGGGGAGTGGACTCCTCGAGGATCGCGATGCGGCCCTCGGCGATCGCGGGGATCTGCGACAGCAGCGGGTCGGCCTGCAGCTGCGAGATGATCGAGCCGCTCGCGTCCCCGTACGTCACGAAGACATCGACATCGGCGAAGCGGTCGGCCTCTTCGGCGCTGAGCTCGGCGTAGAACGACTCGTTCCCCTCCGACTCCTCGACCACGACGGCCGGCTCGGGCAGTCCGAGGCTGGTGAGGAATCCGGGACGGGTGTCGAGGCTCGTGTAGAAGCCGATCTTGCTGAAGTCGGACGGGTCGATGTACGAGAAGAGCACCGTCGCGTCGGCGAGGGCGGGCTGCGCGGCGAGCGCCTCGTCGACCTCGGCCTGCAGGTCTTCGATCAGCGTCTCGCCCTCCTCGGCGAGCCCGAGCGCCTGCGAGTTCAGGCGGATCATGTCTTCGTACGAGGTGCCCCAGGCGAGGTCGGGGTACGCCACGACGGGCGCGATCTTCGAGAGCGTGTCGTACTCCTCCTCCGTGAGGCCGGAGTACGCGGCGAGGATGACGTCGGGCTGCGTGTCGGCGACGGCCTCGAAGTCGATGCCATCGGTCTCGTCGAAGAGCACCGGAGCCTCGCCGCCCAGCTCCTCGAGCTTCTCCTCGACCCACGGGAGGACGCCGTCGCCGTCGTCGTCACCCCAGGTGACCTCGGCCATCCCGACCGGCACGATACCCAGCGCGATCGGCACCTCCTGGTTCGACCACGACACCGTCGCGACGCGCTCCGGCTTGGACTCGATCGTCGTCTCGCCGAACGCGTGCTCGATGGTGACAGGGAAGCCGCCTTCGCTGCCGGAGGCCGGTGCGCCGCCCGCGGCGTCGTCCGCTGCGCCGGCGCTCGAGCAGCCGGCGAGGGCGAGGGCGGAGATGGCGACCAGGGCGGTCGTGGCGGCGGTTCGGGTACGAGGCACGGTGATCTCCGGAGAAGAAGGGGAGGAAGTAAGGACAGGCTTACATTACCTGCGAGACGGAGGCGGGTCGAATCGGCCCTGCCACATGGCGAAACGCGCGGCGGCTCGTTCGGTTCGTCCGCCGCCTATACTGGGAGGCTGGCCGTTCGGCCACTCACCCTCCCCTCGACGGAACGGACGATTCGCTGTGCTCGCCGTGCACGACCTCGAGATCCGCGTAGGCGCCCGCGTGCTCATGTCGGACGTCTCCTTCCGCGTGTCCGACGGTGACAAGATCGGACTGGTCGGCCGCAACGGGGCGGGCAAGACGACGCTGACCAAGGTGCTCGCCGGCGACCTTCTTCCCTCCGAGGGTCGTGTCGATCGCTCCGGGGAGCTCGGCTACCTGCCGCAGGACCCGCGATCCGGTGACCCCGAGATGCTGGCGCGCACCCGCATCCTCGACGCGCGAGGACTCGGAACCCTCGCGCTCGGCATGCACGAGGCATCCCTGGCCATGGCCAGCGATGACGCGGATGCCGCAGCTCGCGCCATGCGGAAGTACGGGAATCTCACCGAGCGCTTCGAGGCGCAGGGCGGCTACGCCGCCGAGGCCGAGGCCGCCTCGATCGCGCACAACCTGTCGCTGCCGGACCGCATCCTCGATCAGCCGCTGAAGACGCTCTCGGGCGGGCAGCGGCGTCGCATCGAGCTGGCGCGGATCCTCTTCTCGGACGCGGCGACGATGATCCTCGATGAGCCGACCAACCACCTCGATGCCGACAGCGTGGTGTGGCTGCGTGAGTTCCTGAAGGGCTACAAGGGCGGCCTCATCGTCATCAGCCACGATGTCGAGCTGGTCGGCGAGACGGTGAACCGCGTGTTCTACCTGGACGCGAACCGACAGATCATCGACGTCTACAACATGAACTGGAAGAACTACCTGCGTCAGCGGGTGGCCGACGAGGAGCGCCGCAAGAAGGAGCGCGTCAACGTCGAGAAGAAGGCGACCGCGCTGCAGCTGCAGGCGGCGCGCTTCGGCGCCAAGGCGTCCAAGGCCGCCGCCGCGCACCAGATGGTCGCGCGGGCCGAGAAGATGCTCTCGGGGCTCGACGAGGTGCGCCAGGAGGAGCGGGTCGCGAAGCTCCGCTTCCCGAAGCCGGCGCCGTGCGGGAAGACGCCGCTCATGGCCTCCGGCCTGTCGAAGTCGTATGGTTCCCTGGAGATCTTCACCGACGTCGATCTCGCCATCGACCGCGGCTCGAAGGTCGTCATCCTCGGGTTGAACGGCGCCGGCAAGACGACGCTGCTGCGCATCCTGGCCGGAGTCGACCAGCCCGACACCGGTCAGTTGGAGCCAGGCCACGGGCTGAAGATCGGGTACTACGCGCAGGAGCACGAGAACCTCGACGTGAGCCGTTCCGTGCTCGACAACATGATGTCGGCGGCACCCGACATCACCGCGACAGAGGCGCGGAAGGTGCTCGGCTCGTTCCTGTTCACGGGCGACGACGTGCTGAAGCCGGCCTGTGTCCTCTCGGGGGGCGAGAAGACGCGGCTGTCGCTGGCGACGCTCGTCGTCTCGAGTGCCAACATGCTGCTGCTCGACGAGCCGACCAACAACCTCGATCCCGCGTCGCGCGAAGAGATCCTCGGTGCCTTGGCCCACTACGAAGGGGCCGTCGTGCTCGTCTCGCACGACGAAGGGGCGGTCGAGGCGCTCAATCCCGAGCGCGTGCTCATCCTGCCCGACGGCGTCGAAGACATCTGGGGCCGGGACTACGCCGACCTGATCAGCCTCGCGTGATCGACCCGACCTGATCCGCTTCGCGTCCGGTCGTCGCGGCCCGGGTCCTGCTCAGCGCGCCGCGTCGAGGATCGCGTCCTCGTCGTCGGCGTCGCGATCGCGTCTGCGACGGGATGCCGCGACGGACGGCGTGGACGCATCGAGCGGGTCCTCGACGCTGTCATCCTCGGCATCTTCCCGCCGGTGACGGCGTTCGGTGCGGATCACGTAGCCGATGAAGACGAAGCCCATGACGGCGAAGAGGATCCACTGGATGGCGTACGACAGATGCGGGCCAGGATCCTCGGAGGGTGCTTCCAGGGCGTTCGGCGCCGACCCGGGCGCCGGGTCTTCCGAGACCAGCACGCCGTACGCGCTGACCTCCATCGCATCGCCGGCGGCGGGGGACACGGTCTTCGCGACGAGCGGGAGGTGGATCGTCGGCACCTGACCGTCCGGCGCCGACCGGCCCGAGCCGGGCAGCGGTTCGCCGGGGCGCAGCCGCACGATGACCGTCACCTCGCCGGAAGGAGGTGCCGGAACGGCGTCCGGGTCGGGCTGGTCCCGACCCGGCGGAACCCACCCGCGATCGACGAGGATCACGCGGCCGTCCTCGAGACGGAACGGCACGAGCACCTCGAACGCGGACGTGCCGCCGTGCGGGCGGTTCCGTGCCAGCAGCTGATCGTCGTCGAGATATTCGCCGATCAGCTCGACCGGACGCCACTCGTCCGAGCCGTCGAGCTCGCCACCCGCCGGGATCAGCTCTGACAGGGGGACGGGGGGCGCGTCGTAGTTCTGCTCGACCAGCTCGAGCTGCGCACTGCGGTCCTCGTTCCGGGAGAACTGCCAGTTCGACAGGAACGCGCAGGCGATCGCGAAGACGACGGCCAGACCGATGTAGATCGCCCAGCGCCCGGCGCGTGGCACGTCCTGCATGCTCACGGCGCGCCGCGCGCTCATCGCGGCGCCTCGGTGCCGGCGAGCGCTGCCACCACGACAGGGAAGTCGCGCGCGGCCAGGAAGTCGCGCAGATAGTCGCGATGCTCGTCGCACGCGACCCACGTCTTCGTGCGGTCCGAGCTGTGGATCCGCGGATTGCGCCAGTCGATGCGCCACCGCGCGTCGGCGCGGCAGCCTGCGCGCGAGCAGGTCGCGTCGGCGGCCGGCTCGGATGGGGCGTGGCTCATGTGGTGCGGTCCGGCTGATCGGGGGAGGGAGGAGGCGTTCGGCTCTCGACCGGTCGCGATTCCTCGATGCGGATGACGCGCGCCTGCGGCTCCGGCGGTGCGGCGGTGGTCGCTCTGGGCGCGGCGGGCAGAGCGCGCTCGGGGTCTTCGCGGCGATTGCTGCGCGCCTCTTCGCCGACATTCGCCGAGACGACGGCGAGGTAGGGCAGCAGGATCGCCGCCGCTCCCAGCACCCAGGTGTACCACCCGTACGGGGTGATGACGACCATGAGGATGAAGCAGAGGATGCGGATCCCCATCATCACGAGATACCGCGCCGAGCGCGCACCCGCCTCGTCACGAGGTGCCCGGGGCAGCGACGTGGCGGAAGGGGCGCGGTTCGAGCTCTTCACGGTCCTTCCAGCGTACGCCGGTCGGGCCGTGCCGTCTCCGTCAGGAGCTGTAGGTGTACCCCGAGCTCTGGCTCGCGGCCCACGCGATGAACGAGAACAGGGCGATGGCACCGATGATCCAGAAGGCCAGGCCAACGTAGCCGACGATCGTCCCGGCGAGCGCCATGCCGCGCCCGTTCTCACCGTTGGTCTTGAGCTGGTTCAGGGAGATGTGGCCCGTGATGACGGCGCCGATCGAGCCGATGATCGGCAGGATGCCGATGAATCCGACGATCGAGGCGATGAGCGAGACGATCGCGAGCACGTTCGTCTTGGGCTGTGCGCCGTAGCCGTAGGCCGGTGCGGCGCCGTAGGGAGCGCCGTACCCCGGCGCCTGACCGTAGGCCTGTCCCGGCGCACCCTGGGCGGGAGCGCCGTAGGCCGGCGGGTAGGAACCCTGTGCCGGGGAGGGTACGCGCCCTGCGCCGGCGGGGGCGGATACGCGCCGGGAGCAGGCTGCGGGGGTCGGCCGGGCTCGGGGGTGGTGTCGCTCACGGGGCGCCTTTCGTCGAAGTCCTGCCCCCAGAGTTTCAGCGGACGTCGCGCAGTGTCAATCTGAGCCGTCCCGCGCGCGGGGCGCCGGTAGGCTGGGGCGGATCCGTCACTTCCCGGGGAGCCTCAAATGTCCAGCGATCGCGTCGTCCTCGTCACCGGCGGAAACCGCGGCATCGGCCGCGCCATTGCGGAGCGCTTCGTGGCGCAGGGGTACCGCGTCGCCGTCACCGCCCGGTCTGGAGAAGGCCCCGAGGGCACGCTCACCGTGCGAGCCGACGTGACGGATGCCGCGTCGGTGGACGCCGCATTCTCGCAGGTCGAGAAGGAGCTGGGTCCGGTCGAGATCGTCGTCGCCAACGCCGGCATCACGAAGGACACGCTCCTGCTGCGGATGACCGAGGACGACTTCGACAGCGTCGTGGCGACCAATCTCGGCGGCGCCTTCCGTGTCGTCAAGCGCGCGTCGAAGGGCCTGCTGCGTGCCCGATGGGGTCGCGTCATCCTCATCTCCAGCGTCGTCGGCCTCTACGGCTCCGCAGGACAGATCAACTACTCCGCCTCCAAGAGCGCGCTGGTCGGCTTCGCGCGGTCGCTCACGCGCGAGCTCGGGGCGCGCGGGATCACCGCGAACGTCGTCGCGCCGGGCTTCATCGAGACCGACATGACCGCCGAGCTCGCCGAAGAGACGCAGGCGGAGTACAAGAAGAGCATTCCCGCCGGGCGCTTCGCCACGGCGGACGAGGTCGCCGGAGTCGTGGCCTGGCTCGCCTCGGACGACGCCGCGTACATCTCAGGCGCCGTCATCCCGGTCGACGGCGGCCTGGGCATGGGGCACTGAGCGGAAGCGAAGACTCGCGGCTCAGCCGATCGCCTGAAGGATCGCCTCGGCCACGGCGCCCGGCTTCGAGAACTGCGGCCAGTGGCCGGTGGCCTCGTCCGGCCCGTTCAGGACGATGATGTCGAGATTCTCGATGGCGGCGAGCTCGGCCGCCCACGCGGGAGCCTTCGCGATGTACTCCCGGATGTCGTCCGCCGGCACCGTGCTGGTGATGATGGTGGCGGGCACGGCCCGCCGCCGCTCGTCGGTGAGCCGCAGCGGGTCGGTGGGGACTCGCTCGGGCACCGACATCGCCCGGGCGGCGGCATCCGCTCTCGTCTGCGGGTCGAGGTCGGCGATCTCGGCCTCTTCGAACGAGTCCCATCCCGGGAACGGGATGACTCCGTCGACCACGGGGAACTCCCAGATCGAGCCGCCGTCGGTGGGAGGGATGGTGTCGAGGAACACGACGCGCGTCACGCGCTCGGGCCGAGCATCGGCGGCGCCGTACGCGACGTTGCCGCCACCCGAGTGACCGACGACGGCGACGGGGCCGTCGAGAGCGTCGATCTCGTCGACGACGGCGGCGACCCAGTCGGCGATTCCGATGCGGCTCGAATCGGCCGCGGGAGCGCCGACCCCTGGCATCGTGAGCGGATGAGTGCGGTGACCCGCCGCTTCGAGAGCAGGCGTGACCTCGCCCCACGTCGACGCGTCCAGCCACAGACCGGGAATGAGGATGATGTGCATGCCCCGACGGTACTCCGCGTCTCCGACATGCGCGTCGCGCCGGACTCAGGGGAGGAGCGGGATGATCTCGCTCAGATCGACCGGGCCCACGACGACGTCGGCCTGGGCGCGGACCGCGGGCTTGGCGTTGAACGCCACGCCCAGGCCGGCCGCCGCCATCATCAGGAGGTCGTTCGCGCCGTCCCCGATCGCGATGGTGCGGCTCAGCGCGACGCCGCGCTCGGCGGCCCACTCGCCCAGAGCCTGCGCCTTGCCCGCGGCGTCGACGATGTCTCCGTCCACGAGGCCGCTCAGCGCCTCGTCCGCCGTGGCCAGGCGGTTCGCGCGCCACACGTCGACGCCGAGCCGGGGGGCGATCGTGTCGAGGATCTCGTGGAACCCGCCCGACACCACGCCCACTGCTCCGCCGCGGTCGTGGACGGCGTCGATCAGCTCGTGCACGCCGGGCGTCGGCTCGATCCGTGCGAGGACCCGGGCGAAAGCCGTCACCGGCACCCCGGCAAGCACCTCGACGCGGGACCGCAGACTCGTGGCGAAGTCGACCTCGCCGCGCATCGCCGCCTCGGTCGCCGCGGCGACCTCGGGGCCGCGGCCCGCCTCGTCAGCGATGAGCTCGATGACCTCGTTGCGGATCAGCGTGGAGTCGGCGTCGAGCACGACGAGGAAGCGGACGGGCGCGGCGGGCATCCCTCCACGCTAGCGGGAGCGCCGGGCGGTCCCCGCCGGTCCGGTCATCGTTCGACGCGGATGCCCTTGCCCACCACGGTGATTCCCGTGTCGGTGACCGTGAAGCCCCGCGCGAGGTCTCGTTCGCGGTCGACGCCCACCGTCGCGCCCTCCTCGAGCACGACGTTCTTGTCGAGGATCGCGCGGTGGATGCGGGCACCTGCGCCCACGTGCACGTGGTCGAAGAGCACCGAGTCGGTGATCGTCGACCCGCCGCCGGCGAGCGTCCACGGCCCCACCACGCTGCGCTCGAGATGTGTGCCCGACAGCACCGAGCCGAGCGAGACGATCGAGTCGATCGCGTTGCCGATGCGTCCCACCGAGTCGCGCACGAACTTGGCGGGCGGCGAGTTGACGGCCTGCGAGTGGATCGGCCAGTCCATGTTGTACAGATTGAAGATCGGCAGGGTCGAGATCAGGTCGCGGTGCGCGTCGTAGAACGAGTCGATCGTTCCGACGTCGCGCCAGTAGTACCGGTCGCGGTCCGTCGAGCCGGGGACGTCGTTGCGGTTCATGTCGTAGACCCCGGCCTCGCCGCGGCCGACGAAGTACGGCACGATGTCGCCGCCCATATCGTGGTTCGACGTCGGCAGCTCGCCGTCGGCCTCGACGGCCTCGATGAGCGCGTTGGCGTCGAAGATGTAGTTGCCCATCGACGCGAGGACCTGATCCGGCGCATCCGCCAGACCTGTCGCGTCGAGAGGCTTCTCGAGGAACTCGTTGATCTTGACAGGGTCGTCCTTGTCGACGTCGATGACGCCGAACTGGTTCGAGAGCGAGATGGGCTGGCGGATGCCGGCGACCGTTGCCCGCGCGCCGGACTCGATGTGAGCTGCCAGCATCTGCCGGAAGTCCATCCGGTACACGTGATCGGCACCGATCACCACCACGATGTCGGGCTGCTCGTCATTGATGAGGTTGAGGCTCTGCAGGATGGCGTCGGCCGATCCCGAGAACCACCGCTTGCCCAGGCGCTGCTGCGCGGGAACCGATGTGACGTACGAGTCCAGCAGCGCCGACATCCGCCAGGTCTGGGAGATGTGGCGATCGAGGCTGTGCGACTTGTACTGCGTGAGCACCACGATCTGGCGAAGCCCCGAGTTGATCAGGTTGGAGATCGCGAAGTCGATGAGCCGGTACTGCCCTCCGAACGGCACCGCGGGCTTGGCGCGATCCGCGGTCAGGGGCATCAGCCGCTTGCCCTCCCCGCCGGCGAGGATGATTCCGAAGACCTTGGGCGCTGCTGGCATGGGACCACCCTAGGGCGCCGATGTGCGACCGGGGTAGCGGGTTTGCCAGGTGCGCCGCGTGTACTAGGTTTCGTGCCATGCGCGTCGACATCGTCACGAAGGAGTACCCGCCCGAGGTCTACGGGGGTGCGGGGGTCCACGCCGCCGAGCTGGTCAAGGCGCTTCGCACGCTCGTCGACGTCCGCGTGCGGGCGTTCGGCGCCGACCGTGACGAACCCGGAACGACGGCCTACGGCGTCCCGGCCGAGCTGACGGCGGCCAACGCCGCCGTCCAGACGCTCGGGACCGACCTCGAGATCGTCTCGGATGTCGCCGGCGCCGACGTGGTGCACAGCCACACCTGGTACGCGAATTTCGCCGGCCATCTCGCGTCGCTCCTGCACGGCATCCCTCACATCGTCACCGCGCACAGCCTCGAGCCGCTGCGTCCGTGGAAGGCCGAGCAGCTCGGCGGCGGCTATGCCGTCTCGAGCTGGATCGAGAAGAGCGCGTACGAGAGCGCCGCGGCGGTCGTGGCGGTGAGCGAAGGGATGCGGGCCGACATCCTCCGCAGCTATCCGGCGCTGGACCCCGCACGCGTGCGCGTGATCTACAACGGCATCGACGTCTCGGCATGGCATCCCGTCGAAGACCCGGAGCTCCTCTCCGGGCTCGGCATCGATCCCGCGAGGCCGTCCGTCGTCTTCGTCGGCCGCATCACCCGACAGAAGGGCCTGCCCTACTTCCTGCGCGCCGCCGAGCGGCTGCCCGCCGACGTCCAGGTGATCCTGTGCGCGGGCGCACCCGACACGCCGCAGATCATGGCCGAGGTGCAGGAGCTCGTCCGTGGCCTGCAGCAGTCGCGCGAGGGTGTCGTGTGGCTCGACCGGATGCTCTCGCGGCACGAGCTCTGCACGATCCTGAGCGCCGCCACCACCTTCGTGTGCCCCTCGGTCTACGAGCCGCTTGGCATCGTGAACCTGGAGGCGATGGCGTGCGGGGCGGCCGTGGTGGGAACCGCGACAGGCGGCATCCCCGAGGTCGTCGTCGACGGGGTGACCGGTCGCCTGGTGCCCATCGAGCAGGTGCAGGACGGCACCGGCACGCCGACCGACCCGGAGCGCTATGTCGCCGACCTGGCGCGGATCCTCACCGAGGTGGTGAGCGATCCAGAGCAGGCCCGTGCCTACGGCGCGGCAGGTCGGGAACGGGCGGCGAACGACTTCAGCTGGCAGCGCATCGCCGAGCAGACGGCGTCGCTGTACGACGAGGTCGCCACGGCCGCCCGATAGGCTAGCGGCATGCCCCAGGTGCTCGAATTCTCCGACGTCGTCGTCCGCCGAAACGCCCGGAACATCGTCGATCACCTGAACTGGACCGTGCGCGACGACGAGCGCTGGGTCATCCTCGGACCCAACGGCGCGGGCAAGACGACCGTGCTGCAGATGGCCGACACGATGCTCCACCCGACGTCGGGAACCGTGACCATCCTGGCCGAGCGGCTGGGCCGTACCGACGTGTTCGAGCTGCGCCCGCGCATCGGCTTCGCCTCCTCGGCGATGGCTCGGCGCGTGCCGCCCGAGGAGACCGTGCTCAATGTCGTCCTGACCGCCGCGTACTCCGTGCTCGGCCGCTGGCGCGAGGACTATGAGGACATCGACGAGCGCCGCGCCCTCCGGGTGCTCGCGGAGTGGAAGCTCGACCACCTCGCCGATCGCACCTTCGGGACGCTGAGCGACGGCGAGCAGAAGCGCGTCCAGATCGCGCGCGCGGTGATGACCGACCCCGAGCTCCTCCTTCTCGACGAGCCCACCGCGAGCCTCGACCTGGGGGCCAGGGAAGAGCTTCTCGCGCTGCTCGGCGGCTACGCCCAGGCGCCGACCACGCCCGCGATGATCATGGTCACGCATCACGTCGAGGAGATCCCGGTCGGCTTCACCCACGTGCTGCTGCTGCGGGAGGGTCAGGCCGTGGCCGCCGGGCCGATCCGCGAGACGCTCACGCCCGAGGCCCTCACCGACTCCTTCGGGGTGCCCATCCGGCTCTCGGAGGAGGACGGCCGCTACGCCGCGCGCGCTGCGAGCGCCGTCGCGGGTTCCTGAGCCCGCGGAGGGCCGATTCTCCGAGACCGCTTCGGCCTGGTAGAATCGACCCTTGGTGCGCTCGCACCGCAGACTTTGACCGCACTGGCAAAATCCAGCGCACCACCTTCAAAGGACCACCATGCAGACTGACATCCACCCCGACTACCGTGCGGTCGTCTTCCGCGACCTCGGCTCGGGCGACACGTTCCTCACCCGCTCGACGGTGACCAGCGACAAGACGATCGAGCTCGACGGCGTCGAGTACCCCGTCATCGACGTCGAGATCTCGTCGGCCTCGCACCCGTTCTACACGGGCAAGCAGCGCATCATGGACTCGGCCGGCCGCGTCGAGAAGTTCAACCAGCGCTTCAAGAACTTCGGCGGCGCTTCCAAGTAAGCCCCGCTGTCGAAGACCCCGCCGTCCGGCGGGGTCTTCGTCGTTTCGCGACGGAGTGGTCCGCCTCAGCGGATCGGCCAGCGGCCGTCGACGCGGTCGTCGGGATCGAGCCGTCCGATCTGGATGAAGTACTCGGTCAGGCTCGCGGCCTGCGCGCGCGCCCAGGCGATCTGCCGGGTGTGAAGCTCGTGGGCGGTGCCCGGAAGCCAGGGCGCGAACCGTTCCGCCAGCGCCTGCGCCACACGGCCCGCAGCGGCGGCGTCGGCCGCCGCCTCGTGCGCGCCGTCGAGCCTGACCGCATAGTGGGCGGCGACGACCTGCAGTGTGCGCTTGCCGCGGCGCCACCGGTCGTACGCCTTGTCGACGACGAGGGGGTCGATGACCGGGAACGGATCGACGATCGGCTCGAGACCGTGGCGCACCGCCTCGGACTTGAGGAGGGAGAAGTCGAACGGGGCGTTGTACGCGACGACGGGGATGCCGGCATGCAGCAGCGCGCGCACCGCCTCGACGACCTCGGCCACGACATCCCGGGATCGACGACCCTCGGCGCGGGCGCGCGCCGTGGTGATCCCGTGGATCGCACTGGCGCCCTCCGGGATGTCGACACCGGGATCGGCGAGCCAGTCGCGCGCGCTGATGACGCGGCCCGCGGCATCCAGCAGCCCGACGTGAGCCGTCACGATGCGGTCGGAGGTCACGTCGATTCCGGTGGTCTCGAGATCGAAGACGCCGATCACTCGCGTCCACTCGGGGGCGTCCTTCGCCGACGGGCTCAGGAACGGATCGTCGCGATGATCAGCCCGGATCCGTCTCATGCCGCTCACGGTATGTGGGGCGTCCGACATGGGCACGGAGGCTCTCCGCCGCAGCCTCGTAGACTCGACGGGTGCCCGTGACCAATCCGTACGCCCCCCTGCTCGCGCAGATCCCGGTGACGCGTCACGAGGTCGCGGTGCTCGGCGGGTCGACGGTGTACTGGGAGTACGGGCCCGCCGACGCCGAGACCACGATCGTCGCCGTCCACGGGTTCCGGGGCGAGCATCACGGGCTCGAGCCCGTGGTCGCCCATCTCCCCGGCGTCCGCGTCATCTCGCCCGACCTCCCGGGCTTCGGCGAGACGGCTCCGGTGCCCGGGCGACGGCACGATCTCTCGCTCTTCCGGGAGTGGCTCACCGACTTCGCCGCGGCCGTCGCGCCGGGCGCGGTGATCCTCGGCCACTCGTTCGGATCGATCGTGGTGGCGGCCGCGGTCGCCGGGGGGCTTCAGACGCCCCGCGTGATCCTGGTGAATCCGATCGGCGCGCCCGCGCTCGAGGGCCCGCGGGGCCTTCTCACGCGGCTGGCGGTCTTCTACTACTGGGCCGGCGCGCGCCTGCCTCGGCGCTGGGGGGATGCGCTCCTGCGCAACGGGCTGATCGTGCGGGTGATGAGCGTGTCGATGGCGAAGACCCGCGACCCCGGCATCCGTCGGTTCGTCCACGACCAGCACGACACGTACTTCTCCCGCTTCGCCGATCGCGATGTGCTGCACGACTCCTTCGTCACGTCCGTGTCGCACGACGTGCGCGCCTTCGCTCCGCGCATAGCGCAGCCCACGCTGCTGATCGCGGCCCAGCGCGACGACATCACCCCCATCGAGGCGGAGCGGCGCCTCGCGAAGATGTTCTCCGATGCGCGCCTGATCGAGATCCCCGACGTCGGGCACCTCATCCACTACGAGACGCCGGCCGCCGCGGCCGACGCGATCACACGGTTTCTCGCGCCTTCCGACGCCGGTAGGCGTTGACGTTCATGCGGTTGCCGCAGTTGCCGGTGTCGCAGTAGCGCTTCGAGCCGTTCTTCGAGTAGTCGACGTAGACGCTCTCGCAGTCGTCCGCGGCGCACACGCGCACACGGTCGTACTCATCGGCGCGGATGACATCGACGAATGCCATCGCCGCCTCCACCAGGACGCGGGTGGCCAGAGGGGAGTCGTCGCTCGTGGCATGGATGTGCCAGTCGAAGCCGTCGTGGATCACGAGGCGGGGGAGCGCCTTGCCGTCCTCGAGCATCGCGTTCACGAGCGGCACGGCGCCGCCACGGTCGACGTTCCACAACTCCCGCAGCCGGTCGCGCACGTCGCGCACGGCGGAGAGCTCGGCCTCGTCGCGCCGGATCACTCCGGTGTAGGGGTTGACCGCGAGGTAGGCGTCGAAGTCCGCCAGCGTGGTCAGGGTGTCGACCCCGTCGAAGCCGGGCAGCGTGTTCACGAGGTATACCGCGGCTTCCAGATTCTGCTTCGTGTCATGAATGAAGACCATGTTGACTCCTGACATCCGCTTCGATACTGTCACCAGTGTAAGCACCATTCACCCCTGACAGCCGGATGACGCCCATGTCTGCTCCGACCGCACCGATCCCGGTCCTCCCGGTGGTGGCCATGCCCGGCTCGACAGCGCGGATGCGCACCACCGGCCTCTTCCTCGGCGTCGTGTCGGCACTGGCGTTCTCGTCCAGCGGCCCTTTCGTCAAGCCCCTTCTCGAAGCGGGATGGTCCCTCGGCGCCGCCCTGCTCATGCGGATGGGGATCGCCGGGCTGGTGCTCTCGCCCGCGCTGTTCCTCGCCATCCGGCGCCAGCGATCGTTCCTCTGGCGGAACTGGCGACTGATCGCCGGCTTCGGTCTCATGCCCGTTCTCGGATGCCAGCTCTTCTTCTTCTCGGCCATGCAGCGGATGCCGGTGGCCGTGGCCCTGCTGATCCAATACCTCGCGCCGGTCATGCTCGTCGCACTGGTGTGGATACGGACGAGGAGGTCCCCCTCGGCGCTCGTGCTGTGGGGCTCGGCGGTGGCGATCATCGGGCTCGTCCTCGTGGTCGACGTCTCGGGAGCCTCGTTCGACCTGCTGGGAACCCTGTTCGCGCTCGCTGCGGCCGTGTGCGTCTGCGCGTACTTCGTCATCTCGGAGCGCGCCGGCGACGACCTTCCTCCGCTCGCGCTCGCAGCGAGCGGACTGCTCGCCGGTGCCCTCGTCATGGGTGTGCTGTGCCTCACCGGGATCATGCCCTTCATCGCTCCGCCGGTCACCGTGGTGCTCGCCGGGGCGGAGGTGCCGTGGTTCGTGCCCATGCTCTGGGTCGCCGGGATCGCGACGACCCTGGGGTACGCGTTCGGGGTCATGGCGGTGCCGCTCATCGGCTCACGCGTGGCGTCGTTCGTCGGGCTGTCGGAGGTGCTCTTCGCCCTCGGCTTCGCGTGGCTGTTCCTCAGTGAGGTTCCCGCCCCGATCCAGTTCGCCGGCGGCGCGCTCATCCTCGTCGGCGTCATCCTCGTGCGGGCCGACGCCTCATCGGGCGACCGGGCGACGGCTCGAGCCTCGTCTAGTCCCGCTGCGCCAGCTCCATGAGCGGCGTGACGCGGTGGGGGATGACCTCGCCCATCACCAGCGACGTCTCGGTGCGCTCGACGCCCTCGATCGCGAGGATGCGGGCGTCGGTGTCGAACAGGTGCTGGGTGTCGCGGCAGGCGACGCGCACCAGCAGATCGACCTGACCCGACAGGCCGTGGGCCTGCACGACCTCGGGCACGCGGGCGAGCTCGTCGGCGATGCGCGGAAGCTCGGCCTGCCGCACGGTGACGCTCACGAACGCCTCGATCGGGAAGCCCAGCGCGGCTGACGAGATCGCCCGCTCGTACGAGAGGAAGACGCCGGAGCGCTCGAGCCGCGCCATGCGGGCCTGCACTGTGTTGCGCGACAGTCCCAGCCGCTCGGCGAGCGCGACGACGGTGGCGCGGGGGTCGGCGGAGAGTGCTGCCAGCAGCTCCAAGTCGACGTGATCGAGAGCGCTCATAGTGCGAAACGATAGCACGGTCCTGCTCGTCCTTGCTTGTCAACATGCTCAAGAACTTCTCGCATGCTTGAGCCATGTGCGGAGCCGACGTACTCTCGGGCTATCCGGCGACGACGCCGGGCATTGGATGCGGCTCCTCACGAGGGAGCTCCGTACCGAGGAGTGATGACGATGACGCACACCCTGACTCCGACCGCGGACCCCGCGACCGAGATCGACGACATCGCACGGCTGCTGACACCCGCCGGCGAGCGCATCGCCGACCCGGACCTGGACCGCTGGGTGAAGGACGTCGACGCCGCCGCGCTGCGGGATCTGTACCGCGACATGGTGCTGGTGCGCCGGATCGACACCGAGGGCGTCGCCCTCCAGCGCCAGGGACAGCTCGCACTGTGGCCGCCGTGCCAGGGGCAGGAGGCCACGCAGATCGGCACGGCTCGCGCGCTCCGAGCCGACGACTTCGTCTTCCCCAGCTATCGCGAGACGGGTGTCGTCTACGCCCGCGGCGCCCGGCCGGCTGACTTCGTGCTGGCCTGGCGCGGCGAGGAGCACTCCACCTACAACCCGTACGAGATCAACACCGCGACGCAGCAGATCATCATCGGCGCGCAGACCCTTCATGCGGTCGGCTACGCGATGGGGATCCAGCGCGACGGCACCGACCAGGCGGCCGTCTCGTACTTCGGCGACGGAGCCTCCAGCCAGGGCGACGTGAACGAGGCCATGGTCTTCGCATCCTCCTTCCGCGCTCCCACCGTGTTCGTGTGCACCAACAACCACTGGGCGATCTCGGAGCCGGTCGCCGTCCAGGCGAAGTTCCCGATCGCCGGGCGGGCGCCGGGATTCGGCATCCCGAGCATGCGCGTCGACGGCAACGACGTCCTGGCGTGCCTCGCCGCGATGCGCTGGGCCCTCGACAACGCTCGCCGCGGCAACGGACCGGCCTTCATCGAAGCCGTCACGTATCGCATGGGCCCTCACACGACGTCCGACGACCCGACCCGCTACCGGGACAAGGAAGAGGTGGAGAGCTGGCGCCGGCGTGACCCGATCGCCCGCGTCGAGGCGCTGCTGCGCGCGGAGGGCGAGTTCGACGACGCCTTCGAGGCGGCTGTCGCCGCCGACGCGGACGCGCTCGCCGCCGAGGTGCGCGCTGCGGCGATGGGAGCCGTCACACGCGAGCCCCTCACCGTGCTCGACAACGTCTATGCCGAGCCGCATGCCGGGCTGGACGAGCAGCGCGCCTGGTTCGGCGCCTACCTGGACGGCTTCGCGCCCGCCGAGGCCGCGACCGTGGGAGAGGCACGATGACCCAGCTCACCATGGCGAAGGCCATCAACGAGGGCCTGCGCCGCGCGATGGCCGACGACCCCAAGGTGCTCGTGATGGGCGAGGACATCGGAAAGCTCGGAGGCGTGTTCCGCATCACCGACGGGCTGCTCGACCAGTTCGGCGCCCAGCGGGTCATCGACACCCCCCTCGCCGAGGCGGGCATCGTCGGCACCGCCGTGGGCCTCGCCTTCCGCGGCTACCGCCCCGTCGTCGAGATCCAGTTCGACGGCTTCGTGTACCCCGCGTTCGACCAGATCGTGTGTCAGGTGGCGAAGCTCCACTACCGCACGCGCGGCAACGTCAAGATGCCGATCACGATCCGCATCCCCTGGGCAGGCGGCGTGGGCGCCGCGGAGCACCACTCCGAATCGCCGGAGGCGTACTTCGTGCACACGTCGGGGCTGCGCGTGATCGCCGTCTCGAACCCCCAGGATGCGTATGTGGCGCTCCGGCAGGCGATCGCGTCGGACGACCCGGTGGTGTACTTCGAGCCCAAGCGGCTCTACCACACCAAGGGCGAGGTGGACCTCGACCTGCAGCTGGCGGACGCGCCGCCGATGGGATTGGCGCGGGTCGTGCGGGAAGGCAGCGACGTCACGCTGCTCACCTACGGCTCGCAGGTTTCGATCGCCCTCGACGCCGCGACCGCAGCGGAGGACGAGGGCGTGTCGATCGAGGTCATCGACCTGCGCTCGCTCTCTCCTGTCGACTACCGCACGGTCACGGCGTCGGTGCGCAAGACCGGACGCGTCGTCGTCACGCACGAGGCGGCCCGCGAGGCGGGGGTCGGCGCCGAGCTGATCGCGAGCGTCACCGAGCGCTGCTTCCACTATCTCGAGGCCGCCCCGCAGCGCGTCACCGGTCACGACATCCCCTATCCGCCCGCAAAGCTCGAGAAGCACCACGTTCCTGATCTCGACCGCATCCTCGATGCCGTCGACCGCGTGATGGACCGGCCGAACAGCCTGTCCGGCCTGGTGGAAGCGTGAGCGCGGGCGACCCGGCCGCGAAGCGGACGGCGATGAGCGGAGTGGAAGCGTGAGCGCGGGCGACCCGGCCGCGAAGCGGACGGCGATGAAGGGAGCGGAGAGGTGGGCATGATCCAGGACTTCCGGCTCCCCGACCTGGGTGAAGGGCTTCCCGAGGCGGAACTCGTGCAATGGCTTGTCGCCGAGGGCGACGAGGTCGCGCTCAACCAGACCATCGCCGAGGTCGAGACCGCGAAAGCCGTCGTCGAACTCCCCTCGCCGCACGCGGGCACCGTCACGGCGCTGCACGCCGCCGCGGGGGATGTCATCGCGGTGGGCTCGGTGCTGATCTCGTTCGACACGCAAGGGGCGGATGCCGCGGCACCGACGCCCGCAGCTGCTGAGGCTCCCGCGGCGACCGCTGCACCGGCATCGGCTGCGCCGGAGGCCGAGCCCGCCAAAGCGGAGCCGAACCTCGTCGGCTACGGTGCCGCCCCTCGAGGCGCGGCACGGCCGCAGCGTCGATCACGCGCGGTCGCCGGGCGCCCCGCCCCGTCCGACACCGCCGTGCTCGAAGCGGCTCCGCACGACGCGATCCAGTTCGGCGACATCACCGAGCGGCCCATCGAGCGACCACGCTCCACGCCCCCGGTGCGCAAGCTCGCCAAGCAGCTCGGCGTGGACCTCGCGCTGATCGAGGCGACCGGCGCGTCGGGGATCATCACGCGTTCGGATGTCGAGGCTTATGCGGCGCGCGTCGGTGCGACAGCGCCGTCGTCGGCTGGAGCGACCGAGGCCGTCGATCCGGCGCCGGCGACCGCGACTCAGCGCGGGGGATCGGGCGAGCGCACCACGCGGACACCCATCCGCGGGGTGCGGAAGCTCACCGCCGAGGCGATGGTGAGCAGCGCGTTCACCGCTCCTCATGTGACGGTGTTCCTGACGGCCGACGTGACGGCGACGACCGAGCTGATCGCCTCCCTGAAGAACGACCGCTCCCTGCAGGACCACAAGATCGGCGTCCTCGCCGTCGCGGCGAAGGCCGTCTGCCTCGCGCTGGGGCGTCACCCCGGGCTCAACTCGCGGTGGGACGACGGGGCCGGGGAGATCGTGGAGCACCACTACGTCAACCTCGGCATCGCGGCGGCTACGGGCCGCGGCCTGGTGGTCCCGAACATCCGCGACGCGCAGGACCTCACCCTGGTCGAGCTCGCGGACGCCATCCGCGGTCTCGCTGAGACGGCGCGGGCGGGCAAGACCACACCGGGCGACATGATGGGCGGCACGTTCTCGATCACGAACGTGGGCGTGTTCGGCGTCGACGCCGGCACCCCGATCATCAATCCGGGGGAGGCGGGGATCCTCGCGCTCGGCGCGGTGCGGCGCCAGCCGTGGGAGCACCGAGGCGAGATCGCGCTGCGCGACGTCATGACACTGGCCCTGTCGTTCGATCACCGTCTGGTCGACGGCGAGCAGGGGTCGCGCTTCCTCGCAGACGTCGCGGACGTGCTGCGCGAGCCCGGCCGCGCGATGCTGCTGCGCTGATCAGAGCGCAGGCGGGGGCTGCGGACTTGTCAGGAGTCCTTCGGATAGAACAGCCCCAGCCCGTGGTTCTGCAGCACGTCATAGGCCTCGGCGTACGTCTCGGGCTCGACGGCACCGGACGGCGCGTACTTGGCGAGCAGGAGTCCCAGCAGTCCGCGTCCGGGCGGGCTGAGCGGCTTGTGCTTGTGCGCCCCGTCCTTCAGGTCGATCTGCTCGTCCTCGTTCGGATTCGGCGGGACGTACATGGGGTGCACGACCGGCCAGGTCGCCGGATCGCGCGGCGCCTCGAGATTGACGACGGAGAAGAGGTCGCCGGCCTCCGCGTCCCGCCGCGTCAGCGGCCGGAGACCGTGCAGGCGCGTGAGGGTCGCGATCACCGCGGCGTGGTGCAGCTCGTCGTGGACGATGGTGCCGGCGCGGGTGTAGGCCGACACGGCGATCGCGGGCACGCGCAGACCGAGACGGTCGAACGTGAAGCCCATCTCGCCAGGCTCGGCGCCCGCGACGGGTGGCGTCGCTGCCGGCGGCGGGACATGGTCATAGGTGCCGCCGTGTTCGTCGAACGTGATCAGCAGCAGCGTGTTCAGCGCGTTGGAGCCGTCGGGCGTCGCGCTGCTCTTGACGGCGTTGTAGACGTCGGCCACGAGCTTCTCTCCCGCGCGCACGTCGGAGACCGCGGAGTCCAGCACGGGCTGCCCGCCGATGTCGCTCTCGCGGAAGCTCCCGAACGGCGGATGGAAGTCGTTGTGGTTGTACACCATGCGCGGCTCGATGAAGGCGTACGCGGGCAGGCGCCCCGCTGCGGCATCCTCGTAGAACTCCGACATGTGGCCGAAGCGCCCGGTGCGCCAGTACTTCTCGAGCACCGGCGCATGCATGACGCCTGTCAGAGACACCAGCTGCATCTCGTCGAAGTAGATCTTCCACGCGATGCCGGCCTCTTCCAGGCGATTGAAGATGGTAGGGGTGGCCGGGGCGTCGAGCCACTTGTCGTAGCCGCCGCCGTGCTTGTTGGTCACGAACCCGTGCGAGGTCGAGGCGTGGAAGAACGAGCGGTTGCAGTACGTCTGCGAGGGAACCGCGGCGAACCAGGCGTCGAACACGGCGAACCCCTTCGCGAGCGTGGAGAGGACGGGCAGCTGTTCGGGCGAGAACCCGCCCATGATGTGGGATGCCTCGTCCAGTGTCGGCGCCGCGCCCTTGTGCAGCCGCTCGATGTTGTTCCAGTAGTCGACGACGAAGCCGTCCATGCTCGGCGCGGTCCCGGCCGCCGGAGCGTTGAACGGCGCCGCCATGTCTCCGACCTGGCTCGTCGCGTTCGAGGACGGCGTGACAGTTCCGAACAGCTGGGTGTTGACGTGCGGGAACTCCTCGCCGGGGTCGGGATTGGGCCGCCCCATCACCTCGTCCGTCGGACCGGTGTAGGTGTGCGCGGCGATGCTCTCGCCGCTGGGCGCCGGGTTCGCATAGTCCCCGAAGGCCAGGCCGTCGAAGGTCTCGCCGTCGGCGAGGTCTCCGGGCTGGTAGAGCCAGCCGAGCAGATTGTCGAAGCTGCGGTTCTCTCCCATGACGACCACGACGTGGTCGAACCCGGGCTCCGACCGCGCGGGTACGGCTCCGATGTCGATCGAGCCCTCGCGGTATCCCTGACCGTAGGCGAGAGATCCGGCGGCACCGGCGCCGACACCACCGCCGACCACGAGGCCCGCGGCGGCGATGCCGCCGAACTTCAGGAAGTCGCGCCGTGAGGCCAGGTCGGCTCCCGCGTTGTCGTCACGATTCCGCTCGCCCTGCTCGCCCATCTCGCCCCGCCCCGTCATCGTGGATCCAGCGTAGGGCCACCCGGGCTCAGGCCGTCAGCGAGGCGTGCGCCATCGATCGGAGGATGCCGCGGACATCGTGCCCGCCGGGGGAGCGCAGCGCGCGGACGCTGTGGGGCGTGGAGTTGATGAGTCCGAAGCACGCGTGAGCCCGCACGCGCAGGTCGTCCGGGTCGCGTGCAGGGTGCAGGGCGGAAAGGATGCCGATCCACACCTCTACGTACTCTCGCTGCAGTCGTCGCACGGTATGGCGGTCCTCATCGCTCAGGCTGGCGAGGTCCCGGTCCTGCACGCGAATGACATCGGCGTCGCGCAGGGCGAAAGCGACGTGGAAGTCGATGAGCGCCTCGAGTCGAGCGCCCGGCGACGCGTGCGCGGCGAGGACGGCGCGACCGCCGGAGAGGAGACGTTCGCTCACTTCGACCAGGATCGCCCCAAGGAGCGCCTGCTTGTTGGCGAAGTGGCGGTACAGGGCCGGTCCGCTGATGCCGACCGCTCCGCCGATTTCTTCCAGGCTCACCCCGCTGAAGCCGCGCTCGGCGAAGAGCGTGGCCGCCTCGTGCAGGATCGCCGCGTGCCGGTCGGCTTTCGCCCGCTCCCGATCCGTCGCACCGCTTGTCATTCCAGTTAATCCTCGCTAACCTGAACTCCAGTTAGTGAACACTAACCAATGCGGTCCTGCTCGGACAACGGGCGTGACCCGATCGTGACGTCGACGGCGATGTGCGAGGGAGACGAGATGAGCGTGCCGGCCACCGCAGCAGCACACGACGAGGCGTTCACGCGCACACGCGACGCCCAGCGTGCACTGGCGGAGCGGCTGCGACAGCGGATCGCGGAGGCATCGCTGGGCGGTCCGGTGGCATCGCGCGAACGTCATGTCGCCCGCGGCAAGCTGCTGCCCCGCGAGCGCGTGACGCGTCTGCTCGACGAGGGAAGTCCGTTCCTCGAGATCGCCCCGCTCGCCGCCGAGGGGCTCTACGGAGGAGACGCGCCAGCGGCCGGGGTCATCGCCGGGATCGGGCTCGTCCACGGCCGCCACGTGCTCGTGGTGTGCAACGATGCGACCGTCAAGGGCGGGACGTACTATCCGCTTACGGTCAAGAAGCATCTGCGGGCGCAGGAGATCGCGCTCGAGAACCGGCTCCCGTGCATCTACCTCGTGGACTCGGGCGGCGCCTTCCTGCCGATGCAGGACGAGGTCTTCCCTGATCGCGATCACTTCGGCCGGATCTTCTACAACCAGGCCCGCCTGTCCGCGGCGCGCATCCCGCAGATCGCGGCCGTCCTCGGCTCGTGCACAGCGGGCGGCGCCTACGTCCCCGCGATGAGCGACGAGACGGTCATCGTCCGCGGCCAGGGCACGATCTTCCTCGGCGGTCCGCCACTGGTGAAGGCGGCGATCGGCGAGGTCGTGACGGCAGAGGAGCTCGGCGGCGGAGAGCTGCACGCGCGCCGGTCTGGCGTCGTCGACCATCTCGCGGAGGACGACGAGCACGCACTCGAGATCGTGCGCGACATCGTCGCCACGCTTCCGGCTCCCGAAGCGCCGGCGTGGGACGTCCAGCCGACGGTGCCGCCCACCGCGGACCCTTCAGAGCTGTACGGCGTCGTGCCGGTCGACGTCAACCAGCCCTACGACGTCAGAGAGGTCATCGCCCGTCTCGTGGACGCGAGCGCGTTCCACGAGTTCAAGCGCGAGTACGGCGACACGCTCGTGACCGGGTTCGCGCGCATCCACGGCCACCCCGTCGGGATCGTGGCGAACAACGGCGTGCTGTTCAGCGAGTCGGCGCAGAAGGGCGCGCACTTTATCGAGCTGTGCGATCAGCGCGGAGTACCGCTGCTGTTCCTCCAGAACATCTCGGGGTTCATGGTCGGCAGGGACGCCGAGGCCGGCGGCATCGCCAAGGACGGCGCGAAGATGGTGACGGCCGTCGCCACCACCCGTGTGCCCAAGCTGACGGTCGTCATCGGGGGGTCGTTCGGAGCCGGCAACTACTCGATGTGCGGGCGCGCGTACTCGCCGCGGTTCCTGTGGACCTGGCCCGCCAGCCGCATCTCGGTGATGGGCGGGCCGCAGGCCGCCTCGGTGCTGTCGACCGTCAAGCGCGACCAGCTCGAGGCGCGCGGAGAGGAGTGGCCTGCCGAGGAGCAGGCCGCGTTCGAGGCGCCGATCCGCGAGCGGTACGAGGAGCAGGGCAACCCGTTCTATGCCACCGCGCGGCTGTGGGACGACGGCATCGTCGATCCGCTGGACACCCGCGACCTGCTCGGACTCGCGTTGGACGTCGTCTCGCGCACTCCGCTGCCCGACCAGCGCTTCGGCGTCTTCCGGATGTGACCCGATGAGCGCCCCCCTCTTCGAGACCGTGCTGGTCGCCAACCGCGGCGAGATCGCGCGGCGGGTGATCCGCACGCTGCGCCGCCTCGGCATCCGCTCGGTCGCGGTCTACAGCGATGCCGATGCCGGCGCGCCGCACGTCCGCGACGCCGACGTCGCCGTGCGGATCGGCCCGGCTGCCGCCACGGCCTCCTATCTCGACATCGACGCCGTCCTGCGTGCCGTCCGCGAGACGGGCTCCCAGGCCGTCCACCCCGGCTACGGCTTCCTCTCCGAGAACGCGGCGTTCGCGCGCGCGTGCGCAGCGGCCGGCGTGGTGTTCATCGGTCCCGGGGAGCGTGCCCTCGAGGTCATGGGCGACAAGATCCGCGCCAAGCAGCACGTCGAGGCGCATGGCGTGCCGACCGTTCCCGGCTTCAATGCCGTGCACGACGACGGCCGAGCGATGACGGATGACGAGATCGCGGCCGCCGCTGAGGCGACCGGGTATCCGCTGCTGGTGAAGCCGTCCGCCGGCGGCGGCGGGAAGGGCATGCAGGTGGTGCGCGGGCCGGCCGATCTCGCTGCGGCGCTGGCTACCGCGCGGCGAGTCGCCGGGGCGGCGTTCGGCGACGACGCCCTGCTGCTGGAGCGGCTGATCGAGCGGCCGCGCCACATCGAGGTGCAGGTGCTCGCCGACGCGCACGGCGTCATCCACCTCGGCGAGCGGGAGTGCACGCTGCAGCGCCGGCACCAGAAGGTGATCGAAGAAGCGCCGTCGCCGGTCGTCGACGTCGCGACGCGGGCCCGCCTGGGCGCGGCGGCGTGCGCGGCCGCGTCATCGGTCGATTATCGCGGCGCCGGGACCGTGGAGTTCCTGGTGGCCGCGGACCGGCCGGACGAGTTCTTCTTCATCGAGATGAACACGCGTCTGCAGGTCGAGCACCCGGTGACAGAGCTGGTCACCGGCGTGGATCTCGTCGAGCAGCAGCTCCGTGTCGCCGCGGGTGAGCGCCTCGCGCTCGCACAGGACGACATCCGACTGGCGGGCCACGCCATCGAGGCCCGCGTGTACGCCGAGAACCCGGAGCGCGGATTCCTCCCCGCCACCGGCGACGTGCTCGTGTGGCGCGCGGCCTCGGCGGCGAGGACGGATGCCGCGGTGGAGTCGGGCAGTGTCGTGTCGTCCGACTACGACCCGATGATCGCCAAGGTCATCGCCCACGGCGCCGATCGCGCGGAGGCGCTGGAGCGCCTCGACACCGCGCTCGCCGGCACCGTCGTGCTCGGCGTCGACACCAACATCGCCTTCCTGCGGTCGCTGCTCGACGACGCCGCCGTCCGGGCCGGTGACATGGACACTGGCCTCATCGACCGGCTGCCGCCGTTCACGGCTCCCACGCCCGGCCCCGGGGTGCTCGGCGCCGCCGCCCTGTTCGCGCGACGGAATCCCCGTGACGGGAGTCCGGCGGGCGTGCACGGTCTCGTCGCGGGAGTGACGTCTCACCGGTCGCGGGAGTTCGCGAGCGCGCTGTGGCGCTCGGGCAGCGGCTGGCGACCCGGTGGGCCGGCCGCCCCCGTGACGTGCACGTTCGAGACGGATGCCGGCGAGCTCGTGTCGGCGCCGATGCCCGGTGATGACGGGCCGGTCGTCTCGGTGGGCACACGCCCGCGCGAAGACCGGGCCATCGGGCGTGCCCTCCCCGGCGGTGCGGTGTCGGCCGTCGACGCCGACGGCTGGCTCTGGGTGCACGCCGAGGGCGCCGCCCATCGGCTTCGCCCGCTGACCCGCCGTCAGGCGATGGAGCGACGGCTCGCTGCGCGGGAGCGCGACGCGACCGCCACCGATCCCGAGCTGCGGGCCCCGATGCCCGGAGCCGTGGTCGCATTGCACGCCGCGCCCGGCGACACCGTGGCGGCGGGCGACCGCATCGTGACCATCGAGGCGATGAAGATGGAGCACCCGGTCGTCGCACCCCATGGAGGAGTCGTCCGGTTCGACATCGCCGTCGGCGACCAGGTCCGTCGCGATCAGGTGCTCGCCCATGTGACCGCGTCTTCCCCCGAATCCCCGGCGGCCGCCCACGAAACAGCGACGCCTTCCCCCTCCTGACCCACCGAGGAGCATCATGGACAACTACGGGACCTACGCCCTGACCGAGGACGAGCGGGAGCTCGCCGGGATGGTGCGCGCGTTCGCCGACGAGGTCGTCGCGCCGCGCTCGTATGAGGCGGACCGGACGCACACGCTGCCGATGGACGTCGTCGCGCAGATGGGCGAGCTGGGACTGTTCGGCCTGCCGTTCCCCGAGGAGTACGGCGGGCAGGGCGGCGACTACTTCGCGCTGTGCCTCGCCATCGAGGCGCTCGGACGCGTCGACCAGTCGATCGCCATCACGCTCGAGGCGGGAGTGAGCCTCGGGGCGATGCCGGTCTTCCGGTTCGGGACCGAGGAGCAGAAGCGCGAGCTCCTTCCCGACCTCCTCGCCGGGCGCGCGCTCGCCGGTTTCGGCCTGACCGAGCCGGAGGCGGGTTCCGATGCCGGAGCCACCCGGACCACCGCGAGACTCGAGGGCGGACAGTGGGTGATCAACGGATCGAAGCAGTTCATCACGAACTCGGGCACCGCCATCACCCGCTTCGTGACCGTCACCGCCGTGACGGGGGAGCGGGAGGGGCGCAAGGAGATCTCCACGATTGTCGTGCCGCACGGCACGCCGGGATTCACCGTCGAGCCCGGCTATGACAAGGTCGGCTGGCGCGCGTCCGACACGCATCCGCTCACCTTCCAAGACGCCCGCGTGCCGGAGGCGAACCTGCTCGGCGAGCGCGGGCGCGGGTTCGCCAACTTCCTCCACATCCTCGACGAGGGACGCATCGCGATCGCGGCGCTCTCGGTGGGCGCCGCGGAGGGGTGCCTGGAGGCGGCCGTGGACTACGCCCAGAAGCGCACGGTGTTCGGCGAAGCGCTCTCGGGTCGGCAGGGCATCCAGTTCCTCCTGGCGCGCATGCAGCAGCGTGTGCACGTCGCACGGCTCGCTTGGCATCACGCCGCGCGTCTGCGCGACGCCGGCAAGCCCTTCAAGACCGAGGCGGCGATCGCCAAGCTGACCGCGAGCGACGCCGCGATGGACAACGCGCGCGACGCCACGCAGGTCTTCGGCGGCAACGGCTTCATGAACGAGTACCCCGTCGCCCGCCATTACCGGGACTCGAAGATCCTCGAGATCGGCGAGGGCACGAACGAGGTGCAGCTGCTCGTGATCGCCCGGGCGCTCGGGGTCGCGTGAGGGTAGCGTGAGGAACGTGGACGACACCGGCCTGCCCACGGACGCCTCCGCCATCGTGCAGCGCGGCCTCTACTACGACGAGCTGGAGGTCGGCGCCCGGTACCTGCATCGCCCGGGACGCACCGCGACCGAGGCCGACAACGTCCTGTTCTCCTCGCTGACGATGAACACGCAGGCCCTGCACCTCGACGCCGCGTTCTCCGAGAAGCAGCCTTTCGGGCAGCGGCTCATGAATTCGATGTGGACGCTCGCCACCATGGTGGGCGCATCCGTCGGGCAGATCACACAGGGCACGCTCGTCGCGCAGCTGGGGCTGTCCGACATCTCGTTCCCCGCGCCCCTCTTCCACGGCGACACCCTCTACACCGAGACCGAGGTCGTCGACCGGCGCCTCTCGTCGTCGCGGCCGGGACAGGGCATCGTCACGCTGCGCCACACCGGCCGCAACCAGCGCGGCGAGGTCGTGGCGACCGCCACCCGCGTGGCGCTGATGTGGTGCGCACCGTCCTCGAGCGAAGGAACCGCATGAGTTTCGCACTGGGCCCCGCGCTGCTGTTCTGCCCTGCCGACCGCCCCGAGCGCTTCGCCAAGGCGCACGAGCGGGCGGACGCCGTCATCCTCGACCTCGAGGACGCCGTGTCTCCCGCTGACAAGGCGAGGGCGCGCGGGCACCTCATCGAGTCCGAGCTGGACCCCGCCCGCGTCATCGTGCGCGTCAACCCTCCGCACACCGATGCCTTCGTCGCCGACCTGGCGACGCTGTCGCAGACCGACTACCGCCGGATCATGGTGGCCAAGTCCGAGTCGCCGAAGCGGATCGGGCGCCTGGATGCCCGGTTCGAGGTCGTCGCCCTGTGCGAGACGGCCAAGGGCGTGGCCCAGGCGGACCGCCTCGCCGCGCTCGACAACGTGATCGCCCTCATGTGGGGCGCCGAAGACCTCGTCGCCAGCCTCGGCGGGACGTCGAGCCGCAAGCCGAACGGGCGCTATCGCGACATCGCGCGCTATGCTCGCGCACGGGTGCTGCTGGCAGCGGGCGCCCGGGGAAAGGCGGCGATCGACGCGGTGCATCTCGACATCGCCGACGTCAAGCGCCTGGCCATCGAGGCCGCGGATGCCGCGGCATCCGGCTTCACGGCGACCGCGTGCATCCATCCCAGCCAGGTGCCCATCATCCGGGCCGCCTACCGGCCCGACGAGAAATCGGTCGCGTGGGCCCGGGAGGTCCTCACCGCGGCCGAGCGTGAGCGGGGCGTGTTCGCCCACGACGGGAGGATGGTCGACGAGCCCGTCCTGCGCCACGCACGCCACGTGCTCGAGCGCGCCGCGCGGTGACCGACTGAGGTCGAGTCCGACCGTGCGCTGATCACACCACCATGCCGGCGTAGGCGACGAGCCGCAGGTGGTCGCGGTCGTAGAAGAAGTCGTGGGCGGAGCCGTTCGCGAGGCGCTCGCCCACCGGAGGCAGCTCGCCCGCGGTGGCGTGACGGATGATCTCGCGGATCAGGGCGCCGTGGCTCACGACGATCAGCGTCCCCGCTGCCGGGGCCGTCGCGCGGCGATGGTCGCGGACGGCGCGGCCGAGAGCAGTGATGCCGCGTGCGCGCAGGTCGGGCCACGGCTCGGCGCCGGGGACCTCGGCCTCGTGCCAGTCGCCCCATCGGCGGCGGAACTCCTCGACCTCGAGGCCCTCGGCCTCGCCATAGGAGCGTTCACGCAGCCCGCGATAGGTGCGCGGCTCCGCCACGCCGAGTTCGGCGGCGATGATCTCGGCCGTCTCACGGGCGCGAGAGAGGTCGCTGGCCGCCACTGTCACGGGCAGGCTCAGGTCGAGTCGTCCGCGGAGCGTCGCGGCAGTGGCACGGGCCTGGTCCCGACCCGTGTCGTTGAGAGGGATGTCGGTCGAACCCTGGATGCGGCGATCGCGGTTCCAATCGGTCTCGCCGTGGCGGATCAGGATCAGCGCGGTCACCCCTCGAGCCTACCCGCCGGGCTCAGCAGGGGATCAGCCCAGGGAGGGAAGCCGATCGGCGAGGGCCCGCAGGACCTCGCTCGTGCCGGCGTCCACCTTGACGGTCGCGCGGGCGTCGGCGCGCGTCGCCCCGCGGTTCACGATCACGACCGGCAGGCGCCGACGGCGCGCGCGCTCGAGAAGCCGGATGCCGGAGTTCACGACCAGCGACGAGCCGGCGATCACCAGTCCCTCGCTCGCGTGGACCAGCTGCTCCGCCTCGCGGAACTTCTCGGCCGGGATGAACTCCCCGAAGAAGACGACGTCGGGCTTCAGCATCCCGCCGCAGACGCTGCACGAGGGGATCCGGAAGCCGTCGGTGCTCTCGGGCAGCACGTCCCCGTCCGGACCGAGGGGCACGTTCTCGGGAACGGTGATCCAGGGGTTGTCCTCCTCGACCCGGCGCGCCAGATCACGACGGTCGAACACCTGGCCGCAGTGGGTGCAGAAGACGCGTCGCATCGTGCCGTGCAGCTCGACCACCCGGCGGCTGCCGGCGCGCACATGCAAGCCATCGACGTTCTGGGTGACGACCCCGGTGGCGAGGCCGCGTGACTCGAGATCGGCGATCGCGCGGTGACCGCCGTTCGGCGTCGCGGCGGCGAAGGCCTTCCATCCCAGGTGGCTTCCGACCCAGTATCGGCGCCGCGCCGAATCGCTGGAGAGGAACTGCTCGACCGTCATCGGCGTGCGCACCGGCGCACCCTTGCCCCGGTAGTCGGGAATCCCCGAGTCCGTCGACACTCCGGCACCGGTGAGCACGGCGATGCGCCGGCCCGAAAGGGCTCCGAGAGCCTGCTCGAGCGCCAGTGCGGTCGCGGGCCCGAACTCCGTCGCTGTCGCGGTCACCGTGCCCCCTTCGCTCGAGTGTCGGTGGATCGAGTGTAGGCGGCCCGGTTTACCGAGGTGTTACGAAGTCGCAGGGTGCGGTTTCTGCGAAGGTGGAGAGGTGACGGTCGAACGGGTGGATTCCGCGACGGATGAGCGGCTGGCGGATTACCGCGATCTGACGGATGTCGTTCTCCGGCGTGTGCTCGAACCCGCGGGCGGGCTCTACATCGCGGAGTCCGCAAAGGTGATCGCGCGCGCCGTCCGGGCCGGGCACCGGCCCCGATCCGTCCTCGTCCAGGAGAAGTGGCTGGAGGAGATCCAGAGTCTGATGGCCGCGTCGTCGGTCCGCGCGCCGGTGTACGTCGTGACCCCTGAAGTGGCCGAGAATCTCACCGGCTACGCGGTGCACCGCGGCGCGCTCGCCGCGATGCACCGGCCGACACTCCCGCCGGTGGCGGACGTGGTGGCCGGCGCCCGTCTCGTCGTCGTTCTCGAGGACATCGTCGACCACACCAACGTGGGCGCGATCTTCCGCGCGGCGGCGGGGCTGGGAGCGGATGCGGTGCTGGTGAGCCCGCGGTGCGCCGATCCGCTGTACCGCCGCAGCGTGCGCGTGAGCATGGGAACGGTGTTCCAGGTGCCGTGGACGCGGCTTCCCGAGTGGGACGAAGCCCGCGGCATCCTCCACGGCGCGGGGTTCGATCTCGCGGCGCTCGCGCTGGCCGAGGATGCCGTGCCGCTGGACGCGTACGGCGACGCCCGCCCTGAGCGGGTCGCTCTGCTCCTCGGCGCCGAGGGCGATGGCCTGAGCCGCGCGGCGCTCGCCGCGGCCGACACCGTCGTCACCATCCCGATGACAGGCGGCGTGGACTCGCTCAATGTCGCCGCAGCGAGCGCCGTGGCGCTGTGGGAGCTGCGCGCGCGCTGATCAGCCGGGGTCGCGCGCCTCGTCGGCACGATCGGGAGCGGCCGAGGCCCGCAGGGGAAGGACGTCGGGACGTTTGGCCCGGATGTGATCGCCCGACGACTGGTGGCGCAGCCGCCGCAGCACCCACGGCACGAGGTAGGCCCGCGCCCACACCAGATCATTGCCGCGCGCCTCCCGCCAGGTCCGGAACGGAAGCGGGCCCGGCTGCATGGGCTGGAGGTCGTTGGGGACGTTGAGCGCACGCAGCACCATGCGCGCGATCTCGTGGTGCCCCAGGGCGTTGTAGTGCAGGCGGTCGTCGTCGAAGAAGCGCATGTCCTGCACCTCTTTGAGGGCCCACTGATCGGCGACGATACAGTCGTAGCGGTCGGCGATGGCGCGGATGTTCTCGTTGTAGATGGCGACTTTGCCGCGGATGCCGCGGAACACCGGGGTGAAAGCGGTGTCGATGCCGGTGAAGACGACCACGGTGGCGCCCCCGCGCGAGAGCCGCACCACGGCATCCTCGAACTGCTGGGCGACGGCGTCGGGGTCGGAGCCGGGGCGGATGACGTCGTTGCCCCCCGCCGAGAAGGTCACCAGATCGGGCTTGAGGGCGATCGCCGGCTCGAGCTGCCCCGCGATGATCTGGCCGATCAGGCGGCCGCGGATCGCCAGGTTCGCGTATGCGAAGTCGTCCACCTGCTGAGACAGCACCTCCGCGACGCGATCGGCCCAGCCGCGCAGGCCGTTGGGCGACGACGGCTCGGGATCTCCGACGCCCTCCGTGAAGGAATCCCCGATCGCGACGAAACGCCGCCAGGGATGGACCTGCGGATTGGGGACATAGGGAGTGCGGGGATCGTCTGTCGGGGGCATGCGCCTCTTCCTCGGCTCGTGACCGAAGCCAGGGTATCGCGGCCGGTTGTCGGCCGGTTCGTTTATCGTGGTGACTCGTTGTCTACGGGGAGGGGTGCCATCGGTGACCGACGAGACCGTCCTCGACGCACGCCACGGCGACCCTCACATCGGCAGCTTCGCGGCCGAGCACCTCAGTCCCACCTATCCCCAGCGCGCCCCGTGGGGCACGGCGCAGCGCCTGCGCGCGTGGCAGGCGGAGGCTCTCGACCTCTACTTCTCGCTCGACGGTCCCGACGGCGAGGGCGCAGGTCCGCGCGACTTCCTCGCCGCGGCGACCCCCGGCGCCGGAAAGACGACGTTCGCGCTGCGCCTCGCGAGTGAGCTGCTGCGGCGCCGCATCGTCGACCGCATCGTCGTCGTCGCCCCCACCGAGCACCTGAAGACGCAGTGGGCCGACGCCGCGGCACGGGTCTCGATCCGGCTTGATCCCGCGTTCAGCAACCGGCACGCGGCCCCGGCCCGGCAGTATCACGGCGTCGCGGTGACGTACGCCCAGGTGGCGGTGAAGGCCTCCGTCCACCAGCGACTCACGATGGACGCGAGGACCCTGGTGATCCTCGACGAGGTCCACCACGGCGGCGACGCCCTGAGCTGGGGCGACGCGCTGCGTGAGGCCTACGGTCGGGCCACGCGCCGGCTGCTGCTGTCGGGTACGCCGTTCCGCAGCGACACCGCCCCGATCCCGTTCGTGGAGTATCACCCCGACGACAAGGGCATCCGCCTCTCGCGCACCGACTACGCCTACGGGTACCGGCGCGCGCTCGAGGACGGCGTCGTGCGGCCGGTCCTCTTCCTCGTGTACGCCGGTCAGATGCGCTGGCGCACGAAGACCGGTGAGGAGATGGAGGCGCAGCTCGGGCAGGACAACACCAAGGACGTCACCTCGCAGGCATGGCGGACCGCCCTCGACCCGGAGGGCGACTGGATCCCCGCGGTGCTGCGATCGGCCGACCGCCGCCTCACCGAGGTGCGCGAGCACGTCCCCGACGCCGGCGGGCTCGTGATCGCCACGGACCAGACCGCCGCCCGCGCCTACGCGTCGATCCTTCAGGGGATCACGGGGGAGGCGACGACGATCGTGCTGTCGGACGAAGCGGAGGCTTCCAGCCGCATCGAGACGTTCTCGAAGGCCGACACGCGCTGGATGGTGGCCGTGCGCATGGTCTCGGAGGGCGTGGACGTGCCGCGGCTCGCCGTCGGCGTGTACGCGACGTCGGCGTCGACTCCGCTGTTCTTCGCCCAGGCGATCGGCCGTTTCGTCCGCGCTCGGCGCCGCGGCGAGACGGCGAGTGTGTTCCTCCCGAATGTGCCGCAGTTGCTGGCGCTGGCGAATGAGATGGAGCGCCAGCGCGACCACGCGCTGGACCGCGAGAGCGACGGCGACGAGTGGAACGCCGAAGAAGACCTCATGGACGCCGCCAAGCGGGAAGACAAGGCGTCCGATGCTCTCACCGAGGAGTTCACCTACCAGGCGCTCGGTTCGGCGGCCCATTTCGACCGGGTGCTGTACGACGGCAAGGAGTTCGGTCAGCTCGCCGTTCCCGGTACGCCCGAGGAGGAGGAGTTCCTCGGACTGCCCGGACTCCTCGAGCCCGAGCATGTCCACGACCTGCTCATGCAGCGCCAGGCTCGGCAGAGCCGGCACCGGAAGGCGCGAGAGGCGCAGGCTCCTCCTCAGGAGGCGCCGGAGGTCCCGCAGGCCCTGCATCGCACGCTCAAGGAGCAGCGGCAGCTGCTGAACAGCCTCGTCGGTCTGTACGCCCGCCAGTCCGGCGAGGCGCACGGCCTCGTTCACGCCGAGCTGCGCCGCATCTGCGGCGGCCCGGCCGTCTCGCATGCCACCGTCGCACAGCTGCAGGCGCGCATCGAGGTGCTCCGCAAGCGCGTGCACTCCTGACACCGCGGCGCCACGCCTAGACTCGCGGCATGCCCGCGGAGTACTCCTTCGTGTCGCGCTGGCGCGTACCCGCGTCGGCCGACCGCACCTGGGAGGAGCTCGAGCGCCGGCTTCGGCCCTCGTCGCAGGCGGGCGGCGAGCAGGCGCCCTGGTGGCCGGGTCTCGCCGTCGATATGGCGCCGCGGCGCCTGGCGGCGGGGGAGCGGCTGGTTCTCACGGTCCGCAGCCCCTTGGGCTATCGCCTGCGGCTGCTCCTCGAGCTGACCCTCGTCGAGCCGGGCCGGCGCCTCGCAGCACGCAGTGACGGCGACCTCCGGGGCGGCGGCGCCGTGACGATCGAGGCGGCCGGTGTCGAGGCGGGGCCCATGCGCCCGGAGGCTCCGGGCGACGCGCCAGCGGCGCCTGGAGGGGGCGTGGGGACCGTCGTCGAGTTCCAGTGGGATGTCGAGACCCGTCGCGCGTGGATGAATGCGACGGCGCCGGTGCTGCGAGCGGTGTTCGAGCGCGCCCATGCTCATGTGATGAGGCGAGGCGAGGCGGGGCTGCGTGCAGCGGTTGCCGTCCGGCACCGTTCGGATCCCCGAAATGCTGGCAATCCCGGAATCGAGGCGGGTCGATCGCCGCGCGCTGGCTAGCGTGGACAGGTTCCGACCGGACTTGGAGGCCGAGTGAGCGCGCCCGCCGAACCCACCGCCCGCGACCGCCGTCGCTGGGAGCGGTATCTCGTGAACGAGCGCGCGGAGGCCCGTGTCTACCGCGAGCTCGCCGGCCGCCGCGCCGGCGAGGAGCGGGAAATCCTGCTCGCGCTCGCCGAGGCGGAGGGGCGGCACGAGGCGCATTGGCTCGCGCTCCTCGGCGGCGAGCCGGCGCGGCTGCCGCACCCCGACATCCGTACGACGCTGCTCGGATCGATGGCGAAGCGGTTCGGCTCGATCTTCGTGCTCGCCCTCGCGCAGAACGCCGAAGCGCGGTCGCCGTACGACGACGAGCCGTTCGCGCCCCCGGCGATGGCGGCCGACGAGAAGGTGCATCACGAGGTCGTGCGCGGCCTGGCCGCGCGCGGGCGGCGCAGACTGTCGGGAACCTTCCGCGCCGCGGTGTTCGGTGCGAACGACGGCTTGGTGTCGAACCTGGCCCTCGTGATGGGTGTGGGCGCGACCGGCGTCGCGCCGCAGTTCGTGCTCTTCAGCGGCTTCGCCGGCCTCCTTGCGGGCGCCTTGTCGATGGGGGCGGGAGAGTTCGTCTCGGTGCGGTCCCAGCGCGAGCTGCTGGCCTCCACCGCTCCCAGCGACTACGCCGACGGTGCGATCCCGCACCTGGACCTCGACGCGAACGAGCTGGCGCTGGTCTACCGCACTCGCGGAATGCCCGAGGCCGAGGCGCTCGCCCGCGCGCACCGCGTCGTCTCGGCGGCCCAGGCGTCGGGCAGCGTGGGGACGGACACCGGGCCGATCGGCACCGACGAAGACCATGAGGTTGTCGGCCGGGCGTGGGGCGCAGCCCTCTCGAGCTTTCTCTTCTTCGCGTCGGGCGCCATCATCCCGGTGCTGCCGTGGATCTTCGGGATGTCGGGGCTCCCGGCCGTGCTGGCCGCGCTGGGTCTCGTCGGAGTCGCGCTGCTCGGAACGGGCGCCGCTGTCGGGGTGCTTTCGGGCGGGCCACCGCTGCGCCGCGCGCTCCGCCAGCTCGCCATCGGGTACGGGGCGGCCGGCATTACGTACCTGCTGGGTCTCGCATTCGGGGTGTCTGTGGCATGACCCGCCCGATTCGTTCGGCGCTCAGCGACGTGGTAATGTCGTTCCTCGGTTGCGAAACCGGAAACCACCTGCGCGGGTGGCGGAATAGGTAGACGCGCTAGCTTGAGGTGCTAGTGCCCGTTAAGGGCGTGGGGGTTCAAGTCCCCCCTCGCGCACAGTGCCGGAAGGCCCCCGAAAGGGGGCCTTCCGCGTTTCATGTCCGCGTTTCGAAGCGCCCGTGCCGAGGCGATAGGTTGGTCCGCATGCCCGAAGCCGAATTGCCGGAGGTCGCCGCAGTCGCTCGCGATCTGATCCGCTTCGACACCACGAACCACGGCGGCGGTCGTGCCGCCGGGGAGCGGGAGGCGGCCGAGTACGTCGGCGCCTATCTCGAGCGTCTGGGCCTCGCTCCCGAGTACTACGAGCCGATCCCGCGCCGCACCAACGTGATGGCACGTGTCCCCGGCCGAGACCGCGACAAGCCCGCGCTCGTGCTGCACGGGCACCTCGACGTGGTCCCCCCGATCGCCGAGGACTGGAGCGTCGACCCGTTCGCGGGCGTCGTGCGGGACGGGATGCTGTGGGGTCGCGGCGCCGTGGACATGAAGGATATGGACGCCATGATCCTGACCTCGGTGGCCGAGATCCTCCGTGCCGGCGAGGCGCCCGAGCGCGATCTGATCCTCGCGTTCTTCGCCGACGAGGAGAACGGCGGCGTCGAGGGCTCCGCGCTGGTCGTGCAGGATCGCCCCGAGTGGTTCGCGGGGGCGACCGAGGCGATCAGCGAGGTCGGCGGATACTCTCTGACGATCGGTGATCGCCGCACCTACCTCCTGCAGGTCGGGGAGAAGGCGCTGGTCTGGATCCGGCTCGTCGCCCGGGGTCGCGCCGCACACGGGTCGAGCCTGCACGCCGACAACGCGGTGACCGCTCTCGCCGAGGCCGTCGCGGCTCTCGGGCGGACCGCCTGGCCGGTGACGCTCACCGACACGACGCGCGAGATGACCGAGCGGCTCGCCGACCTGCTCGGTCAGAGCTCCGCGGACCCCGACGCGGTCGCGGCGGCTACGGGCGCGCCATCCGGATTCCTGCGCTCCACGCTCCGGACGACCACCAACCCGACCGGTCTGGTCGCCGGCTACAAGCACAACGTGATCCCCGACCGTGCCGAGGCGCTGATCGACGTGCGGGTGCTGCCCGGTACCGAGCAGGCCGCCCTCGCCGACATCCGACGCATCGTGGGCGCCGGTGTAGAGGTCGAGATCGTCCACCAGGACATCGGCCTCGAGGTCCCCTTCTCGGGCGATCTGGTCGACGCCATGGTGGCCGCGCTCGGCGTTCACGACCCGGATGCGCCGGTGATCCCGTACCTCATGGGTGGCGGCACCGACAACAAGGCGCTGGCGACGCTCGGCATCGCGGGCTACGGGTTCGCGCCGCTGCGGCTGCCCGCCGACCTCGACTTCACCGGCATGTTCCACGGCGTCGACGAGCGCGTTCCGATCGACGCGCTGGTGTTCGGCCAGCGCGTGCTCTCCGACCTGCTCCGCACGTACTGAAGACCCGCGGACGCCGCGACCCGGCGTCCTGCAGCGAAAGGCCCCCATGCTTCTCGAGGCGATCATCCTCGGCTTCGTCCAGGGACTGACCGAGTTCCTCCCGATCTCCTCCAGCGCGCATCTGCGCATCCTGGGCGAGTTCCTGCCGTCGGCGCAGGACCCCGGGGCGGCGTTCACCGCGATCACCCAGATCGGCACCGAGGCGGCCGTCGTGGTGTTCTTCTGGCGCGACATCGTCCGCATCATCGGCCAGTGGTTCCGCGCCCTGTTCGGGCGTATTCCGCGCAACGATCCCGACGCGAAGATGGGATGGCTGATCATCGTGGGCAGCATCCCGATCGTGGTGCTGGGCCTGCTCTTCCAGGATCAGATCGAGACCACGCTGCGGTCGCTGTGGATCGTCGCCGGCATGCTGATCTTCTTCGGCGTGCTGCTCGGGATCGCCGACCACGTCGGCGCGAAGAAGCGCAAACTGCACGACATCACGATCGGCAACGGCGTGATCTTCGGACTTGCTCAGTCTCTGGCCCTGATCCCCGGTGTGTCCCGCTCGGGCGGCACGATCACCGCGGGACTGTTCATGGGCTTCGAGCGTGCTGCCGCCGCCCGGTACGCGTTCCTGCTCGCGATCCCGGCGGTGTTCGGCAGCGGCTTCTACCAGCTGTTCAAGAACGCGGACGTCCCCGGTGTCTTCACCCTCGGCGAGACCGCCGTGGCGACCGGCGTGGCCTTCCTTGTGGCCCTCGGGGTGATCGCGTTCTTCATGAGCTGGATCTCCAAGCACAGCTTCCTGCCGTTCGTGGTGTACCGCGTCGCGCTCGGTTCGCTGCTGCTGGTGCTGCTGAGCGTGGGTGCGATCCAGCCGTAGCGACGGCGGTTCCTGAGGTCGCCGGCGGGCGCTTCGACGGACTCAGCGGTCGGAGGGCCGACCACCGGAGAGTCAGCGGCGCGGATCGTCGCGGCCGGGCTTGGTCGGCCCGTCGCCCCGTCGACGCAGGTACCGCTCGAACTCCTGCGCGATGGCGTCGCCCGATGCCTCGGGGGAGTCCCACGTGTCACGCGTGCGCTCGAGCTGGCGGATGTACTCCGTCATCTCCTCGTCGTCGGCCGCCGCGGCATCGATCGACGCCTCCCACGCAGCCGCCTCGGTCGCGAGCTCGCCGCGCGGGATCGGAGCCCCGGTGAGATCCTCGAGCCGGTCCAGCAGCGCCAGCGTAGCCTTGGGCGACGGCGTGTGCCCCGCGACGTAGTGGGGAACGCTCGCCCACAGGCTCGCCGACGGAATGCCCGCCGCGTCGGCGGCGGCCCCGAGCACGCTCAGGATGCCGACCGGCCCCTCGTAGGTGCTGCGCTCGAGGTCGAGCGCGCCCCGCAGCGCCTCGTTGTCGCTGCCGGCGAAGACCGAGATCGGGCGGGTGTGCGGCACGTCCGACATCATGGAGCCGATCGAGACGAATCCGGTGACATCCTCGCGCAGCGCGATGTCGATGAACTCCGACGCGAACGCCTGCCATGCGCGGGCGGGCTCGACACCGGTCAGGAGCCACAGCTGCGTGCCGCGTGTGGCGCGCGCCGGCCGCAGCAGCGTCGCCTCCGGCCACTGCAGGCTGCGACGCCCTTCGCCGTCGGAGGCGATGTGAGGACGCGTGTACTGGTAGTCGAAGTAGAGCTCGGGGTCCACGGAGAACACCGTCTCGTACGTACCGCCCTCGCGCAGGCGCGTGATGGCGGACGACGCGGCTTCTCCCGCATCGTTCCACCCGTCGAACGCGGCGACGAGAACACGGCGACCCAGTCCGTCCACAAGACCCCCTCCGCCCGCACGCTCCTTCGGCGAGCTTGTTCCAGAATAGGCCCGGCGGCCCCCGGGTAGGCTTGGACGGTGAATGCGCCGCGCCTCTCCGCCGTCCTGTGGGACATGGACGGAACCCTCGTCGACACCGAGCCGTACTGGATGGCCGCGGAGACTCCGCTCGTGGAGAGCTTCGGGGGAACGTGGTCGCACGAGCAGGCGCTGCGCCTGGTCGGGCTGGGGCTCGAGGACTCGGCCCGCATCTTCCAGGACGCCGGCGTGCGCATGAGCGTCGAGGGCATCATCGACCACCTCACCGACGACGTCATGGGCCGGCTCGCGCTCACCGGCGTGCCGTTCCGCCCCGGCGCCCGCGAGCTGCTCGCGGGCCTGCGGGAGGCGGGCATCAAGACCGGGCTGGTGACGATGTCGATGCGCCGCATGGCGACCACGGTGGTCGACCTCATCGACTTCGATGCCTTCGACGTGATCATCGCCGGCGACGATGCGACCAGGCCCAAGCCGTTCCCCGATCCGTACCTTCAGGCCTGCCAGGCGCTCGGCGTGACGCCCGAGCAGACCGTCGCCATCGAGGACTCGCCCAACGGGCTGCGTTCGGCCGTCGCGTCCGGCGCCTCTGTCATCGGCGTGCCCCTCATGGTCTCGATCGCCGGTGCCGGCGCACACGCCGTGTGGCCGACGCTGGAAGGTCGCACCGCCGACGACCTCGTGGCCTTCCACGCCGCCCACCGCGCCGGCGCGATCCCGGAGGCCGTCCGATGACCACGACCCTGAGCGGCCCCTTCCGCCTCGGCGACCGCGTGCAGCTCACCGGTCCAAAGGGCCGCCTGCACACCATCACGCTGCGCGCGGACGGCGAGCTGCACACGCACCACGGTGTCCTGCGCCACGCCGACCTGGTCGGCCAGCCCGACGGCTCGGTGGTCGCCAACAGCGGCGGCCACGAGTATCTCGCCCTGCGCCCGCTGCTGCGCGACTTCGTCATGTCGATGCCCCGTGGCGCGGCGATCGTGTACCCGAAGGACGCGGCGCAGATCCTCGCCGAAGCCGACGTCTTCCCCGGCGCGACCGTGGTCGAGGCCGGTGTGGGTTCCGGCGCGCTGTCGCTGTGGCTGCTGCGTGCCATCGGCGGGCAGGGCCGGCTGGTCTCGTTCGAGCGCCGGGAGGACTTCGCCGCTGTGGCGCGGGCGAACGTCGAGACCTTCCTCGGTGACGTGCCGCCCAACTGGGACGTCGTCGTCGGCGACCTCACCGCGGAGCTCCCGCAGGCGGTGGCCGCAGCATCCGTCGATCGCGTGGTGCTCGACATGCTGGCACCGTGGGAGTGCATCGACGTGGTGGCGGACGCTCTCACACCCGGTGGCGTGGTCGTCTGCTACGTCGCCACGGCGACGCAGCTGAGCCGTGTCGCCGAGTACATCCGCGGGACCGGGCTGTTCACCGAGCCCGATGCCAACGAGACCATGGTGCGCGGCTGGCACGTCGAAGGCCTGGCCGTGCGCCCCGATCATCGCATGGTGGCCCACACCGGGTTCCTCGTCTGGGCGCGTCGCCTGGCCCCGGGCGCCGTGCCGCCGGAGGTCAAGCGCCGCGCCTCCAAGTCCAGCTACGGCGACGAGGATGTCGAGCTGTGGACTCCCGGAGCGGTGGGCGACCGGCAGATCACCGACAAGAACCTTCGCAAGAGGGTTCGTGAAGCAGAGCGCGCCGCCGAAGGCGCGCGTCAGGCGGCGAATGCCGCGCCGGACGACGCCGCCGCTGCGGCAGAACCCGCCGCGACAGACGACGACGACCGTTCCGCCTAAACTGTTCCGGTGCGCTCCTTCTCCGCTGCCCTCGCCGTCCTCGGCCTGGTGACCGTCGGCCTCGCCGGCTGCTCGCTGCCGGGCTCCGCCGACTGCTCGCGCCCGGTCGTCTCCGACTCCGAGGTCATGGATCTCATCGACGTGACCGGCGACACCGACTCCGAGCCCGAGGTGGACGTCTACACTCCGCTGCAGACGTCGAGCCTCGCCTTCGCCGACGTCGAGACGGGCGAGGGGACCGCCATCACGACGCCGGAGCAGCTCGTCGTCATCGACGTGGCGCTGTTCAGCGGCAAGACGGGCGAGCCCCTCGTGGCGACGCCCTACGACGGCGATCTCTCGCGGGTGTACCCGGTGTCGCAGTGGACGCAGAATTTCCCCGGCTTCGAAGAGGCCCTCGACTGCGCCACCGAGGGGTCGCGGGTCGCGATCGCGCTCGCGCCGGAAGACATCGAGGCGCAGTCCGCCGCGAGCCTCGGTCTCGCCGAGAACGATTCGGCCGTCGCGGTCGTCGACGTGCGCAAGGTGTACCTGGCAGCCGCCGACGGCGCAGACCAGTTCAACAGCGGCACGGGCATGCCGGCCGTCGTCCGCGCACCTGGTGGTCGCCCCGGCCTCATCATGCCGGAGGGGGAGCCGCCCTCGGAGCTGACGATCCAGACCCTCAAGAAGGGCGATGGCCCCGAGGTGACCGGAGAGCAGCCGGTCCGCGTGCACTACACCGGGGTGGCGTGGGGAGAGGACGAGAGCTTCGACTCGTCGTGGGACTCGCAGCCCGCGTCGATGACCCTCGACGGCGTCGTCCCTGGCTTCGCACAGGCTCTCGAGGGCCAGACGGTCGGCTCGCAGGTGCTGGTCGTCATCCCGCCGGAGCTCGGCTACGGCGACCAGGAGCAGGGCAGCATCCCGGCGAACTCGACGCTTGTCTTCGTGATCGACATCCTCGGCCTGGACGAGGCGCCGTAGTCCTAGAGCGGCGAACCGCATCCGGCTCTCACGCGGATCTAAGATAGGCGAGTGCCTGCCACTGCGCCCGCGAAGATCCCGCCCGAGGAGCGGCTCGTCAACCTCGTGGTCGCCCTCATCGCGACCGATCAGGGGCTGACGAAGGACACGATCCTGACCTCTGTCGCGGGCTATCGCGAGCAGAGCGAGGCGGGCGCATCGAAAGACGCGCTCGAGAAGATGTTCGAGCGCGACAAGGAGAGTCTGCGCGGGCTCGGCGTGCCGATCGAGACGATCGGGGACTGGGCTGATCCCGATGATCTGCGTGAGGCGCGCTACCGCATCCCGAGCGCGGAGTACGAGCTTCCCGAAGACATCGAGTTCACTCCGGCCGAGCTGGCGCTTCTCAATCTCGCCGGCGGCGTGTGGAGTGAGAGCTCCATGTCGGATGACGCGCGCAGCGGACTGCGCAAGATCCGGGCGCTCGGCGACCTGGTCGATGAGCCGATCATCGGCTTCTCGCCGCGCCTGACGATGCACGAGCCCTCGTTCCCGGTGCTGCAGCAGGCGATCGAGCAGAGCCGCGTCGTGACCTTCCCCTACCTGAAGCCCGGTGAGGAGTCGCCGCGGGTGCGACGCGTGCAGCCGGTCGCGCTGGTCGAGTACGAGGGTCGCTGGCACGTGTTCGGCATCGATCGCGACGCCGGCGCCGACCGCACCTTCCTGCTGCCGCGCATCGTGGGACCGGTCGCCGTGACGAGGGAGTCGTTCGATCCGTCACTCCGTGACGGCGCCGGCGAGCGCGCGCTGGCGGGGCTGGAGGATGTCGCGGCGCGCCATTCGGCGCTCCTCGAGGTGAATCCCGGCACCGAGGCCGCTCTTCGCCTCGCGCGCCGAGCCCGCCCCGCGGAGCAGGGCATCCGCGTTCCCTACGTCGACGTGCACGTCCTGGCCGATGAGCTCGCCTCGTACGGACCCGAGGTCCGCGTGGTGGACCCGGCCGACCTGAGGGAGCTCGTCATCGAGCGGCTGGCGTCCACCCGCGACCTGCACGGCGGTGCGGCGTGAACGCCGGGAGACCGCTCGTGGCGACAGACCGCGCGGCGCTCATGCTCCAGCTGGTGCCGTACCTCATCGGCAAGGGCGAGGTCTCGCTCGCCGAAGCGGCCGACGAGTTCGACGTCTCACCTGAGCAGATGCGGGGGATGGTGGAGAAGCTCACCGTCATCGGGCTGCCGGGCGACCGCGGGTACTGGCAGATGTCCAACGACCTCTTCGACATCGACTGGGATCTGCTCGACGAGCGCGACCTCATCGTCATCACGAACGCGGTCGGGCTCGAGCGCGCTCCCAAGCTCACCGCGCGCGAGGCGGCTGCGCTTCTCGCCGGCCTGCAGCTGGCTCGGTCGATCCCGGGCGTGGGCGACACCGAGCTCTTCTCCGGGCTGCTCCGCAAGCTCGCACGCGGCGCCTCGAGCGCGCCGGCCGAGGTGATCCTCGCGCCCGAGCCGGTCGACACCGCCCGCGACCGGGTCGCCGACGCGCTGCGCCGCGGGGTGGCGCTCTCGTTCACCTACAAGGCCCCGGATGCCGCGCCCACCACCCGCACGGTGGATCCGGTCAAGGTGCACATCGCCAGCGGCCAATGGTATCTCCAGGGCTGGTGCCACCTCCGGGAGGCGATGCGCACGTTCCATCTGGACCGGGTGAGCGATCTGGAGCTGACCGACATCCCCATCGCCCACGCAGGGGAGCCGGCGCCCGAGTGGTTCGAGCCGACGGACGACGACGTGATCGCCCGCGTGCGCTTCCCCGCCTCGGTCGCACCGCTGCTGGGCGACTACCTGGAGCGCGCGACGCTCGAGACCTCGGCAGACATGACGACCGCCACGATGCGGGTCGCCGACGAGCTGAGCCTGCGCCGCCTGGCCGCGAAGCGCGGCGGTGTCGTCGAGGTGCTCGAGCCGTCGGCCGCACGCCGAGCCGTCGCGGAATGGGCCGAGGCCGGCCTGGCGCAATATCGGTGAGCGCGCGGCGTGCGCTCGTCGACGCAGGGTTAGACTGAGTCGCGTCCCCCTCTGACGAAACGACGGAGCTCACCATGTTGGGAAATCTCAACGGCTGGCACTTGCTGATTCTGCTCGTCGTCATCCTGCTGCTGTTCGGTGCGGCCAAGCTTCCCGCACTCGCCAAGAGCATGGGACAGTCGGCGCGCGTGTTCAAGGGCGAGATGAAGGCCATGAAGGAAGAGGACAAGCCCGCCGCGGGCGCCACCTCCAGCGTGGCCGACACGACGGCATCTCCGGCGCCCGGCACGACCGACGGCACGTCTGATCCCAAGCCCTAGCGGCATGGTCGCAACAGCCGGTTCCGTGCCCCTCGACGGGCCGGAGGCGCCCAAGCGTGACAAGCGCATGTCGCTCGGCCAGCACCTGGTCGAGCTGCGCAGGCGGCTGATGATCGCCGCCATCGCCCTGGTGCTCGGGATGGTGGTGGCCTTCATCATCACCGACCCGATCATCCACTGGATCACCGAGCCGATCCGCGTCATCGCCGAGAAGCGCGGCGACGACTTCTCGGCGCTGAACTTCGGGGCCGTCACGTCGGCGTTCGATCTGCGGATGCGGATCGCGTTCTCGATCGGCATCTTCCTCTCGGCGCCGGTGTGGCTGTGGCAGATCTGGGCGTTCATCATGCCTGGGCTCACCCGCAAGGAGATCCGTTACACGATCGCGTTCGTCGCGTCGGCCGTGCCGCTGTTCTTCGCCGGATGCTACGTCGGCGTGCTCATCGTGCCGCATGTGATCGAGCTGATGTGGGGCTTCACGCCGGAGGGCGCGGTGAACTTCTACAACGCGGCCGACTACTACGACTTCGTCTTCAAGCTGATGATCGTGATCGGCGTCTCGTTCGTGCTGCCGGTCTTCCTGGTCGCGCTGAACATCGCGGGCGTCATGTCGGGGCGGGCGATCCTCAAGGGCTGGCGTACCGCCGTCCTGATCGCGACGGCCTTCGCGGCCCTCGCCACGCCGGCCGCCGATGTCGTCAGCATGCTGATGCTCGCCGGGGTCCTGGTGGTGCTGTTCTTCGCCGCCGCCGGGCTGTCGATGCTCTTCGACCGGCGAAAGGCGAAACGCAACGCCAGCCTGCTGCCGCCCGAGGCGAGCGCATGATCGAGCCCAGTCCGGCGGAGCGGTACGCGCTCGCGCGCGAGACCGCGCAGCGGGACCGGAGCCATCCGATCACCACCGCGTTCGCAGAATCGCAGCGCTTCACGCTCGACCCGTTCCAGGTCGCGGGCTGCCAGGCCCTCGAAGACGGCCGCAGCGTCCTGGTGGCAGCGCCCACCGGTGCCGGCAAGACCATCGTCGGCGAGTTCGCCGTGCACCTGGCGATGCGCGAGCCGAGCGACAAGGCGTTCTACACCACGCCGATGAAGGCGCTGTCGAACCAGAAGTTCCGCGAGCTGCAGGACGTGTACGGAGCCGACCAGGTGGGGCTGCTCACCGGCGACACGAACATGAACGGCAACGCCCGCGTGGTCGTCATGACCACCGAAGTTCTTCGCAACATGCTCTATGCGAACTCTCCTGCGCTGCGCGGACTGCGGTACGTCGTCATGGACGAGGTGCACTACCTCGCTGACCGCTTCCGCGGTGCGGTGTGGGAGGAGGTCATCATCCACCTCGCCCCGAGCGTCCGGCTCGTCTCGCTGTCGGCGACCGTGTCCAACGCCGAGGAGTTCGGCGACTGGCTCGACACCGTCCGCGGCGACACCGAGGTGGTCGTCTCGGAGACGCGTCCGGTGCCGCTCGAGCAGCACGTGCTCGTCCGCGGCGACCTGCTGCCCCTGTTCGACGATCGGGCGGGTGTCGCGACGGCTCAGGTCAATCAGGAGCTGATGCGCATCCGGTCCGTGAAGGGACCCTCGTACGAGAGCAACCGCCGCGCCCAGGCCTCGAACAGCGCGCGGCACGCCGGGTACGAGGCATCACGCCGCAGGCCGCAGCGCGGCGGCACGCGGCCGGTGCGCTCGGCGAACGTGCAGCGGATCGAGCGGCTGGACCGCCCCGACGTCGTCGAGCTTCTGTCGCGGTCCAACCTCCTCCCCGCGATCTTCTTCATCTTCAGCCGGGCAGGCTGCGACGCAGCCGTCCAGCAGGTGCGTCGCTCGGGCGTGCGGCTCACCTCGCAGGAGGAGCGGCGCGAGATCCGAGCGATCGTCGAGGACCGGACGCGCAGCCTCCTCGAGGAGGATCTGGCGGTGCTCCGCTACTGGGAGTGGCTCGACAACCTCGAGCGCGGCGTCGCGTCGCACCACGCCGGCCTGCTTCCGGCGTTCAAGGAGGTGGTCGAGGAGCTGTTCCAGCGCAAGCTGGTCAAGGTGGTGTTCGCCACCGAGACGCTCGCCCTCGGCATCAACATGCCCGCGCGCACGGTCGTGCTCGAGAAGCTCGAGAAGTTCAACGGAGAGGCCCGCGTAGCCATCACCTCGGGGGAGTACACGCAGCTCACCGGCCGCGCCGGACGCCGTGGCATCGACGTCGAGGGCCACGCCGTCATCCAGTGGACCGAGGGACTGGATCCTCAGGCGGTCGCCGCGCTCGCGTCGCGGCGCACCTACCCCCTCAATTCGAGCTTCCGCCCCACCTACAACATGGCCGTGAACCTGATCGACCAGTTCGGCCGGCCGCGGGCGCGCGAGATCCTCGAGTCGTCGTTCGCCCAGTTCCAAGCCGACCGCTCGGTCGTCGGCCTCGCACGGCAGGTGCGGGAGCAGGAGGAGTCGCTCGCCGGGTACGAGAGGGCGATGACGTGCGACCGCGGCGACTACGCCGAGTACTCGGGCATACGTCGCGAGCTGAGCGATCTCGAGAAGGTCAACCGCAAGGACGCCGGAGCATCACGCCGCACGCGCGATGAGAGGCAGCGCCACCTGGCGAGTCTGCGCAAGCGGATGCAGCGGCATCCCTGTCACCAGTGCCCTGACCGGGAGAACCACGCGCGCTGGGCGGAGCGCTACTGGAAGCTCAAGCGCGAGATCGGCAAGCTCCGCCAGCAGATCGAGACCCGGACCGGAACGGTGGCGCGCATCTTCGACCGCGTCGTCGACGTGCTCGCCGAACTCGACTACGTGCGCGTCGACGATGACGGAACCAGCACGCTGACCCCCGCCGGGCGCACGATGCGGCGGATCTACGGGGAGCGCGACCTGCTGGTGGCCGAGTCGCTGCGTCGCGGGATCTGGAAAGACCTCGACGTGCCCGGACTGGCGGCCCTCGCGTGCGCGCTGGTCTACGAGCCGCGCCGCGACGACGCCGGACCGGGGGAGCGGGGCCTGCCCCGCGGCCCGTTCCGTGGCGCCTTCGCGGCGACCCTCGACCTCTGGCAGTCCCTCGACGACCTGGAACGCGAGCACCGGCTGCCCGGATCGGAGCCGATCTCGGCCAGTCTCGCTCCCGCGATGCACGCATGGGCGCGCGGGGGAATGCTCGACCGCGTGCTGAGCGAGGCCGACATGGCGGCCGGCGATTTCGTGCGCTGGGCGAAGCAGACGATCGACCTGCTCGATCAGCTGTCGCTCGTAGCCGATCAGCCCATCGCATCGACTGCGCGCAAGGCGCTCGACGCGGTGCGACGCGGCATCGTGGCGTACTCCGGGGTCTGAGCCTCGCGCGACCGGTGCTCGCTTAGGGTGGAATCCGTGCCACCCGCCGTCGCCCGCCCTCCGCTGCCGCTGTGGGCGGCAGTGCCGGTCTCGGCGGCCGGCGGCCTGCTGCTCGACGTCGCCTTTCCGTCGGTGGGCTGGTGGCCGATGGCGTTCGCGTCGGTGGCGCTGGGGCTCGTCGCGCTCATCGGCCGCAGCGTCGGCGGCGCGCTGCTGGCGGGTCTGGCCTTCGGCCTCGCGTTCTACCTGATGAACGTCGACTTCACCGCGGCGTGGGTCGGCCCACTGCCCTGGATCGCCCTGTCCGTCCTCGAGGCGGCCATCGTCGCCGGGGGAGCAGTCCTCGTCAGCCTGGCGTACCGCTGGGTGCCCCGCCTGGTCCACAGTCGGCGGGGACGCATGCTGGTGACCCCCGCGGTCGTTGCAGGCCTGTGGACGGCACGTGAGGCCGTCACAGGCGGCTTCCCGTACGGAGGCTTCCCCTGGGGGCGGGTGGGCACGAGCCAGGTGAGCGGGCCTCTTGCCGAGGTCGTGTCGTGGACGGGCACCGCGGGCCTGACCTTTCTCGTGGTGTTCGTCGTCGCGATGGCGATCGAGATCGTGCGGATGCCGCGCAGCCGACGGTCGCGCCGGTTCGCCGACTTGCTTCCCGCGATGTCGCTCGCCGTCTTCGTGGCGGTCCTCGCGGTGACACCGGCCTGGGCCACCACCGCCGACGGCACGATGCGCGTCGCGAGCATCCAGGGCAACGGTCCCGCCGGCTACTTCGATGAACGGCGGGCCGGGGACGTCCTGGAGACCCAGTTCGAGGCGACGATGCCGCTCTTCGGCGAGGACGACGTCGACGTCGTGCTGTGGCCGGAGGGAAGCGTCGACCTCGATCCGGAAGAGTCGCCCTCAGCGGCGTCCGCTCTCGACACCGTCGCCCGCCGCATGGATGCGCCGCTGGTCGCCAACCGCATCGATCAGCGCGGCGACGAGTACTTCAACATGTCGTTCGTGTGGCGGGAGGGCGAGGGCGTCGAGCAGTCGTACGACAAGCGCAACCCGGTGCCGTTCGGGGAGTACGTGCCCGACCGTGGGTTCTACCAGTCGATCGCCCCCGACCTCATCGGCATGATCGGACGGGACTACACCCCTGGTTCGAACGCCCCGGTGTTCGACATCGACGGCACGCTCGGCGGCCTCGCCATCTGCTTCGACGTCATCTACGACGCCCTCATCTGGGAGGGTGCCCGGGACGGCGCCGAGCTCTATCTGTTCCAGACCAACAACGCGGACTTCCGAGGGACGGACGAGAACCTGCAGCAGCTGGCCGTCGCGCGGCTGCGCGCGATCGAGACGGGACGCTCGGTGGTCAACCTGTCGACGGTGGGCACGAGCCAGGTCATCGCGCCGGACGGCACCACGATCGAAGGGCTTCGCGCCGACGCTCCGGGTCAGATGGTGACCGACGTGCCGCTTCGCACCGGCCTCACTCCCGCGGTCGTCGTGGGCGGCTGGGTGAATGCGGTCCTGTCGTGGGGAAGTGTCGCCGCCCTGGCGATCATCGGGGTGATGGTGCTCGTCCGGGGCCGCCGGGACGTGAAAACGCCGGCCCCGTAGGGCCGGCGTCACACGTCAGGGGCTCAGGCGCTGAGCTTGTCGACCGTCATGTCGTCACCCGAGCCGCGGCGGGCGCGGACGTAGGCGAGACGCTCTTCGAGGAGCTCTTCGAGCTCGGGAAGGGTGCGGCGCTCGAGCAGCATGTCCCAATGACTGCGCGGGACCTTGTCGCCCGAGTGGTCGACGCTCGCGGTGCCCTCGCCGACGCGCAGCAGCGCCTCAGCGCCGCACGTGCGGCATTCCCAGGCCGGGGGGACCTCGGCATCTGCCGCGAAAGTCAGATTGGTGTCACGTCCGCAGGACGTGCAGGTGTAGGTGTGCTGTGCGCGTTCATGGAACACGACGCCCTCTTCGCTCTGTAGGCTCTGGGCGCCGAGTCGGATGCCGCGCAGACTGCGGTCTGCCATTTTGTGGTCCTCTCGTCGCTGTACAGGTATAACGAAGCCACCTGTGGGGATCATCCGAAGCAGCCACGTTCAGCGGCGTTTCACAGTGGATGCACAGCGGGCACGGGGTTGCCGCCGGTCGGGTCGATCAGGCCAGGGTCGCGAGCGCGATATCGGCGCGATCCGTCACGATACCATCGACGCCCAGGGCCACGAGACGGCGCATGTCGTCCGGCTCGTTCACGGTCCACACGTGCACCTCGACGCCGTGACGGTGAGCCGCTTGGATGAGGCGGGGCGAGATCACGCGCAGGCGGCCCTGCCGCTCCGGCACCTGCAGGGCATCGACCGCACCGAGCGCCCGCGCGATCAGGCGGTCCGATCCCGTCGCGACGGCAGCGAGCACACGAGCGATGGTGCCGGTGCCGGCCGACGTCGCGGGGCGGATGCCGTCGCCGGCTGCCTGCGCCGCCGCAAGGGCCGCCCGGCGGCGGGCGTCCGAGAAGCTCGTGAGAAGCACCCGTTCGCCGTGCGCGGCGACCGCGGTGCCGACGGCGGTGGCGGCATCCTCCGCTTTCACGTCGAGGTTGAAGCGGACGGTGGGGAAGGTCTCGAGAGCCTGGCTGAGGGTGATGAGGCCTCCGCGATCGGCCATCAGGTGCTCGAGGTCTCGCACCGACACGGACGACACGGCGCGCGGGTCCCCGGTGACTCGAGACAGGTCGTCGTCGTGGAACAGCACGACCACCCCATCGGCAGTGAGGTGGCAGTCCGACTCGACGTACTCGGCACCCGCAGAGTGCGCTGCGGCGACAGCGGCGAAGGAGTTCTCCACGATGCCGGAGGCCGCCTCCTCGGCGGTGACGAGCCCGCGGTGCGCGAGGACGCGTGGCGTCGTCGCGGTGGCCTCGAACCAGGGGTGCGGCACCTCGGGTCAGCGGGGTGTCTCGTCGCCGCCCACGCCGCCGGGCGTGGACTCCCTGGCCTGAGCGGCGATGGAGTCCGCGGTGGATGCCGCAGCCTGCGCCTCGGCCAGCGCCTCGTCTGAGGTGGTGCTCGAGCGCTCGCGCACTCGCGAGGTGCGGTTCGGCGACGACGGTGAGGGCGACGGCGCTGCTCGTCCGCCGAACGCATCGCCGATTCCCTTGAGGGCCTCCGTCAGCTCGCTGGGGATGATCCACAGCTTGCTCGATGGGCTCTCGGAGATCTTCGGGAGCGTCTGCAGGTACTGGTAGGCGAGGAGCTTCTCGTCGGCGTCGCCGACATGGATCGCGTTGAAGACCATCTCGATGGCCTCTGCCTCACCCTGCGCACGAAGTACGGCGGCCTGCTTGTCGCCCTCGGCGCGGAGGATCTCGGCCTGCCGGCGGCCCTCGGCCTCGAGGATCTGCGACTGCTTCGAGCCCTCGGCGGTGAGGATCGCCGCACGGCGATCCCGCTCGGCGCGCATCTGCTTCTCCATCGAGTCCTGGATGGAGTGGGGCGGGTCGATGGCCTTGAGCTCCACACGACCGACACGGATGCCCCACTTGCCGGTCGCCTCGTCGAGGACGACGCGCAGCTGCCCGTTGATGTTGTCGCGGCTGGTGAGAGCCTCTTCGAGGTTCAGGCCACCGACCACGTTCCGCAGCGTCGTGGTGGTCAGCTGCTCGACGGCGCCCAGGTAGTTGGCGATCTCGTACGTCGCGGCGCGCGCGTCGGTGACCTGGAAGTACACCACGGTATCGATCGAGACGACGAGGTTGTCCTCGGTGATGACGGGCTGCGGCGGGAACGACACCACCTGCTCGCGCATGTCGATGAGGGGACGGAGTCGGTCGATGAAGGGAACGAGAAGGTTCAGGCCCGGAGTGAGCGTCTTGTGGTAGCGGCCGAGCCGCTCCACGATGCCGGCGTTGGCCTGCGGGATGATGCGGATCGAGCGTGCGATGACGACGAGCACGAAGATGAAGACCGCGATCGCGAGAAGCCACCCGATGGCGGTGGGGATGAAGGCGTCGAGATCGTTCATGCGCGGGGCTCCTCGCTTGCGGGGAATGGGCTGCCGGTCGGATCTACGGGGCGGACCACCGCAGTCGCACCGTGGATGCGGCTGACATGGACGTGCGTCCCAGGTTCGAGTTCACCGGCCTCGGTCCTGGCGGTCCACACGTCGCCGTTGACGAGTCTGACCTGACCGGAGTGGCCGCTGACCGTCGACAGCACTGTGCCGGCCAGGCCCACGAGCGCGTCGACGTTCGACAGCGTCGGATCTTCCCCACGCCGAAGTCGCCGCAGGAGGGGCGGTCTCAGGAAGAGGACGAGCACAGCGGCGACCGCGGCTGCGACGATGACCTGCAGCCACAGCGGCGCGCCGAGCAGGTCGGTTCCCAGCCCGGCGAGACCGCCGATGCTCAGCATGAGGAAGGTGAAATCGAGCGTGAGCATCTCGATCACCAGGAAGGCGAGAATCAGCACGAGCCAGCCGATCCACGCCCATTCTTCGACTGTCTGGATGAGCTCCACGATGCGCCTCCTCTGCCTTCGAACCTACCAGGTAGGGTCGATGGGTGACCGAGTCAAACACCCCGGCTTCCGCACCGCTACCCGCGAATTCCCTGAGTGGCAAGACCGCTCTCGTGACGGGCTCGTCCCGCGGCATCGGCGCCGATACCGCCCGCTACCTCGCGCAGGCCGGCGCGAACGTCGTCATCAACTACCGCAACAAGGCCCCGCGCGCCGAGAAGCTCGCCGCCGAGCTTCGCCGGCTCGGAGTCGAGGTGCTGGTGGTGGGAGCCGACCTCACCGACACCGCCTCGGTGCAGGCGATGTTCGACGAGGTGAAGAGCGCCTTCGGCGGTCTCGACGTGCTGGTGCTCAACGCATCGGGCGGCATGGAGTCGGGCATGGCCGAGGACTACGCGCTGCAGCTGAACCGCGATGCACAAGTGCGCGTGCTCGAGACGGCACTGCCGCTGCTCGACGCCGGCTCGCGCGTCGTGTTCGTGACGAGCCACCAGGCGCACTTCATCCGGACCACCCCGACGATGCCGGAGTACGAGCCGGTGGCGCTGTCGAAGCGGGCCGGCGAGGACGCGCTCCGCGAGCGCCTCCCGGAGCTCAGCGAGCGCGGTGTCGAGTTCGTCGTGGTGTCGGGCGACATGATCGAGGGCACCATCACGGCGACGCTGCTCGAGCGCGCCAACCCGGGCGCCATCGCCACGCGGCGCGAGTCGGCGGGCAAGCTGTACAACGTCTCGGAGTTCGCCGCCGAGATCGCGGCGGCCGCACTGGACCCCGTCCCCGCCGACAACACCCGCCTCGTCGGCGACGTCTCGTCGTTCACGGGGGAGTGAGCTCCCGTGCGCGCTGACGACATCGAGAAGCTCGTCTCCGTCGGTCGTCCGGTCATCGCACCCGACGGCTCGTTCGCGGTCTTCGCCTCCTCGCGACCCGACCTCGCCGCCAACCGCGCGGTCGGACAGCTGTGGCGCATCGACCTTCCCGACGGCACGCCGCGACGGCTGACCCGGGGGACCGCGGATGCCGCTCCGCGCCTGTCTCGCGACGGCGCCCGCCTCGCGTTCCTCCGCGCCGATGCCAAGGGCAAGCCGCAGATCCACGTCGTCGACGCGCGCGGGGGCGAGCCGATCCAGGCGACCGAGGCGCCGCTGGGCGTCGAGGACTTCGCATGGTCGCCGGACGGCTCGTCGCTGGCTTATCTCGGGCGCGTTCCCGAGAAGGGCCGCTACGGCAGCGTCGAGGGACTGGATGCCGCAGCCGAGGCGCCGCGCCATGTCACCGGCATCCGCTGGCACGCCAACGGGCTCGGCTACGTCGCCGACCGCCCCGCCCACGTGTTCGTCATCTCCGCTCCGGCCACGGACGCCGAGCCGTTCTACGAGCCCGCGGCCGCCGTGCGCGCTGACGACGACTCCGCCCCGGCGAAGATCCTCGTCGCCGCCGAGGGCCGCCGGCTGACCGACGGGGCCGCCTCGCACGGTGGACTCGCCTTCACGGCGGACGGCCGCGAGGTGCTGACCGTCCCGGACGAGATCGAGCACGACCGTCGCGATCTGCGCTCACGGATGATCGCGGTCGCCGTCGACGGCTCCGGGGAGCGCGAGCTGCTCGGTGCGGATGCCGGCCTGTCGCTGCTCGGCCTCGAGGTCGCTCCTGACGGTGCGATCGCACTGCTCGCCCACGACGTCGGCGACGGCGTGGATTTCGTGGCGCCCGGCGTGGCGCTGTGGCTGCTCGAGAACGGCGCGCCGCGTCGCCTCACCGACAGCGAGACCGTCGACCTCGGCGAGGTCGGCAGCCACATCACCGCGATCGGCGATGAGTTCCTCGTGCAGGACCGCGCCCGCGGGCGGGTGCGGCTTCTGCGCGTCACGCGCTCAGGTGAAGTCTCAGAGGTCCTCGGTGGCGACGTCGAGGTCGCGGGGCATGCGGCTGCCGCCGGACGGATCGTGGCGTCCGTCGCTCGTCCCGATTCGGCCGGCGAGCTCGTTCTCGTGGACGGGTCGGAGGAACGCATCCTGACCGCTTTCGGTGCGGCGGCTGCGGCATCCGGCATCGTTCTGCCCCGCGAGCTGACCGTTGCCGGGCGCGACGGCTATCCGGTGCACGGCTGGGTCGCGTCGCCGGAGGGCGACGGACCGTTCCCTGTGATCCTCCAGATCCACGGCGGGCCCTACGCCTCCTACGGCGTCCACCTCTTCGACGAGACGCAGGTGCTCGTGGACGAGGGATACGCGGTCGTCTACTGCAATCCGCGCGGATCGGCGGGCTACGGGCGTGCCCACGGCCGCAGCATCCGTCAGCAAATGGGAACCGTCGACTTCGCCGACGTCATCGACTTCCTCGAGGGAGCGGTCGCCGACGACGGCCGTCTCGACGGCGAGCGTGTCGGGATCATGGGCGGGTCGTACGGCGGCTACCTGACCGCGTGGGTGATCGCGCACGATCACCGATTCGCCGGCGCCATCGTCGAGCGCGGCTTCCTCGACCCGGTGACATTCCAGGGCACGAGCGACATCGGCACGTTCTTCGGTGACGAGTACGTCGGTGTCTCGACGGACGACATGGCGCGGCAGAGCCCGATGGCGGTGGTCGGTCAGGTCACGACGCCCACCTTCGTGGTTCACTCCGAGCTCGATTTCCGCTGCCCGCTGGAGCAGGCGACGCGCTACTACTCGGCACTCAAGCGACAGGGGACCGAGGCCGAGCTGCTCGTTTTCCCCGGCGAGAACCACGAGCTGACCCGCTCGGGGCAGCCGCGACACCGGGTGCAGCGCTTCGATGCGGTGCTGGACTGGTGGCGTCGCCACCTGCCTGTCGGCTGACATCGACGCGATGACGAAACGGCCCCGGGAGCGATCGCTCCCGAGGCCGTTCGCGTACCGCGTGGGTCAGAGCGTGCCCTTGCCGAAGGTGAAGGCGCGAACGATGTTGATGATGCCCAGAACCACGAGCGAGATTCCCAGCAGCCACCACAGCACGACGGAGCCCCAAATGGGGGAGAAGAGCACGACGAGTCCGGCGATGATGCTGAGGATGGCGAAGAAGATCGTCCAGCCCTTCGACCCCGCGGCGCTCAGCGTCGAGAGCGACACGATGCCCTCGACGATCCACAGGATGCCGACGAGGATGCCGATGAACAGGGCGAGCCAGACGGCGGTCTGCCCCAGGTTGAACAGAGCGACGACGCCGGCGATGATGAACAGGATGCCGAGCAGGATGTGTCCGACGCGAGCCCAGCCCCCCTTGGTCTTGGAGAAGATCCCGAGGCCGGCGTAGACCAGGCCGGCGGCGATGGCGTAGATGGCGATGATGGCCGTGACGAACATGGCCGTCTTTCCCGGCCACACGAGGATCAGGATGCCGGCGATGACGGCGAGGACGCCGCCGATGCCGAGGGCGGTGCGGATACCGTTGACGGCTGACTTCTCGGCCGCGTATTCCGTGGACATGCGAGGTCCTTTCTGAAAATTAGCTGTGCGTAGTGCGGCTAAAGCTTAGACCCGAACTTGATACTCCCGGTATTGGCCCGGGTGTGTCGCCCGCGCTACGGTGAGCGTGCGGCGACAGGAAGCGGGGTTCATGATGGCAGTCATCTCGAGAGGTTTCGGGTCCCGCCGGCGGGACAGTGATCCGCGGCTTCCGCCAGGGCAGTACCTCACCGACGACTTTCCGGTGCTGTCTGCAGGGCCGACACCACGGATCGACACCGACGAGTGGTCCTTCTCCATCCGCTCCGAATCGGATGTTCAGCTCACCTGGACGTGGCAGGAGTTCCTGGACCTTCCGATCGAGGACGTGCAGACCGACATCCACTGCGTCACCCGCTGGTCGAAGCTCGGCACGTCGTGGCGGGGAGTGTCGCTGGACACCCTCTTCGAGTCGGTCGACACCGACGCCGCCTACGCCATGGCGCACTCCTACGGCGGCTACACGACGAATCTCTCGCTCGAGGACCTGCTCGGGGGCCGCGCGTGGGTGGCCTTCGAGTTCGACGGCGAGCCGCTGGATCCCGAGCACGGGGGACCGGCCCGACTGCTCGTGCCCCACCTGTATTTCTGGAAGAGCGCCAAGTGGGTGCGCGGCCTCACTCTGATGGCGGACGACGAGCCGGGATTCTGGGAGCAGAACGGCTACAACATGCATGGCGACCCGTGGACCGAGGAGCGGTATTGGTGACGGTCGGCGGCTGGCGGGCCGCGCATGTCGTCGAGGTCGTCGAGGCCACGCCGTCGGCACGGATCCTGCGGCTCTCGGTCGCGGGCTGGCCGGGAAGCGACGCCGGGCAGCACATCGATATCAGGCTGACGGCTGAGGACGGCTATCAGGCGGAGCGCTCGTACTCGCTCGGCTCGTATGGTCCCGGCGAGAGCATCGAGCTGGCCGTCGACGAGATTCCCGAGGGCGAGGTGTCGCCCTATCTCGTGCGCGACGTGCTGCCCGGTGATGAGCTCGAGGTGAAGGGGCCGCTGGGGGGCTACTTCGTGTGGCGATCCGGGGGAGCGCAGCCGGTGCAGCTGATCGCGGGAGGGTCGGGCATCGTGCCGCTGGTCGCCATCGCCCGCGCCGCGACGGATGCCGGAGCCGCGGCATCCGTCCGTCTTCTGTACTCGGTGCGTGCGCCCGAGAACGCGATATATCGCGATGAGATCCAGCGGCTGGCGAACGACGGGGGAGTGGCGGCGACGTGGGCGTATACGCGCCGCGGTCCGGCGGGGTGGGCGGGAAGTGTCGGGCGGGTGGATGACGACGCCCTGCGCTCAGCCGTGTGGCCCGCCGAAGACGACCCGACGTTCTTCGTCTGCGGACCGACAGGGTTCGTCGAACATGTCGCGGATGCGCTGGTGCGGCTCGGGCATTCGCCGGCACGCATCCTGACCGAGCGCTTCGGAGGTGCGTGATGCGAGCTGACAACGCCGGAGACGTCGTGGACGGCAACGCGGTGGCAGGTCTTCTCGCCGAAGTCTTCGAGGCGGATGCGACCTCGCTCGTCGGCGTGTGCGGCGGGTGCCAGGCGGCGGCGCCGTTGGCCGAGACCGTTGTCGAGATCGACGAGGTCGCGGCGATCATGCGGTGCCGCACGTGCACGCACACGCTGCTGACGATCCTGCGTGCGCCTGCGGGGACGCGGGTCGTGGTCGGCACCCTGCGCGAGCTGCGCGCGCAGTGAATCAGCCGAGCAGCAGCGTGATCGCGATCAGCACCGGCACGCAGCCGATCGTCGTGAGGAAGACGGTGTCGCGCGAGATCGTCTCGCCGATGTCGTAGCGCTGCGAGTAGTTGAAGACGTTCTGCGCCGTCGGCAGAGCGGCGAGCACGGTGACGACGAGCACGTCCTGCGCGCTGAGGCCGAAGACGAACTCGGCGACGGCCCACGCCGCCGCGGGCATCACCAGGAGCTTGAGAACAGTGGCGACGACGACGTCGCGCCGTCGTCCCGACGGAGCCAGCACCCGCTGCCCGTGCAGCGAGATGCCGTAGGCGATCAGCAGGATCGGCACGCAGGCGTTCGCGAGCAGGACCGCGGGCTCCATGACGACCGGTGGCAGATCGATCCCCGAGACCGAGACGAGCGTGCCCAGGACCGAGCCCAGCACGATCGGATTCGTCACGACGCGCCCGATCGCGCGCCACGGGGACGAGCGCGCGGTGGTGACGGCATCCAGGATCCCCATCGTGATGGGCGTGAAGACCAGGAGCTGCATCAGGATGACCGGGGCCGGATACGCGGCACTGCCGAGCAGATACAGCGACAGCGGGATGCCGATGTTGTTGGAGTTGACCTGGCCGGCGCTCAGCGCGCCGATGACGGTCTCGCCGACCGAGCGGCGCCAGGCCAGGCGGGCGACCACGACATGGATCACGATGACGGTGACCGCCGCGATCGCCGAGACCGGGAGGAGTGCCGAGAACAGGGTCCGCACGTCGGCCTGCGCGAGCACCACGAACAGCAGGAACGGCGAGAGCACGAAGAAGGTGAGACGCGCCAGCACCGGGCGGGCATGCTCACCGAGCAGGTCGATGCGGCCGATGATCCAGCCGACGAGGATCGCGACTCCCACCACGACGAACCCGGTCAGCGACTCCAGCATGATTCGAGCCTAGAGACAGCGTCCGGGGGCCACGAATCGGGTCGCGGGCTCTGTCAGAATGACGACGACGAAAGGACCCACGGATGCCGGAACCCCGCGATCCCGCGACCCGCAAGGCCGATGCGCTGCGCCAGCTGACCGCACCGACGGCGGACGCATGGGTGGCGACCGCCTCGCCGGCCGGAGAGCCGTACCTGGTGCCGCTGTCATTGGCTTGGGTCGACGATCGGGCGGTGATCGCGCTCGACGCGAACTCGGTGACCGCCCGCAATCTCTCGTCGGGGCGGCGAGCCCGCCTGGCCGTCGGTCCGACACGCGACCTGGTGCTCCTGGACGCTGAACTCGAACGATCCGTGGGCGTCGACGACGATGCGGATCTGGGCGCGGCGTACGCCGCGCAGGCGGACTGGGATCCGCGCGGGCTGGCCGGCTACGTCTTTCTCGTGCTGCGGCCGACGAAGATCCAGACGTGGCGCGAATCCAACGAGCTCGCGGGGCGGGTCGTGCTGCGCGACGGCGCCTGGACCGTCTGACATGAAGGAGAGCGACGGCTACTTGAGCGCTTCACGCATTCGCCGATAATCCACATTATGTCAGCTTGAACGTCACCGGCCGGTCCCCGATCTGCGTGGCGCCACCAGGCGCCGATACGCCCACCGCCGTCGTCGCAGACCAGGTCGTCGCAATCGGGCATGCTCGAAGGTATGGCAGGTGCACCGAGTGGATTCGTCTTCACCGTGCACGGCGAACGCGTCGAGATACGCCATCATGGCCGGCTCGCCGCGACTTTGCGAAAGTCGGCGGCACTCAAGTTTCTCGACGACATCGAGCGCGATGACCCTCAGCAGGTGATGGCACGCATCACGGGCAACTACAAACGCGGGAACGAGCGGCCGGATCGTCGTCGACCGTAAAGCCTCGGCCACGCGCTCAGGACGAGCGGATCGCTCGAAGGTGCTTCGTCGATCACGCGTCGTTCTCGTCGGACTCGGTTGTGCCACCTTGGCGGGCGCCCAGCACGAAGAACGTCAATGCCAAGGTGACGAACGGAAGTGCGATCGCCCAATTGTCCATCGTGAGCCACATCGCAATCGCGAGGACGAAGAACGAGGCTGCGACGCCGAGGTATGTCTGGCGACTGTTCTTTGAATCGCTCATGGAAAAACGGTACCCAGTGGCTCGGCGGTCGACATCCGTCGCGCGGCGGATATCTCATCCGCTCGGCGACACCTTCCGGGCAGGTGGGTTCTGGCAGACTTCCGCTATGTCCGGCCCCGATCCCCTCGCGACTGTGTGGCCGGCGTCCGCGGTCCGCGTCAGAAGCGGCGATCTCGAACTGAGATGGATGGACGACGGACTTCTGGTCGAGCTGGCAAGACTGGCAGCACGCGGTGTGCATGAGCCCGACGCCATGCCGTTCGAGCACCCGTGGACGCGTGGCACGCCCGATGAGGTCGCTCGAAGTGTTCTTGCGTATCAATGGAACACTCGCCCGCAGGTGTCTCCCTCACGCTTCGCGCTCGAGCTGGCCGTCGTGCACGACGGCATCCCGGTGGGCGTGCAGGGCCTCGTGGCGGACGACTGGAACATCCTGCGCCGCGTGCAGACCGGCTCCTGGCTGGGACGGGAGCATCAGGGCCACGGCATCGGTACGCGTATGCGCATACTCGCGCTCCACCTCGCATTCGCCGGGCTGGGTGCGCGTGAGGCGATCTCAGGAGCCTTCACCGACAACCCGGCATCGAACGCGGTCTCGCGACGCGTCGGGTACGAGCCGGACGGCTCGTTCCATGTCGCGCGCGAGGGCGTGGCGGTGCTGCACAGCCGCTACACGATGTCGCGTGAGCGGTGGGAGTCGCTTCGCGACCGCCATTCCGAGATCCTCGGGTCCCCTGTAGAGCTGCTCGGCATCGAGGGCTTCCGGCGACACATCGACCCTAGAGACGCGCCGCGTGCTCCTCACACGAGGAAGCAGTAGACGCCCGTGGCGACGCAGAGGACCAGCATTCCTGTCGCATTCACGAACAGATTGCGCCCGAAGTCGCGCGCGCGGATGTGCATCGAGATCGCCACCGAGAAGTAGGCCACGAGGCAGGCCGTGGTCAACGCCGCCAGTCCGGTTATCCAGATTCCGGCGAGGAGGCCGCCCGCGGCCGCGAACTTGATGGGCGACATGATCCACCAGTACTTCTTCGGCCAGCGCACGTCCTCGAAGCACTGCGCGATGAAGCTCACTGGTCGGATGCACAGCACCGCATCGACCAGCGTGATCGCCGCGAGGACGACCACCGGCCACACCGGGTCGGGCAGGAGCGTCACTCCCCACGGTACTCCCGTCCGATCACGCGAAGCGGGGCGGCACCCGAAGGTGCCGCCCCGCTTCGCATGCATGTGTGTCAGAGGCCGACCGAGTCATCCGGCGAGCTCGTCGAGCGTCGGGTGACACGCTCCCCCGCTGCCGGGTCCACGGCCGTGCGGGTCACCGAGTCCGTCTGGCGGCGACGCGCCATGAGGATGATGCCCACAAGGAAGATCACGGCTCCAGCCCCCATCAGGATGTAGCCGATCATGTCGAGATTGACCCATTCCACCTCGATGTTCACGGCGAACGCGAGGATGGCTCCGATGGCGAACAGTGCGATGCCTGCACCGATGCTCATGCGAGGCTCCTTTCCGGGGCGCGGCGAGGGCCCTCCCCCTTTGTGCGGAACATGGTTGTCCCGCGTACAACGTGTCGCACCGGCGACCTCCCGTGTAGGGTCTTGACAGATCGCCGACGCTTCTGAATCCGACCCGGTCGGTACTGTGGAACGGTGTCGTCCCCCACCCGCTCCCCTTCTGCCGGGCCGGGTTCGAGAGCATGGATGATCTGGGGCGTGGGTGTCGCCGCATACGTCCTCGCCGTCACGAATCGCTCGTCGCTGAGTGCTGTGGGAGTCGATGCCGCGGAGCGCTTCGATGCGGACGCTGCCACGCTGTCGCTGTTCGCGGTGGTGCAGCTCGCCGTCTACGGCGGCATGCAGATTCCGATCGGCGTGCTTCTGGACCGCTACGGGGCGCGGCCGATCATGACGATAGGCATGATCCTCATGGCCGTGGGGCAGCTGACGATGGCCCTCTCCCCCAGCGTCGGCGTTGCGATCCTCGCGCGCATGCTGCTCGGCGCCGGTGACGCCGCGATCTTCCCGGGCGTGCTGCGGCTGATCGCGACGTGGTTCCCGGCGCAGCGGGGACCCCTCATGGTTCAGTTCACGGGCATCGTCGGTCAGACGGGTCAGCTGTTCGCCCTCATCCCGCTGGCCGCTCTCCTGCACGCGACGACCTGGACCATCACTTTCGGCAGCGTGGCCGGGCTCGGCGTGCTGTTCGCGGTGCTGGTCGCGCTCCTGATCCGCAACCATCCCCCCGACCGCGACGAGGACGTGTCGGTCGACACGAGCACCGGAGCGATCCGTGTGGTGACGTCGGCGGTCGACACGGGGGTCGGCATCCGTGCCGCCTGGGCTCATCCCGGGACGCGGCTGGCGTTCTGGTCGCATTTCACCACGCCGTTCGCGGGGACGGCCTTCGTGCTGTTGTGGGGCATGCCGTTCCTGACGGCAGGCGAGGGCCGCACCGTGGCCGAGGCCGCCACGATCATGTCGACGTATGTCGTGGTCGGCATGGTGCTCGGACCGGTGATGGGCGAGATCTCGCGCCGCATCCCGCACATGCGGTCGAAGGCGCTCGTGCTGCCTGCAGTGGTGGTGCAGGCGGTCGCGTGGGTCGCGGTGATCGCCTTTCCGGGGCCGGCACCGCTGTGGCTGCTGTTCGCACTGGCGTTCGCGCTGGCGATGGGCGGTCCCGCATCGATGATCGCGTTCGACCATGCGCGCACCCACAACCCCTCTCATCGGCTCAGCACCGCGACGGGCGTGACGAACGCCGGGGGGTTCCTCGCCGCGCTGATCGCGATCCTGCTGATCGGCTTCACCCTCGATCTGCAAGGAGCGGGCACCCCCGATACGTACACGCTGGACGCGTTCCGCATCGCCTTCCTGACCCAGATGCCGCTGTGGCTGCTCGGCGGCGCCTTCATCGTGATCGAGCGCAAGCGCACCCGCATTCGGCTGGGCATGGATCCGCCTCGTCGGCCGCGCTCACCTCGGACATGAGCGAGACGGCGTCGATCGTCCGGTCCTGACGTGCGTGTCGGACGTCACCTCTAGCGTGAAGTTCATGACGCGCGTGATCTTCAATACGGCAACCACGCTCAACGGCTTCCTTGCCGACGACGAGGACTCCCTCTCGTGGCTGTTCGCCGTCCCCGGCGCCGAGAGCGCTGAGAACGACTTCGGGAGCTTCCTCGAGGGCATCGGCTCGCTCGTCATGGGCTCGACGACGTACGAGTGGATCCTCGAGCACGAGAAGCTTCCGGAGCATCCGGATCGGTGGGCCTACGCGAGCACGCCGTCCTTCGTCTTCTCTTCGCGAACGCTTCCAGCCGTCGAGGGTGCCGATATCCGGTTCCGCTCGGGCGAGCTCACGGCGGCTTGGGAAGAGATCCGCGATGCCGCGGGAGGCCGCGACGTGTGGGTGGTCGGCGGCGGCGACCTGGTCGGTCAGTTCACGGATGCGGGGCTTCTGGATGAGATCCGCGTCTCGGTGGCACCCGTCACGCTGGTCTCGGGGCGCGCTCTCCTCCCCCGCCGCCTGGAATCGGACCGCCTGCGTCTGGAGTCGGTGCGGCAGGCCGGACAGTTCGCCGAGCTGGTGTACTCGGTGCGCCCCGCCTGAGGCGACACGGGCGCCAGGGGTCGCGGCTCAGGATCCCGACGGCGCGATCGGCGTCCACACGCCGAACTTCGCGGCGCGTCCGTCGCCGGACGACGTGCCGGTGAGCCGGCGCCGCACCCACGGTCCGACGTGCGTGCGGTAGTACGCGGCGCCTCGCTGAGCACCGGCCGGCAGTGGTGGAAGCGACCACCATGCGGTGGGCGGCTCCATGCCGAGCGCCGTCAGCACTCGCGCCGCGACGCGGTGGTGACCGCGTGAGTTCATGTGCAGGCGGTCCTCCGACCAGTACGGCGGGCTCGACAGCTCCCGGTCGTACCAGTTGAACGCGGTCACGACGTCGGGCCGCTCCCGCAGGCGGGCCGCGACAGCGTTCGACAGCAGGTCGCCGCGTCGCTGAATGACACGGCTGAGCGGCAGCTGCCCTGACGGATTCGCCCCCGCGAGTGCAATGAGCTGTACGCCCTCCTCGTCGCAGCGGCGCAGGACGTGCTCGAACGCCGCGACGATGCGCGTCACGCTCGTGCGAGGCCGGAGCATGTCGTTCCCGCCGCCGTTGAACGACAGGTGAGTGGGCTTCAGCGCCAGCGCCGGTTCGAGCTGCTCTTCGACGATCGGCCAGACCAGGCGCCCCCGGATCGCGAGATTCGCGTACTCGACCGGCTCCGCCGCGGCATCCGCCCATCCCTGCGCGACGAGGTCTGCCCAGCCGCGCACATGACCGTCGGGCAGCTCGTCGCCGACGCCTTCGGTGAAGGAGTCGCCGATGGCGACGAAGCGAACGGATGGCATCAGACCAGCCTAGGCCCGCTCACCGGTCGTCGAGCGCCGCTCCCCGCCGGTCGGCGAGACCCCACGCCGCGAGAGCCGCAAGTGCGAAGAACACGGCGAAGACGACGAACAGCACCGGCGCGCCGCCGGCTGCGAGCAGCACGGGAACGCTCAGCGGAGCCACGATCGAGGCGATTCGCCCCACCCCCGCAGCCCAGCCCGACCCTGTCGCCCGCAGCGACGTCGGGTACATCTCGGGTGTGACGGCGTAGAGCGCGCCCCAGGCCCCGAGATTGAAGAACGACAGTGCCATGCCCGCGATCAGCACGGCGGACTCGCTCGTCGCCGTGCCGAAGAACACGGCCGAGACCGCGGACCCTGCGAGGAACACCGAGAGGGTGAGGCGACGGCCCCACACCTCGATCAACCAGGCGGCCACGGCGTAGCCCGGCAGCTGTGCGAGCGTGATGATCAGGGTGAAGCCGAAGGACCGGACGAGGTCGTACCCCTGTGCGACGAGGATCGACGGGATCCAGATGAACGCGCCGTAGTAGGAGAAGTTGACGCAGAACCAGACTACCCACAGCGCCAGGGTGCGCATGCGGAACTCGCGCGACCACAGTCCCGCGAGGCGTCCGCGGGCAGTGGTCGCTGCGGCGCCGACGATCTCGATCGGTCCGGTGGTCAGCCGGCGGCGCGCCTCGGGCGTGACCGATGCCGACTCCTCGAAAGATCGCACGATGGCGTCCGCCTCGGCGTGGCGCCCTCGCCGCTCCAGCCACCGTGGTGACTCCGGAAGGCCCCACCGCACGACGAGGGCGTAGATCGCCGGGATGGCGCCGAGCGCGAAGGCCCAGCGCCAGCCCGCCTCCGATCCGGGGATCACGAAGAACCCGATGAGCGCGGCAGCGGTCCACCCGATGGCCCAGAAGGCCTCGAGGATGACGATGAGGCGACCCCGCATCCGGGCGGGTGCGAACTCGCTGACGTACGTGCTGGCGACCGGCAGCTCGGCGCCGAGCCCGAGACCGACGAAGAACCGCAGGACGAGCAGGAGAGCGAGACCCCCGACGAGGGCGCTCGCACCGGTCGCGATGCCGTACACCACCAGCGTCACGGCGAAGATCTGCCGCCGTCCGAAGCGGTCCGCGAGAAGACCGCCGAGCGAGGCGCCGATGGCCATGCCGACGAAGCCGATCGACGCGATCCATGCCGTCTCACCCGGGGAGAGCGACCACTGCACTGCGAGCGCAGCGATGACGAACGAGATGAGTCCGACGTCCATCGCGTCCAGCGCCCAGCCGAGACCCGAGCCGGTGAGCACGCGAAGGTGCTGCCGCGTGAACGGCAGGCGGTCGAGTCGCTCGGACGTCGAGACAGCCGTCGCGGTCGGGGAGGCGGCATCCGTCATGCGCTCATGTTACGGAAGCCTCGTCTCGCGCGGAACGTCCGTGTCAGGCCTGCGCCAGCATCCGGTGGACACGTGGTGCGACCTCGGTCCCGTAGAGCTCGATCGATCGCATGAGCTTTTCGTGCGACAGCGTGCCCGTCGAAAATTTCATGTCGAAGCGTGCGGCGCCGAGCGTGCGGACGGTGTCGACGATCTTGCGGGCGACGGTATCGGGAGAGCCGACGTAGAGCGCGCCGTCAGGGCCGACGTCGTGCTGGAAGCGCAGTCGGTTGTACGAGGGCCACCCGCGTTCGCGGCCGATGGTGTTGTTCATCGCCTCGAAGCCTTCGTACGCCTCGTCCCAGGCCTCCTGATCGCTGTCGGCGATGTGCCCGGGCGAATGCACGCCGACAGGCAGCTGCGCGCGCTCGAATGTCGTCAGCGATCGACGGTAGAGGTCCGCGAACGGGCGGAAGCGCGCAGCCGGCCCTCCGATGATCGCCAGCATGAGCCCGTAGCCGTACCGGGCCGCCCGGACGACGGACTCGGGTGTGCCGCCGACGCCGACCCACGCCCGCAGTCCGTTCTCGGTCTTGGGGAAGACGTCCGCGTCGGTGAGCCCGGCACGAAGGGTGCCCTGCCACGTCACCGGCTTCTCGGTGAGCAGCTGCGAGAACAGGTCGAGCTTCTCGTCGAAGAGCGTCTCGTAGTCGCGCAGGTCGTAGCCGAACAGCGGAAACGACTCGATGAACGAGCCGCGGCCCAGGATTACGTCGGCGCGCCCGTTCGAGACGGCATCAAGTGTGGCGAACCGCTCGTACACGCGCACCGGGTCATCGCTCGAGAGGACCGTGACCGCTGTCCCGAGGCGGATCCGCTCGGTGCGGGCGGCGGCCGCCGCCAGAACGATCTCGGGACTCGAGACCGCGAACTCGGGGCGGTGGTGCTCCCCCACCCCGAAGAACGACAGGCCCACGCGATCGGCGAGCACCGCCTGCTCGACCACGTTGCGGATGGTCTGCGCGTCGCTCAGCCGCGCGCCGGACGCGTCACGTGTGACGTCACCGAAGGTGTCGAGCCCCAGCTCGATCACGGCCGGGTCAGGGGCGGATGCTTCGACGGTCGGTTGCGTGGTCATCACGACATCCTTTCGATTCAGCTGAATGAACCGCGCCAGGGAGTGGGGCATTCCCGACACAATCGCTCGCCGCGAGCGTAGCGTTGTCGCATGGCACTGTTCGCCGATCGCGATGCCGCGGGACGGGTGCTCGCTTCGGCGCTCGAGTCCTGGCGCGGGACGGATGCCGTCGTCCTCGGCATCCCGCGAGGAGGCGTGGTGACCGCGGCCGAAGTGTCGACGGCTCTCGGGCTGCCGCTGGATGCGGTCGTGGTGCGGAAGCTGGGAGCGACAGGGCATGAGGAGTTCGCCGTGGGCGCCATCGCGGACGGCGTGCGCATCGTCACCCCCTCGGCCGTGCGCTGGGCGGGGATGTCGGAGACCGACGTCGAACGCGTGGAGAAGGCGGAGCGGAACGAACTCGCACGACGGACCACTGCCTTCGGGGCGCCGTTCATCGATCTGGAGGGGCGCACCGCGATCGTCGTGGACGACGGCGTGGCCACCGGCTCGAGCGCGATCGCCGCGTGCCGCGCGCTGCGCAGCCGGCAGCCGTCACGCATCGTGCTGGCGGTGCCGGTCGCCCCGGCGAAGTGGAGCCCGCCCGCTGACGCTGTGGACGAATATGTCTGCCCGCACCGGGAGCGCGACTTCTGGGCCGTGGGGCAGTACTACGACGACTTCTCGCAGACGACCGACGCCGAGGTGACGGCTCTGCTGTAAGGGTCGACGGGCTCAGCGACCGGATCCGATCGCTGAGCCCGTCGATCGATCAGCGCGACAGCGCCGTGCGCAGCGTGTCGAGTCCGACACCGCCGATGTCGAGCGCACGCTTGTGGAACTGCTTGATCGAGAAGGCGTCGCCCTCCCGCTCGGCGACCTCGTCGCGCAGCTGCTCCCAGATGCGCTGGCCGACCTTGTACGACGGCGCCTGGCCCGGCCAGCCGAGATAGCGGTTGACCTCGAACTTCACGAACTCGTCGGACATGTTCACGTTGTGGCGCATGAACTCGAGGGCGAAGTCAGCGTCCCAGACGCCCTGGCCGTCGGGGCGCTCCTTGCCGAGATGCACACCGATGTCGAGAACGACGCGGGCCGCACGCATGCGCTGGCCGTCGAGCATGCCGAGGCGGTCGGCGGGATCGTCGAGGTAGCCGAGCTTCTCCATGAGGCGCTCGGCGTACAGCGCCCAGCCCTCGGCGTGACCCGACGTGCCCCCGAGAAGGCGACGGTACGAGTTGAGCTGTGCGCGGTTGTACACGGCCTGGGCGATCTGCAGGTGGTGCCCCGGAACGCCCTCGTGGTACACGGTGGTCAGCTCGCGCCAGGTGTCGAACTCCTCGACGCCCTCCGGCACGGACCACCACATGCGGCCGGGACGGGAGAAGTCGTCGGTGGGACCGGTGTAGTAGATGCCGCCCTCTCGGGTCGGCGCGATCATGCACTCGAGGCGACGAATCGGCTCCGGGATGTCGAAGTGGGTCTTGCCGAGCTCGGCGACAGCACGGTCGCTGGTCTCCTGCATCCACTTCTGAAGGGCATCGGTGCCGTGCAGCTTGCGGCTCGGATCCTGCTCGAGGAAGGCGACCGCCTCTTCGACGGACGCACCGGGCTTGATCTCGTGCGCGATGGCCTCCTGCTCGGCGACCATGCGGGCGAGCTCCTCCACGCCCCACTCGTACGTCTCGTCGAGGTCGATCGTGGCGCCGAGGAAGCGACGGGAGTGCAGTGCGTAGAGCTCCCGGCCGACCGCGTCGGCGTCTCCGGCGGCGGGCGCCAGCTCGGTGGAGAGGAACTGCGCGAGCGCGTCGTAGGCGACGCGCGCGGAGTTCGCTCTGTCGGCGAGGTCGCGCGCGAGCGATGCCGGCAGCTGCCCCTCGGCGGGAGCCGCCTCGGCGGCGAAGTTGGCGAAGAAGCCGCTGTCCTCGGTGTATCGGGCGATCTGCGTGACGACTTCGACGACCTGACGGCGAGCGGGCACGACGCCCCGAGAGATGCCTTCGCGGAGCGTCTCGACGTAGCCCTCGATCGCGCCGGGGACAGCTCCCAGCCGCGTCGCGATGACGGACCAGTCGTCCGGTGTCGCGGTCGGCATCAGGTCGAACACAGAGCGGATGTCCTGCGCGTGCGACGCGATCACGTTCAGGTCGCGGAGATGCCACTGCGCGTCATGCAGCTCGATGCCGAGCCCGATCTCGCGGGCGAGGTCTTCCTTGGTCACGGCGTCGATGTCGTCGGCCGGCGTCGCGGACTCCAGTTCCGCCAGGGTCTTGCGACCCTCGGCGATGAGGGCCTCCTGACCGGCGGGGCTGTAGTCGCCGAAGCGGTCGTTGAACTCCGAGCGGCCGATGTAGGTTGCGAGCGTCGGTTCGAGCTCGGCCAGGGTGTCCACCCACGCGTCAGCGATCTTGTCGATCTGCGTGGGAGTGCGGGTTTCTTCAGTCATGGATCCGAGCCTAGGGACGAGACGCGGTGCCGACAAACGCGGGTGTCAGTGTCCTGCCGAGTGCCAGTCGCCGCCGCGACCGATCTGCACGTCGAGCGGCACCGACAGCTGCGCGGCGTCGCCCATGCGCTCCCGCACGATCTGCTCGGCGGCATCCCACTCCCCCGGCGCGACTTCGACCACGAGCTCATCGTGGATCTGCAGCAGCACGCGGGACCGCAGCCCGCCGGCGGCGAAGTCGTCGTGGATGTGGAACAGCGCGATCTTCATGATGTCGGCCGCACTGCCCTGAATCGGGGCGTTGAGCGCCGCGCGTTCGGCGTTCTCGCGCAGCACCCGGTTGGGGCTGGCGAGGTCGGGGAACGGTCGGCGCCGCCCGAAGATCGTCTCGGTGTAGCCGTCGATACGCGCCTGTTCCACCGACGAGCGGAGGTAGTCGCGCACGGCGCCGAATCGCGCGAAGTACTCCATCATGAGCTGCTTCGCCTCGCTCTGCTCAATGCGCAGCTGCTTGGACAGGCCGAACGCCGAGAGCCCGTAGACCAGGCCGTACGACATGGCCTTGACCTTGGTGCGCATCGCGGGAGTGACCTCCTCCGGGACGACGGCGAAGACGCGCGCGCCGACGAACCGGTGCAGGTCCTCGCCGGAGTTGAACGCCTCGATGAGACCAGGATCCTCGGAGAGGTGCGCCATGATGCGCATCTCGATCTGGGAGTAGTCGGCGGTGAGGAGAGTCTCATAGCCCTCGCCCACGACGAATGCCGAGCGGATGCGGCGGCTCTCCTCCGTGCGGATCGGGATGTTCTGCAGGTTCGGGTCGGTGCTCGACAGGCGCCCGGTCTGGCTGCCGGTCTGCACGTAGGTGGTGTGGATCCGCCCGTCCGAACCGATCGCCTTGTCGCCGCCGATCGCGCTGTCGAGCGACTCGATGATCTGCCGCAGCTTCGTCGCCTCGCGGTGCTGAAGGAGGAGGTCGAGGAACGGATGCGGGTTCGTCTCCTGCAGATCTGCGAGCACGGCGGCATCGGTCGAATAGCCGGTCTTGGTCTTCCGGGTCTTCGGCAGCTGCAGCTCGTCGAAGAGCACCTCCTGCAGCTGCTTCGGGGAGCCGAGGTTCACCTCTCGTCCGATCGCCGCGAAGGCCGCCTGCGCGAGCACGTCCGCACGTTCGGCGAGCTCGCTCGAGAACTCCGCGAGCGTGTCGTGCGAGACCGCGACGCCGGCGAGCTCCATGTCTGCCAGGGCGCGCAGCGTCGGCAGCTCGATGTCGGCGAGCACGCTCGCCACACTCGGCGCGAGCTCGGCGCGCACGGCCTCCGCCACGCGCAGGGTGTACCACGACAGCTGGCCGGGCGTGGCGCCCTCGGTCTCAGGTACGAGCTGGGACGGATCGGCCTCCGGCAGCTTCTCATCGAGGTAGCGGTCGACCAGGTGGGCGAGCGTCTTGTCGGGGAAGCTCGGGCGCAGCAGCCAGCCAGCGACCATCACATCGAACTCGAGGCCGGCGAGGGTGAGACCCGAACGCCGGAGCGCCTTGACCTGGGGCTTGGCGTCGCTGAACACCTTCGGGGCGTCGGACGCGAGCCACGGCGCGAGCGCATCTCGGGCCTCGGGGGTGAGCTCCGACTCGACGGCATCCGTCATCGTGGCGAAGCCGATCCGTCGCGGCAGTCCTGCCTCGATCACGACGGTGACCCCGACATCGCCGGCCACGTCGCCGAGCCACGCGACCAGGTCGTCGGGGCCGACCTCGCGAGCCGTCGGCGCGAGCATCGCCGCTGCCGACGTCACGGCGGCCATCTGCTGCTCGATGCCGGCGAGCTCGGCCACTCGTGGGATGAGGGTCTTGAACTCCAGCCGCGCGAAGATGTCGCGCACCGCCTGTGCGTCCATCGGCTGCACTTCCAGGTCGGCCGGGCCGAGCGGCAGGTCGACGTCGGTCATCAGGCGGTTCAGCATGCGGTTGCGACGCACATCGTCGACGTGCTCGCGAAGGTTGTTGCCCACCACGCCCTTGATCGTCTCGGCGCCCTCCAGCAGCGCATCGAGCGAGCCGAACTGGGTGAGCCACTTGACGGCGGTTTTCTCCCCCACTTTGGGCACGCCGGGGAGGTTGTCGCTGGTCTCGCCGACGAGCGCGGCGATGTCGGGGTACTGCTCGGGTCGCACGCCGTAGCGGTCGATCACGGCCTGCCGGTCGTAGCGCTTCAGCTGCGAGACGCCCTGGACGTTCGGGTAGAGCAGCGTGATGTCGTCGTTCACGAGCTGGATCGTGTCGCGGTCGCCGGAGCACACCAGGACGTGGAAGCCGGCTTCGGCGCCTTGGCTCGCGAGCGTCGCGAGGATGTCGTCTGCCTCGATGTCCTGCTGCTGCAGCACCGGGATGCTCATCGCCGCGAGGCACTCCTGCAGCAGCGGGATCTGGCCCTTGAACTCGGACGGGGTCTCGGAGCGGTTCGCCTTGTACTCCGGATACTCCCGCGAGCGGAACGACTGACGGGACGTGTCGAACGCCACGGCCATGTGCGTGGGCTTCTCCGCCTTGATGAGGTTGATGAGCATGGCGAGGAACCCGTAGATGCCGTTGGTGTGCTGCCCGTCCTTCGTCGAGAAGTTGTCGACCGGGAGGGCGTAGAAGGCACGGTATGCCAGCGAATGGCCGTCCACGACGAGAAGGGTAGGCTTTGCGGAGTCCGTCACCCTGCAAGCCTAGCCAGGCCCGCGGACAGCCCGATCTCCCCGCCGCGGCGCACGACGGTCCGCCGCGGCGCTCCACCGAAGGTGTCGCCATGTCCGAGAAGTCCCTCGCCGACAGCCCTCTCGCCGACCAGGACGGCCTGCAGTGGGCGACGGGCCGCGGCATCGGCGCCCTGGCCGAGAAGATGGGCTTCGAGTGGCTCGAGTTCACCCCCGAGCGCGCGGTCGCCCGCATGCCCGTGGAGGGGAACACCCAGCCGGTCGGGCTCTTCCACGGCGGGGCCTACGTGGTGCTCGGCGAATCGCTCGGTTCGATGCACGCGAACTACCACGCCGGTCCGGGTCGCCTCGCGGTCGGCGTCGATATCAACGCCACGCACACCCGTTCGGCCACGTCGGGCCATGTCACCGGCGTGTGCACTCCGCTTCATCTGGGCCGGAGCCTCACCGTTCACGAGATCGTCGTGACCGACGACGAGGGCAGACGCTGCTCGACGGTGCGCATCACGAATCACATCAAGGATCTCCCGGCCGGCTGATCGCCAGGACAGGAACGGGGGACGGATGCCGCGGCATCCGTCCCCCGTGATGTTTCTGTCAGCCCTTCTTGGGCGCGAGCTGCTCGATGATCGCCTTGGCGACGTCCTGCATCGTGAGGCGGCGATCCATCGACGCCTTCTGGATCCAGCGGAACGCCTCGGGCTCGCTCAGGCCCATCTTCTCGTTGAGCAGTCCCTTGGCGCGGTCGACGAGCTTGCGGGTCTCGAAGCGCTCGACCATGTCGGCGACCTCGGCCTCGAGCGTGATGATCTGCTCGTAGCGGGCCAGCGCGATCTCGATCGCCGGCAGCAGGTCGTTGGGCGTGAAGGGCTTCACCACGTACGCCAGGGCACCGGCCTCGCTCGCACGCTCGACGAGCTCTTTCTGGCTGAAGGCGGTCAGGAGGACGACGGGGGCGATGTGGTTCTTGCTGAGCTTCTCGGCGGCCGAGATGCCGTCGAGCTGCGGCATCTTGACGTCCATGATGACGAGGTCGGGGCGCAGCTCGGTGGCCAGCTGCACGGCGGTCTCGCCGTCACCGGCCTCGCCGACGACGTCGAAGCCGTTGTCGCGGAGGATCTCGACGATGTCGAGTCGGATCAGCGATTCATCCTCGGCCACCACGACACGACGGGGGGTGGAAGCCGTCGATGCGGCGGTCTGCTCCTGCTCAGTCACCATTGAATCCTACGGTATGGTCAATCGCGGACGCGCCGCGAGGCGTGGGCCGGTGTGGCGGAATGGCAGACGCGACCGACTCAAACTCGGTTGCCCGCAAGGGCGTGTGGGTTCGACTCCCACCACCGGCACGGGATCGGGGAAGCCGCCCGGAGGGTGCCTTTCCCGGTGTCGTGCCGGTCGTGGGCTTGGAAAGAGCCCGCTTGTGGGTGGGACCACGCGGCCAGAGGCTCCGCGCGACGCGCCAGCGGCGCGTGGAGTGGCCGTGGGGACGACTCCCACCACCGGCACGCAAAGGCTCCGCGCCGCACTCAGGCGAGGCGCATCGTCGCGCCGGCCGAGGCGGCGAGCTCTCGGGCGGTGCCGACGATGGTCCGCTGCATCACCTCGACCGCGGTCGTCGGCGCGATGTCGGCCGGACGAGCGATGCTGATCGTCCTGGTCAGGGTCGGCGACGAGAGCCGCACGGCCCGCAGCCCCGGCCGGTTGATCAGCACCATGGCGGGGACGATCGCCACCCCGAGGCCGCGCTCCACGAAGCGCAGCACCGCATCCATCTCCGCGCCCTCGATCACCGCATTGGGACGCAGACCCGCGCCGCGGAACGCGTCGTCGGTGGTGGCACGCAGGTCGTAGCTCGAGCTGAAGACGATCTGCGGCATCGGCGCGACCTCTTCGAGGCTGACGGCGTCACGGCTGGTCACCGGCGGCGCGTCGCTCGACGAGATGACGACGAGCTCTTCGACGAGCAGCGGCGTGACGATGAAGCGGTCGGCGGAGGCCGAGTCGGATGTCGTGACCACGGCGAGGTCCAGTTCTCCGCCCGAGAGCTCTCCGAGCAGCCGGCGCGAACCGTGCTCCGACAGGTGGAGTTCGATCGCAGGGTGGGCTCGGTGGAATGCGCTGAAGACCTCTGCGACGAGGCTGATGCACAACGTGGGAGTCGCTCCCAGACGCACTCGGCCGCGCTGCAGCCCGGAGATCTCGGCGAACTCACGGCGCACCGACTCCGCGTCGGCGAGCATCCGCCGGGCGAGCGGCAGGAGCGACTCCCCCGCGGCGGTGAGCGAACTGCCGCCCCTCGTCCGATGGAACAGCTCGGCCCCGAGGTCCTGCTCGAGCGTGGCGATCTGCCTGCTCAAGGACGGCTGGGCGAGATGCAGTCGGTCCGCGGCCCGCGTGAAGTTGCCGACGTTCGCGACCTCTACGAAACCGCGCAGTTGCTCGAGGTTCATGTGAATAGCGTATCGCTATGGATCCGAGCAGAAAGATGCATTGGAGTAATCGTCGCGCCAGGCATACGTTCGAGGCATGACCACTGCAGAACGTCAGATCTCCACCACCGTCCTCGTCATCGGCACGGGCGGCTCCGGCCTTCGTGCCGCGATCGAGCTGGCGGAGGCCGGCGTCGACGTGCTCGCCCTCGGCAAGCGACCCAGATCGGACGCCCACACATCGCTCGCCGCCGGCGGCATCAATGCCGCGCTCGGCACCATGGATGCCGATGACTCCTGGCAGCAGCACGCCGCCGACACGCTCAAGGAGAGCTACCTGCTCGCCAACCCGCACACCGTCGAGATCGTCACGTCGGGGGCGGCGCGCGGCATCGAAGACCTCGAGCGCTACGGCATGCCGTTCGCCCGCGAGGACGACGGCCGCATCTCGCAGCGCTTCTTCGGAGCGCACACCTACCGTCGCACCGCCTTCGCCGGCGACTACACCGGACTCGAGATCCAGCGGACATTGATCAATCGGGCCGCTCAGCTGCAGGTGCCCGTCCTCGACACCGTCTACATCACGCGCATCCTGGTCAACGACGACGGCGCGGTGTTCGGCGCCTACGGGTTCGATCTCGACGACGGCACGCGGTATCTGATCCACGCCGACGCCGTGATCCTCGCGGCCGGTGGACACAACCGCATCTGGCGACGCACCTCGTCGCGCCGCGACGAGAACACCGGCGACTCCTTCCGTCTCGCGGTGGAGGCCGGCGGCCGGCTGCGCGATCCCGAGCTCGTGCAGTTCCATCCCAGCGGCATCATCGAACCCGAGAACGCCGCGGGCACGCTCATCTCGGAGGCCGCGCGCGGTGAGGGCGGAATCCTGCGGAACGGACTCGGCGAGCGGTTCATGCACAGGTACGACCCCGAGCGGCTCGAGCTGTCGACCCGCGATCGCGTGGCGCTCGCGTGCTACACCGAGATCAAGGAAGGCCGCGGCACCCCCAACGGCGGCGTCTGGCTGGATGTGTCCCATCTCCCGCGCGAGACGATCATGACCCGGCTCCCCCGGGTCTACCAGACGATGCTCGAGCTGCAGATGCTCGACATCACGAAGCAGCCGATCGAGATCGCCCCTACCGCGCACTACTCGATGGGCGGCGTGTGGGTGCGCTCCGAGGATCACTCGACCGACGTGCCGGGACTGTACGCGATCGGCGAGGCGTCCTCCGGACTGCACGGCGCGAACCGGCTCGGCGGCAACTCGCTGATCGAGCTGCTGGTCTTCGGGCGGATCGTCGGTCAGGCCGCGGCGGCCTACTCGGCCTCGCTTGCGGCGCAGAAGAGGTCGGCCGCAGCCGTCACGCAGGCGCGCACCGAGATCGCCGATCTGCTCGGGGCGTCCGGAACAGAGAACGTGCGGGCACTGCAGCGCGCGATCCGCGACGTCATGACGGAGCACGCCGGAGTCGTCCGCGACGACGAGGGGCTGCGCGCCGGGCTCGCAGAGCTCGACGTGATCGAGGGCCGGATGACCGACATCGGCGTGCATCCCGACATCGCCGGCTACCACGATCTCGCGCACGCCTTCGATCTCAAGTCGGCGGCGCTGGCCGCGCGAGCCACCCTCGAGGCGGCGCTGGAGCGCCGTGAGACACGCGGATGCCACAACCGCAGCGACTATCCCGACCTCGACCCCGGCCTGCAGGTGAACCTCGTCTGGTCACCGTCGACCGGCGTGGTCCGCGAAGAGATCCCGCCGATCCCGCGCGGGATCGCCGACCTCATGCGCGAGGTGTCGGTCGCCGGCAAGCTCGTGGAGTAGCCCGCCGTCGCAGACGAAGAGGTGAGCGGATGCCGGAGCCCCCGGCATCCGCTCACCACGTGGTGCGTACGGCTCAGGCGCCGAAGTACTGGTTTCCGAGCGCCTTGCTCTTGAGGGCGTCGAACTCGCCCTGAGTGATGGTGCCCGCGTCCAGCAGCTTCTTGGCATGTGCGATGTCTTCGGACGGGCTGGAGGATGCCGCCGGACGGTAGTCGTCGCTCTCGGCGACGACGCCGCGCGACACCTGCAGGCGCTGGGCCATGCCCTTGCCCCGGGCGATGATGTAGATGAGCGCGGTCAGGAACGGCACGAAGACCAGCGCGATGATCCACAGGGCCTTGAAGCCGCCGTTGAGGGAGTGGTCGCGGAAGAGGTCGGTGATGATGAGGATCACGACGTACAGGTATGCGATGAAGTAGAAGCTCCACAGCAGGAACCAGAAGAAGTCTTGGAGAAACACGGCGAGGCACCTTCCCACGAGAAAACGGGCTGTCGCGATCACCTTAGTGCTCGCGACAGCCCGTGAGAACGGTGTTCAGTCCCGCGACTTGTAGATGGGCGCCTTGCCGTGGACCGCGTCGCCGACCTTGTGGATGCGGATGTCGTTCGTCGACCCGATGATTCCGGGAGGAGAACCCGAGATGACCACGACCTTGTCGCCGACCTTCGCGAGATCGTTCGCGAGCAGGAAGTCGTCGACCTGGATGAACATCAGATCGGTGTGCGCGACGTGCTCGACGAGCGAGGACTGCACGCCCCACGTGATCGCCATGCGGCGGCGGATCGCCGGCTCGGGAGTGAAGCCGATCATCGGGATGCGAGGGCGCAGACGCGACATGCGACGCGCGGTGTCGCCGGACTCGGTGAAGATGCAGAGGTACTTCGCCTCGACGAAGTCCGCCACCTCCATCGCGGCCAGCGTGATCGCGCCGCCCTGCGTGCGCGGCTTGGTGTTGAGCGGCTGAATGCGCTCCAGGCCGTGCTCCTCGGTGGAGTCGATGATGCGCGCCATCGTCTCGACGACGCCGACCGGGTATTTTCCGACGCTGGTCTCGCCCGAGAGCATGACCGCGTCCGCACCGTCGAGGACGGCGTTGGCGACGTCGCTCGTCTCGGCGCGCGTGGGAACCGGGTTCTCGATCATGGACTCGAGCATCTGGGTGGCGACGATGACGGGCTTCGCCATACGGCGGCACAGCTCGACCGCGCGCTTCTGCACGATCGGCACAGCCTCCAGCGGAAGCTCGACGCCCAGGTCGCCGCGGGCGACCATGATGCCGTCGAACGCGTCGATGATCTCCTCGAGGTTGTCGACCGCCTGCGGCTTCTCGATCTTGGCGATGACGGGCACGTGACGCCCCTCCTCCGCCATGATGACGTGCACGCGCTGGACGTCCTTCGCGCTGCGCACGAACGACAGCGCGATGAGATCTGCGCCGGCCTGAAGGCCCCAGCGGAGGTCCGCCTCGTCCTTATCGGAGAGCGCAGGGACGTTGACGGCGACGCCGGGCAGGTTGATGCCCTTGTTGTTCGACACCGGGCCGCCGACGATGACCTTGGTGGTGACGACGGTGCCGTCGGTCTCGACGACCTCGACGCGCACCTTGCCGTCGTCGATCAGGAGGAAGTCTCCGGGGTTGACGTCGTTCGGAAGACCCTTGAACGTCGTCCCGACGATCTCCTTCGTACCCAGGATGTCTTCGGTCGTGATCTTGAAGATGTCGCCGACGGCGAGCTCGTGCGGGCCGTTCTCGAACTTTCCGAGCCGGATCTTCGGGCCCTGGAGGTCGACGAGGACGGCGACAGCGCGTCCGGCGTCGTCAGCGGCCTTTCGCACATTGGCGAAGTTGTTGTCGTGGACCGAGTAGTCCCCGTGGCTCAGGTTGAATCGGGCGACGTCGACACCGGCATCGATGATCGCGCGGACCATCTCATACGTCGATGTGGCGGGACCCAGGGTGGCGACGATCTTGGCGCGTCTCATCCGTGGTTTCTCCGGGTGTTGGGAAGGTGGCGAATGCCTCGGCCAGCCTACGCGGGCTGCAGGCCGATGGCGACATCGTGCGGGCGGACGGGCGAGGGAAGCTGAGTCTCGCCCATGAGGAAGCGGTCGACGCCCGCGGCGGCGGCGCGGCCCTCCGCGATCGCCCACACGATGAGCGACTGCCCGCGACCGGCGTCGCCGGCCACGAAGACGCCCGGCGCATTCGTCTGGTAGTCCTCCTCGCGGCGGATGCTCCCCCGGTCGCTGAACTGGGCGCCGAGCTGCTCCTCGAGGAGGGTCCGCTCAGGGCCGGTGAATCCCATCGCGATCAGCACCAGGTCGGCGGGGATCTCGCGCTCGGTGCCGCTCTTGGGCACGCGGCGGCCGTCGACGAACTCGGTCTCGGCGACGCGCAGCGCGCGCACCTCACCGACGTCGTTCGAGAGGAACTCCACCGTCGATGCGAGGAAGGACCGCTCGCCGCCCTCCTCGTGCGCCGACGCCATCTCGAAGAGAGTGGGCGTCATGGGCCAGGGCTGGTGCTCCGGACGCTCGCCGGGAGGCTGCTTGCCGATGGCGAGGTTGGTCACGCTGAGAGCGCCGTGGCGGTGGGCGGTGCCGATGCAGTCCGCGCCGGTGTCGCCGCCGCCGATGACGACGACGTGCTTGCCCTCGGCCGTGATCTGGTTGGGGACCGCGTCACCGGCGACCGCCTTGTTCGACTCGACGAGGTACTCCATCGCGAAGTGCACGCCGGCGAGGTCGCGCCCCGGGATCGGAAGGTCTCGCGGGACCGTCGCTCCGGTGGTGACCACGACGGCGTCGTAGCGGGCGCGCAGGTCGCTCCACGAGATGTCCTTGCCGATCTCGACGCCGGCGCGGAACCGCGTGCCCTCGTCCTGCATCTGGCGAAGACGCGCCTCGAGGTGCTTCTTCTCCATCTTGAAGTCGGGGATGCCGTAGCGCAGCAGTCCGCCGATCCGGTCGTCGCGCTCGAACACGGCCACGGTGTGGCCGGCGCGCGTGAGCTGCTGAGCGGCAGCCAGGCCGGCGGGGCCGGAGCCCACCACGGCGACGGTCTTGCCGGTCAGGCGTCCCGGCGGCTCGGGCTCGACCCAGCCGTGGCCGAAGGCCTCGTCGATGATCGAGACCTCGACCTGCTTGATGGTCACGGCGGGCTGGTTGATGCCGAGGACGCACGAGCTCTCGCACGGCGCCGGGCACAGCCGGCCGGTGAACTCCGGGAAGTTGTTCGTCGCGTGCAGGCGCTCGATCGCGGCCCGGCCCTCGCCGCGCCACATCAGGTCGTTCCACTCCGGGATCAGGTTGCCCAGCGGGCATCCCTGGTGGCAGAACGGCACGCCGCAGTCCATGCAGCGTCCCGCCTGCCGGCGGATGACGGCGGAATCGCCCGGCTCATAGACCTCTTTCCAGTCCATGATGCGCACCGGCACCGGCCGCCGCGGGGGCAGCTCTCGCTCGGTGACCTTGAGAAAGCCCTTGGGGTCAGCCACCTGTCACCTCCAGGATCCGGTGCCAGACGACATCGCCGTCGGGGTCCAGCCCCTCGGCGACCGCCGCCTGGCGGGTCTGCAGCACCGCGGCGTAGTCGCGCGGCATCACCCTGACGAAATTGTCGACCTCTGCCTCGAAGTCATCGAGCAGAGCGCGTGCGAGGGTCGACTCGGTCTCTGCGGCGTGCTGCTCGAGCAGGTCGCGCAGGATCTCGGCATCGCCGGCGCCCAGCTCGCCCAGTTCGAGCTCGCCCGAGGCCAGGGCCTCACGGTTGACGAGCTTGCGATCGAGCTTGTAGACGTAGGCGGTGCCGCCCGACATCCCCGCGCCGAGGTTGCGGCCGGTGGCGCCGAGGATCACGGCGAGGCCGCCGGTCATGTACTCGAGGGCGTGGTCGCCGACGCCCTCGACCACCGCGGTGGCGCCGGAGTTGCGCACGAAGAACCGCTCCCCCACGACTCCTCGAAGGAACATCGTCCCCTGCGTGGCGCCGTAGCCGATCACGTTGCCGGCGATGACGTTCTTCGAGGCGTCGAAGGCCGCGCGCCGCGGCGGGCGGATCACGATCTGACCGCCCGAGAGGCCCTTGCCGACGTAGTCGTTGGAGTCGCCCTCGAGCCGCAGGGTGATGCCGGCCGGCATGAACGCTCCGAAGGACTGGCCGGCCGAGCCCGTCAGGTTCACCACGATGCTGCCGGAGGGCAGCCCGTTCTCGCCGCGGGCGCGCGTCACGTGGTGCCCGAGAAGGGTGCCGACGGCGCGCTCGGTGTTGCGGATCGGCAGGTCGATGGTGACCTCGCCGCCGTGCGCGATGACGTCCTGCGCGCGCTCGAGGAGAGCGACGTCGAAGTGCTCGTCGAGCTCGTGCAGCTGCGCCGTCGTGTTGCGACGCGGCTCGTCATCGGCGAAAGCCGGGCCCTCGAGCACGGGCGTCAGGTCGAGACCGCTGGCCTTCCAGTGCCGGACCGCTCCCGCGACGTCGAGCAGGTCGCTGCGGCCGATCGCCTCGTCGAGCGAGCGGAAGCCGAGCTCGGCGAGGTACTCGCGCACCTCTTCGGCGATGAACTCCATGAAGTTCACGACGAACTCGGGCTTGCCGTTGAAGCGCTGGCGGAGCACGGGGTTCTGCGTCGCAACGCCCACCGGGCAGGTGTCGAGATGGCACACACGCATCATGATGCAGCCCGAGACGACCAGCGGTGCCGTGGCGAAGCCGAACTCCTCGGCGCCCAGCAGCGCGCCGATGATGACGTCGCGCCCGGTCTTGAGCTGACCGTCGACCTGCACCACGACGCGGTCGCGCATGCCGTTGAGCATGAGCGTCTGCTGCGTCTCGGCGAGGCCCAGCTCCCACGGGGTGCCGGCGTGCTTCAGCGAGTTCAGCGGGCTGGCGCCGGTGCCGCCGTCATGGCCCGAGACCAGGATCACGTCGGCGAGAGCCTTGGCCGTACCCGCAGCGACCGCGCCGATGCCCGACTGGCTCACGAGCTTGACGTGGACACGAGCACCCGGATTGGCGCGCTTCAGATCGAAGATCAGCTGCTTGAGGTCTTCGATGGAGTAGATGTCGTGGTGCGGGGGCGGGGAGATGAGACCCACGCCCGCCGTCGCATGCCGCGTGCGGGCGACCCAGGGATAGACCTTGGTCGGCGGCAGCTGGCCGCCCTCACCCGGCTTGGCACCCTGGGCGAGCTTGATCTGGATGTCGTCGGCCTCGGTGAGGTAGAGGCTCGTGACACCGAACCGGCCGGAGGCGACCTGCTTGATCGAGCTGCGACGCTCGGGGTCGAGCAGCCGGTCGACGTCCTCGCCGCCCTCGCCCGTGTTCGACTTGCCGCCGAGACGGTTCATCGCGATCGCCAGGGTCTCGTGGGCCTCCTTGGAGATCGAGCCGTAGCTCATCGCACCCGTGGAGAAGCGCTTGACGATGGACGACACCGGCTCGACCTCGTCGATCGGCACCGGCGCGCGTCCTTCGGTCTTCAGCGAGAAGAGGCCGCGCAGCGTCTTCAGCTCGCCCGCCTGCTGGTCGACCAGCTGCGTGTACTCGCGGAAGATGTCGTACCGGCGCGTGCGCGTGGAGTGCTGCAGCCGGAAGACCGTGTCGGGGTTGAACAGGTGGGGCGAGCCGTCGCGCCGCCACTGGTATTCGCCGCCGGTCCAGAGGCGCTCGTGCGCGCGGACCGCGGCATCCTCCGGGTAGGCGTACTCGTGGCGCGCGGCGTTCTCGGCCGCGATGACGTCCAGTCCCACGCCGCCGAGCTTCGACTCGGTGCCGGTGAAGTAGGCGTCGACGAAGTCCTGCGACAGCCCGACCGCCTCGAACACCTGCGCGCCGGCGTACGACGAGACCGTCGAGATGCCCATCTTCGACATGATCTTCAGCACGCCCTTGCCGAGCGCGTAGATCAGGTTGCGCACCGCCTTCTCGGGCGCGATGCCGGTGATCAGGCCGGCGCGCACGAGATATTCGACCGTCTCCATCGCGAGATAGGGATTGACCGCCGACGCGCCGTATCCGATGAGGGTGGCGACGTGGTGCACCTCGCGCACATCGCCCGCCTCGACCACCAGGCCGCACTTCATGCGAGTCTGCTTGCGGATGAGGTGGTGGTGCACCGCGGCGAGCATCAGCAGCGACGGGATGGGCGCGAGGTCCTTGTTGGAGTCGCGGTCGGACAGCACGATGAACTCGGCGCCGTCCTCGATGGCCTGGTCGACCTCGGCGCACATCTGCTCGAGGCGCTTCTTCATGCCCTTGTGACCGGCCTCGACGCGATACAGACCGCGGATCGTCACCGACGTGCGGCCGGGGAGCGCCGTGTCGATGTGCTGGATCTTCGCGAGCTCGTCGTTGTCGATGACCGGGAAGTCGAGCGTCACCACGCGGGTGTGCTCGGCGCCCCATTCCAGCAGGTTGCGCTCGGGCCCGAGGCCCAGAGCGAGAGAGGTCACAACCTCTTCGCGGATCGAGTCCAGCGGCGGGTTGGTCACCTGCGCGAACTGCTGCGTGAAGTAGTCGAAGAGCAGGCGCGGACGCTCGCTGAGCACCGCGACGGGGGTGTCGGATCCCATCGCGCCGAGCGGTTCGGCGCCGGCCTGGCCCATGGGCGCGAGAAGGATCTTCACCTCCTCCTCGGTGTAGCCGAAGGTGCGCTGACGGCGCGTGATCGATGCGATGGGGTGCACGATGTGCTCGCGCTCGGGAAGATCGGCCAGTCGCACGCGACCGGCGTCGAGCCACTCCTGCCACGGCTCGAGCTCGGCGAGCTGGGTCTTGATCTCGTCGTCCTCGACGATCCGGCGCTGCGCCGTGTCGACGAGGAACATCCGCCCGGGACGCAGGCGTCCGCGGCGCTTGATGCGCTCGGGCTCGAAGTCGAGCACGCCGGTCTCGCTGCCGATGACGATGAGGCCGTCGGTCGTCTCGGTCCACCGCCCGGGGCGGAGGCCGTTGCGGTCCAGAGTCGCGCCGACGAGTGTGCCGTCGGTGAAGATGAGCGCGGCCGGCCCGTCCCACGGCTCCATCTGCATCGAGTGGAACTCGTAGAACGAGCGCAGCTTGGGGTCGATGTCGGCCTGCTTCTCGTATGCCTCGGGCACCATCATCATGATGGCGTGCGGGAGGCTTCGCCCGGTCAGGGTGAGAAGCTCGAGGACCTCGTCGAAAGAGGCGGAGTCGCTGGCGCCCGGGGTGCAGATCGGCAGAAGCGGCTGGATGTCGCCGAGCAGCTCCGACTCGAGCTGGGACTGCCGCGCCCGCATCCAGTTGCGGTTGCCGTTGACGGTGTTGATCTCGCCGTTGTGGGCGAGCATGCGCAGCGGCTGCGCCAGCGGCCACGACGGGAAGGTGTTGGTCGAGTACCGCGAGTGGACGACGGCAAGCTCCGAGGCGAAGCGCTCGTCCTGCAGGTCGGGGTAGAACGGCTCGAGCTGAAGCGTGGTGACCATGCCCTTGTAGCCGAGCGTCCGCGCCGACAGCGACACGAAGTAGGCGTCGAGCTCGGTGCGGGCGCGCTTGCGCAGGCGGAACGTGCGGCGGTCGAGGGCGATCCCCGACAGCGCCGGACTGTCGCCGACGGCGGGCCGCGATACGAAGAGCTGCTCGAAGGCCGGCCGGGCGGCGAACGCGAGCTTGCCGAGGTTCTCGTCGGAGGTGGGCACCTCGCGCCAGCCGAGCACCGTGAGGTTCTCGGATGCCGCGATCCGCTCGATCCCGCTCTTCTGGGCCGCGCGGGCCTCGTCGTCACGGGGAAGGAACACCATCCCGGCCGCGTACTCCCCCACCGGGGGCAGCTCGAAATCGACCACGGCGCGCAGGAACGCGTCGGGCATCTGTGTCAGGATGCCCGCCCCGTCGCCGGTGCCGGCGTCGGAGCCGATCGCGCCCCGATGTTCGAGGTTGCGCAGCGCCGTCAGGGCCAGGTCGATGATGTCGTGACCTGCCTCGCCGCGCAGAGTCGCGACCATCGCCAGACCGCACGCGTCCTTCTCGAAGGCCGGGTTGTACATGCCCTGCTTCTTCGGAAGACCCGCGAGGCCTGCCGATGCGGGGGTGTTCGCCTCCTGCGAGGCGAGACGACGGGGGCTCGAAGCCATTCCTACCGTCCTCACGTTGATACTCAAGATGGGACGACGTCGGCCCTGGGTCGCGATTCTCGGAGGAGACCGCGTGTGATCGTGGCGACCCGGATCACCGGGTGGGGCTCACGGCTGCGCTTGTGGCGCCGATCCCGCGACCTCGGACGTCGGGGGTCGGTGACGTCGACGAAGTCGTCGGTGTCCTGCGATTGTACAGCCTGTCCGGCGTTCCACTCGCGGCCGGACACATAGGGCGACGGCTCGAAGCCGAGGTGCCGCCTCTTCTGCACGAAGAAGATCACCAGACCCAGGACGACACCGGCGATCGCGGCCCACACGTTGGTGCGGATGCCGAGGAAGATCTCGCTCGGATCGATGCGGATCGACTCCCACACGATGCGACCGGCGCTGTACCAGACGAGGTAGAGGGCGAACAGGCGCCCCCACTGCAGCCGGAACTGCCGGCCGGCCCACAGCAGGAAGATCACGCCGAGTCCATTCCACAGCACTTCGTACAGGAAGGTCGGGTGGAACAGCGTGCCTTCGGGGAGCCCGATCGGCCAGGCGGCGTTCGGGTAGTCGATCTCGAGGCCCCATGGAACATCGGTCGGCAGGCCGAACAGCTCCTGGTTGAACCAGTTGCCGAATCGGCCGATCGCCTGGGCGAGCAGGAGTCCCGGCGCGAGGGCATCGGCGAAGGTCCAGAACCGGATGCCGGTCCACCGGCAGCCGAGCCATGCACCCACCGCGCCGCCGATGAGAGCGCCGTAGATGGCGATGCCGCCCTCCCAGATGTACAGCGCCGAGAGCGGATTCGCCCCTTCGCCGAAGTAGAAGTCCCAGTGGGTGACGACGTGGTAGGCCCGGGCGACGATGATCGCCAGCGGCACGGCCAGCAGTGCGATGTCGATGACGACCCACGGCTCCGCTCCGCGCTTGGTCAGCCGGTGGTTGGTCAGGAACACCGCGGCGATGATGCCCGTGATGATGCACAGCGCGTAGATGTGGATACGCAGCGGGCCGAGGTCGAAATAGCTGATCGACGGGCTCGGGATGCTGGCGACGACGCTCGCGGCGGCGGTGATCATGGGAGAACCGTGTCCTTGCTGGTGGGTGGGCCGGCGGCGGCCGACGTCAGAAGTCTAATTCCCGGCGCGTCCGGTGCCCGCTGCGAGTCCGCGGGCGGTCTCGGCGAGGCCGGGAAGCCCGCCGTCGCGCAGCGCGCGCACCAGAGCGGTGCCGACGATCGCGCCGTCGGAGTACTCCAGCACCCCGGCCACCTGGTCGGCGGTCGAGATGCCGATGCCGACGCACGCGCGCAGCTGGGCGTCCTGCGCATCTGCCCGCTCGTGCAGCCGGTGAACGAGGGTGCGGGCGGCGGCGTCCAGCTGGGTCCGCTCCCCTGTGATCCCCATGGTCGAGACGGTGTACACGAAGCCGGTGGACTGGCCGATGATGAGATCGAGTCGCTCGTCGGTCGACGTCGGAGCGGCGAGGAACACGCGATCGAGGTTCGTGCGCCGGCTCGCGGCGATCCACTCGGCCGCGGCATCGGGGGTGATGTCGGGCGTGATCAGTCCGGCGCCTCCCGCGGCGGCGAGGTCGTCGGCGTAGCGGTCGACGCCGTACTGCAGCACCGGGTTCCAATAGGTCATGACCAGAACCGGCACATCGACGCGGCGCGTGATCTCGCGGACCGCGGTGAACGTGTCGCGCAGCCGGAACCCGTTCGCGAGGGCGGCCTGGGTCGCCTCCTGGATGATGGGACCGTCCATCACCGGATCGGAGTACGGCGGGCCGAGCTCGAGGATGTCGGCCCCGTTCTCGGCGAGGGTGACGGCGGCCTCGATGCTGGTGTCGAGATCCGGGAAGCCCAGCGGCAGGTAGCCGACGAAGGCGCCCCGGCCCGCGGCGTTCGCGGCATCGATCGCCGCGGCGACACGAGAGCTCACAGCTTCGTCCCCTCGCCCTTGGCGGCGTCGTCAGCCGGGGGCGCGACGACGGCCGGTGCCGCGTCGTAGAGCTCGAAGTACCGCGCCGCGGTGTCCATGTCCTTGTCTCCGCGACCCGACAGGCAGACCGCGAGGATCGCGTCCGGCCCGAGCTCGCGGCCGATGCGGAGAGCGCCGGCCAGTGCGTGCGCGGACTCGATGGCGGGGATGATGCCTTCGGTCTCCGACAGCAGCCGCAACGCCTGCATGGCCTCGTCGTCGGTGGCGGGGATGTACTGCGCTCGGCCGATGGCGGCGAGCCAGGCGTGCTCGGGCCCGACACCCGGGTAGTCCAGGCCCGCCGAGATCGAGTGCGATTCGATCGTCTGGCCGTCCTCGTCCTGCAGCACGAAGGTCTTGGCGCCGTGGAGGATGCCCGGCCGGCCGCGCTCGATCGACGCGGCGTGACGGACGGTGTCGACGCCGTCGCCCGCCGCCTCGACGCCGTAGAGGGCGACGCCCTCGTCGTCGAGGAACGCGTCGAACATGCCGATGGCGTTCGAGCCTCCGCCGACGCACGCCAGCACGGCATCCGGAAGCCGGCCCGCCTCATCGAGGAGCTGTGCGCGCGCCTCATCGGAGATGACCTTCTGGAAGTCGCGCACCATGGCCGGGAACGGGTGCGGCCCGGCGGCGGTGCCGAAGATGTAGTTCGTGTTCTCGACGCTCGCCACCCAGTCCCGATAGGCGTCGTTGATCGCGTCCTTGAGGGTGCGTGAGCCGGTCTTGACCGGCACCACCTCCGCCCCCAGCAGACGCATGCGAGCGACGTTGAGCGCCTGGCGCTCGGTGTCGACCTCGCCCATGTAGATGGTGCACTCCAGACCGAACAGCGCGGCGGCGGTCGCGGTCGCAACCCCGTGCTGGCCGGCGCCGGTCTCGGCGATGACCCTGGTCTTGCCCAGGCGCTGCGTGAGCAGGGCCTGGCCGAGCACGTTGTTGATCTTGTGCGAGCCGGTGTGATTGAGGTCCTCGCGCTTGAGGAAGATGCGGGCACCGCCGGCGTGGGCCGCGAATCGCGGTACCTCGGTGATCGGCGACGGTCGCCCGGCGTACGAGTGGAGCAGGCGGACGAACTCCGCCCGGAAAGCCGGGTCGGCCTTGGCGGCCTCGTACTCGGCGGTCAGCTCGTCGATGGCCGCGATGAGCGACTCGGGCATGTAACGCCCGCCGAACTCGCCGAAGAAGGGGCCGGATGCTTCGCGAAGACTCATGCGCCTGCCTCCAGGAATGCGCGAAGGGTGGAGACGGGGTCGCTCGTGACGAGGGCCTCGCCGACGAGCACGACATCGGCGCCTGCTGCACGGTAATGGGCGACGTCCGCCGGCTGGAGCACCGCGGACTCGGCGACCTTGACGGCGCCGGCCGGGATGCGCTCCGCGAGCCGTCCGAACAGATCGCGATCGAGCTCGAAGGTCGACAGGTCGCGGGCGTTGATGCCCACGAGACGTGCGCCGATCTCGGCTGCCCGGTCGACC
>NZ_CAJF01000002.1 GCF_000304335.1 Microbacterium yannicii PS01 | reverse complement strand
CTCGGTCACGAGCGGGCGCTTTCGCGTTCGTTATACCAGCGGTAATGAGAAACGCTCGCGCGGGGGGTCCCGCTCGGCCAGAGGCTCCGCGCGACGCGCCAGCGGCGTGTGGAGGGGCGGAGTGGCCGAATCCCGCTGGGGTCACGAACGTTTCGTCTTTGTCACGACGCGTGCGGCAGAAGCACGACGACGGCGGAGAGGATGCCGCAGCCGAACACGAAGGCGGCGAGCAGCAGCATCAGCCCGGCGCCCGGCATCCGATCAGGGCGCTCCGCAAGCAGCGCCCTCGTGACGCGCGTCTGGCGGACCCGCGACCTGACCCACAGCAGCACGGCGAAGCCGGCGCCGACGAGGCCGGGGGCGAGCCACAGCTCGGCAAGGGCCGGGTCGGGGGCGACGGCGGGCAGCACCCGCAAGGCGAGGAGCGATCCCACGCCGATCGCGAGGGCGGTGCGACGCCACGCGAGCTCGGTGCGCTCCGGCTGCAGCCCGGGGTCGAAGACGCGCGGCTTGCTCACCGCAGCACGATGCCCAGAAGCACGAGCACGGCCACCAGCACGATCGTGATCGCCAGGGCGATGCTCGTCGCCGAGCCGGGAAGCGGCGACGACGATCGCAGCGCGCGCTCGGTGCGTGCCCACTCCCGCCACGCGAGCACCGGGACCACCAGACCGGCGGCGATCAGAATGAGCGATGCCGCAAGCCGGAGCCCCGGGTGAAGATCAAGGCCCAGGGCCTCGAGCGCGACGCCTCCGGCGATCAGCGCGAGGGCGGTGCGATTCCACGCGAGGAACGTGCGCTCGTTCGCGAGGCTGAACCGTGCGTCGGGTTCGTCGCCCGTCCGGTAGACCGACGACGGGAATCTGCTGCGGCTCACGCGCCCACACTACCGACGGGGCCGCGCACCCTCAGTCGCGAACCTCGCTGCCGGTTCCGGCGGGCCGGTCCGCGGGATCTGCTCCCGCCCCGCGACGCCGCCGGACGAGGCGGACGACGGCCCACACGATGAGTGCTGCGACGCCGGCGACGACCAGCCACGGAAGCAGGAAGCCGAGCGCGACGACGATGCCGTTCAGCGTGGCCACCAGCCCGTTCCAGCCCGCGGCCAGACCGTCGCCGAAGCCGGCGGGGTCGGCGGTCACCGGCTCGACGTCGGAAGCGAGCGTCACGGTCAGCGTCGACATCGCGACCTGCGTCTCGAGCATCTCGAGCTGCTGCTGGTACGACTCCAGCAGCGCCTGCCGCTCCGACAGCGCCGACTCGGCGGCGATGAGATCGGCCACGCTCTCGGCCTGTGCCATGAGGGCGGTCAGCCGGTCCACCGACGCCTGTGCGGCTTCGATGCGAGCCGCGAGATCGACCGTCTGCTCGGTGACGTCCTGTCGGTTGACGGACGAGGCGGTGACCTCGCCCACGTCGGAGAGCTCTTCGACGAGACCGCTCAGCTGGTCGGCGGGCACCCGCACCGTCACCCAGGTGTCGCCCGGGGGGTACGGATACGGGTACGGCATGATGTCGTACGCCGCGCCCGTGCCCGGATCGCCCTGGGGTGCGGCGTCACCGCGCAGGTTCATCGACTCCACATAGCCGCCGCGCGCGACGGCGGCGTTGCCGATCACCCGGGCGGCCGTCTCGAGGTCTTCCACCGTGACGGTTGCGGTCGCCGTCGTGATGATCTCGCGGTCGGCCGCGCCATCGGTCACGAGGGCATCGCGCTCGCCCGACTCGAGGGCGGGGGCATCCGGTGACGCCTGACCGGTGTCGAGCTCGGTGGGCGAGTCGAGAGCCACGCCCGAGTCGCCGACGAACCCGTCGGCGGGCGCGAACGCCGAACTGTCGCCGGCGGTGCCCGTTCCCGACACGAGAGGGCCGATGCTGGGGGCGATGATCGCGGCGACGGCGATGACGGCCGCGGCTGCTCCGCCGGCGATCCACAGCCGGCCGCGGCGCGTGCGACGGGCGGTCGTGGCGGCCCGCTCGCCGGATATGTCGGCGAAGAGCGCGTTCTCGATCTCATCGATGCGCTGGGAGCTGATCTCGGGAAGGGATGCCGAGGCTCCCGGCTGCTGGCTGTTCATGTGCTCTCCTTCACGACGGTCCGCAGGCGCGTGCGGATGCGGGAGAGACGGTTGCGGACGACGCCGTGCGCGACGCCGAGCTCGTCGGCGGCCGCCTGGTAGGCGTAGCCCTCGGCGGCGCAGAGCCGGAAGATGTCGCGGTCGAGCGGCGTGAGCCCGGCGACCTCCCGGAGGATCGCCTCGGCGAGCTCGCCGTCCACGACCTGCTGCTCGACGTCGACGGTGGCCGGAATGCTCTCGTCGACGGTCCCTGCGCTGTGCTGACGATCCCGCCGCTGGCGACGCACCCGGTTCGCGGCCTGGAACCGGCACACCGTCGCGAGCCAGGGGAGCAGCGAGTCTCCCGCGAGCTCGAGCCCGGGAAGCTTGCGCCACGCCACGAGGAAGGTCTCCTGCGTGACCTCCTCGGCGTCTGCCGGGTTGCCCACCAATCCATGTGCCAGCCAGTACACCGGGCGGACATACGCCCGGTACAGCGTGCGGAAGGCGTGCTCGCTCCCGCCCGCGGCCTGCGCCACGAGAGCCGCGTCATCGTTCGCCGCACGCTCCACCATGTTCCGTCCGTTCCGAGAACGCTCCACCGCGCGGCGGAACTCCATCGTCTCTCAACTGTTCAGTGTCGACTCATCGCCGATCGTCTCACCTCGCGCCGCGAATTCTGCCGAAGCTCTGCAATCCGATTCCCGACGCACTCCGAAGACCATTCATGACCCCCAAGCCATCGAAGTCCGAGGGGCGGGCGGCCCCGGCGAAAGCACCGGGTTCGGCGAAGAATCCGGGTGTCGGGGACGACGCGGCGACCCCGAGCGAGTCGACCTCCGGCCCTGCCTCCGTTTCGACTACCTCGAGCGGGGCGAAGAAGCGGCCGAATCGGCCTCCGGCCACAACGAAGCACGAATCCGCGAAGCAGTGGGGCATCGGAGATGACCCGGCTGACCTCGACGTGGTCTCTTCGGTCGAGCGGCCCCAGCCGCCCGCAGCGGCGCCGAGCGTTCCGGACCAGGAAGTCGCTGCCGACACCTCCCCGGATGCGACGAAAGACCCGATCCTCGTATCCGACGAAGACATCGAGCGGCTGATCGCGGTTTCCAAAGGCCCGCAAACCCAGAACCCGCGCGGGCCGGAGGTCGCTTCGGCGCCTTCGCCGCTGGCGCACACGCCGCCGACTCCCACCAGCCACTCGACGACACCGAACACCGAGGTGAGGCAGCGCCCGTCCGCAACGGCGTCCGAGCCGTCGCCCGCATTCAAGACCTGGCCGGCACCGCGGACGTCGCCCGCACCGCAGAGCGCGCCCATTATTGACACCTCTCCCGCTCCGACTGCGGAGGCCCGTCCCGCGAAACGGTCGATGCTCGCCCGACTCGGCGCGCTCGTGACCGGTGCGGCTGACGACCGCAAGCCGCCGGCGGCGCCGCAATCCCCGGAACCCGTCGCCGCAGTCGAGCAGAATCCGCTCAGCGCGCCGGAGTCGGATGGCGTCGTCGAGGGGCGATCCGACCTGGCGATCGAGCAGGAGGCTCTCGTCGAGCTGAAGTCGGACGGCGACGTCGAGGCGCGCCCCGCACCGGCCGTGATGTCGGAGCAGGAGCCGGGGACCGTCGTCGGGACCGAATCCGACCCCGGACTCGTCGCGGAGCAGGACGCCGTCGTAGAGGGTAAGACCGAGCCCGAGACCGCGCTCGAGGCTTCTGCGCAGGCGCCCGCCGTGGATGTTGACGAGGCCGACCCGCAGCACGAACTCCCCGCTGAGGCCTCGCCCATACACGCTCTCGCGGACGAACCGCGCTCAGGCTCCGCCGTCGAGCTGCAGTCCCAGCACACGGGGGAATTTGCTCCGGAACTCACGGAGGAATCCGTGCCGGAGCCGGCTGTGACTCCGGCGCCCGTCACCAAGGCGAAGCATGGCGGTCCGCCGAAGGCGAGGGCGGCGTCCGTCGCGAAGACGAAGCACGTTCGTCCTGAGAAGGCGAAGCCGGTGTCCGTCGCGAAGACGAAGCCGGTTCGCCCATCGGCTGCGAGATCCGCAGTGAACTCGCGGCAGGCGTCGAACGCGAAGCCCGCTCCGACGCTGGAGGTCATCCCCACGCCGGAGCCCGTCGGTCCGTCGGGCGAGGGAGTGAAGCTCCCGCCCACGGCGTCCCCCGCAGACCGCCGACGCTGGATCCCCGCGCTGGTCATCGTCCCCGTGGTGGGCGCGACGGCGGCGCTGCTCTCCATCAACAACGCCAGCATTCCGCCCGCCGCGACCACTGTCTTCGCATCTCCCACGACCAGTGACGCGTCGGCGTGGATAAGCGGAAACGCCGCTCGCGACGAGCGGCTCGCGGTCGACGGCACGATGGAGGACGCCCTCGTCGGCGCCGGCTGGGACCCCAGCGACGTGCTCGCGTACGGCGAGTTGAGCAATTGGCGAGATGTCGAGTACGTTGTCACATCGCCGGCGGCGCGAGCGCCGTCGTCCGATGACGGTCAGCTGGCGATCGCGATCGCGAATTCCGTCGTCGTGGCCTCTTTCGGGGACGGCGACGACCTCGTCGAGGTGCGGATGGTCACACCAGGCGGATCGGTCATTGCGTCGGCCGCTCAATCGCGGGCGGCGGCAGCGCGAGCCGAGTTCGGCGGCGAGCTGGCCGCGAACCCGTCGATCGTGCTGTCGGACGCGGACCGCGAAATCCTGAAGGCAGGTCGTGTGGATGCCCGGATCGTCTTCGTGCTCGCCACTCTGGCGGCCGACGGCGAGGTCACGGTGGCCGGCTTCCCCGTCGTCGACGGCGAGCAGAGCGGACCGATCCGACAGGTCGCCATGACTGACATCGGCGGAACCCCGCTGACGAGCGGCGGCGCGCTGACGCCCGACGCGCAGGAGAAGGTCGGCAGGCTAGCCGGACTCTATGCGCCTCGTGACGCATCCGTCGATGGAACGAGCCTGATCCTGCGCTATGACCCTGCGATCGACCCGTTCGCAGAGTGATCGCACCACATCGGAAGGAACCACGAAGATGAAGAACCTTCGACAGCGAGTCCCCGTTCTGATCGTCGCCGTCGCGGCGTCCGTCGTCATCGCGACGCCGTCGGCGGCCGTGGGCGCGAGCGCGGAGGCGTCGAGTCGCAGCGCCCCGACCGAGGTCGACGGGTCCGGCTGGCTGCGTATCGGGCATCTCTCACCCGACACCAAGGCGGTGGACGTCCGGCTCACCGCGCTGAGCGGCGGTTCGGTCGTGCTCGAGCTGAGCGATGTCAGCTACGGGAACGTGTCGCCTTATCAGACCCTGCCGCAGGGCACCTACACGGTCAGCATGATCCCGGCCGGCTCCGGCGACTGGGACCAGGTCGCGATCTCCGACACCGTGGAGGTGAGCGCGTCGACCGCGAGCACCGTCGCCGCGTACGGGCCCACCGCGTCGCTGCAGCTCCGGGCGTTCGACGACGATCTCACCGGCCCGAGCGCCGGCAATGGCCGCATCCGTCTCATCCAGGCGTCCACCGTCAGCGCGGCTGTCGATGTGCAGACCTCCACCGGGCTGACGATCGCCGAGAAGGCGCGTCCCGGAACGGCGACCGCGTACACCGATGTGCCGGCAGGGGCGTGGGATCTGTCGCTGAGCGGCCCCGGGGGCACCGGCACGGCGACCGTGGACGTGCCCGTGGGCAGCGTGAGCACTCTCTTCATCCTCGACACCGCGGACGGGGGCCTGACGATCCTGCCGGTTCTCGACAGCGCGGGTGCCGGCGTCGTCCCGATCGGCGGGGTGGACACCGGAGGGGGATGGCTCGCCGGCTCCACCGTCGGCGAGTCACCGCGTCCCGGCCCCATCCGCGTCGGGTCGGTAGCAGTGTGACGCGGGCTCTCGGACGCAGGCACTCAGGCGTGGGGACGGTCGCTCTTGTCTGCGTCTTGCTGCTGGTCGGGTGCGCGAGCCCGGCAGGCGGTGGTGATACCGGATCGACACCGAACACCAGCCCGAGTGCCGGTCCTCTCGCTGCGAGCGGACTGCAGGACCCTCGTCCTCGGGGCTCCAGCGGTGCTGTCGCCTCAGCGGGAGTCCCCGTGAGGATCAGCATCCCGTCAATCGGGGTCGACTCGACGCTGGAGAGCCTGGGTGTCGACCGCTCCGGGCGCCTCGTCCCGCCACACGATTGGGACGCGGCGGGGTGGTATGCGGGCGGAGTCGTTCCCGGAGCGGTGGGCGGGGCCATCATCGCCGGACACGTCGACTCGCCCACTGCACCCGCCGTCTTCGCGAGGCTCGGTGAGCTACCGCCCGGCGCAGCAGTCACCGTCACGATGGAGGACGGCACGGCCGTGAGCTTCTCGATCACCGGGTCGACCCAGTCATCCAAGTCGGAGTTCCCCACGGCGGATGTCTACCGGAACGTCCCGGTACCGGCGCTCCGCCTGATCACCTGCACGGGCACCTTCGACGCGACGATCGGCCATTACACCGACAACCTCATCGTGTACGCCGAGCTGGACAGTGGTGCGGGGGAGTCCCGCTAGACTGGCCCGAGCGAGAGGGAGTATCCCGACAGCGCGCATCCGTCATCACGGGTCCCGAGAGTGCGACCCCGGGTGCGCGACGCGGACCGGACGACCGGCTGCGGGGAGAGACTTTCGGCAACGACCGACCCCTCGTACATCTCCGCGAAAGGCCCTCAATGGACCTCGAACTCCCGCTGTGGTTCGAAATCGGATCCCTCGTGATCCTCACGCTCATCCTGGTGGCGGACCTGCTGCTGATCCTCAAGCGCCCGCACATCCCCTCCACCAGGGAGTCGACGCTGTGGGTGGTGTTCTACGTCACGCTCGCGCTGATCTTCGCCGGCCTGATGTGGATCTTCGCCGGCGGCGAGTATGCCGGCCAGTTCGTCGCCGGCTGGCTCACCGAGTACAGCCTGTCGATCGACAACCTCTTCGTCTTCGTGCTGATCATGACGCAGTTCGCGGTGCCGCGCCGCTATCAGCAGGAGGTGCTGATGGTGGGCATCATCATCGCCCTGGTGCTCCGCGGCCTGTTCATCCTCGCCGGCGCGGCGATCATCGAGCAGTTCAGCTGGGTCTTCTACCTGTTCGGCGCCTTCCTGGTGTGGACGGCGATCCGTCAGGCGTTCCCGGGCGGCGATCACGACGACGACGTCAAGCAGGAGAACTTCGTCGTCCGGCTGCTGCGTCGCACCATCGACATCAGCGACACCTACGACGGTGCCAAGATCCGCACCGTCGTGGACGGCAAGAAGATGTGGACGCCGATGATCATCGTCTTCGCCGCCATCGGCGTGACGGATCTGCTGTTCGCGATCGACTCGATCCCCGCCATCTTCGGCATCACCACGAGCCCGTTCATCGTCTTCACGGCGAACCTGTTCGCGCTGATGGGTCTGCGTCAGCTCTACTTCCTGCTCGGCGACCTGCTGGACCGCCTGCGCTACCTGCACTACGGCATCGCGTTCATCCTCGCCTTCATCGGCGTGAAGCTCGTCTTCCACGCCATGCACGTCAACGAGCTCCCCTTCATCAACGGCGGTGAGCACATCGAGTGGGCGCCCGAGATCTCGACGTGGATGTCGCTCGGCGTGATCATCGTGTCGATGGCCGTCGCGACGATCGCGAGCCTCATCGCCTCGTCGCGCGACAAGCGGCTGGGACGGACGGACGCCGCGGCGGAGGCTGCCGCGACGGAGGCGCCCGCCGGCACGGCCGCCGCCGCCGAGGCCGCGACCATCGTCGCGGAGGAGAAGGGCACGCCGCCGACCGTCGAGGCGCCGCACGCCGACGAGCACCGCTGACGCCGGCCGGCACGGGTGCAGCTCGCGCTGCCGCACAGGACATCGTGCGGCAGCGCGATCGACGCCGCGGTTCGGTCGGGTGGTAGCCTGGGCACGTGCGCATCGCTCGCCTTCTCCTTAGCGGCCGCGACGAGTCCTAGTTCCCAGGCCTCTCTCGTCGCGGAGTTTCGTCGCGGGCCCCATCCCTTCTGCGGGCACAGCCCCATTCGAGGAGAACGACAGAGCAATGAGCAATCCCGGCATCCCCGATCACCCTCGCACCCTCGCCGAGAAGGTGTGGGACGACCACGTCGTGGTCAAGGGCGAGGACGGCCAGCCCGACCTCATCTACATCGACCTGCACCTCGTGCACGAGGTCACCAGCCCCCAGGCGTTCGACGGCCTCCGCGCCGAGGACCGGCCCGTGCGTCGCCTGGATCTGACGATCGCGACCGAGGACCACAACACCCCGACGCTCGAGATCGACAAGCCGATCGCCGACCTCACGAGTCGCACGCAGATCGAGACGCTCCGGCGCAACGCCGCCGAGTTCGGTGTGCGACTGCACTCGCTCGGCGACAAGGAGCAGGGCATCGTCCACGTCGTCGGCCCCCAGCTCGGGCTGACGATGCCGGGCATCACGGTGGTCTGCGGCGACTCGCACACCTCGACCCACGGCGCGTTCGGCGCCATGGCGTTCGGCATCGGCACGAGCGAGGTGGAGCACGTCCTCGCGACGCAGACGCTGCCGCTGAAGCCGTTCAAGACGATGGCCATCACCGTGGAGGGCGAGCTCAAGCCCGGTGTGACCGCGAAGGACGTCGTCCTCGCCGTCATCGCCAAGATCGGCACGAACGGCGGTCAGGGGTACGTCCTGGAGTTCCGCGGCAGCGCGATCCGATCCCTCTCGATGGAGGGGCGCATGACGATCTGCAACATGTCGATCGAGGCCGGCGCTCGCGCCGGCATGGTCGCGCCGGACGACATCACGTTCGAGTACGTCAAGGGCCGTGATCACGCCCCGAAGGGGCAGGACTGGGAGGATGCCGTTGCCTACTGGCGCACGCTTCCCAGCGACGAGGGCGCGGTGTACGACGCCGAGGTGTTCCTCGACGCGAACGAGCTGGAGCCGTTCGTCACGTGGGGCACCAACCCGGGTCAGGGCGTGTCGCTGAACGCCGTCGTGCCCTCACCCGACGATTTCGCCGACGCGAACGACCGTGCCGCGGCCGAGCGCGCGCTCGAGTACATGGCCCTCGAGCCCGGCACGCCCCTGAAGCAGGTGCCCGTCGACGCGGTGTTCATGGGCTCGTGCACCAACAGCCGGATCGAAGACCTCCGCGCGTTCGCGTCCATCGTGAAGGGCCGCACGAAGGCCGACGGTGTTCGGGTGATGGTCGTGCCCGGATCGGCGCGCGTGCGTCTGGAGGCCGAGGCCGAGGGCCTCGACAAGGTGTTCACCGAGTTCGGCGCCGAATGGCGCTTCGCCGGCTGCTCGATGTGCCTGGGCATGAATCCCGACCAGCTGGCCCCGGGTGAGCGGTGCGCGTCGACGAGCAACCGCAACTTCGAGGGCAGGCAGGGCAAGGGCGGCCGCACGCATCTCGTCTCGCCGCTCGTGGCGGCCGCGACCGCCGTCCGTGGCACCCTCTCGAGCCCGAGCGACCTGGAGCCGATCGCCACTGCAGTGGGCGCCACGACCGGAGCGGAGGCCTGACATGGACAAGTTCGTCACGCACACCGGGATCGCTGCGCCCCTGAAGCGCTCGGCCGTCGACACCGACCAGATCATCCCGGCGGTGTACCTCAAGCGGGTCACCAAGACCGGCTTCGAGGACGCGCTGTTCGCCAACTGGCGCCAGGACCCCGACTTCGTGCTCAACCGCCCGGACTACGCGGGCGCGAGCATCCTCGTGGCCGGCCCCGACTTCGGGACCGGCTCGAGCCGCGAGCACGCGGTATGGGCTCTGCGCGACTTCGGTTTCAAGGTCGTCCTGAGCACCAAGTTCGCCGACATCTTCCGTGGCAACGCGGGCAAGCAGGGCCTGGTCACGGGCGTGATCTCAGAAGCCGACCTCGAGGCTGTCTGGGCCGCCATCGAGGCCCGGCCCGGTGCCACGATGACGGTCGACCTCGACGCGCGGCGCGCCTCGCTGGGCGACCTCGACGTCGCTTTCGAGATCGACGATTACACTAGGTGGCGGCTTCTCGAAGGGCTCGACGACATCGGGCTCACACTGCGCGAGGCTGACAGGATCGCGCAGTTCGAGGCTCGCCGCGAGGCGTGGCGGCCGCGGACGCTGCCCGTTCCGTAAGCCAGATCACGTGCCCCACCCGGGCGCGCCGATCGCCGCAAGCCACCCTCGAACACACCAAGTGAGGTCCACCGGATGAAGTCGCTTCTCGGCGTTGACGCCGACACCACGTCGGGAGACAAGGAAGTGACCGGGGAGGTCCTCGCCATCCGCGGCGGACGTCCGCTGACCGGCCGCGTCGAGGTCAAGGGCGCGAAGAACCTCGTCACCAAGGCGATGGTCGCGGCGCTGCTCGGCGAGACCGCGAGCACTCTGCGCGACGTTCCCGACATCAGCGATGTGCAGGTCGTCCGATCCCTCCTGGAAGTCCACGGCGTCAGTGTCCTGGACGGCGAAGAGGCGGGCACCCTCCATCTCGACCCGAGCGGTGCGGTCGCGGCGCACTTCGAAGAGATCGACGCCCATGCCGGGGCATCCCGCATCCCGATCCTCTTCTGCGGGCCGCTGCTGCACCTGCTCGGCGAGGCGCTCATCCCCGACCTCGGTGGATGCCGCATCGGCGACCGGCCCATCAACTTCCACATGGACGCGCTCCGCGCCTTCGGCGCCGTCGTCGACAAGAGCTACGAGGGCATCCGGATCACGGCCCCGAACGGGCTGCACGGCGCGAACATCGACCTGCCCTACCCCAGCGTGGGGGCGACGGAGCAGGTGCTGCTGACGGCGGTGCGGGCCAAGGGCACGACCGAGCTGCGCAACGCGGCGATCGAGCCCGAGATCATGGATCTGATCGCGGTTCTGCAGAAGATGGGCGCGATCATCTCCTACGAGCCGAACCGCGTCATCCTCATCGAGGGCGTGGACGCGCTGCGCGGCTACGACCACCGGGCGATCTTCGATCGCAACGAGGCCGCCTCCTGGGCATGCGCCGCGCTGGCGACCGACGGCGACATCTTCGTCGGGGGCGCCAAGCAGCAGGAGATGCTCACCTTCCTCAACGTCTTCCGCAAGGCCGGCGGCTGGTTCGACGTCCGAGAGGACGGCATCCAGTTCCGCCGCGAGGGCGCGCTCAAGCCCGTCACGGTCGAGACCGACGTGCACCCCGGCTTCATGACCGACTGGCAGCAGCCGCTGATCGTCGCGCTCACGCAGGCGGAGGGGCGTTCGGTCGTGCACGAGACGGTGTACGAGAACCGCCTCGGGTTCACGCAGGCGCTGAACCAGATGGGCGCCGACATCGTGGTCCACCCGCACGGCATCGACGCGGCCGACCGCCGCGTGCCCCGTCGTGCGCTCGAGCAGGCCGCCGTCATCAACGGCCCCACGCCGCTGCACGGTGCCGACGTCGTCGTGCCCGACCTGCGCGGCGGGTACAGCTACGTCATCGCGGCCCTCGCCGCGGAGGGCGAGTCGGTGGTCCGCAACGTCGGGATCATCCGACGCGGGTACGAGAAGTTCCTGACGAAGCTCGAGACCCTCGGCGCCGACTTCGACGTCGTCGGCTAGGCCGTGGTCGCACCCTCGCCCTCCCGCGCCTCGCAGGAGAAGACCCGCCCCAGCATCTTCTGGCCCCTGGCCGCCATCGTGGTGCCGCTCTTCGGCCTCCTGGCCAGGGTCGAGATCGTCGGCGGCGACAAGCTCCCGCGCGAAGGCGCCTACGTCCTCGCCCCGAATCACATGAGCGAGATCGACCCGCTCGTCGTCGCGGTGGCCGTCTGGCGTCTGGGCCGAGCGCCTCGATTCATGGCGAAGGAGAGCCTGTTCCGGGTGCCGGTCCTCGGCTGGGTGCTGCGCAGGACCGGCATGGTCCCCGTCGCTCGCGCGTCGTCGGGGTCGGGTGCGAAGCAGACGCTGGAGAGCGCACAGGAGCTGGTCCGGCTCGGGCGAGGCGTGATCGTGTACCCCGAGGGCTCGCTCACCCGGGATCCCGACCTGTGGCCGATGCGCGGCAAGACGGGTGCGGTGCGCCTGGCCACCGCGGGCGCCCTCCCGGTGATCCCGGTCGCGCACTGGGGCTCGCAGCAGATCCTGCCCCGGTACGGCAAGCTCCGGCTGTGGCCGCTTCGCCGCCGCGTGCGCGTCATCTTCGGCGACGCGATCGACGTGAACGCGCTCGAGGGAGCCGCGGCCGGCCAGCCCGCCGGTCTGGTCGCCGCCACCGACCAGGTCATGGCGGCGATCGCCGGGCTGCTGGCCGAGCTGCGCGGCGCGACGGCGCCGCCCCAGCGGTGGAACCCGGCCGCTCATGGCCAGGAGGAGACGGGTCGCCTTGAGTCGTAGAGATGCCGCGCTGCCTCGCGTGGCCGTCGTCGGCGCGGGAAGCTGGGGGACCACATTCGGCAAGATCCTCGCCGACGGCGGCGCCCACGTGACCATGTGGGCGCGGCGCCCGGAGCTCGCCAGCGAGATCCAAGAGGCCAAGCGCAACAGCGAGTACCTGCCGGGCATCAACCTTCCGCGGGGGATGGACGCGACCCACCACCTCTCCGACGCTCTCGAGGGCGCCGAGCAGATCTACCTGTCGATCCCCAGCCAGGCCGTGCGGCAGAACCTCAAAGCGGTGCGGCCCTTGATCGATTCCACCGACGTGCCCATCGTGTCGCTCATGAAGGGCGTCGAGCGTCGCACCGGGCTGCGCATGAGCCAGGTCATCGAGCAGGAGCTGCACTGCGATCCGGCCCGCATCGCCGTCGCGTCGGGTCCGAACCTCGCGCTGGAGATCGCGCGCGAACAGCCCACCGCCGCGGTCATCTCGTCGACGAGCCAGGAGACCGCCGAGGCGGTCGCGCGACGGGCGCGCAACCGCTACTTCCGCACCTTCGTGAACACGGACGTGATCGGCACCGAGTTCGGCGGGGTGCTGAAGAACCTCATCGCCGTGGCGATCGGCATTGTCGACGGCGTCGGGTACGGCGAGAACACGAAGGCCTCCATCATCACGCGGGGCCTCGTCGAGATGACCGACTTCGCCGTCGCGTTCGGCGCACACCCTGAGACCCTCCAGGGCCTCGCAGGCCTCGGCGACCTCATCGCGACGTGCCAGTCGCCGCTCAGCCGCAACAACACCGCCGGCCGCCTGCTCGGCCAGGGGTATCGCTTCGACGACGTCGTCAAGCAGATGAATCAGACCGCGGAGGGGCTCGCATCGGTCGCGCCCATCCTGCAGCTGGCACGCGAGGTGGGCGTCGAGATGCCGATCGTCGAGCAGGTCAAGATGGTTCTTGACGGCACGATGAATCCGCGCGACATCGCCCCCCACCTGACGACAGACGACGACACCCCCCAGGGCGAGAGGACGCAGAATGGACAAGCCGGCGGTGGCGGTGCTCTTTGGAGGTCGCTCCAGCGAGCACTCGATCAGTTCCGCAACGGCGGGCGGGGTGCTGCGGGCGATCGACCGTGATCGCTACCGGGTGATCCCCGTCGGGATCACCCGTGACGGCGTGTTCGTCCTCGAAGACGACGAGCCCGCGAAGTTCGCCCTCGACGCCGAGCGTCTGCCCGAGGTCGTCGACAACGGCACACGCGTGCTGTGGCCCGAGGGCGGGGCGGACCGCACGCTGCGCGTGCGTCGCGCCGACGGACGGATCGACGAGCTCGGCCGGGTCGACGTCGTGCTGCCGATCCTCCACGGCCTCCACGGCGAGGACGGCACGGTGCAGGGCTTCTTCGACACGCTGGGGATCCCGTACGCCGGGGGCGGAGTGCTGGACTCGGCCCTGTGCATGGACAAGCACTTCATGAAGATCGTCCTCGCCGAGGCCGGCGTGCCGGTCTCGCCGTCGGTGACGATCACCCGCGCGCGCTGGGAAGGCGAGCCCGAGAGCGTGCGAGCGGATGCCGCGGCCCTGGGCGTGCCGTCGTTCGTGAAGCCCTCTCGCGCCGGGTCGAGCGTGGGAGTCTCGAAGGTGCACGATGCCTCCGAGCTCGACGCGGCGCTCGAGATCGCGTTCGCGGAGGACGACAAGGTGCTCATCGAGACGGCGATCGTCGGCCGCGAGGTCGAGGTCGCCATCCTCGAGGGCCGGAGGGGAGCCGCGCCCCGCGCCTCACTTCCGGGTGAGATCGTCCTCACGACCCGCGAGTTCTACGACTTCGAGGGCAAGTACCTGGGCGGGGACGGTGCCGAGGTCGTGTGCCCGGCCGAGCTCGACGACGCGCAGATCGCGGCGATCCAGGAACTCGGCATCCGCGCTTTCCAGGCCGTAGACGGACGCGGCCTCGCGCGTGTCGACTTCTTCCTCACCGACGACGGCCTCTACGTGAACGAGCTGAACACGATGCCGGGCTTCACGCCCATCTCGATGTTCCCCAAGTGCTGGATCGCGTCGGGCATGACATATCCCGAGCTGATCAGCGAGCTCGTCGACACCGCGCTCGAGCGCGCCGCCTGACAGTCCGGCGCGAGCACGCCGCCGGGCGCTCAGTCCTCGGGGACGAGGGTCTCGGTGAGCGTGCAGGCGCGTTCCGAGGTCGTACCGGCCGACACCGCCACGCCGAGCGCGCTGAGGACGTCGTTCGGCGAGACCGTCTCGTTGTCGATGAACACCTCGACCGCGGGCACCCGTCCGTAGGTGGTGACGAGGTATCTCGGCGCCTGGCTCTCGTCCACCACCCAGTCCACCCCGCCGAGGGTGATGCACTTCGCCTCGGTCGGTCCCGGCGGCGTGACGCCGCAGCGCAGGAGCACCGACGAGGTCTGCGCGCCCCACGCGCCGGTGGCCTGCGCGTCCGTCCACAGACGCGGCTGATCCGCGACCGACCCGGGCAGCCGCACCGTCACCTCGGCGCACGCCGGATCCTCGGCGCCCTCTGCCGGCTCCAGGTTCACCGTCGTCGAGCATCCGGTGAGCGCGGCGCCGACGAGGATCGCGAGAGCCGCCGTGGCGGCGAGAGATGGCAGACGCACCGTTCCAGGCTACCTGCGGTCGGGGAGCGACCCGCGCCCGCCGGCTCCCCGTCGGCGACGCCGGACCCGGCGGTAGCGTGGAGGCGTGAACGACGAGCACGCGGATCCAGCAGTCGGCGACCTCAGCGAGGGGCGCGTGCTGCAGAGCATCCTGGAGCGGCTCGGGCCCTCCAGTGCCCTCATCGGGCCCGGGGACGACGCCGCGGTGCTCTCGGCCGCAGACGGCAGGGTGGTCGCGACCGTCGACACGCTGGTGCACGGCCCCGACTTCCGCCTCGCGTGGTCGAGCGCCTACGACCTCGGGTACAAGGCGGCCGCGGTCAATCTCGCAGACATCGCGGCTATGGGCGCCACGCCCACCGCTCTGCTGGTCGCGCTGGCGATGCCCGATTCCACGCGGCTGTCATTCGTGACCGGCCTGGCCGACGGGCTGCGCGCGGCGTGCCACGAGCTGGCACCGGGCTGCACCATCGAGGGCGGTGATCTCACCGTCTCGGACACGCTCACCATCGCGGTCACGGCGCTCGGGGCGCTGTCGGGACGTGCGCCGGTGCTGCGCTCGGGAGCTCGGCGGGGCGATGTCGTCGCGATCGCGGGCGAGCTCGGGCGGGCCGGGCGAGGACTCCGCGTGCTCTTCGGGCGATTCACGGATGCCGCGGGTGCGCCGCTTCCCCTGGATGAGCGCCTCCTCGACCCGGCCGAGAGGGCGGACCTCGCCGCGCAACTGCGGCCGGCCCCGCCGGTGTCGCTGGGGCCGGTCGCGGCGGAAGCGGGCGCGACGGCGATGATGGACGTCTCGGACGGACTCGTGCTCGACGCGACACGGCTGGCTGCGGCATCCGGGGTCACCATCGCCCTGGACTCGTCCGCACTGGGACCGGACGTGCAGTCGGCCCTCACCGGCGGTGAGGACCACGCTCTGCTGGCGACCTTCGCCGCGGGGCACGCCCTGCCGCACGGGTTCCGCCGGGTGGGCGAGGTTCTCGACCGGGGCGATGCGCCGGTGCTCGTCGACGGGACGGCCCATCGGGGGCGCGGCGGCTGGGACCCGTACCGCGACTGGGATGCCCGAACCGGCTGAACACTGCGCCCGGATCGTCAGTCCGACGTGGTCGACCACCACAGCGCGGTATCGCCGTACCGCTTGCCGCGCGTGGCCGTGAGCGCGGCGGGAAGCGAAGGCTGCGGGGAGCGGGACGACCGCTCGACGATCACATCCGCGCCCGGCGCGAGAAGCGGCGCCAACAGCGACAGCGTCGACGCCAGCTCGGTCTCGCCCACGTCGTAGGGCGGATCCAGGAACACGACGTCGAATGGCCCGCGAGCGGTGCGGAGGAACGCGTCGACCGAGCTGCGGTGCACGCGGATCGAGGCATCCGGACCCACCGCCTTTTCCACGCGGGCGGCGTTCCGCTGGGCGATCGTCGCCGCGCGCGCCGACTTCTCGACGAGGTCGGCTGATGTCGCGCCACGGCTGACCGCCTCGAGCGCGAGGGCACCCGAACCGGCGTAGAGGTCGAGCACCGCCGCCCCGTGCAGAGCGTCCGAGGATTCCAGAGCCCCGAACAGCGATTCGCGCACGCGATCGCTCGTCGGGCGGGTGCCGGCGTCGGGGACGTCCAGGACGATCGAACCGGCGCGGCCGGCGATGATTCGCGTCACCCCGCCACGATAGCCGTGCCGAGTGCGACCACCGCGATCGACCTCTAGGATCAGCCCGGGGGAGCACTTCGACCGGGGGTTCGGCATGGCTCGCAGCGGTACCAGGTTCTCGTCCATCGTCGTCGGCGCGGTCCTCGCCGCCATCGCGCTGTCCGGCTGCGCCGCCGACGCCCCCTCGCCGACGGCGTCGCCCAGCGGCGGGCCGACGGCGAGCACCGCGTCCCCGAGCGCATCGCCGACTCCCACGGAGGCGCCGGCGCAGGCGAACATCCCGACCGACTGCGCCGAGCTCGGCAGCGCCGACACGCGTCAGCAGACGGTCGGCGACATGACACTCCAGAGCAACGGCGAGGGCTTCGTCCGTCCTGCGCCCGAGGGCGCGACCCTCGCCCTCGGGTGCGACTGGATCGTCGGCGATGCGACCGGCCTGCTGCTCCTGATCAGCACGGCCCAGCCGGACGCCGTCACGGCGGCCGTGGGCGAGCTGCCGGCCGAGGGATACTCCTGCCAGGTGTCGGACGACTTCGGAGCCGACTTCTGCACGCTGCCCGGAGCAGGTGCCGACACCGAGGAGATGATCGTCGCCCGCGAGGGGGTCTGGATCTACATGTCGACGGTGAACCGCAACGGGCGGGCGTTCCTCTCCGAGATCGTGCAGGGCGTCTTGGGGTGAGGCATCGGCGCGTCGGCGGCGGAATCTAGACTCGTGACATGACGTCCTTCACCCTCGACTCGCGGCTGGACGGCGCGATCGGGGGGAAGACGGCGTCGGCTCTCGAGCGCGCGTTCGGAATGAAGACGGTGGGCGATCTGCTGCTGCACTACCCGCGCCGCTATGCGCGCCGGGGCGAGCTGACGCCGATCTCGTCGCTTCCCGTCGGCGAGGCGGTCACGATCGTCGCCGAGGTCCGCCGCGCCGGCGAGCGGCGGATGAAGAACCGCAACGGCTCGCTGCTCGAGGTGGTCATCAGCGACGGCCACGGTGATCTCTCGCTGACGTTCTTCAACCAGTCGTGGCGGCTGAAGGACCTGCAGCCCGGCCGGCGGGGGATCTTCGCCGGGAAGGTGGGGGAGTACCGGGGTGCGAAGCAGCTGGCGCATCCCGACTACGAGCTCTTCGACGACGTGGAGATCGCCCGCCAGACCGCGGAGGCGAACGTCAACCTGCCGATCCCCATCTATCCGGCTACCAGCACCGTGGCGAGCTGGCAGCTGCAGAAGATCATGTCGCTCGTCCTGGACGGACTGGGAGACGTGCCCGACCCGCTTCCCGGCGAGCTGCGCGCCCGTCACGGTCTGCTCGACGCCCGCACGGCGATCGAGCACATCCATCGGCCGGGCTTCTTCGACGAGATCGAGCCGGCACACGCCACCTTGCGCATGCAGGAGGCCTTCGTGCTGCAGGTCGCCCTTCTGCAGCAGCGCGCGTTCGTCCGCGCGCTGTCGGCGACCAAGCGGGCGCCGGGTGCGCTTCTGGAGCGTTTCGACGCGGCGCTGCCCTTCCCTCGCACGCCCGATCAGCTGGCCGTCGGCGAGCAGGTGGAGCGTGATCTGCAGGGGAACTGGCCGATGAACCGCCTGGTGCAGGGCGAGGTCGGCTCCGGCAAGACCCTGGTGGCGCTGCGCGCGATGCTGCAGGTCGCCCAGGACGGCGGGCAGTCGGCGCTGATCGCCCCGACAGAGGTGCTCGCCGCTCAGCACGTGCGCTCGATCGCCCGGATGCTCGGACCGCAGCTCGCGCCCGAGCTCATGCCGACGCTGCTGACGGGACAGCTTCCGGCCGCAGACCGGCGGAAGGCCGCGCTGCGGGCGGCATCGGGCCAGGCGCGCATCGTGGTCGGAACGCATGCCCTCCTCAGCGAGAGCACCAGCTTCGCCGATCTCGGGCTGGTGGTCGTCGATGAGCAGCACCGTTTCGGAGTCGAGCAGCGCGAGTCGCTGCGGGCGAAGGGCTCGTCGCCGCACGTGCTCGTCCTCACCGCCACGCCGATTCCGCGGACGGTGGCGATGACGGTGTTCGGCGACCTCGACGTCTCGACGATCCGCACGATGCCGGCCGGACGCGCCGGGATCGAGACGTTCGTCGCTCCTCTGGCCGAGCGTCCGGCGTGGTTCGGTCGCGTGTGGGACCGCATCGCCGAGGAAGTGGCGCAGGGGCGGCAGGCGTTCGTCGTGTGCGCGGCGATCGACGCCGAGGCCCTCACGAAGGACGAGACCGCCGACGAGCCGGTGGGCGAGCCGGCCGAGAGCCGGACGCGCTGGGGCGTCGTGCAGGTCGCGGACCTGCTGTCACGACTCGAGGCGTTCGCGTCGCTGCGCGTCGAGATCCTCCACGGCAAGATGCCCTCCGACGAGAAGGATGCCGTGATGCAGGCCTTCGCTCGGGGCGACATCGACGTCCTCGTCGCCACGACCGTCGTCGAGGTGGGCGTCGACGTGCCGAACGCGTCGACGATGGCGATCCTCGAGGCCGATCGCTTCGGGGTCTCGCAGCTGCACCAGCTGCGCGGGCGTGTCGGTCGCGGAGGCGTGCCCGGTCTGTGCCTGCTGGTGACCGAGGCCACGGCGGGCAGTCCCGCGCGTCAGCGTGTCGAGGCGGTGGCATCGACGCTCGACGGGTTCGCCCTCGCCGAGGTCGACCTCGAACTGCGTGGGGAGGGCGACGTGCTCGGCGGCGCACAGTCGGGAGCCCGCTCGTCGCTTCGGCTGCTGCGCGTCGTCAAGGACGCCGACATCATCGCCGAGGCGAGGATCGCCGCCGAGAACGTGCTCGCCGAGGATCCCGCGCTGCTGCGCCACTCGGGGCTCGCCGCCGCGCTCGAGCGCAATGTGGGGATGGCCGAGCGTGCGGCGCTCGCGAAGAACTGAGCCGACAGAGGGTGGCTCCGCCGCCCGTTAGGCTGGGCGCATGAGCAGCCGGATCGCCGTCGTCCCGGGGTCGTTCGACCCGCCGACCCTCGGTCATCTCGACGTCATCCGCCGGGCGGCGTCGCTGTACGACCAACTTCACGTGCTGGTGGTGCACAACCCCGGTAAGGAGGCGATGCTGCCGATCGCCCAGCGGCAGGCGCTGCTGGAGCAGTCGATCGCCGAGAGCGACATCGACGGCGAGGTCATCGTCGCGTCGTGGAGCATGGGCCTGCTGGTCGATTACGCGACCGACGTCGGGGCGAGCGTTCTCGTGAAGGGCATCCGGTCGCAGGTGGACGTCGCCTATGAGACGCCGATGGCCATCGTGAACCGCCACCTCGCCCACGTCGAGACGGTCTTCCTGCTGCCCGACCCCGCCCACGCCCTCGTGTCGAGCTCGCTGGTGCGGCAGGTCGCAGGCCTCGGCGGCGACGTGACGCCCTACGTGCCGCCGGCCGTCGCCCGCTTCCTCGATACCGGCGCCCGCGGCATCTGACGACGCTCGCCGCCGCGTGACGGAGCCGGCTGCACGGGGCGCCGGTACGATGGTTGATCGTGGTCAGAAAGCATATGACAGGCCCCTTTGTCATCCCGGTCCGAGACCTCGCTCACCGCCCCGGCGAGATGCGCGAGCTCTCCATCGACGTCCCTGCACCAGAGAAGTGGGGCGAGGGCCTCGTGTCGGTCCCGCAGGGGGAGCAGGTGTCGGTCGATGTCCGCCTCGAGTCCGTCCACGAGGGGATTCTCGCCACCGGAGACATCGATTCGGAGTACTCGGGCGTCTGCGGGCGGTGCCTGACCGACATCGCCGAGCCCCTCCAAGTCGAGTTTCAGGAGCTTTTCGCGTATCCTGGGGACGAGGAAACTGACTTCGAGGTTCAAGACGACCACGTGGATCTTGAAACTCTGGTCAGGGAGGCGGTCGTCCTGTCGCTTCCATTCCAGCCGGTGTGTCAGCCGGACTGCCCCGGCCTCGATCCGGCCACGGGCAAGCGGATGACCGAAAGCGACTCAGAGCAGCGCGAGCCCCTCGATCCTCGTTGGGCCGCGCTCCAGGACTTCACCACAGACCACGACGACGATTCACCGCGCTCCCGCGGCTGACGCGGCGCCGAGAACACAGAAGAGAGCAAGCTCATGGCAGGCAACCCCCCGAAGCGGAAGGTCTCCCGTTCCAACACGCGCTCACGTCGCGCGCAGTGGAAGGCCGAGGCCCCCACGCTGGTCAAGACCATCGAGAACGGCAAGGTCGTCTACAGCCGTCCCCACCAGGCGAAGGTCGTCACCGACTCGCAGGGCACGGAGCTGTTCCTCGAGTACAAGGGCCGCAAGGTCGCCGACGTCTGATCGTCGTGCACGGTCTGACGTGACCGACGTCGCCGCCGAGCGCACCGCGCTCGCAGAACTCACGCAGAAGCTCGGAGTCGATATCGACCCCGAGCTTCTGTCGCTGGCGCTCACTCATCGCTCCTGGGCGTACGAGAACGGCCAGGCACCGCACAACGAGCGTCTGGAGTTCCTCGGCGACTCGGTGCTCGGGCTCGCGGTGACCGTCCGGCTGTTCACAGCGCACCCCGACATCGACGAGGGAGCCCTGGCAAAACGCCGGGCGGCCGTCGTGTCGACGATCGCGCTCGCGCAGATCGCGCGGGGGATCGGTCTCGGCCAGCACGTGCTGCTCGGGCGGGGTGAGGACCTCACCGGCGGGCGCGACAAGGATTCGATCCTCGCCGACACCATGGAGGCGGTCTTCGGTGCGACCTACCTCTCGGCGGGTCCGGATGCCGCGACGGCCCTGGTGCTGCGGCTCGTCGAGCCGCTCCTCGAGGATCCCGAGCGCTACGGCGCTGCTATGGACCCCAAGACGAGTCTTCAGGAGCTCGCCGCCCGCGACGGGCTGCAGCCCCCCGTGTACGCGGTCACGTCGACCGGTCCCGACCACGATCGCATCTTCACCGCGACGGTCGAGGTCGGCGAGCTCATGACCGAGGGCACCGGGACCAGCAAGAAGCACGCCGAGATGGCTGCTGCTCTGCGCGCGTGGCGCGAGCTCAGCGGGCGTGCCTGAGCTTCCCGAAGTCGAGGTCGTCCGCGCCGGCCTCGCGCCTGCAGTGACGGGAGCGACGGTCCTCGGCGTCACCGTTCTCGACGAGCGCGCTCTCACCCGGCACTCGGGCGACGGTGCGCATTTCGAGGCGGCGCTCACCGGCAGACGGATCCTGGGGGCCGCGAGACGAGGCAAGTTCCTGTGGCTGCCGCTCGACGACGCCGTCCCGGGCGAGACTCGCGCCGACGCGGTGGTGGGCCACCTCGGCATGAGCGGGCAGCTGCTGCTGCGCGCGCCCGGTGCGGCTGTGGAGCGACACGAACGAGTACGACTCGACGTTTCACATCCGGTCCATGGAGAGGTCGCCGTGGTGTTCGCCGACCAGCGCACCTTCGGCTCGCTTGCGCTCGATCGGCTCGTCCCCACATCGGACGACGCCGCCGGCGGTCTCGGCTGGGCCGAGGCATCCGTCCCCTCCCAGGTCTCGCACATCGCACGCGATCCCCTGGACCCGGCGTTCTCAGAGGCTGCGTTCCGCAGCGCGCTCGCGCGCAAGGACTCGGCGATCAAGCGGGTGCTGCTGGACCAGACGGTGCTGAGCGGCGTCGGCAACATCTACGCCGACGAGGCGCTGTGGGCAGCGCGGGTGCACCCCGAGACGCCGGCTCGCGCGCTGTCGACGCGAGCGGCCAACCGCCTGCTCGCCGAGGTGCGCCACGTCCTCGAGAAGGCGCTGGCCGAAGGCGGCACCAGCTTCGACGCGCAGTATGTGAATGTGAACGGGCAGGCGGGCTACTTCGCGCACTCCCTCACCGCGTACGGCCGCACCGGCGAGCCCTGCCCGCGGTGCGGCCGTCCGATCGTGCGCGTGTCGTTCACCAACCGATCGAGCCATTTCTGCCCGACCTGCCAGCGGCGGCGCTGACTCAGAGTTCGATGACCTTCTTCCACGCGCCGGCGTAGGACGCCGGCACGAAGCCGATCGCCTCGTTGATGTCGAGCATGTGCCGGTTCTCCTCCGCGTTGAACGTCGACACCCGCGGCGATTCGGGCACGATGTCGCGCCACCGCAGCAGGTTCGCGCACTTCACGACGGTGCCGAGGCGCCGGCCGCGATGCTCCTTCAGGACGAGCGTGCCGAACTGCTGCGTCGCGCCGCGGGGATCGTCCGCGATGACCAGCTCGTTGTAGGCCGCGATGGCCCCCGTCGGCTCGTGGAAGACGGCGGCGACGGACACCGTCAGACCCTGGGCCTGCTGGCGCGCATCCCGGCGCTGCACCCGCGCCGCATCCCAGTGCTGCTCGTCGATCACCATGCCGGCGGACGGCGCATCGGTCGACATGCGGGCCATGGCGTTCGCGAACCCGTCGGCGTACTCGGGAGGTGTCGGCGCGGTCCATGAGATCACCCGATACTCCTGTCCCGCGGTGCGGACGGCGTCCTCGAGCATGGCCCGAAGCGGCGCGACGTCCTTCGTCAGGTCGAACACGCTGTTGCGCTCGACCTGCTCCAGCGAGAAGCCGTTGCGCAACTGGAAGACCGTCTGGCGGTCGTCGGCCGGGATCGAGCCCCATCCGGTCGGCGGTTCGAGGCGCTCCCGGCCGGCGTCGGGCCGATGGAGCGTCCAGGTCTGGATCACGCCGATCCGGCGCTCTCGTGCCTCGCGCTCGACTTCCGCGAGCAGGAGCTCCTCGGCGCCGATGCCCCAGTGCGGTGGATCGACCATCAGGTCGAACTCGATCGCGCTCGTCCCCGGCTCGTTGGAGATCATGAGCTTGACGGCGCCCACCATCACGTCATCGCGGAGCACCGCGTACCCCACCTGCGTCCAGTCCGACTGGTCCTGCCAGAAGCCCAGCATCTCTTCCGGCTCTTCGCGGAGGTAGTCGTGGCCGGCGTCGTGCCGGCACACCTCGTTGGCGATCCTCACCATGTCCAGGAAGCGACGGGCCTCGGGCTGCTCGAGCGTCTCCGGAACGACGACGGGCTCGATCGTGAGCACCGGGCTCTCCGAGATGTCGGTCATGACAGCACCTTCTTCCACGCTCCGGTGTACGCGATGGGCGCGAAGCCGATCGCCTCGTTGATGTCGAGCATCGGACGGTTCTCCTCCGCGTTGTAAGTGAGGACACGGTGCGACTGCGGTGCGACCTCGCGCCACGACAGCAGCCCCGCGCACTTGACGAGCGTTCCGAGCTTGTGCCCGCGGTGCTCCTTCAGCACGAGGGTGTCCTCCTGGTGGCTCGCCTCGGTGCGATCCTTGGCGATGACCAGCTCGTTGAAGGCGCACAGGGCGCCGGATTCGATGTGCTGGGCGGCCGTCACCTGCAGAGTCCGCCCGCTCTCGGTGTACTTGGCATCGTGCTCGGCGATCCGTGCCGCATCCCACGTCTCCTCGTCGAACACCATGGCCGCCGCCGGGGCATCGGTCGACATGCGCGACTTCATCCATGCGTATCCGTCGGTGTACTCCGGCGGTGTGGGCGCGAACCATCGGACCACGCGGTAGTCGGCCGACGCGGCACGAGCCTCGGCGAGGAGACGCTCCACGCCGTCGAACGATCCGGTGAGGTCGAAGGCGCTCGCGCGTTCTACCTGCTCGAGCGTGTATCCGTGGCGCAGGAAGAACCGTGCGATGTGGTCCTCGGGGATGTCGCCGAAGCCGGTGGGCGGCGACAGCCTCGGCCCGTCGGCCGCCGGGTGCTCCGCCCAGGACTGCAGCACGGTGCGGCCGTGCTCGCGGGCGACGCGCTCGACGAGTTCGTGCGCCGCGGAGCCGATGCCGCGACCCCACGTCTCACGGAGCAGCTCGATGAGCCAGAACACCACCTTCGAGCCCTTCTCGTGCGGGATGTCGACGCCGATGCGACCGATGACCGCATCGCCGTCGACGACGATCCAGGCGAGGCGCTTCTCATAGTCGCTGGGCTGGTAGTGGGGGAGCAGTTCGTCCGGCGCCATGCTCTCGTCGCCGTGGCCGGAGATCTCGCGATAGATGACGTTGCGTACGCGCACCATCTCGACGAAGTCGGCGGCGTCCGGTGCGTCGATGGAGGCGGGGACGACGAGCGGTCGGAACTCGATGTCGGTGAGGGTGGTCATTTCGATGCGTCCTTGCAGTTCTGTGGAAGGGGAGAGGATCGGGGGGTCCGTCGTCCGGAGGACCGGACGACGGACCCGAGGGCCGTCATGCGCGCGGCGCGAGCGTCAGAGCCTCGCGCTCGTGACTGCGCCGGCGCAGAGCGGTGGCCTCCTGGTGCCGGAAGGCATGGGAATGCCGGCGGCGATCGTCGGCCAGGCGCGCGCTGCGGGTGCTCCACAGGAGGAGGCGCAGGGCGACGCGCAGGGCGAGGCGATCCAGAAGCGTGACGCGGGTGTCGCGGCTCGGAAGCCGCAGCGTATCGGGGACGCCCGAGAGGCGCTGCGGCGCAAGGAGTGTATTCATGGTGATGTTCTCGTTTCTGAGGGTGAAGAATGCACGGGGCGATCGCCCGATGCGGGATGTCGTGCCGCAGCACGACGGGAAGAAGCAGGGGGTGCGCGCTCAGCAGCCCGAGAGGCGGCCGACGCAGAGAGGCGCTGCCCGGAAACGGGCAGACTTCTCCCCTGCGGGGGTCAGATGGCGGCGGGGAACCGGCCGCTGAGTGTCGCTCCGAAGGAGAGGGTCCCCGGCGCGAACGCGGTGACGGATCGGCCTGCGGGGCAGGCGATGCCGGTCTTGTTCATGTGCATCATCGGGGACCTCCTTTCTCGACTTCAGACGCGAAGAGTGACAGTAGCGCGGTTACCGAGTCCACGTCAAGCGTTTTCGCAGATTCGGTGAACAACGGGCGTGTCGCGCTGCTGTCGGCGCCCGGCTCGCCTACCGTGCGAACGGCCTCTCCTCGGGTAGCGTATGCGGGTAGTCGACCGGGGTGGAGGGCGCTTCCATGCACCTGAAGAGCGTGACGCTCAAAGGGTTCAAGTCGTTCGCCCAGCCGACGACTTTCGCCCTCGAACCCGGCGTGACCTGCATCGTCGGCCCGAACGGATCCGGTAAGTCCAACGTCGTCGACGCGCTCGCCTGGGTCATGGGGGAGCAGGGCGCGAAGACGCTGCGTGGCGGCAAGATGGAGGACGTCATCTTCGCCGGGACCGCCACACGGGGCCCGCTCGGCCGAGCGGAGGTGCAGCTGACCATCGACAACACCGACGGCGCGCTGCCCATCGAGTACACCGAGGTGACGATCAGCCGCACGCTGTTCCGCAACGGCGCGAGCGAATACGCGATCAACGGCGAGACGTGCCGGCTCCTGGACGTGCAAGAGCTGCTCAGCGATTCCGGACTCGGCCGCGAGATGCACGTCATCGTCGGACAGGGCCGCCTCGACACCGTGCTGCAGGCCAGTCCGGAGGACCGGCGCGGATTCATCGAAGAGGCGGCGGGGATCCTCAAGCACCGTCGCCGCAAAGAGAAGACCCTGCGCAAGCTCGACGCGATGGAAGCCAACCTCACGCGGCTGAGCGACCTCGCCGGCGAGCTGCGCCGACAGCTGAAGCCCCTCGGGCGTCAGGCCGAGATCGCCCGCGAGGCCGCCACGATCGCGGCGGTCGTCCGAGATGCCAAGGCACGCCTGTTCGCCGACGAGCTCGTGGCGCTGCGCGACGAACTCGCCTCGCACGCCCGCAGCGAGCAGGAGCGGCATGCCGAGCGCCTGGTGCTGCAGGAGCGACTCGACAACGCGCGGGTGCGCATCGAGCAGCTCGAGTCCGATCAGCGTTCCGAGGCCGTGGACCAGGCCCGTCGGGTGGCACACGGACTCGAGCGCGTTCAGGAGCGCCTGCGCAGCCTCTACGCCCTCGCCGGGCAGCGGCTCGCCCTCCTCGGGGACGCCGAGGACGGCGAGCGCATCGAGCTGACGACGGTCTCGCAGGCGATGATCGACGAGGCTCGCGCCGAGATCCAATCCGTCGGGGACGGTCTGGGCGAGGCGCAGGATGCCGCCGCCGAGGCCAGCCGAGCGGTGATGCGCGCGCGCGCCGAGCTGGACGCACTCGATGTCGACATCGCCGCCCAGAGCGCGCTCGTCTCCGAGCACGACATGCGGATCACCGCGCTGCGCGGGACGGCGGAGGCCGCGGCATCCGCTCTCGCCGCCGTCCGCAGCGCTGTCGAGCGGCAGCAGAAAGCGCTGGATGCCGCCCTCACCCGTCGAAGGGAAGCCGAAGAGCTGCTCGCGGGCGTGGATCCCGAACTCGCGCCGCTGGGCACGTCGGCCGAGCACGCGGCCGCCTACGAACGTGCGCAGCGCGACGCGACGCAGGCCGAGGCCACGGTGGCGTCTCTTCGTGAGCGCCTCCACGCCGCCGAGCGGGAGCGAGAGGCCCTGACCGCGCAGACCGCGGCGCTGGGACGCGCGCTCGACATCGAGAACGGCGCATCCTCGCTCATCGCGCAGGGCGTCCCGGGAGTGCGGGGACTGGTGAGCGACGCCGTCCAGGTCGAGCCCGGCTATGAGGCGGCGATCGCCGCCGTGCTCGGACCGGTCGCGGAGGGCGTGCTCGTCGATCAGGCCTCAGACGCCTTCGCTGTGGCCGGCCTCGCGCAGCGCGCGAACGCAGGAATCGTCGACATCGTCATCGCCGAGGGCACGCCGCCGATGGGAGGCATCGTTGCATCCGCCGCCGGTCTGCGGGCCGCACGCGAGGTCGTCCGCGCACCCGACGGCGTGCTGGGTCTGCTCTCGCACGTCCTCATCGCCGACGACCTGGAGGCCGCCCGCGCCGCCGCCGCGACCCTGGCAGCCCCCGACGGCGGTCTCGCCACGATCGTCACACGCGCCGGGGAGGTGCGCACGGCGTACTCCCTGCGCGCCGGCGCCGGAGCGTCGAGGTCCCGGCTCGAGCTGGCGGCGGAGCGGGATGCCGCAGCCGAACGCCGCGATGAGATCACCGTGGTGGCGGACTCGCTGCGCGAGGCTCTCGCAGATGCGTCGCGCGACCTCGACGTGGCACGGCAGCACACCAAGGCGGCGTTGACCACCCTGCGAGAACATGACGCTGCGCTGGCCGCCCATGCGGAGCAGGTCAACCGCGCGACGGTGCGCCACGAGGCTGCGGTCGCCGAGTGCGAACGCCTCGAGACCGGGCTGGCCCAGGCGGCCGCAGCCGTCGAAGAGGCACAGGACGCGGCGCGGATCGCCGAGGACCAGCTCACCTCGGCACTCGAGGCGCCGCGGCCGATGCTCGACGCCTCGGCCCGCGACGGCATGCTCGAGGCGCTCGAGGAGGCGCGCGACAGCGAGATGCGCGCCCGCCTGGACGTCGAGACCTTGCGCGAGCGGATCCGCGCGGGAGAGGCCCGGATCGTCTCGCTCGAGCGCCAGCGCGAGCGAGAGCGCGAAGCGGCGGCCGAGGCCGCGCGACGGGCCGTCGTGCGCCGTGCGCAGCGCGAGGTCGCGGCGGGCGTCTCGGGTCAGCTTCCCGCGGTGATCGACTCGGTCGACCGCTCCCTCGCTCAGGCCCGCGCGGAACTCGCCGCGGCCGAGTCCGAGCGGACCGCGCTCACTGCCGAGCTCGCCGAGCTCCGCGCACAGGAGGCGAGTCTGCGTGAGCGACTGGGCGGACTCACCGAGAGCGTGCACAGCCTCGAACTGCAGATCCACGAGAAGCGCCTGCACGTCACCGGCCTGCTCGAACGGGTACAGTCCGAACTCGGCCTCGACGAGAATATTCTCGTTTCGGAATACGGTCCCGATCAGCCCGTTTCCGACGCCTCCGCAGCGGTGTCCGACGCCGTCGACGGCGACGTGGCCGAAGCCGCTGCCGCGGGATCGGTCGCCTTCGATCGCGCGCGCCAGCGACGGCGGCTGCAGGAGGCGGAGCGGAAGCTCGGTCAGCTGGGCCGGGTGAACCCGCTCGCCCTGGAGGAGTTCGCCGCCCTCGAGCAGCGTCACAAGTTCATGACCGAGCAGCTGGCCGACCTGACGCAGACGCGCAAGGATCTGCTCACGATCATCGAAGAACTCGACGAGCGCATGCAGACGATCTTCCTCGCGGCGTTCGAAGACACCAAGGTGGCGTTCGGCGAAGTCTTCCCCATCCTGTTCCCCGGCGGAACCGGGAGCATCTCGCTCACCGATCCCGAATCTCCGCTGACCACCGGCATCGAGGTCGCCGTGCGCCCCGTGGGCAAGAAGATCGAGCGGCTGTCGCTGCTGTCCGGTGGTGAGCGCTCGCTCGCTGCCGTGGCTCTCCTGACCGCCATCTTCAAGGCGCGGCCGAGCCCCTTCTACATCCTCGACGAAGTCGAGGCGGCGCTGGACGATGCGAATCTCGGCCGGCTCCTCGGCGTGTTCGAGCAGCTGCGCGCCTCCAGCCAGCTCATCGTCATCACCCACCAGAAGCGCACGATGGAGATCGCGGACGCGCTGTACGGCGTCTCGATGCGCCAGGACGGCGTCTCCGCGGTCGTCGGCCAGCGCATCGGCGACCGCGTCGCGAGCTGACCGACTCTAGGCTGGGTGCATGGCTGAGAGTTCCTGGTCGCTCGGGCGCGCGCTGCGCGGCATGTTCGTCAAGCCCACGATCGATGAGAACACGTGGGAGGACCTCGAGACGGCGCTGCTCACAGCCGACTTCGGCCCCGATATCACCGAGCGGATCGTCGATGAGCTGCGCGAGAAGGTCGAGAAGTACCGCACGACGGATCCTCGTGACCTGCAGCGCATGCTGAAGGAGACTCTGGAAGAGCACTTCGCGAAGTTCGACACGACCCTCCGCCTCACGGAGCGGCCGGCGGTCGTGCTGGTCGTCGGGGTCAACGGCGTGGGCAAGACCACGACGATCGGCAAGTTCGCGAAGTTCCTGCAGCGCTACGGCCGCTCCGTGGTCGTCGGGGCGGCCGACACGTTCCGCGCCGCGGCCGTCGACCAGCTGGCCACCTGGGCCGAGCGAGGCGGAGCTGCGATCGTTCGGCCTCAGCAGGAGGGCCAGGATCCGGCATCCGTCGCCTTCCAGACCATCGAGTACGCCCAGCGCACCGGCACCGAGATCGTGCTCGTCGACACGGCGGGGCGGCTGCACACCAAGGGCGGCCTCATGGACGAGCTCGGCAAGATCCGCCGCGTCATCGAGAAGCAGGCGCCGATCAGCGAGGTGCTGCTCGTGCTGGACGCCACGACCGGCCAGAACGGCGTCATGCAGGCGCAGGCCTTCCTCGAGCACGCCGGCGTCACCGGGCTCGTGCTCACGAAGCTCGACGGCTCGGCCAAAGGCGGATTCGTGCTCGCCGTGCAGGAGCGAACCGGCATTCCCGTCAAGCTTCTCGGGCAGGGCGAGGGCATCGGCGACCTCACCGGATTCACGCCGCACGTGTTCGCCGCGGCGCTCGTCGACTGATTCGGGATCCGTCCGACGCTCGGATGCGCGCCACACCTGTCTCCGGGTATCGCGTCCGGGCCCGCGGTGCGGTTTCATAGGGATATGGCGATCGAGCACGACTACTTCGGACTCCTCGAGTCAGGGCCCGACGGATCGATCTTCTGGTCCGAGAACGTGGAGCTGGGTGACCAGTCCGTGACGGTCGATCTCACCGCGCCCGACCAGGACGATGTCTCGGAGGCAGCGCTCGACGTGGCTGCCGGCCTCATCTCGTCCCTCGAGGACATCGACCGCAGCGCCCGCAACGCGATGGTGAACGAGCTCAACGACCGCACCAGCGAGGTGACCGAGTACATCCTCCAGCAGCAGGAAGGACTCGGCGAAGCGCTCGAAGACGCGCTCGTCGACATCTCGGGCGACGTGCAGATCGACGTCATCCGCTCGCTGCAGCTGATGAGCATGACGATCCTCGCCGACGAGCACGGCGGATCCGACCCGTTCGCCGTCCTCGAGTACGCCCTCGACCCCGACGCGACCGACGACGTGCTGCTGGTGAATCTCGGCTCGGACGGCGACGTGCTCTCGGTCACCAGCGCCGACTGAGCGCCCGGTCGTCACACCGCCTGCGCGAACCCCTGCTCCGCCCCTTCGGCGATGTGGGCGAGATGCGGCGGGATCGCGCGGCCCTTCGACACCATCGACTGCGCCCACAGACGCCCCGCGCGGTAGGACGAGCGCACCAGCGGTCCGGCGAGCACTCCGAGGAAGCCGATGCGCTCGGCCTCCTCCTTGAACTCGACGAACTCCTGCGGCTTCACCCAGCGAGCGACCGGAAGGTGGCGAGGGGTGGGGCGAAGGTACTGCGTGATGGTGATGATGTCGGTGCCGGCGTCGTGCAGGTCGCGCAGAGCCTGTACGACCTCTTCCGGCTCCTCGCCCATCCCCAGGATCAGATTGGACTTGGTGATCAGTCCGGCGTTGCGGGCCTGCGTCAGGACGTCGAGGGAGCGCTCATAGCGGAACCCCGGCCGGATGCGCTTGAAGATGCGCGGCACCGTCTCGACATTGTGGGCGAACACCTCGGGCCGCGCGTCGAACACCTCGGCCAGCAGCGCCGGCTCCCCGTTGAAATCCGTCGCGAGCAGCTCGACGCCGGTGTTCGGGTTCTGCGCGTGGATCTGGCGGATCGTCTCGGCATTGAGCCACGCGCCGCCGTCGGGCAGGTCATCGCGTGCGACGCAGGTGACGGTCGCGTAGCGCAGCTGCATGCGGCTCACGCTCTCGGCGACGCGGCGCGGCTCGTCCGTGTCGTAGTCGGCAGGCTTGCCGGTGTCGATCTGGCAGAAGTCGCACCGCCGGGTGCACTGGGATCCGCCGATGAGGAAGGTCGCCTCGCGGTCCTCCCAGCACTCGTAGATGTTGGGACAGCCGGCCTCCTGGCAGACCGTGTGCAGCTCCTCGGTCTTCACGAGCGAATGCAGCGCCTGGTACTCAGGGCCCATCTTCGCCTTGGTCTTGATCCACTCCGGCTTGCGCTCGATCGGCGTCTGCGCGTTGCGCACCTCCAGGCGCAGGAGCTTGCGTCCTTCCGGCCCGCCCGCCGGTGCCGCCGCCGCACCCGTTCCGCACGCGCTCACGCCGGCACCGCCGCGTACTCCGCGGAGAACACGCGGCCGACGGTGTCGACGATGTCGCGCGGAGCGACGTCCGCTCCGACGACCTCGCTCACCGTGGTGACCCCGGCATCCGTGATCCCGCACGGGATGATGCCGCGGAACCCGGCGAGCGTGTTGTCGCAGTTGATCGCGAATCCGTGCATCGTCACACCGCGCTCGACACGCACCCCGATCGCGGCGACTTTGTCTTCGGAGAGCGGCCGGCGCACCCATACCCCGCTGCGACCGTCGACCTGGTAGCCGTCGACGCCGTGCTCAGCCAGCGCCGTGATGAGCAGTCGCTCCAGCCGGCGCACGTGTGCGACGACGTCGACGGGCGCGGGCAGCCGCACGATCGGGTAGCCCACCAGCTGCCCGGGACCGTGCCACGTGATCTTGCCCCCGCGGTCGACGTCGACGACGGGCGTTCCGTCGGTCGGCCGCTCGTGGGCCTCTGTGCGCTTTCCCGCCGTGTACACCGCCTCGTGCTCGAGAAGCAGGAGGGTGTCGGGGCGTTCGTCGCGAACGACGTCCGCATGGACCCTGCGTTGCAGGTCCCACCCCTGGAGGTAGGGGACGAGGTCGGGCGAGAGGCCGACCGTCTGGATCTCGAGCATCATGCTCCTTCGCTCGTGGCGATAAGTGAACCGCGTCCAACAATACGCCCACAGCGAGACGGATGCCGCGAACCGCCGCGGCCGGTAGCGTGGCCGCGTGAGCAGCAGCGGACGCGTGGGACGCCCCAAGGCATCGTCGAGGGAGACACTGGCCGAGGCCGCATGCGAGCTCTTCCTCGAGAAGGGGTTCGAGGCGACGTCGATCGCCGACATCACCACGCGTGCCGGCGTCAGCCGCTCGAGCTTCTTCAACTACTTCTCGTCGAAGTCCGACATCCTCTGGGCCGGCCTCGACGACCGCATCGCCACCTTCGAGCGGCGGCTCGCCGATCAGGACTCCGGATCCTCCGTGCGGGAGGAGGTGCTGGCGATCGCCGACGGGTTCGCTCCCGACAGCCTTGCGCTGGGCATCGTCAACGCGGCGGCGATGGGCCTCGAGGACGAGCTGGGGCGCGAAGCGTCCGTGCGTCGCTCCCGGATACTCCGCGCCGTTGCCGAGCATCTCGTCCGCGGCGGTGCCGACCGTCTCCACGCGGAGGTCGCCGGTGCCGCGTGGGGAGGAGCCGTTCTCGCCGCGGTGGAGGCCTGGGCGCATGACGGCGCCGGGGTGACCTTGCTCGAGCGGTTCCTGAAGCGCGCCGCCGAGGCGGCGTCCGGAGTGCCGGTGGGCACCGCAGACGGCGCCGTGCGGCAGCTGCGCGTCGTCGTGCGCGCGCCCGACTTCGACGAGGCGGTCGCGTTCTACCGGGATGCAGTCGGGATGCCGCAGAGCGAGGCGTATGAGGCCGAAGGCGGCGCGCGCGTGATGATCCTCGATGCCGGACGCGCCACGCTCGAGCTCTCCAATCCTGCGCAGGTCGCGTTCATCGACCATGTCGAGACCGACGGGGACGCGCCCAGCGAGCGCATCCGCATCGGCCTGGAGGTCGACGACACGGCAGCGGCTCAGAGGCGCCTCGGCAGCGCGGGCGCCGTGGTCGAGGCATCCGCACGCGAGACGCCGTGGCGATCGATCAACGCCCGCCTGCGCGGCCCTGCCGACCTGCAGCTGACCCTCTTCCAGGAGCTTGGGCCGGCGTAGCCGTCCGCAGTATCGGCCGCCGGTAGAATCGGGGGATCATGGCGACTTTCGGCACTCTTTCCGACCGGCTCACCGAGACCTTCCGCAACCTCCGCACCAAGGGCAAGCTCACGCCCGCGGACGTCGACGGGACGGTCCGCGAGATCCGGCGCGCTCTGCTCGATGCCGACGTGGCGCTTCCCGTCGTCAAGGAGTTCACCGCGAAGGTGCGCGAGCGCGCGCTGGGCGACGAGGTCAATCGCGCACTCAACCCGGCGCAGCAGGTCGTGCAGATCGTCAACGAGGAGCTCGTGGCGATCCTCGGCGGCGAGCAGCGGCGACTGCAGTTCGCGAAGAACCCGCCCACCGTGATCATGCTCGCCGGCCTCCAGGGCTCGGGCAAGACGACCTTCGCGGGCAAGCTCGCCAGGCAGCTCGAGAAGGACGGCCACACCCCGCTCCTCATCGCGGCCGACCTGCAGCGTCCGAACGCGGTCAACCAGCTTCAGGTGGTGGCCGAGCGCGCGGGCGCGGCGATCTACGCCCCGGAGCCGGGCAACGGTGTCGGCGACCCGGTGCGAGTTGCGCGCGACGGTGTCGAGGTCGCGCGCCGACAGCAGCACGACGTGGTCATCATCGACACGGCCGGACGACTCGGCGTCGACGCCGAGCTCATGAAGCAGGCCGCGAACATCCGCAAGGCGACCGACCCCGACGAGGTCCTCTTCGTCATCGACGCGATGATCGGTCAGGACGCCGTCAACACGGCGAAGGCCTTCCAGGAAGGCGTGGACTTCACCGGCGTCGTGCTGTCCAAGCTGGACGGCGACGCGCGCGGCGGCGCGGCGCTCTCCGTCGCGTCGGTCACCGGACGCCCCATCATCTTCGCGTCCACGGGCGAGGGCCTCGACGACCTCGAGGCGTTCCACCCCGACCGCATGGCGTCGCGCATTCTCGACCTCGGCGACATCCTGACCCTCATCGAGCAGGCTCAGCAGGCGTTCGACGAGGAAGAGGCGATGAAGGTCGCCGAGAAGCTGGCGAGCGAGACCTTCACGCTCGAGGACTTCCTCGAGCAGATGCAGCAGATGAAGAAGATGGGCTCCATGAAGAAGATGCTCGGGATGCTCCCGGGCATGGGGTCCATGAAGGAGCAGCTCGAGAACTTCGACGAGCGGGAGATCGACCGCACCGAGGCCATCATCCGCTCGATGACGCCCGGTGAGCGCCGCAATCCGAAGGTGCTCAACGGCTCGCGCCGTCTGCGCATCGCGCGGGGCTCGGGCATGACGGTGACCGACGTGAACCAGCTCGTCCAGCGGTTCGACCAGGCGGCGAAGATGATGAAGACCGTCGCTCGCGGCGGGGTGCCGAACATCCCCGGCATGGGTCCGATCCCCGGCGGCGGGCGGCCCGGCGCGTCGTCGAAGCGTGGCAAGCAGCAGAAGGCGAAGGGCTCACGGTCGGGCAACCCCGCCAAGCGCGCCGCCGAGAACGCCGGCATCGCGGCGGAGGCTCCGGCGCCCACCGGTTCGGGCTTCGGCCTGGGTGGGGGCGGCGCGAAGGGCGCCCCGACCGAGGCCGACCTGGCAGAGCTGCAGAAGCTCCTCGGCCGCGGCTGACTCGACTCCCCGCGTGCGGCTACGGCCTCACGCGCTGGCGGCCAGGTGCTCGCGCAGGGTGGGTCCGGAGCGGAATTCGCCGACGAGGTGCCGCACGACCGCGCGCAGGTCGCCGCCCGAGGCCTCGGCCACCGCGAGCTGGCGCGAGTAGCTCGCACCCTGGGTGAGCGTGGTCTCGATCGCCTCCAGCTCGCGGGCGCACTTGAGCTCGACCGCGATGTCTGCCACCTCGGCGAGGGTCTCACGCAGGTGATCGACGACCGGCACTTGGGTACCGAGATGATCGACGACGACGCGGGCGTCGAGTCCGTACCGCGCGGCGCGCCACTTGTTCTCGCGAATGAACCAGGGCTGGATCGTCTCGAGCGGCAGCCCTTCGTCGAGGCGGCGCGAGAAGTGCTCGACCAGCACCTGGATCAGGGCGGACACTGCCGCGAGCTCGGGCAGCGTCGACATCCCGTCGCAGGCCCGCACCTCGATGGTGCCCCAGCGCGGAGCCGGACGGATGTCCCACCGCACCTCGGTCGCATCCTCCATGACGCCGGTGCGCACCATGTCGTCCATGTACGACTCGAACTGCGCCCAGTTCTCGAGCGGCCACGGAAGCCCGGCGGTCGGAAGCTGCTGGAAGACCAGCGCCCGGTTCGAGGCGTAGCCCGTCCGTTCACCCGCCCAGAACGGACTGGACGCCGACAGCGCCTGGAGGTGCGGCAGGTAGACCGACAGGGCGTTGATGATGGGGAAGACCTTGTTGACGTCCTCCACACCGACGTGAACGTGGATGCCCCAGATCATCATGTTGCGTCCCCACCACTGGGTGCGCTCGATGAGCTTGTGGTAGCGCGTCTTGTCGGTGACGCTCTGCTGGAACCACTGGGCGAACGGGTGGCTGCCGGCGCAGAGAAGCTCTATGCCGTGCGGGTCGGTGTAGGAGCGCACGGCGATGATCGCATCGGCGATGTCGTCGACTGCCGCGGCGACGGTGTCGCCGACGCCGCTGGTGACCTCCACCGTGTTGGTCAGCAGCTCGCCCGTGACCGTGAACCGCTCGAGGGCGGTGGACTCCTCCACGGCGTCGAGGACCTCGGGAGCGCGGGGGAGCAGGTCGCCGGTCTCAGCGTCGGCGAGCATGATCTCCCACTCGAGCCCGACCGAGGAACGGGATGATGTCGCGAAGGGCACCGTCATTCGCACAGTCTGGCATGCGACGGTGTCAGCCCCGGTCGGTTCGCAGCACGGTTCGTCATCTGGCAGAATAGAGGGTCGGACCGACCGCTCGACCCTCTATCCAGCGCGTCGTTCCTCCTCAGAGCTTCCGCCGGGTGTGCACCCCACGCTCCAGGCGACAAGGTTCGTTCCTTCCACACATTCAGGAGAATCGTGGCTGTCAAGATCCGTCTCAAGCGCCTCGGCAAGATCCGTGCGCCCTACTACCGCATCGTCGTGGCCGACTCGCGCACCAAGCGCGATGGTCGTGTCATCGAGGAGATCGGCAAGTACCACCCCACCGAGGAGCCCTCGTTCATCGAGGTCGACTCCGAGCGTGCGCAGTACTGGCTCGGCGTCGGCGCCCAGCCGACCGAGCAGGTGCGTGCCATCCTCAAGCTGACCGGCGACTGGGGAACCTTCAAGGGCGACAAGAACGCCGTCTCGACGGTGAAGACCGCCGAGGCCAAGCCGGCGTTCGAGATCGACGGTGCCAAGAAGTCGGTCGTCAAGCCCAAGGCCGAGAAGAAGGCGGAGCCCGTCGAGGCTCCCGCCGACGAGGCGACCGACGCGGCCGCCGAGTCCACCGAGGCGTAGTCCGTTGCTCGCCGCCGCGCTCGAGCACGTCATCAAGGGGATCGTCGATCACCCGGATGACGTCCGCATCGACTCCTCGACATCCCCTCGCGGCGATGTCCTCGAGGTTCACGTCCACCCCGATGACCGGGGTCGCGTGATCGGGCGCGGCGGCCGTACGGCCAGGGCCCTGCGCACCCTGATCAGCGCCCTCGGGGACGGGCGCCGCGTCCGCGTCGACGTCGCGGACGACTGAGGTGTCGCAAGAAGACCGCGAGGCGCAGCAGGACGCTGCATCGAAGCCCGCGAAAGTTCCCGCACCCGTCGGCAAGACGCAGCTCCGCGTCGGCCGACTGGTCAAGGCGCACGGACTCAAGGGCGCCTTGAAGCTCGAGCTCTACACCGACGACCCCGAGGGGCGCTTCGTCCCGGGCGCCACGTTCACCCTGCAGGTGCCCGAGTCGTCTCCATGGCACGGCAAGCCGCTGACCGTTCGCGAGTTCCGGTGGATGAACACCCATCCCGTCGCCTTCTTCGAAGGCGTGGACGATCGCGCCGGTGCCGAAGAGCTCGTCCGCGCCATCCTGTGGGTCGACCAGGATCCCGAGGCGGCCCCCACCGAAGACGACGCCTGGTTCGACCACCAGCTCGTCGGCCTCGACGTCGTGCGCGACGGTGCTGTCGTGGGCCGCGTCGTCCGCGTCGATCACCTCCCCGCGCAGGACCTGCTCATCGTGCGGCCGGCCGCCGGCTCGAGCGACGATGAGATCCTGGTGCCGTTCGTCAAGGCGATTGTCCCCGAGGTGGATGTCCCCGGTGGCCGTGTCGTCGTGACGCCGCCGGCCGGTCTGTTCGAGGATCTTCCCGCCGAGGCGGGCGACGAGCCCGCACCGCGCGCGGAATCCGACACAGAGGGCGCCGGCGCGCCGGACGAGGACTGACCGCCGCTCACTTCGCGCGGTCGCCCCGCGTGCAGCAGATGTGACCTGCGGGAAACACGGCGGGAAAGGTCCCGGAACCTCCGTGCCGGATCATCGGGGGCATGGGTGCAGCAGGTCGTTCCGGGCAGCCGGTCACCCGGCCGTCCGACGAGGCGCACTCCGGTGCGCCTCTGCCGCTCAGCACCGTCAAGACCGTGTGCTCCTACTGCGGCGTCGGCTGCGGCGTCACCGTCACCGCCACACCCGCGGGGCCGGGGCATCCGCTCACGATCTCGAAGGTGGCGGGCGACGCGACGCACCCGACCAACCATGGACGTCTCTGCACCAAGGGCGCCACGCACGCCGAGCTCATGGCGGCGCCGGGCCGGATGACGTCGGCGCACGTGCGGCGCGCCCGCGGCGAGGACGCCGTGCCGGTGCCTCTCGACGCGGCGGTGACGGACGCCGGACGGCGGCTGCGTGCGATCCTCGACGAGCACGGGCCCGATGCCATCGCGCTCTACGTCTCGGGGCAGATGAGCGTGGAGGCGCAGTACCTCGCGAACAAGCTCGTCAAGGGATACGTCCGCGGCATCCACCTCGAGTCGAACTCGCGGCTGTGCATGGCCTCGGCCGGAACCGGCTACAAGCAGTCGCTCGGCGCCGACGGGCCGCCCGGCTCGTATGAGGACTTCGACCGTGCCGACCTCTTCTTCGTCATCGGGTCGAACGCGGCGGACTGCCATCCCATCCTCTTCCTGCGCATGGCCGATCGGCTGAAGCAGGGGGCGCGCCTCATCGTCGTGGATCCTCGCCGGACCGCGACGGCGGAGCGAGCCGACCTCTACCTGCAGATCGCCCCCGGCACCGATCTCGCGCTGCTGAACGGCCTGCTCCACCTGCTCGTGGAGGCGGGCGACATCGACGAGTCGTTCATCGCCGCGCACACCGAGGGGTGGGAGCAGATGCCCGCGTTCCTCGCGGACTACCCGCCGGCGCGGGTCGCCGAGATCACCGGACTGGCTGAGGACGACATCCGCACCGCGGCGAGATGGATCGGTGAGGCCGGCGAGTGGATGACGTTGTGGACGATGGGTCTGAACCAGTCCACGCACGGCACGTGGAGCACCAACGCCATCTGCAATCTGCATCTGGCCACCGGCGCCATCTGCCGCCCGGGGAGCGGACCGTTCTCACTGACGGGACAGCCCAACGCGATGGGCGGCCGCGAGATGGGCTACATGGGTCCGGGTCTGCCCGGGCAGCGGGCGGTTTTCAGCCCGGCGGATCGCGCATTCGTCGAACAGGTGTGGGAGCTGGAACCGGGCGCGATCCGCGCCGAGGCCGGCAGCGGCACGATCGACATGTACCGGCGCATGGCCGACGGCGAGATCAAGGCCGCGTGGATCATCTGCACCAACCCCGTCGCCTCCGTGGCGAACCGGCGCACGGTCATCGAAGCGCTCGAGCGGGCGGAGCTGGTGATCGCGCAGGATGTCTACACCGAGACCGCGACCAACGCCTATGCCGACATCCTTCTGCCCGCCACGCTCTGGGTCGAATCCGACGGCGTCACCGTCAGCAGCGATCGCACGCTGACGCTCGTGCAGGAAGTCCTTACCGCGCCGGGCGACGCACTGCCCGACTGGCTGATGATCTGCCGTGTCGCGCGGGCCATGGGCTTCGAGGACGGCTTCGCCTACGGCTCCGCCGAAGAGGTCTTCGACGAGATCCGCCGCTTCTGGAACCCGCAGACCGGATGGGACCTGCGCGGGGTGACGTACGAGCGCCTGCGCGAGACCCCGGTGCAGTGGCCGGCGCCGCCCGGCGACACGGAGACCCGGCATCCGATCCGGTACGTCAACGACGGTGTGAGCCAGACGCTGCACGTCGGCGATGATGGCGATGCACCCGACCTCGCGTTCGCCACGCCGTCCCGGCGCGCACAGTTCCTGCCTCGACCGCACCTGGCGCCTGCCGAGCTGCCGGATGACGACTACCCCTGGGTTCTCAACACCGGGCGCCTGCAGCATCAGTGGCACACCATGACGAAGACCGGCAAGGTGGCCAAGCTGACCAGGCTCAATCCGGGGCCGTTCCTCGAGGTGCACCCCGACGACGCCGCCCGCCACGGCATCGTCGGCGGGGATGAGATCGAGGTCTCGTCCAGACGCGGTCGGTTCGTGGCACCGGCGGTGGTGAGCGACCGCGTGCGGCCCGGCAACCTGTTCGCACCGTTCCACTGGAACGACGAGCATGGCGAATACGTGACGGTCAACGCCGTCACCAGCGACGCGGTGGACGAGTTCTCGGCGCAGCCCGAGCTGAAGTACGCCGCGGTGACGTTGCGGCGAGTGGGACCCGCATCGGCGGTCGAGGCCGACGGCGGCGCGGCGACAGCACCGCCGGCCGCCGGCGATCCCGCTTCCGCCGAGCGCGCGCTCGCGCGTGCCGGCGTCGACATCGGCGCGGTGCCGACGCTCTCCGACACAGAGGGTGCGTACCTCGCCGGGTTCCTCTCGAGCGTGCGCTCCGGCCCGCCGGCCGCCGGCACCGTGCCGGTCCTTCCCGCCGAGGCGCCCCTCGCGGCCCTCACCCGGGCGTGGTTCGACGGCGTGCTCGCCGGCGCGTACTCGCGCACGTCGGTCGCGGGATCGGCGGATGCCTCGGAGTCCGCCGCGGATGAGGTGGTCGTGCTGTGGGCGTCACAGACCGGCAACGCCGAGGAGTTCGCCGCCACGGTGGGGGCTGCGCTGAAAGCTCGCGGTCTCGCGGCGCGCGCGGTGAGCATGGCAGACCTCCGGCCGCCGGAGCTGGCCGCGGTACGGCGGCTCCTCGTCATCACTTCGACCTTCGGCGACGGCGACCCGCCCGACAACGGCGCCGGCTTCTGGAACGAGCTGTCTGCCGAGGGAGCGCCCTCGCTGTCGGAGCTGCGCTACGCCGTCCTGGCGATGGGCGACTCGAACTACGACGACTTCTGCGGGCACGGGCGCAAGATCGACGATCGACTGAGAGAGCTCGGCGCGACGCCCCTCATGGCGCGCGTGGATCTGGAACCCGACTTCGAAGAGCACGCGGCCGCCTGGCTCGCGCAGGCCCTCGACGTTCTCCTCGAGGGAGCGGATGCCGCGTCCCCGGCCACCGCCGTGGACGCCGCTCCGGCGACCCGGCGACTGTTCACCCGCGCGAACCCCGTGCGTGCCGCCCTCGTGCGGAACGAGCTCCTCAGCGGGCACGGGTCGCAGAAGGAGGTGCGTCGGCTGGGGTTCGACATCGCCGACTCCGGCGCCGTGTACGAGGCGGGCGACGCCCTCGGCGTGGTCTGCGCGAACAGCCCGGGCGTCGTGGCCGAGTGGCTGGACGCGACCGGCATCGCGCCGGGAACGGTCGTCGAGATCGACGGGGAGGAGCGCACGTTCATCGACGCGCTGCGCCACCGTCTGGACCTCACGAAGCCCCATGCGGACTTCCTCCGGTTCGTCGCCGATCGCAGCGGCGACAGCACGCTCGCGGGACTCCTGCGCCGGGAGAACAAGGGCAGGCTCGAACAGTTCCTCTGGAGCCTGCAGTCCGTCGACATCGTGCGCGACTTCCCGGTGCGCGCATCCGCCGGCGAGTGGGTGGCGGCTCTCAAGCGTCTCCAGCCGCGGCAGTACTCGATCTCTTCGAGTCCCAAGGCCGACCGCGACACGGTCGAGCTCACCGTCTCGGTGGTGCGTTTCCGCACGGAGGCGGGACGGGCGAGGGGCGGCGTGTGCTCGTCCTTCCTGGCCGACGGCGACGGCAGTGCGGCACCGGTCTTCCTGCAGCGGTCGCCGGGCTTCCGCCCGCCCCGCGCCTCGGACGTGCCGATGATCATGGTCGGACCAGGCACCGGCGTCGCCCCGTTCCGAGGATTCCTGCACGACCGGCGCGCCGACGGCCACACCGGCCGCAACTGGCTGTTCTTCGGCGAGCAGCACGAGGCGAGCGACTTCTACTATCGCGACGAGTTCGAGGCGATGCGGGAGGACGGCCTGCTCACGCGGCTCGATCTCGCGTTCTCGCGGGATCAGCGCCAGAAGATCTACGTGCAGGACCGCATGCGCGAGCACGGAGCGCACGTGTGGCGCTGGCTCGAGGACGGCGCCCACCTCTACGTGTGCGGCGACGCGATCCGGATGGCGAAGGACGTCGATCAGGCGCTCCTGGCGATCATCCAGCAGCACGGCGGCATGTCGGAGGAGGCGGCGATGGAGTACAAGCAGCGTCTCGTGACCGACAAGCGGTACGCCCGCGACGTCTACTGACAGCGCCTCCCGCCGCAGCCGAAGAAGGAGCGGATGCCTCGGGGTGAGGCATCCGCTCCTTCTGGCGTCGCGGGATCTAGATGCGCTGATGGGCGAGCGAGGCCCGCGGGATGACGTACACCAGCAGTGTGACCAGCAGCAGGGCGACGTAGGCGGCGACGAAGCCGTAGAACGCGGCCGTGTAGCCGCCGGTCGACAGCTGCGAGGCGTTCAGCACCTGCGGGACGAGGAAGCCGCCGTAGGCGCCGATCGCCGAGATGAGCCCGAGCGCGGCCGCCGACTTGCGTTGCACCTTGATCGCATCGGGGGTGCCCGGTGCGATGCCCCGGGCCAGGCCCCGCGCCGCGAAGATGCTCGGGATCATGCGGTACGTCGACCCGTTGCCCATGCCGGTGGCTGCGAAGAGCACCAGGAAGCAGCCCAGGAACACCCAGAAGCTCTGGAGCGGGAGCGTCCAGATCAGGCCGAGCGCGCCCAGGGCCATCACCGCGAACGCGCACACCGTCACCCGCGCCCCGCCGAAGCGATCGGCGAGCTTCCCGCCGTACGGGCGGGCGAGCGACCCGACGAGGGCCCCCAGGAACGCCAGCGAGACGGCGGCTTGACCGACCTGAAGCGTCGAGAACTCCGGGAACTGATCCGCGATGAGCTTGGGGAAGACACTGGCGAACCCGATGAACGAGCCGAACGTCCCGATGTACAGCACGGCCATGAGCCACAGGTGCGGTTCACGCAGGGCCGCCGCGGAGCCGGCGAAGTCCGCCGTGGCCGACGACAGATTGTCCATGTAGCGCCACGCACCCCACATCGCCAGCAGGATCAGCGGTATCCACATCCAGCCGGCCAGTGAGATGTTGAGGGTCGCGCCGGCTCCGATGGTCACGGCGATCGGCACGGCGAACTGGGCGACCGACGTGCCGAGGTTCCCGCCGGCCGCGTTCAGGCCCAGCGCCCAGCCCTTCTCCTGCTGAGGGAAGAAGTAGGTGATGTTCGCCATCGAGCTGGCGAAGTTGCCGCCGCCGACGCCGCCGAGAGCGGCCACCAGCAGCAGAATTCCGAACGGGGTCTCGGGATTCGACACGACGATTCCGAGGAGCACGGCCGGGATGAGCAGCAGACCTGCCGAGACGATCGTCCAGTTGCGGCCTCCGAAGATGGCGACCATGAACGTGTACGGGAAGCGGAGCGTCGCGCCGACGAGGCTGGGAAGCGAGATGAGCCAGAACGACTCAGAGCTGGTGAGCTGGAAGCCCGCAGCGGGCAGCATCACGACGACGATGCTCCACAGCTGCCAGATGATGAATCCGAGGAACTCGGCGAAGATCGACCAGCCCAGATTGCGGCGGGCGATCGCGCGGCCCCGCGACTTCCAGAAGTCGCCGTCCTCGGGATTCCAGCCATCGATCCAGCGACCGGGGCGGTGGGTGAGAGTGACGGAGCCGGAGGTGCCGGCCGGCGCGGTGGTGGGGGGTGGAGCTGCGGCATCCGTCGTGGACGGAGTGACGGTCGTGGTCATGACGCCTCCCTGAGGGTGAGTATGACTTCACGTTATGTACGGGGTGTTTCCGGCCCGAGACCCCCGTGGTTACCTCTCGGTCACTTCCCTCTCACGGGCCGTCGGCCGGCGTGGTTAGCCTCCCGTCATGCGTTCGAAACACGCCGTCCGGCGCCGGCGGCCGGGCGGGTGCGCCCGCGGCCCGGTTGTAGTCTCGAGACCATGCGCGTCGACATCGTCACGATCTTTCCGACGTTCTTCGATGTGCTCGGCGTCTCGCTCATCGGCAAGGCCCGGGACCGCGGCATCCTCGACATGCACGTCCACGATCTGCGGACCTGGACGCACGATCGCCACCGCACCGTGGACGACACGCCTTACGGAGGCGGCGCCGGGATGGTCATGAAGCCGGAGCCGTGGGGCGAGGCGCTGGACGCACTCCTCGATGACGACGCCGTGCTCATCGTGCCGTCGCCGGCCGGCGAGCTGTTCTCGCAGCCCCTGGCACGGCAGTTGGCGCAGGAGAGCCACCTCGTCTTCGCGTGCGGACGGTACGAGGGAATCGATCAGCGCGTCGTTGACCACTACGCAGAGCGCGGCCGGGTACGCCTGGTGAGCCTGGGGGACTACGTCCTCAACGGCGGCGAGGTCGCGGCGATGGCGGTCATCGAGGCGGTCTCGCGGCTGATCCCGGGCGTGGTCGGCAACCCCGAGAGCCTGGTCGAGGAGTCGCACGAACTCGGGATGCTGGAATACCCGAGCTACACGAAGCCCGCGGTCTGGCGCGACCTCGAGGTACCTCCGGTGCTTCTCAGCGGCAATCACGGCGCGATCGCGGCGTGGCGCCGGGATCAGAGCCTGCAGCGCACGCGCGCGCACCGTCCGGATCTGCTCGGGATCGAGGAGCACGCCGGCGGTGCCACCGACTGAGCGCCGGACGATCTCCGTCAGGCCGGGGCTTCGGACGGATCGAGCACGTTGAGCCGATAGCCGCGCTTGACCACGGTCTTGATGAGCTCGGGCGCCCCGATCGCCTCACGCAGACGCGCGACCGCCATCTCGACGGCGTGCGTGTTCTCTCCCGACCGGGGGAGTGCGTTCTGCAGCCGGGGCCGCGAGACGACGCCGCCGCCCGCGTCGAAGAGCGCGGCGAGGATGTCGATCCCCGTGCGTGACAGTGGCACGTGGCGACCGTCGATCACGACGCCGCTGCTGCGAAGCTCCAGTCGCCCCGCCACCGTCGGCAGCGAAGCGGCGTGCCCGCCGCCGAAGTGGGTGACCACCGCACGGACGAGCGAGCCGAGGCGGCCCCGCTCCGCCACGAGCGGCTCGATGCCGGCGCTGCGCAGCGGAGCGGCGGTGATGGGGCCTACCGAGGCCATCAGCAGCCGACCGTGGGTCGTGAGCTCCACGATGTCGGAGAGCACGCCCTCGCGACGGGCAGCGGCGATCCATTCCGCGGCACCCGGTGCGGACGTGAACAGCACGGCGTCGACCTCGCCCTGAGCGGTCGTCGTCACCGAGCGCGAGACGACGGCCGGATCGGGCGGCGGGCCCCAGCGATAGACGGTCAGACTGACCACGTCGGCGTCGGCGCCCTCGAAGAGCTCGTCGAGTCCGTCGGCGCCCGAGCCGTGATGCTGAACCGCGATCCTGCGGCCGCCGACGCCTTCGGCGAGGAGGTACTCGCCGAGCTCGGTCGACGTCTCGGACTCGGCGACCCAGTCGGCAGTGAGCCCGGCCTGCTGGATGGCGCCTCGCGCCTTGGGCCCGCGAGCCACGATCTGGGCACCGGCGAGCGCTTCCTGCAGCTCGTCGAGGAGCCCCGCCTCGTCGGCGGCCTCCATCCATCCGCGGAATCCGACACCCGTGGTGACCACGACGATGTCGGGAGCGCGGGAGATGAGCTCGCGCGTCGCCGCGATCAGCGCATCGTCGTCGATATGGGGCACGATCGTGAGCGCGGGGGCGTGGCGCACCTGCGCTCCGTGCCGCTCGAGGGCGGCCGCGAGCTCGGACGAGCGCCGATCGACCGCGATCACGATGGTGCAGCCGTCCAGTGCCGCCGAGAGGACGGGCCGTTCGTGGGTGGAGCTCACAGGGAGGTGTCACCCGCCAGCGCATGCTCGGGGAGGAGGTCGGGGATCAGCAGACCGGCGCGGGCGACGTCGCCGACGACGACGACGGCCGGGTTGCGCACGCCGATGCGTCCCGCCTCGAGGACCACCGCACCCAGCGTGGTGCGCGTCGTGCGCTGGTCGGCGTGGTGCCCGCGCTCGACGATCGCCACCGGGCGGGATCCCGGCACGCCGGCGCGCAGCGCGTCGGCCACCAGACGCGGGAGGGCGCCGACCCCCATCAGGATGACCGTGGTCACGGCGGCATCGCCGAGCGCCGCGAGTGTGGCGGGGGTCACCTCGGACTGGCCGTTGACGATGTGGACCGCGGAGGCGATCCCGCGGTGGGTCACGGGGATGCCCGCGGCTTCGGGGACGGCGACGGCACTGGTGACGCCGGGAACGACATCGACGGGAACACCCGCCGCGACGCACGCGGCCACTTCCTCCCCGCCTCGGCCGAAGACGAACGGATCTCCGCCCTTCAGGCGGACGACGCGCTTGCCGCTGCGGGCCCGGTCGACCAGGATCGCGTTGATCTCGTGCTGCGGGACGGGGTGATGCCCCGGGAGCTTGCCGACGTCGATGATCTCGACATCCGGTGCGAGGTGGGAGCGGATGTCGGTGGGACCCAGGCGGTCCATCACCACGACGTCCGCCTCGGCGAGCAGCCGCCAGGCACGGACCGTCATGAGATCGACGGGTCCGGGGCCGCCGCCGACGAGATCCACGCGTCCCATCCTGCCCTGCCGCGTCATCGCTCACCGTCCCAGCTCACGAGCACGTGCCCCTGGTCGAGGGCGACCGGCCACACTTGCAGCGACCGCGGCTCCTTGCCCTGCGTGTCCAGGCAGGCGCCCGTCCTCAGGTCGAAGACCTGCTTGAACATGGGCGAGGCCACGGTCGGGGCGTCCTGTCGCGTACCGACGATGCCGCGGGAGATGACGTTCGCGCGGCTGTACGGGTCGAAGTTCGACACGGCGTGAACGCGTCCGCTTGTCCCTTCCCGACCGTGAAGCAGGAAGAGGGCGATCTGGGTGCCGCCCAGCAGCGCCGCGCGGCCGCGCTCGATCTCGAGGTCGTCGAGTGCGCACACGCGCACCCAGCCGGCCGGGGCGATGTACTCCGTGGTGTCTGGATCGACGAGGGTCATCGGCGCACCTCCAGGGTCGTGCCCGCGACGAGGACGCGCGAGTCGGTGCGCTCGCCTTCGGTCGCAGGACGGGGCTGACCCCGCTCTGCGGTGTAGGCGAGCGAGGGGTCGGGGGTGGTGGGCGCGTTCACGAACGATGCGAAGCGCCGCAGCTTGTCGGGGTCTTCGAGCGTCGCCTTCCACTCGTCCTCGTAGGCGCCGATGTGGGCCGCCATGGCGGCGTCGAGGTCGCCGCAGATGCCGAGGCTGTCGTCGAAGATGACCGCGCGGAGCCCCTCCACCCCGCCGTCGAGGTCCTCGAACCACGGGGCCGTGCGCTGCAGGCGGTCGGCCGTGAAGATGTAGTACATCAGGAACCGGTCGATGGCCGTGAGCAGCTCGTCGTCGCTGAGGCCTTCGGCCAGGAGCACCGCATGGCGGGGGGTGAATCCGCCGTTGCCGCCGACGTACATGTTCCAGCCGGCCTCGGTGGCGATCACGCCGACGTCCTTGCCCCGTGCCTCGGCGCACTCGCGCGCGCATCCCGAGACGCCGAGCTTGATCTTGTGCGGGGACCGCAGGCCGCGGTAGCGGAGCTCGAGCTGGACGGCCATCCCGACCGAGTCCTGCACGCCGTACCGGCACCATGTCGACCCGACGCAGGACTTCACGGTGCGCAGCGACTTGCCGTAGGCGTGACCGGACTCGAAGCCGGCTTCGACGAGGCGCTTCCAGATGTCGGGAAGCTGCTCCAGCCGCGCCCCGAACATGTCGATGCGCTGGCCGCCGGTGATCTTCGTGTAGAGCCCGAAGTCCTTCGCCACCTGCCCGATGACCAGGAGCCCTTCCGGGGTGATCTCACCTCCGGGGATGCGCGGCACGACCGAGTAGCTGCCGTCCTTCTGCAGGTTGGCCATGACGTGGTCGTTGGTGTCCTGAAGAGTGGCGTTCTCGCCGTCGAGCACGTGTCCGCGCACCAGCGTCGACAGGATGCTGGCGAGTGCGGGCTTGCAGATATCGCACCCGCGCCCGGTTCCGAAGCGCTCGATGACGGCGCTGAAGGTGGCGAGGCCAGATACGCGGACGGCGTCGAACAGCTGCCGCCGCGACATGTCGAAGTGCTCGCAGATGGCGTTGCTGAGGGCGGCGCCGGATTTCGCCAGTTCGCTGCCGACGATCTTCTTCACCATCATCACGCACGATCCGCATGCCGCACCGGCCTTCGTGCAGGCCTTCACGTCCGCGACATCCGTGCACCCCTCATCGTGCACGGCACTTCGGATGGTGCCTGCCGTGACGCTGTTGCACGAGCACACCAGCGCCTCGTCGGGGAGGTCGCCGGTGGGAGCGGCGACGCCGCCCTCCGGCATCAGGTAGGCGGCGGGGTCGCCGCCGAGCGCGCCGCCGACGAGGGGGCGCAGGGCGCCGTAAGCCGATGCGTCGCCGACGAGGATCCCGCCCAGGAGCGTCTTGGCGTCGTCCGAGAGCACCAGCTTCTTGTACACACCCGCTACGGGATCGGCGTAGACGACGTCCAGGGCGCCGGGCGTCTCGGCGAAGGCGTCGCCGAAGCTGGCCACATCGACACCCGAGAGCTTGAGCTTCGTCGACAGGTCGTAGCCGGGGAAGCTCGCCTCTCCGCCGAGCAGGCGGGTGGCGGCGACCTCGGCCATGGCGTAGCCGGGGGCCACCAGGCCGACGCATGCGCCGTCGTAGTTCGCGACCTCGCCGATGGCGAGGATGCGCGGGTCGGATGTCTGGCAGCCGGCGTCGATCAGCACGCCCCCGCGCGGGTCGACTTCGAGATCGGCCGCGCGGGCGAGCTCGTCGCGTGGCCGCACGCCGACCGTGAACACCACGACATCGGTGCGCGCGTACTCGCCGTCGCGGAACTCCAGACCCGTCACCTGGCCCGTGCGGTCCGGGTCGAGCCGGGTCGTGACCGCGCCGGTCTTCACCGTGATCCCGCGCGACTCGATGAGCCGGCGCAGGGCGTCGCCCGCGGGAAGATCGAGCTGGGCCGACATGAGCCGGTCGGACGACTGCACGACCGTGCAGTCGACGTCCAGTCCCTGCAGAGCACCCGCGGCTTCCAGCCCGAGCAGTCCGCCGCCGATGACGGTTCCCACGAGGGGGCGTCCGAGCTCGGCGCTCCGACGCTGGACGAACGACCGGAGCCGTTCCACGTCATCGAGAGTGCGGTAGACGAAGCACCCCTCCAGGCCGAAGCCGTCGACGGCGAGCTTGGCGGCGTACGATCCGGTGGCCAGCACGAGGCGGTCGTAGGCGAGGCTCGTGCCGTGCCTGGTCGTGACGCGTCGAGCTGAGCGGTCGATGCGCGAGACGGCATCGCCGCGCAGGAACCGGATCCGCTCGTCTTCGAAGACGCTGCGGTCGAGAGTCAGGTCGTCGGTGGTGGCCCCGCCGAAGAACCCCGTGAGCCCCACCCGGTCGTACGGGTGCCGATCCTCTTCGCCGATGAGCGTGATGCGCCACTGCTCGCCCGCCCGGCTGAGGAGGCTCTCGACGAACCGGTGCGCGACCATGCCCGCGCCTACGACGACGACATGCGTCCCGAGGGCAGGGGCGGTCTCCATGTCGCCACGGTACGCGGGCGATGTTGCGGCGGCGTCAGCGCCATGTTTCCGGCTCTTGACGGTGTCAGGGTTGGTCATGGCTGCTCCTGATCGACGGTGGTCTCTCGGTGCCTGCGACGTTACGAGCGCGGTGTTTCACCTCCGGGTCGCGCCCGGTTTCCCCGAGCGAACGTTTCTCTCACACCCCCGGATCCCGCGATGTGAGGTCCGCGAGCACGCTCTCATAGACCACGGGACGCCGATTCCGCCACCCCCGGCTTCCGTTTCGTGGGGGCCGCTAGTGTGAAGGCCCCCCTGATATGGAGGTCGTATGCAGATCTGGCCCGGTTCCCCCTACCCGCTCGGGGCGACATTCGACGGCAACGGAACCAACTTCGCGATTTTCAGCGAGTGCGCCGAGCGGGTCGAGCTCTGCCTCTTCGACGACCGCGGCAAGGAGACCCGGATCGAGCTCCTCGACGTCGATGCGTTCGTCCACCACGGCTACCTGCCCACCGTGCAGCCCGGGCAGCGATACGGCTACCGCGTCTACGGGCCGAACGACCCGGGCGAGGGCAAGCGATTCAATCCGAACAAGCTGCTCCTGGACCCGTACGCCAAGGCGGTCGAAGGGCAGGTGAAGTGGGGCCAGTCGGTGTTCGGCTACGACTTCGGAGACCCGGATTCCCGCAACGACGAGGACTCGGCGCATCAGCAGATGATGGGCGTCGTCGTCAACCCGTTCTTCGACTGGAGCGGCGATCGCCTGCCGAAGACCCCGTACTCCGAGACGCTCATCTACGAGGCCCACGTCCGCGGCTTGACCAAGCTCCATCCCGCTGTGCCCGAGGAGATCCGCGGGACGTACAGCGCGATCGGGCACCCTGCGATCATCGAGCATCTGCAGAAGCTCGGGGTCACCGCGATCGAGCTGATGCCGGTCCACCAGTTCATCAACGACTCCATCCTTCAGGAGAAGGGCCTGTCGAACTACTGGGGCTACAACACCATCGCCTTCTTCGCACCGCAGAACACGTACTCCTCGAGCGGGGAGCGCGGACAGCAGGTGCAGGAGTTCAAGGGGATGGTGAAGGCGCTGCACGCCGCGGGCATCGAGGTGATCCTCGACGTCGTGTACAACCACACCGCCGAGGGGAACCACCTCGGGCCGACCCTGTCGATGCGCGGCATCGACAACGAGGCCTACTACCGGCTGGAGGAGGACAAGCGGTACTACACCGACTACACCGGCACCGGCAACAGCCTCAACGTCGGCAATCCGCACACGCTGCAGCTGATCATGGACTCGCTGCGGTACTGGGTGCTCGAGATGCACGTCGACGGCTTCCGCTTCGACCTCGCCTCGACCCTCGCGCGCGAGTTCTACGAGGTCGACCGGCTGGCGACGTTCTTCGAGCTCGTGCAGCAGGACCCGGTGGTCTCGCAGGTCAAGCTCATCGCGGAGCCGTGGGACGTCGGTCCCGGCGGCTACCAGGTCGGCAACTTCCCTCCCCAGTGGACGGAGTGGAATGGGCAGTACCGCGATACCGTCCGTGACTTCTGGCGTGGCGAGCCGGCCACGCTCGGCGAGTTCGCCTCGCGCCTCACCGGCTCCGCCGACCTCTACGAGCATTCCGGGCGCCGGCCCGTGGCATCCATCAACTTCGTCACCGCCCATGACGGGTTCACACTGCGCGATCTCGTGTCGTACAACGAGAAGCACAACGAGGCCAACGGCGAGGACGGCAACGACGGAGCGGACGACAATCGCTCCTGGAACAGCGGTGTCGAGGGGCCCACCGATGACCCCGACGTGCTCACGCTCCGCGCGCGCCAGCAGCGCAACTTCATCGCAACCCTCATGCTCTCGCAGGGGGTGCCCATGCTGCTCCATGGCGATGAGCTGGGGCGCACGCAGCAGGGCAACAACAACGGCTACGCGCAGGACAACGAGATCACCTGGGTGGATTGGTCGGCGCCCGATCAGCCGCTCGTCGAATTCACCGCGGCGCTGGCCCGGCTGCGCCGCGAGCACCCGACGTTCCGTCGGCGCCGGTTCTTCGACGGTCGTCCGGTGCGACGCGAGGAGGGGGCGCCGATCCCCGACATCGTCTGGATGCGCCCGGACGGCACGCAGATGCAGCCGGAGGACTGGGACTCCGGTTTCGGTCGCGCCGTCGGCGTCTTCCTCAACGGCGACGGGATCCGCGAGCGCGACCGGCGCGGCGAGCAGATCTCGGACAAGCACTTCATGGTGCTCCTCAACGCCGGGGACGACGTGGTGGATTTCCTGATCCCCGCCGTCGAGTTCAGCCCGGAGTGGGATGTCATCGTCGACACGGCGGGCGAGTTCGCCGACACCGAGCCGGTGGCTCCGGGGGCGACGCTGTCGCTCCCTGCGAGGTCGCTCATGGTGCTGCGCGAGCACGAGCTTCCGGACCGCGAGGTCGATCACTCCGTCGCGGCCTCCCTCTCGGTCAACACCGTGGCGGGTGCGGACGAGGTGCGCGGCGCGGCGCCGCGGGCCGAGGCGAGCAGCTGAAGAGCGCAAGCAGGTGAGGGCGGAAACGATCATGAGTCACCCCACGTCCACGTACCGGCTGCAGGTGCGCCCGGGCTTCACACTGCATGATGCCGCCGCTCTGAGCGACTATCTGCGTGATCTCGGGGTCGACTGGGTCTACCTCTCCCCCCTTCTGGCGGCGTCAGAGGGGTCGGACCACGGCTACGACGTCGTCGACCCGACCCGGGTGGACTCGTCGCGCGGCGGTCCGGAAGGGCTCGAGCGCGCAGCCCGCGCGTTCCGCGCGGCGGGCCTCGGCATCCTGATCGACATCGTTCCCAACCACGTCGGTGTCGCCCGGGCCGACGAGAACCCGTGGTGGTGGGATGTGCTCACACACGGGCGCGCCTCGCGCCACGCTTCGAAGTTCGACATCGACTGGGCGTTCGGCGGCGACAAGGTGCGGCTGCCGGTGCTGGGAGAAGACATCGCGGATGCCGCGGCTTCGGGTGCACTCCGCGTCGAGGACGGCGAGCTGCGCTACTACGACCACCGGTTCCCCCTCGCCCCGGGATCCGGCGCAGGCCATGGGGCCGGCGAAGACGACGTGCTGGCCGTGCACGGCCGGCAGCACTACGAGCTGATGAACTGGCGCCGGGAGGCGTCCGACCTCAACTACCGGCGCTTCTTCGGCGTCTCGTCCCTCGCCGCCGTGCGCGTGGAGGACCCCGCGGTGTTCGACGAGGCGCACGCCGAGGTGCGGCGGTGGTTCGAGAACGAGCTGGCCGACGGACTGCGCGTGGACCACCCCGACGGGCTCCGTGCGCCAGGAGAGTACCTGGAGCGGCTGAAAGAGCTGACCGGCGGTCGTTACGTGCTCGTGGAGAAGATCCTCGAGCGCGGCGAGGCCCTGCCGGCGTTCTTCGCCGCCGAGGGGACGACCGGCTACGACGCGCTGGCCGAGATCGATCGCGTCCTCATCGATCCCGACGGCGAGACAGTTCTGGATGCACTGGATGCGCGGCTGCGGGCGAAGACCGGAGTGTCCGCGGCCCAGCCCTGGGAGGAGCTGATCGCGGGGACCAAGCGCGCGATCTCGGAGGGCATCCTGCACTCCGAGGTGCGGCGGCTCGCGCGCGACGCCGGCGTCGAGGGCGACAGCATCGTGGAGGACGTCCTCACCGAACTGCTGGCGCGCTTTCCGGTGTATCGGTCGTATCTTCCCGCCGGCGCCGAGCACCTGGAGGCAGCCGCCACAGCGGCGCGCCGGCACCGCCCGGATCTCGCCGAGGCGATCGACGCCGTCATGCCGATGCTCGCCGACCCCCGGCATCCTGCTGCCCTCCGGTTCCAGCAGACGAGCGGCATGGTCATGGCCAAGGGCGTGGAAGACACCGCCTTCTACCGGGCGACGCGTCTGGGCACGCTGACCGAGGTCGGGGCCGACCCTTCGCAGTTCGCGCTGTCGGTGAGCGAGTTCCATACGGCGCAGGCGTCGCGCCAGGCGGCCTGGCCGGCGTCCATGACGACGCTGTCGACCCACGACACCAAGAGGGGCGAGGACGTGCGCGCGCGGCTGGCCGTTCTCGCCGAGATCCCCGATCGCTGGGCCGAGGTGCTCGACGAGCTGACGGATGCCGCGACCACCGGGCACGGTCCGTTCGATGCCCTGCTGTGGCAGGCGATCATCGGCGCGTGGCCGGCATCGCGGGAGCGGCTTCACGCCTACGCCGAGAAGGCGGCCCGGGAGGCGGGCGACGCGACGTCGTGGCTCGCCCCGGACGAGGCGTTCGAGGCGCGCATGCACGCGCTGGTCGATGCCGCGTTCGACCTTCCCGAGACGGCGGCCCGCGTGGAGTCGTTCGTCGCCGAGATCGAGGCGGCCGGATGGTCCAACTCCCTCTCGGCGAAGCTTCTGCAGCTGACGGGACCGGGCGTGCCGGACGTCTACCAGGGGAGCGAACTGTGGGAGCAGAGCCTTGTCGATCCCGACAACCGGCGGCCGGTCGACTTCGACCTTCGTCGCCGGCTCCTCGCGGGGATCGACGCGGGGGAGCGACCCGTCGTCGACCGCACCGGCGCCGCGAAGCTGCTGGTCACCGCGCGGGCGCTGCGAGCGCGACGAGACCGCCCGGAGCTCTTCACCCGGTACGCGCCGGCAACCGTCGTGGGCGACGCCGCCGAGCACGCGATCGCGGTGGACCGCGGCGGAGCGATCGCGGTCGCCACGCGACTGCCGGTGCGGCTCGCGCGCCGCGGATCCACCAGCGGATCCAGCTGGGGTGACACCGTGCTCATCAGCAGCGGCGCCGGCGCCACCGACGTCCTGACCGGTCGAACGTTCACAGGTCCGATCCGTCTGGCGGAGCTGCTCGATCTCTACCCCGTCGCTCTTCTTGTCAAGGGAAAGGAACGCACGTGATCCCCGAAGTCTGGGCGCCTCGCGCGCAGAGCGTCTCGCTGCATGCACCGGCCCGTGGTGCGGACGTCGCGATGACCCCCGGAGAGGGGGGCTGGTGGCGAGCCCCGATAACGCTCCGGCAGGGCGAGGCCTACGGGTTCATTCTCGACGAGTCGGGCACGGCTCGTCCGGACCCCCGGTCGCGTCGGCAGCCGGACGGCGTGCACTCCTTGAGCGCGGTCTACGATCCCACCTCTTTCGTGTGGAGCGACGGCTCGTGGACCGGGCGTCAGCTCGCGGGCGGGGTGATCTACGAACTCCACATCGGCACGTTCACGCCGGAGGGGACGCTGGATGCCGCCGCCGAGCGACTCGAGCACCTCGTCGACCTCGGCATCGACTTCGTGGAGCTGCTGCCGGTGAACGCCTTCAACGGCGTGCACAATTGGGGCTATGACGGCGTGCTCTGGTACGCGGTGCACGAAGCGTACGGCGGCCCGGAGGCTTATCAGCGCTTCGTCGACGCGTGCCACGCGGCCGGACTCGGTGTGATCCAGGACGTCGTCTACAACCATCTCGGCCCGAGCGGGAATTATCTGCCCGAGTTCGGTCCGTACCTGCGCGACGCGGAGGCGAACACGTGGGGGTCGTCGATCGACCTCGACGAAGACGAGGTGCGACGCTACATCATCGACAACGCGCTGATGTGGCTGAGGGACCATCACGTGGACGGGCTCCGGCTCGATGCCGTCCACGCGCTTCGAGACAGCCGCGAACCGCATTTGCTGCAGGAGCTCGCGGAGGCGGTCGATGCCCTCAGCTCCCACCTCGGACGCCCGCTCACCCTCATCGCCGAATCCGACATGAACGACGCTCGCCTGATCACTCCGCGCGAGGCGGACGGATACGGGCTCACGGCGCAATGGAGTGACGACTACCATCACGCCCTGCACGTCGCCCTCACCGGCGAGGTCTCGGGCTACTACGCCGACTTCGCCTCGCTCTCGGCACTGGTCAAGACCTCCACCAAGGGCTTCTTCCACGACGGCACCTGGTCGTCATTCCGCGGACGCGAGCATGGCCATCCGATCGACCCGCGACTCGCAGCCTGGCGACTCGTGACATTCAGCCAGGACCACGATCAGATCGGCAACCGTGCCGAAGGCGATCGGCTGTCGCAGACACTCGACGAGGGCGGCCTCGCGATCGCCGCCGTGCTGACGGTGCTGTCGCCGTTCACGCCGATGCTCTTCATGGGCGAGGAATGGGCGGCTTCGACGCCCTGGCAGTTCTTCACCTCGCACCCCGAGCCCGAACTCGGCGAGGCGACGGCGAAGGGCCGGAAGGCGGAGTTCGAGAAGATGGGATGGGACGAATCCGTCGTCCCCGATCCCCAGGACCCGGAGACCTTCTCGCGGTCGAAGCTGAACTGGGACGAGAGCGGCAGCGGAGTGCACGCCCGGATCCACGCGATGTACCGGGACCTCATCGCGCTGCGCCGTTCGGTGCCCGAGCTGAACGATCCCGACTTCCGCCATCTCGCGGCGGAGGCCGACGAGGAGCGTCGGTGGTTCCGGCTGCGGCGCGGTGCGATCGAAGTGCTGGTCAACTTCGCCGCGGAGGAGGTCGCGCTGCCTGCGGACGGCGAGGTGCTGTTCCGCACGGACGAGCGCGCGCAGGGCGCCGGCGGTTCGCTGTCGCTGCCGCCGCGCTCGGCGGTGGTCACTCGCGCGCGCTCGACCTGATCAGTCGACGCCGAGCCAGGACCGGTCGGTCAGGATGACAGGGCCGGCCTCGGTGATGGCGACCGTGTGCTCCGAGTGGGCGCCCCGCGAGCCGTCGGCGGCGCGCAGCGTCCAGCCATCCGGGTCGGTGATGAGCTGATCCGTCGTCTGCAGGAACCAGGGCTCGAGCGCCACGACGAGTCCGGCTCGGAGCGGGTAGCCCCGGCCCGGCTTGCCGTCGTTGGGCACGTGGGGGTCCCCGTGCATGACGCGTCCGACGCCGTGCCCGCCGAAGTCCGTGTTGATGGAGTAGCCGTCGGCGTGGGCGATCGACGCGATCGCCGCGGAGATGTCGCCGATGCGGTTCGCCGTCGTCGCTGCCGAGATCGCGGCATCCAGCGCCCGCTGCGTGGTGTCGATGAGCCGGAGATCCTCGTCGCGCGGGGTTCCGACGACGAAGGACACCGCCGAGTCGGCCACCCAGCCGTCGATCGACACGGCGAAGTCGAGCGACACCAGGTCACCGTCGCGCAGCGTGTAGTCGAAGGGCAGACCGTGCAGCACCGCGTCATTCACAGAGGTGCAGATGACCTTGCCGAACGGACTCGCGCCGAACGACGGGTGGTAGTCGATGTAGCAGGACTCGGCACCCGCTCTGCGAATCAGATCGTGCGCCCGTCGGTCGATCGCGAGGAGATTGGTGCCGACTTTCGTCTCGTCGCGCAGGGTCGCCAGCGCCTCGGCGACGAAGCGCCCGGCGGGCTTCATCGCCTCGATCTCGGCAGGTGTGCGCAACTCGATCATCGGGGAGTCCTCTCGGTTCCCCTCCATTCTGTCGGACCTCCGGGCACCCGGCTGTGAGGATGCTCCGCGCCGCGCTGATCCGTCCCGCGGCGGCGCCGACGGGCGTACCATCAGAGGCATGTGGCTGCGTCGTGGATTCTTCGGCTGGCTCATCCCGGCCGCCTTCCTCCTGCCGCTGTGGCTCCTCGTCGGCTGGGCGGTGTTCAACGCCGGCGGCTGGGCGTTCCTCTGGGTGCTTTTCCTCGCGATTCCCGGAGTGTTCCTGTGGCAGCTGCTGCTCACCCTGCTCGTCCGCGCGCGGGGGACCGTGCGCGCTCACCGGGCGGTGTCGTGGTGGGACGTCATCGGATTCGCGGTGTGGCATGCCCTGGTGATCTCTCTCGGGTTCTTCGACGAGACCTGGTGGGCGCCGGTCATGGTGCTCGCCATCCTGGTGGGCGTCGCGCTCTTCTGGCTCGAGCTGTGGCAGCTGTGGAGCGAGGCGAAGCCGTCGCGCCTGCTGATGCACTCCGCGGACGGCATGGCGTACATCCCGCCCCGCGCCGCGCAGGCCGAGCCTGCCGAGGCGGACGTGATCATCGTCACCGAACGGCAGACGCCCGCCTCCTCCTGACGGCGTTTTGGCGGGGTGGGCCATCCATGGCAGAATGGTTGTTTGTGCCCTGACAGGTTCTGCCTCAGGGGAACCGGCTCACCCGGCGACGCGCCGATGACATCGGGCACACGACATCCTTTCCATACCTTCCCGCGGTCGACCTGTGGCGGCCGCAGAGAGAGACGATCATGCAGATCCTCGACGCCGTCGATGCGGCCTCGCTCCGCTCCGACATCCCGGTCTTCGGTCCCGGCGACACCGTGAAGGTGCACGTCAACATCACCGAGGGCAACCGCTCCCGTATCCAGGTCTTCCAGGGCGTCGTCCTCGGCCGCTCGGGCGACGGTGTGCGCGAGACCTTCACGGTTCGCAAGATCAGCTTCCAGGTCGGCGTCGAGCGCACCTTCCCGGTGCACTCCCCGGTCATCGACCACATCGAGGTCGTGACCCGCGGTGACGTGCGTCGCGCCAAGCTCTACTACCTCCGCAACCTGCGCGGCAAGAAGGCGAAGATCAAGGAGAAGCGCGACAACTGACGCTTCCCTCACGAAGCCCCGGACCGAGCGGTCCGGGGCTTCGTGCTTTCTGCCCCACGGCTCGCCCGACTCACGCCGACGGGCGTCGATCGGGTGCGGAATGTGCGACCCTTGAAGGCAGGCTCGCCGATCGGCGGCGCGCCGGTGAAGGATCCCGCATGACGACCGAGAAGCCGGCACCCGCCGAGGCGGCGCCCGCGCCCGGAACCGGGGGAGAGGCGACGATCCAGCCCCGCCGCCGCGGCTGGATGGTGTTCCTGCGCGACGTGCTCGTGATCGTGCTGATCGCGGTCCTGGTCTCGTTCCTGGTCAAGACGTTCCTTGTCCGTTCCTTCTACATCCCGTCGGGGTCGATGGAGGACACGCTCCACGTCAACGACCGCATCCTCGTCGACGAGATCACCCCCCGCTTCGGCGCGTACGAGCGCGGCGACGTCGTCGTCTTCCAGGACCCGGGCGGATGGCTGCCGCCCAGCACGGACACCGAACGCCCTGTGGTCGTCGAGGCCGTCGAATGGGTGCTGTCCCTGGTCGGCCTCGCCGCCCCCGACAGCGACGACCACCTCGTCAAGCGCATCATCGGACTGCCGGGCGACCACGTGGTGTGCTGCAATGCCCTCGGTCAGATCACGATCAACGGCGTGCCGATCGACGAGGTGGGCTACATCAAGCTCTCCGCGGGTGAGACCGCTGCCTCGGGAGATCCTTTCGACGTGGTCGTGCCGGAAGAGAGTCTCTGGGTGCTGGGCGACAACCGCTACCGCTCGAAGGACTCCCGGTACAACACCGATCAGCCGGGCAAGGGCTTCGTCCCCGTCGAGAACGTCGTCGGCCGAGCCTTCCTCGTGACCTGGCCGTTCGATCGATTCGGCGTGGTCGACTTCCACCACGAGGTGTTCGCAGGCGTTCCCGAGACCGAGGCCGCGGTGCCCGAGCCGGAGGACGGCGCGCCGTGACCGTCGCGGAGCCGCGGCTCACGCTCGAGCGTCGACTCCTGCGTGAGCACGCACTCGTCATCGCCTGCGATGAAGTGGGACGCGGAGCCCTGGCGGGGCCCGTCGCGGTCGGCGCTGCGGTGATCGATGCTCCGCGATCGCGCAAGCGGATCCCGCAGGGACTGCGCGACTCAAAGCTCGTCCCCGAGCTGCGCCGCGCCGACGTCGCGTCGCGCGCGTCCTCGTGGGTGGCAGCCAGCGCCGTGGGCTGGGCAAGCTCCGCCGAGATCGACGAGATCGGCATCATCCGCGCGCTGGGGCTCGCCTCGATCCGCGCCCTGGCGGACCTGCGCGCCCACGGCGTCGTTGCCGAAGAGGCGATCGTCATCCTCGACGGCAACTACGACTACATCACCCCCGCAGGCGGGTGGGGCCTCACCGTGCGGCCGGTCATCAAAGCGGACCGGGACTGCGCCTCAGCGGCCGCGGCATCCGTCATCGCGAAGGTGGCGCGCGACAGCCTGATGACCGATCTGCACGACGAGCTTCCCGCCTACAACTGGGCGCGGAACAAGGGATACGCGAGCCCCGATCACCGTGAGGCCATCCGCACGCACGGGATCAGCGCGCATCATCGCGCCTCGTGGTCGATCGCCGACGCGCCCACACTGTTCTGATCATCGCCGCCTGCGAAGACCGCCGACCGACGCACCGCGCCCCCATAGGATGGGAGCACCATGGATGACGACGTCTTCGAAGACTACGACCGTGAGCTCGAGCTCGCCCTGTACCGGGAGTACCGCGACGTCGTCTCGCAGTTCCAGTACGTGATCGAGACCGAGCGGCGCTTCTATCTCGCCAACGAGGTGAACGTGGTGCGCCGCGACACCGAGCATGACTTCTACTTCGAGATCTCGATGTCCGATGTCTGGGTGTGGGACATCTACCGCGCGGACCGCTTCGTCAAGTCGGTGCGGGTCCTCACCTTCAAGGACGTGAACGTCGAAGAGCTCTCGCGCCGCGACTTCCACCTTCCCGAGGAGCTCTCGCTCGACAGCTGACGCCCCGGCACCGCCTCCTCCCCAGAGGCGCCGTTTCGGGCATTCCGTCGACGAGTGAACGGATGCCGCCTCCCGGCGTCCGCGGAGGTGCCCCGGCGCGCCACGATGCCTGAATGGCAGACAAAGACGCGTTCGGACGCGCCGGTGAGGATCGCGCGGCGCGGTACCTGGAGCAGCAGGGATTCACGGTCCTCGCGCGCAACTGGCGGTGCCGGACGGGCGAGCTCGATCTCGTCGTCGACGACGGCGCGACGGTGGTGGTCGTCGAGGTCAAGACGCGGCGCGGTGAGGCGTTCGGCCACCCCTTCGAGGCGATCGACGCCCGCAAGCGCGCCCGGCTCTGGCGGCTGGCGGTCGAGTGGGCGAGCAGGCACCGCGACGCCATGCAGGGGCGCCGGCTCCGGATCGACGCGATCGGCCTGATCGGCTCCGAGCCCGGGATCGCACGCCTCGAGCACCTCGTCGACTTGGAGGTGCCATGAGCGTCGCGCGGACGTGGTCAGTCGCGCTCGTCGGCGCCGAGGGCGAATGCGTCGAGGTCGAGGCGGATCTGTCGAATCAGACGCCGGAGTTCCGCATCATCGGGCTGCCGGACAAAGCCCTCAACGAGGCCGTCCGGCGCGTGCACAACGCCTGCGCGAACAGCGGCGTCCCCCTGCCTCGCCGCCGGCTGACGGTAAACCTCTCGCCCGCGAGCCTGCCCAAGCAGGGATCGGGCTTCGATGTCGCGATCGCCATGGCGTCGCTGGCGACAGAGACCGCGATGGATGTCGCTTCCATCTCGACGGCGGTGCATCTGGGCGAACTGGGGCTCGACGGACGGTTGCGCCCGATCCCCGGCATCCTTCCCGCCGTCGTCGCGGCGCGTCGTGCCGGGCATCGCCGCGTGGTGGTGCCTCACGCCAACGGACCAGAGGCGCGCCTGGTCGACGACGTCGAGGTGCTCGCGGCGACCAATCTCGCCGAAGTGGTCGCCTGGCACGGCGGCGACGTCGACGTGCCCGACGACGAGCCGGTGACGCTCCCCGACGATGGGAACCCCATCGAGGAGCCGCTGGACCTGGCCGAGGTCATCGGACAGCGGGACGCCGTCGAGGCGCTCGTCGTCGCAGCCGCCGGGGGTCACCACCTCGTCATGTGCGGGCCACCCGGTGCAGGCAAGACGATGCTCGCACGCCGCCTTCCGGGCATCCTCCCGCCGCTGGATGATCGCGCAGCGCTGACCAGCGCGTCGATCCGCAGCCTCAGCGGCGCGCGGGTCATGGAGCTCACGCGCACGCCGCCGTTCGAGGCGCCGCATCACAGTGCGAGCGTGGCGGCCCTCGTGGGCGGCGGGTCGCGCCTCGTACGGCCGGGCGCGATCGCCCGGGCGAGCGAGGGCGTGCTCTTCCTCGACGAGGCGGGGGAGTTCCAGGCCAGCGCCCTCGATGCGCTGCGTCAGCCGCTCGAGACCGGATCGATCACGATCCACCGCTCCGGCGCGACGGCGCAGTATCCGGCACGGTTCCAGCTGGTCCTCGCCACCAACCCCTGCCCGTGCGGGGACTACGGCATTCGCGGCGGCACCTGCACCTGCCCGCCGTCTGCCATCCGGCGCTACCTCGGCCGGCTGTCGGGTCCGCTGCTGGACCGCATGGACATCGAGCTGACGCTGGCCAGGGTCTCCGTCGCGCACCGCGACGAGCGGGCGTCGACGACGTCGACAGCGGTGGCGCGCGAGCGCGTAGCCGAGGCGCGTGGCCGTACGGCGAGGCGGCTCGCCGGCACGCCGTGGCGCCTGAACGCCGATGTGCCGGGCACGTGGCTGCGCGAGGGTCCGACCGCGCCCGCGCCGGTGGTGCGGCGCCCGCTGGACGCCGCCCTGCACCGCGGCGCACTGACGCTGCGCGGCTATGACCGCGTCCTCCGGGTGGCCTGGTCGCTGGCAGACCTCGAGGGCCGCCTCAGCTCGGCGCCGACCACATCGGGCGTGCGCTCTATCTCAAGAAGGGGATCGCGCTGTGACTGATCTCGACCTCTCGCCGACGGCAGCGCGCCACGCGCTCGCGATCGTCGAGGAGCCTCCTGTGGACGACCAGGCCGCCGCTGACCGATACGCCACGGTCGTCTGGTGCCACCTCACCGAGCCCGGCGATTCGGCCGCGGGGAAGCTGATCGCGTCACGCGGTGCGGCCGCCGGTCTCGCAGCGCTCGTTACGGCTGCTCCGGTTCACGAACTCACGCCGCGCGAGCTGGCGGACGCGCGCAAGAGGTGGCTGCCGCGCCTCGGCGCGCGGCCCGTGACCGATGCCCTGCGCATCGCCGGTGCACGCGGGGTCACCCTCGTCACCCCGGCCGACGCGGCGTGGCCCGATCAGCTCGACGATCTCGGTCCTCACGCGCCGCTGTGCCTGTGGGTACGCGGCGACGTCACGGCGCTGATCCGGCTGCGCCCCTCGGTGGCCATCGTGGGGGCACGAGCTGCGACCCCGTACGGCGACCATGTCGCCATGGAGCTCGCAGCCGATCTCGCGGGCGGCGGTATCCCGATCGTCTCCGGAGGCGCCTACGGCATAGACGGCGCAGCGCACCGGGCTGCGATGGCCGTGGGCGGACTCACGATCGCCCTGCTCGCGGGGGGCGTGGATCGCGCCTATCCCGCCGGCCATACCCGGCTCATCGACGACGTCGCGGCGAACGGTGCGGTCGTGAGTGAGGTGCCGTGCGCCTCGGCGCCCACGAAGTGGCGGTTCCTGCAGCGCAACAGGTTGATCGCGGCGATCGCGGATGCGACTGTCGTCGTCGAAGCGGGATGGCGGAGCGGATCGCTCAACACCGCCGGCCATGCCGCGGCGCTCTCCCGCCAGCTCGGCGCCGTGCCGGGACCTGTCACCTCTGCGGCCTCGGCAGGATCGCACCGCCTCCTCCGTGAGTTCGGGGCCGAGTGCATCACCGACGCTCAGGACGTTCGGGAGCTGCTGGGCATGGCCCGGACGAGTGCCGCGGTGGGAAGCAGTCAGGATGGGCGGGGCCGGCCGGCGACCGATGACGCGACGCGTGTACGGGACGCGCTGAGCGGCCGTGTGTGGCGGCACGCCGCCGATATCGCGCGCCGCGCGGGCCTCGCCCTCGAAGACGCCGAGGCGCTGCTGGGGCTGCTCCACCTCGAAGGCGCCGTCCAGCGCGGGACCGACGGATGGCGCGCCGTTCCCCGCGCAGGGTGACGAGGGTCGAGCGTGCTGTCGCGCCGGCCGGAGGGTCGCCACCGTGAGCGGGCAGGCGGGGAGCATGCTGGACCGGTGAGGATCGGCGAGGCGGCGGAGAGGTACGCACGGCACCTGACGGACGTCCGCAGGCTGTCGCCGTCCACGGTGCGCGCCTACCGCGGCGACCTCTCCGGTCTCGTGGCGTCATGCGGCGACGTGGACCTGGCCGTCGTCGACCTCGAGATGCTCCGCGACTGGCTGTGGAAGGCCGTCCAGGCCGGTGACGCGCGCTCGACCATCGCGCGGCGCACTGCGGCCGTCCGGGGCTTCTTCGCGTGGTCCACCGAGACCGGCGTCATCTCCGAGGACCCGAGCCTGCGGCTCGTCGCACCCAAGCGGGGGCGGACCCTTCCCAAGGTGGCGACGGCGGACCTGCTGTCGAGCGTCCTCGAAAGCCTCGCATCCTCCGCCGCGAGCGGCGATCCGGTCGCTCTCCGCGATCACGCGATCCTCGAACTGCTCTACGGTTCCGCAGTTCGCGTATCGGAGCTGTGCGGACTGGACGTCGACGACATCGACCCGCAGCGGCGCACCGCGCGCGTGCTCGGCAAGGGGGCGAAGGAGCGCGTCGTCCCGTTCGGGCTTCCCGCGCTGCGGGCGGTCGAGGCCTACCTCGTGCGGGGGAGACCTGCCCTGGCTTCGCGGGGCAGCAGCGCGAACGGCGAGCCCGCACTCCTTCTCGGCGTGCGCGGAGCGCGGATCGCGCCCCGCGCGGTGTACGCCCTGGTCTCGCGCGAACTCGGTCCGGAGCTCGGAGGCGCAGTGGGGCCGCACGCTCTGCGTCACTCCGCCGCGACCCACCTGCTCGACGGCGGTGCGGACCTGCGCGCCGTGCAGGAGATCCTCGGTCACGCCAGCCTGGGGACGACACAGATCTACACGCACGTCTCGAGCGAACGACTGACCGCCTCCTATCGGCTCGCGCATCCTCGCGCCTGAGCATCAGCAGCACGGCAGCAGCACCGCCCGGGGCACGTCGCCCAGCATCAGCATCGGGTTGATGTACTCGCCGTGAAGGCGGACGCCGAAGTGAAGCGCACCCGAGGCGGCGTGACCGCCGAAGCCGATCGTGCCCACGGGCATCGCGGCCTCGACCGCCGTCCCCGGTGCAAGCTCCGAGACGACGGGCTCCAGGGTCGTGACGAGGCCGTCGCCGTGATCGATGGTCAGGATGCCGCGTCCGGCCACCTGCCCCGAGAACGCGACGACTCCCGCTGCCGGGGCGCGCACGTCCTGCGCGCCGACGGCGTGCAGGTCGATGCCCCGGTGTCCCGGCCCGTACGCGTGTGGTGGAGCGACGAACGGCCGATCGAGCCGGAACGACGGGAGCGGCCACGTCCACCCCGACGGCGCCGTGTCGGACGCGTCGGCGCGCGCCGCCGGCTCGGCGGCGTCGCCGGCAGCAGAAGTGGCGGGATTGAACAGGCAGGCGAGCACGACGGCCACCATGACGGCCACCGAGGCCGGTCGAAGGCGAGCGGTGACCGGGGCTGGACGAGAGCGCACGTGCCGAGCCTGGCGCCTGCGTCGACCGCCCGGAGGACGGATCGCGCATCCGTGGATGGACGCCGTCGCAGGCAGCCGGGGGAGGAGCCGGTCCTGATACACTTGACCCGCACTCCGCTCGTCGGAGTGACTCCGCGTGCCCACAGCGCTGCGATCTCGCAGTGCGGCATCCACTCCCAACGGTCCTTTCGGCCGGTCCTCGTGACCTGGAAGGCGGGCGTGTGCCGGGCACCAGGCTCGCCGGCCGCAGGCCGGCGCGAACATAACCGCAAGAGGCGCCCCGGCGCCGGAACAGGAGAACGGCCATGGCCGTCGTCACCATTCGCCAGCTGCTCGACAGCGGCGTCCACTTCGGGCACCAGACCCGCCGGTGGAACCCGAAAGTCAAGCGCTTCATCCTCACGGAGCGCAGCGGCATCCACATCATCGACCTGCAGCAGTCGCTCGCGTACATCGACAAGGCGTACGAGTTCGTCCGCGAGACCGTCGCCCACGGTGGCACGGTCCTCTTCGTGGGCACCAAGAAGCAGGCGCAGGAAGTCATCGCCGAGCAGGCCACGCGCGTCGGCCAGCCGTACGTCAACCAGCGCTGGCTGGGCGGCCTCCTCACCAACTTCTCGACGGTTTCCAAGCGACTGGCCCGTATGAAGGAGCTCGAAGAGCTCAACTTCGACGACCCGGCAGCGAGCGGCTTCACCAAGAAGGAGCTCCTGCTCAAGAAGCGCGAGCTCGACAAGCTGCACAAGTCGCTCGGCGGCATCCGCAACCTCCAGAAGACGCCGTCGGCGATCTGGGTCGTCGATGCCAAGCGCGAGCACCTCGCCATCGACGAGGCCTCGAAGCTCGGCATCCCGGTGATCGGCATCCTCGACACCAACGCCGACCCGGACGAGTTCCAGTACCCGATCCCCGGCAACGACGACGCGATCCGCTCGGTGAGCCTGCTCACGCGCATCATCGCCGACGCGGCCGCCGAGGGTCTCATCCAGCGCCACCAGCCCACCGACGAGACCGCCGACGCCGAGCCCCTGGCCGACTGGGAGCGCGAGCTGCTCGAGCAGGGCACTCCCGTCACCGGTGACGCCGAGGTCTCCGAGGCCGCGACGGCCACCGAGGCCGACGCTGCCGGCGCCGCCGCCCACGACGAGGCGATCGCCGCCGCCGCGGACGACTCCGCCGCCGCGGACGACTCCGCCGCCGTCGTCGCCGAGGCTGAGGCCGAGGCATCCGCCGGTGACGCCGAGGCTGCTGCCGACGCCACCGAGTCCGCGGTCGCCGACGTCACCGATGCCGCCGAGGCATCTGACGCCACCAAGTAAGGCTCTTCATCAGCACCGCCTCGGCGGGGCCGCGCCGCGGTCCCGCCGAGGCACCCCCGAACTCACACAATCAAGGAGCCGCCACCCATGGCAAACTTCACGATCGCTGACATCAAGGCCCTGCGGGACCAGCTCGGCACGGGCATGGTCGACACGAAGAAGGCGCTCGAAGAGGCCGACGGCGACGTCGAGAAGGCCGTCGAGATCCTGCGCCTGAAGGGCGCGAAGGGCAACGCCAAGCGTGCCGACCGCTCCACGAGCGAGGGCCTCGTGGCCGCTCGCGAGGCGGAGGGCAAGGTCACGCTGATCGAGCTCGCGTGCGAGACCGACTTCGTGGCGAAGAACGACCGTTTCGTCGCACTGGCCGACAAGGTCGCGGATGCCGCAGCCGCCGTCGCCGCCGACTCGGTGGAGGCCGCTCTCGCAGCGCCCGCCGAATCGCAGACCGTCGCTCAGCTGATCGACGACGAGGCCGCGATCATCGGCGAGAAGGTCGAGCTGCGTCGTGTGCGCACGCTGTCGGGCGACAAGTTCGAGGTCTACCTCCACAAGACGAGCAAGGACCTTCCCCCACAGGTCGGTGTCGTCCTCGCCTATTCGGGCGACGACGCCGAGACGGCTCGCAGCCTCGCGCAGCACATCTCGTTCGCGAACCCGTCGTACCTGACGCGCGACGAGGTCCCCGAGGCCGAGGTCGAGAAGGAGCGGGAGATCGTCACCGAGATCTCGCGCAACGAGGGCAAGCCCGAGGCGGCTCTTCCGAAGATCGTCGAGGGACGCGTCAACGCGTTCTTCAAGCAGGTCTCGCTTCTCGATCAGGACTACGCGAAGGACAACAAGCAGTCCGTCGCCCAGGTCGCCAAGGACGCCGGTCTCACCCTGACGGGCTTCGCCCGCTTCAAGGTCGGCGCCTGACCCGCTGAAGAGGCCCGCATCGTCCGCGATGCGGGCCTTTTCTCATGCCCTTCGGTAGTTTGTCGTCAACGAGAGGACCACAGTGATCAACGAGACCACCGGACGCCGTCGCGTCCTCCTGAAGCTTTCCGGGGAGGCGTTCGGAGCCGGCCAGCTCGGCGTCAACCCCGACGTGGTGGGCCAGATGGCCCGCGAGATCGCCGCGGCGGTCGACCGGGTCGAGATCGCCGTCGTCGTCGGCGGCGGGAACTTCTTCCGCGGCGCGGAGCTGAGCCAGCGGGGCATGGACCGCGGGCGCGCCGACTACATGGGCATGCTCGGCACCGTCATGAACGCTCTGGCGCTGCAGGACTTCCTCGAGCAGGCGGGCGCCGCGACGCGGGTGCAGTCCGCGATCTCGATGACGCAGGTGGCGGAGCCGTACATCCCGCGTCGCGCGGAGCGCCATATGGAGAAGGGGCGCGTCGTGATCTTCGGCGCCGGTGCGGGCCTGCCGTACTTCTCGACCGACACCGTCGCCGCCCAGCGCGCTCTCGAGATCGGCGCGCAGGAGGTGCTGGTGGCGAAGAACGGCGTGGACGGCGTGTACACCGCCGATCCCAAGAAGGATGCCTCGGCCACCCGCATCGACCGGATCACATACCTCGATGCCCTCCAGCGCGGGCTCAAGGTCGTGGACTCGACGGCGTTCAGCCTGTGCATGGACAACAAGATGGACATGCGGGTCTTCGGCATGGAGCCGGCTGGAAATGTGACCCGCGCACTCCTCGGGGATTCCATCGGCACGCTCGTCACGGCGTGACGCCCGCCCGCCGATACACTTGACCCGCCCCATCAACGCGAAGGAGACACTGTGATCGCGGACGTCTTGAATGATGCCCGAGCGCGCATGGACCGCGCCGTCGAGGCTGCGAAGGAGGACTTCGCCACCGTGCGCACGGGACGGGCGAACCCGCAGCTGTTCCAGAAGATCCTCGTCGACTACTACGGCACCCCCACGCCGCTGGCACAGCTGGCTTCGCTGAACAACACCGAGGCGCGCACCCTCGTCGTCACCCCATACGACAAGTCGGCCCTGAAGGCGATCGAGCAGGCCATCCGCGACCAGCCGAACCTCGGTGCGAATCCCACCAACGACGGCAACATCGTACGGGTCACGCTGCCCGAGCTGACGGCCGAGCGTCGCAAGGAGTTCGTCAAGATCGTGCGCTCCAAGGGCGAGGACGCCAAGGTGCACGTCCGCGGCATCCGTCGCAAGGCGAAGGACGATCTGGACGCTCTCAAGAGCGATGTCGGGGAGGACGAGCTCGGCCGCGCCGAGAAGGAGCTCGACACGCTCACGCGCACCCACGTCGACGCCATCGACGAGGCTCTCAAGCGCAAAGAGGCCGAGCTTCTCGAGGTCTGAGAAACCGCCCATGACCGACGCATCCGGAGGAGCCGGGAGCGGCAGCGAGTCCCACGACCTCCCGCTCACACGCCGAGAGCTCCACGAAGCCCGGCGTGAGGAGGCCGACGCCCGCCGTGCGCTGGACCCCAACGATCCTGCGGCGGTCCTGCAGTCCCATATCCGTGCCGCGCGCAGCGAGCTGGAGAGTCAGGTCGCTCAGGCACGGGCCGAGTTCGACGAGGCCAACGAGCGCATCAAGGCGCGCACCGGCCGCGACCTGATCCTGGCGATCCTCATCGGACTCGCGATCGGCGCCGTGCTGCTCGGGTCGCTGCTCTTCGTCAAGTGGGCGTTCCTGATCTTCGCTCTCGCAGCGGTCCTGCTGGCGATCTTCGAGTTCTCGCGCGCGCTCAGCGCGAGCGGCCGGCGGGTCGACCTCGTTCCTCAGCTGATCGCAGGCGCGGTGGTCGTGCTCGGAGCCTACTTCGTGGACGCCTGGCTCCAGTGGATCGTGCTCTTCGTCGTCCTGGCGGTCGTGGTGGTGTGGCGCCTGGTGGCGCAGATGGCGACGAACGACGACCGAACCTACGGGATGGTGCTCGGTGACGTCCTCGTGGGGGCGTTCATCCAGCTCTACGTCTCTTTCCTCGCGAGCCTGTGCATCGTGCTGCTCGCGCAGGACGGCGGCGAGTGGTGGGTGCTGGCGTTCATCATCGTCGCCGTCGCGGTCGACACCGGCGCCTATGTCGCGGGGATCTCGTTCGGCAAGCACCCGATGGCGCCGCGCATCAGCCCCAAGAAGACGTGGGAGGGCTTCGCCGGTGCGGCCGCCGCGGCCGTGATCGCGGGCGTGCTGACCGGCATGTACATGCTCGGCCTGGAGTGGTGGATGGGCGTCGTGCTCGGGCTGCTGGTCCTCGGGACGGCGACAGCGGGCGATCTCGGCGAGTCGATGATCAAGCGCGACCTCGGCATCAAGGACATGAGCTCTTGGCTTCCTGGCCACGGCGGGGTGCTCGACAGGCTCGACTCGATCCTTCCGTCGACCGTCGCCGCGCTCGCGCTCTACTACCTCTTCACACCGATCGTCTCCGGGACGGTGCCATCATGACGACTTCCGAGGCGCAGTCGCGCGTCTCGTTCCCCGAGGCCCGAGGGCGCGAGAAGGGGTACGAGAAGGGCGCGGTCGACGAGTTCCTCGACCGGGCGCGCGCATCGTTCGAGGCCGGAGCCGACGATCTCACCTCGGCCGACGTCCGCCGGGTCGCCTTCCCGCTGGTGCGCCACGGCTACACGATCGCATCGGTCGACGCCGCCCTCGGGCGGATCGAGGATGCCTTCGCCGCGCGCGAGCGCACCACGGCGATGTCTCGCGCCGGGGCTCGGGAGTGGGTCGGGCACACGCGCGAGACCGCCCAGACGGTCCTCGATCGGCTTTCGCGACCCCGGCGTCAGCGCTTCGACACCGTCTCCGCGCTGCGCTACGGCTATCGGATCGATGAGGTCGACCTCGTCTCCGACAAGATCGCGCGCTACCTCGAGACCGGCGACGCGCTCACGGTCGAGCAGGTGCGCTCGGTCGCCTTCCGCATGCAGCGCGGGGGCTACCGCGAGGTGCAGGTGGACGCCGTCCTCGATGCCGTCGTAGAGGTCATGCTCGCGGTGCGCTGAGACCGGCTTCGTCGCGGATGGCAGGGTCGAGCGGGCATGGCTAGAATCGGGACCACTGTGACTTCCGGAACCGACCTGACCCCGACTCGGCGCACCCGTCGTCCGGCAGTGTCGACCGTTGCGGAAGCACCCCTGCACGCGCGATCGCGTCCGGCTCCGAAGCGCACCCGGTGGTCGCGTCGGCGCGGTGTCCTCGGCGTGTTCGCCGCCTTCGCGGCCGTCGGGTTCGTCGCCGCGTACATCGGCCCGACGGGGCTCGCCCTGGCCGAGGCGAACGCCGAGGAGCACCCGCCCATCTCGCTGTACGCCAGCTCGCTCGGCGACGTCCAGCGTCTCCTCGCGGAGGAGGACGCGGCACCGGCAGAGCCTGCGGTGCTGGATCGCGACAGCTACACCGTGTACGTCAAGCCCAAGCCCACACCCACGCCCACCGCGCAGCCCAAGTCGACGAGCACGTCCTCCTCCGGAGGCGGGTGGCGCCCGCCGTTCGTCACGCCCGATCCCGGATCGGCCCAGGCCATCGCCTACGAGATGGTGCTGGCGCGGGGGTGGGGCGAGGATCAGTTCGCCTGCCTGGTGGCGCTGTGGAACAAGGAGTCGGGGTGGCGCGTGAACGCGTACAACGCGGGCAGCGGCGCCTACGGCATCCCTCAATCCCTTCCCGGCAGCAAGATGGCCTCCGCGGGTGCCGACTGGGAGACGAACCCCGCGACGCAGATCACCTGGGGCCTGGGGTACATCGGCGGCCGCTATGGAACGCCCTGCGGCGCCTGGGACCATTCGCAGCGGGTCGGCTGGTACTGAGTCATGCCGCGGTCCAACCGTCGCCGATCCGATCACAGCGGCGATGAATCCTTCGAGCGCCTGCTGGCGGGCTGGAAGCGGACCGAGGTGCGGCGCGGCGTGCAGTGGACCGTGCAGCCGGTCTCGGCCGCACAGGCTCAGAAAAGTTACACGTGCCCGGGGTGCGGTCGCGGGATCGAGGCGGGAGTCGCGCATCTCGTCGCGTGGCGAGCGGATGGCGTGCTGGGCGACTCCGCCGACCTGGCGGCGCGGCGGCACTGGCATCAGCACTGTTGGAAGGTGGCCTGACATGGAGATTCGCGGACCGATGCTGCTGCCGGCGCGGCGAGAGGACATCGAGCTGGAGACGCTCGACGGGCTGACGCTGGTCGGAGAGCTCGCGCTCCCCGAGGGCCGCGATCCGGTGGCGACCCTGGTCACGCTGCATCCGCTGCCGACCGCGGGCGGCTTCATGGACTCGCACATCCTCCGCAAGGCCGCCGCCCGCCTGCCCGCTTTGGCGGATCTGGCTGTCCTGCGCTTCAACACCCGCGGAACCACCTCGCCACGGGGAACGAGCGAGGGCGCGTTCGACGGAGGCCGGGCCGAGGCCTTCGACCTCGCCGCCGCCATGGACTTCGTGACCGAGCGCGGTCTGCCGCGCCCGTGGCTGGTCGGCTGGTCCTTCGGCACTGAGCTCGCGTTGAAATACGGGCGGGATCATCCGATCGAGGGAACGGTGCTGCTCTCGCCGCCGCTGCATCGGGCGACCGACGACGAGGTGGCGGCATGGGCGGGGGAGACCCGTCCGCTCGTCGTCCTGGTGCCCGAGTTCGACGACTACCTGCGACCGGATGCCGCAGCTCAGCGCTTCGCCGTCGTGCCCGAGGCGGTGCTGATCCCGGTGGAAGGCGGAAAGCACCTCTGGGTGGGCGAGAGCCAGACCCGCCGCGTGCTCACCGAGATCGTCGCCGCCGTCAACCCCGACGCGCTGCCGCTCGCCACCGAGTGGCACGGCGCGATCGTGGCGGAGGCCTGACGGATCACCTCTCGTTCTGTCGCGGGATCACCACCTGGCGATAGATGATCAGGATGCTGGCGGCGACGGGAATCGCGACGAGGGCGCCGAGAAGGCCCAGGAGCGACCCTCCCGCGAGGGCGGCGATGACCACGACGGCTCCCGGCACCGCGACGGCCCGTCCCATGATGCGCGGCGAGATCACGTAGGCCTCGATCTGCATGTACACCAGGTAGTAGATCGCGGCGATGAGCGCGATGGTCGGCGAGCCGAGGCCGAGGCACGTGAGCACGATGATCGTCGATCCGGTGAGCGTGCCCACCAGGGGGATCAGCGAGAAGAAGAAGGCGATGACCGCGAGGACAGCGGGGAAGGGCGCCCCGATGATCGAGAGGAAGATGGCGCTCAGCACGCCATTGATGACGCCGAGGCTGACCTGCCCGATGACGTAGTAGCCGACGGAGTCGGTGATCTGCTCGCCGAGGTCGATGAACCGAGCCCGCTTGGAGGCGGGGACCAGCTGATAGACGGAGCGCTTCAGGCTGGGTGTCGACGCGGTGAAGTAGATCGTCAGGATCAGGATGATGAACGCCCCCGCGAACCCCGCCAGGATGGTTCCACCGATCACGATGATGCTCTCGCCGATCGTTCCGCCGATCGCGCCGTAGTCGAGGGAGTTGAGCCACTCCTGCACGTACTCGAAGACGTCGTCCACCCTCAACAAGGGGAAGGTGTCGGTCATCCACTCCCGCAGCTCGCCCACCGGATCCCACTGCCCGTCGTCGAAGAGCTCCTGGATCGCCGCGACCAGCTGTCCCACCTGCTCCACGATGATCGGGACGATCATGAGGATGATGCCTGCGAAGGCGGCCAGCACACCGAGGATGGTCACCAGAACGGCCGCCCACCGAGGCAGCTTCCGCCGTTCCAGCCAGCCGACGATCGGGTCCAGTCCGAGCGAGAGGAACAGCGCCGTGCCGACGTACAGCAGGATCGTCGACAGCGTCTGAACACTGCCGATGAGCAGGAGCCCGAGTCCGACGCCCAGCGTGCCGACGAACGCCACGCGGAACGGATTGTGGATCTTCACGGACGGACCCCTCCCTCGGCGCGCACGCGCCGGTGTCTGTTCCGTCAGGATACGCACGACCCGCGTTCAGCCCCGGCAATGGCGCCTCCCGGGGCGCTTTCAGGTCGGGACCGCTAGGCTGAAATGTCGAATCGAAGGGCGCCGCCGTGTCTGCGCGCCCTCGGAAAGGTGTTATTCGTGCGTTTCGTGTGGGCCGTGGCGGCTTTCGTGCTCGCCGCCGTGATGATCGGGGCGGGCATCGCCCAGCGGACGATCTTCCAGGGACCCCGGACCGAGACCGCGACGATCTCGGTCGAGGACGACGCCCCGTACCTTCTGATCGATGGCGCGGTTCTCAACCAGCTGCCGGGAACGCAGACGCTGCGCGCCCGAGGAGAGGGCGAGATCTTCGCCTCGTACGGCCGTACGGCCGACGTCCAAGCATGGCTGGCCGACACCGAGTACAACCACGTCACCCTCGAGGACGCGGACGCGGTCGAGACCACGCTCGTCGAGCCGCAGCCGACCGAGACCGGCGCCGCGACCGAGCCGGCCGAAGGCGAAGCCGCAGAGGGCGAGGCAGCGCCTGAGGAGGCGGCGGAAGAAGGATCGACGGATGCCGCGACCGAGGCCCCGCTGCGCGACCCGGTCGGTTCCGACCTGTGGCTCGACGAGTACCAGCAGGCCGACCTGCTCATCGCGCCGCTTCAGCTTCCCGAAGAGATGAGCGTCCTCATCGCGACCGACGGGCAGGCCGCTGCGCCGGCAGCCGTGTCGGTGTCATGGCCGCTTCGGACCTCGACTCCGTGGGCGGGTCCGCTCATCGTCGGTGGCAGCATTCTCATGGCGGTCGGCGTCTTCCTCTACATCCTCGGCATCCGTCATGCGCGTCGCTCGCGCGGACCGCGTCGCAAGGGTCTTCCGCTCGCGGTGACGGAGCCCATCGACCTCGCTGTCGAGGGCGCCGACAAGGGCGTGATCAGCAGCTCGGGCTCGCGTCGCGCGGTCACCGGCGGTCGCCGGGCGTTCGCCGTCGTCCCTGCGGTGGCCGTGTCTGCACTGCTGTTCACCGGCTGTTCGGCCGATGCCTGGCCGCAGTTGGTCCCCAGCGCGACGCCGACGCCGACCGCGACGGTGGTGGCACCGGAGGGGCAGCAGCAGCCTGCCGTCACGAAGGCTCAGGCGGAGCGCATCCTCACGCGCATCTCCGCGACCGTGGCGGACGCCGATGCGGCCCTCGATGCCGACCTCGCCGCCACCCGCTTGGAGGGGGCGGCGCTCGAAGCACGCAAGACGAACTACAAGCTGCGTGCCGCCATCTCGGACTACACCGTCCCGCCGGCGATCCTGGCAAAGCCGCTCGAGGTCATCCTTCCCCAGGCCTTCGAGGGCTGGCCGCGCTCGTTCATCGCCGTCGCCGACGACGACGCCTCGAAGACCTCCAGCATCATGGTGATGACGCAGCAGGACGCATGGTCCGACTACAAGCTGTCCTACGTCGCCAGCCTGGAGGCGTCGACGACCCTTCCGGAGCTGGCCCCCGCCTACATCGGGGCGCCGCAGGTCGAGCCGGACTCGCCCTTCCTGCTCATGCCGCCCGAGGAGGTCGCGGCAGCGTATTCCGACGTGATCAACAACGGCGAGGACAGCGCGTACTATCCGATGTTCGAAGCCGAGGGTGATCAGCTCCGTGCGAGCATCGCCGCGGATCGTCAGCGACGGCTCGACGACTTCAATCAGACCGGAGCGGGCACCGGGACGCTCGAGTTCCAGTCCGGTCCGGGAGCGCAGGAGTCGTTCGCACTCGCCACGATCGAAAGCGGCGCGATCGTCGCCGTGAACATCAACGAGACCGACACCGCCAAGCCGACGAACCCCGACGCCGTCATCAAGACCGACAACACCCCGACGGTCAAGACGCTCTCCGGCGCCGACCAGTCGGCGACCGGGTTCTTCACGACGTTCAGCGATCAGGTCTTCTTCTACGTGCCCGGCCCCGGATCGAACGAGAAGATCCGTCTGCTGGGCTATTCCTCCGACATCCTCGACGCGAAGGTGATCTCGTGAGCGATCCCGCCCTCGGCCCGGCTCTGCGCGGCGCCGTCGACCTCTCGACCCTGCGCAATCGGCCCGCGGCACCGTCCGCCGCCGATGCGCCCGCAGCACCCGGCGGAGGGGGTGGTGTCGTGGTTCCCTCACTCGTGATCGACGTCACGGACGAGACCTTCCCGCAGGTGCTGGAGCTCTCCCGCACGGTCCCGGTCGTCGTGGACCTGTGGGCCGAATGGTGCGGCCCGTGCAAGCAGCTCAGCCCGGTCCTCGAGCGCGTCGTCACCGAGCTCGCGGGCCGCGTCGTGCTCGCGAAGGTCGACGTGGACGCCAACCCGCAGCTGTCGCAGGCGTTCCGCGCGCAGTCGATCCCCATGGTGGTGGCCCTCGTCGGCGGACAGCCGGTGCCGCTGTTCAACGGCGCCGTCCCCGAGCAGCAGGTCCGTGAGGTCTTCGGTCAGCTGCTGCAGCTCGCAGCCCAGAACGGCGTGACCGGCACGGCATCCGTCGACGGCGACGGCGACGCCGAGCCCGAGACCGCCGTGGAGCCCGCGCTGCCGCCGCTTCACGCAGAGGCGTACGACGCGATCGAGGCCGGCGACTACCCGCGCGCCATCACCGCCTACGAGAAGGCCCTCGCCGAGAATCCGCGCGATGCCGAGGCACGAGCCGGTCTCGGTCAGGTCCGCCTCCTCGATCGGGTCCAGGGCGCCGACCTGCAGGCTGCGCGGTCCGCTGCCGCCGCAGCTCCCACCGATATCGCCGCTCAGCTGACGGTGGCCGACCTCGACGTCGCCGGTGGCCACGTCGAGGACGCCTTCATCCGGCTCCTCGACCTGTTCGCGCAGCTGCCGTCCGACGGGCGTGCGCCCGTGCAGGAGCGCCTGCTCGAGCTCTTCGGTGTCGTCGGCGACGCCGACCCCCGCGTCATCGCCGCGCGGGGCCGGCTCGCGTCGCTGCTGTTCTGACTCGCCCCTCAGCCCTGGGTGGGCGAGGGGATGTGAGCCTCGGGGTCGTGGCGCAGCCACAGCACTCCGAGGGGTGGCAGTACCAGCGAAGCGCGACCGCCGTCGCCCGCATGCACGACGCCGAGATTGCCGACGCCGGATCCGCCGTAGGCCTGCGCATCGGTGTTGAGGATCTCGTGCCACACGCCGCGCTCGGGAAGGTCGAGCTCGTACGACGAGATGGTCTGTCCGGAGAAGTTCGCGACGACCACCACAGCGTTGCCGTGGTGGTCCCGGCGCGCGAAAGCGGTCACGTTCGAGTTCCAGCGCGGAGATCCGAGACGCGTGAATGCCGTCCCATCCGCATCGCGCGACCACAGCGCCGAGTGGGCGCGATAGACGCCGTTGAGCACCGCGACGAAATCGAGAAGCTGCGCGTGCGACGGCTGATCGAGCAGCCACCAGTCCAGTGAGCGACCCTCGGACCACTCCGAGAGCTGTCCGAACTCCTGGCCCATGAACAGCAGCTGCTTGCCCGGGTGACCCCACATGTACGCAAGGAAGGCGCGCATGTTGGCCAGCTTCTGCCAGTGGTCGCCGGGCATGCGTCCGAACAGGCTCCCCTTCCCGTGCACCACCTCGTCGTGGCTGATGGGCAGCACGAAGTTCTCGCTGAAGGCGTAGACGAACGAGAACGAGAGCTCGCCCTCGTGGTGGGACCGGTACATGGGGTCTCGCTTGATGTACTGCAGCGAGTCGTTCATCCAGCCCATGTTCCACTTGAAGCCGAAGCCCAGACCCGCCCGGCTGGTCGGAGCCGTGACACCGGGGAAGCTGGTGGACTCCTCGGCGATCATCGCGATGCCCGGATAGCGCTTGTAGGCGGTGGCGTTGACCTCCTGCAGGAAGCGGATCGCCTCGAGGTTCTCCCGTCCGCCGTGCACGTTCGGGGCCCACTCTCCCTCGTTGCGGGAGTAGTCGAGGTACAGCATGGACGCGACCGCGTCGACACGCAGTCCGTCGACGTGGAACTCCTCGAACCAGTACAGCGCGTTGGCGACGAGGAAGTTCCTCACTTCGTTGCGGCCGTAGTCGAAGATGTAGGTGCCCCAGTCGCGGTGCTCGCCGCGCCGAGGGTCAGGGTGCTCGTAGAGCGGCTCGCCGTCGAACCGGGCGAGCGCGAACGCGTCCTTCGGGAAGTGCCCCGGCACCCAGTCCATGATCACGCCGATGTCGGCCTGGTGCAGCCGGTCGATCAGGTAGCGCAGATCGTCAGGCTGCCCGTAGCGGCTCGTCGGGGCGTAGTAGCCGGTCACCTGATAGCCCCATGATCCGCCGAAGGGATGCTCGGCCAGCGGCAGGAACTCGACGTGCGTGAAACCCTGCGCCGTCACGTACTCGACGATCTCGTCCGCAGCGTCGCGGTACGACAGACCCTGACGCCACGAGCCCAGGTGCAGCTCGTAGACGGACATCGGACTCGAGACCGGAGTGGCGCGCGAGCGACGAGTCATCCAGTCCGTGTCGCGCCAGGTGTAGGCGGACTCCACCACGACGGAGGCCGTCGCCGGCGGCACCTCGGCGAACCGCGCCATCGGGTCGGCCTTGACGGCCCAGTCGCCCCGGCGCCCGAGGATCTCGTACTTGTAGGCCGCGCCGGCGCCCACGCCGGGGATGAAGAGCTCCCACACGCCGCTGCCGCCCATCGAGCGCATCGCATGCCCCTGGCCGTCCCAGCCGTTGAAGTCGCCGACGACCCGCACGGCCCGGGCGTTGGGGGCCCAGACCGTGAACGAGGTGCCGGTCGAGCCGCCCTGCTCGCGCACGTGAGAGCCCAGGACGCGCCACAGTTCCTCGTGGCGGCCTTCGCCTATCAGGTGCAGGTCGAGCTCGCCGATGGTCGGTGAGTGCCGGTACGGGTCGTCCGCGACGTAGTCGGGGCCGTCCTGGTACGAGGCCGACAGGCGGTAGCCCTGAGGTCCCCCCGCGCGCGTTCCCTCCCAGATGCCCGCACGGACATGCTCGAGCGGAACCCGCGTGCCGTCGTCGAAGACAGCCGTGACGCTGCGTGCGAGCGGCCGACGGGCGCGGATGACCAAGGTCGTGCCGCCCTCCGCGTCCGTCTCCGGGTGGATGCCGAGCACCGCATGCGGATCGTGGTGCGAGCCTGCGGCGACTGCGTCGAAGAGCTGTTCGGGAGAGGTCATCGGGACTCCTTGACGTGCAGGATGTGGACCGGCTCGGTGAACGCGTCCAGCATCACGAAGTTGTGATCGGACCACGTCCACTGTGCACCGGTGAGGAGGTCCTCGACCTCGAAGGGAGAGCCCGGCTCGACGCCCCACACACGGGTGTCGAGGTGCACCATCGTCTGGCGGACCGAATGCGGGTCGGTGTTGACGACCACGATGATCGTGTCGCTGCGCCCGTCGGGCGACAGCGCGGCATCCAGGTGCTTGGCGTAGACCAAGATGGCGTCGTCGTCGCTCCAGTGGACGCTGAGGTTGCGCAGCTGCCGCAGGGCCGGGTGGTCGCGACGGATCTCGTTGAGGCGCGTCAGGAATGGAGCGAGCGAGTCGCCGCGTTCCATCGCGCCCGCCCAGTCACGGAACTTGTACTCGTACTTCTCGTTGTCGATGTTCTCTTCCGAGCCTGGCCGTGCCACGTTCTCGTACAGCTCGTAGCCCGCGTACACCCCGTACGTCGGCGCAGCCGTCGCGGCGATGGCGGCGCGGATCCGGTAGGCCGGCCGCCCTCCGAACTGGAGGTACTCGGTCAGGATGTCGTGGGTGTTGACGAAGAGATTCGGGCGCAGGAAATCGGCCGTCTCATGGGCGACGGACGAGAGGAACTCCTCGAGCTCCTCCTTGGTGTTGCGCCAGGTGAAGTAGGAGTAGCTCTGCTGGAATCCGACGGCGGCGAGGCTCTGCATCACGGCCGGGCGGGTGAAGGCCTCCGAGAGGAAGATCACCTCGGGATTCTCGGCGTTCACCGTGGCGATGAGCCACTCCCAGAACTGCAGCGGCTTGGTGTGCGGGTTGTCGACCCGGAAGATCTTCACGCCCTGCGCCACCCAGTGGCGCACGATGCGCAGGACCTCCGCGTAGATCCCGTCCGGATCGCGGTCGAAGTTGACCGGGTAGATGTCCTGATACTTCTTCGGCGGGTTCTCGGCATAGGCGATGGTGCCGTCGGGAAGGACCGTGAACCACTCCGGGTGCGCGGTCACCCACGGGTGATCGGGCGAGGCCTGCAGGGCGAGGTCGAGCGCGACCTCCATGCCGTTGCCCGCCGCCGCGCGGATGAACGCGCGGAAGTCAGCCGGCGTGCCGAGATCGGAGTGGATGGCGTCGTGACCGCCATCTGCGGCGCCGATCGCATAGGGGGAGCCGGGGTCACCCGGATGGGCCTGGAGCGTGTTGTTGCGACCCTTGCGGTTCGTCTGGCCGATCGGATGGATCGGGGGCAGATAGACGACGTCGAAGCCCATCGCCGCGACATCCGGAAGACGCTTCATGGCACTGCGGAAGGTGCCGCTCTTGACGGTGCCGTCCTTGAGCTGCTTGGCACCCTCGGAGCGGGGGAAGAACTCGTACCAGGCGCCGACGCCGGCGCGCTCGCGCTCGACCAGCAGCTCGTGGTCATCGGCGACGGTGACCAGCGACATCAGCGGCCGATCGGCGAAGAATGTGCCGATGGCGGAGTCGTTGACGATCTCGAGCGCCGCCTCATCACTCACCCCCGCGTCGCGCAGAGCGGATGCCGCGTCCGTGAGTCGCTGGCGCTGTGGAGCCGGCCGCGACCTCTCGGCCGCCGCGCGCGTGAACAGCAGAGCGCCCAGCTCGCGCATCACCTCGGCGTCGACGCCCGCCGCGATCTTCAGGTCTGCGGCATGCTGCCAGGTCGCGAAGTCGTCGCCGAACGACTCGAAGCGGAAGCGCCAGACGCCCTCCTCGAGCACGGCGACTTCGGTCTGCCAGCCGTCCAGGCCGTCGCCGAGAGCGCGCAGCCGATGCAGCGACTCGTCACCGGAGGGCGAGAAGAGCCTCAGGTGGACGCCGATACGGTCGTGCCCTTCCCGGAATGCCGTCACGCGGAACGGGACGATCTCCTGGACATAGGCCTTCGGCCGGTAGTCACCCCACGGAACGGCGGGCGACGGCTTCGCGAGCGGAATCCGTCGCGTCGTCGTTGCTCGCCCGGCCTCGAGAGCTCGGGCATCGCGGACAGGGATGGCTGATGCGCTCCGCCACGGGCGGGAGCGCGCGGAGCGCGTCGACGTGACCACGTCTCGAACCTACCCTGCCCCCGGGCAGGCTTCACAGGAGACCCACTCCGGCCCCGGGGGGCTTGACAGGACCTCCACCCGCGTGCCTTGCGTCACTCGGCCCGGAAGAGGTGCATGGCGGTCCCGGGCAGAGCGATGGACTCGCCCGGCGCGTGATGCGTGCCGTGCGTGGCGGGCGCCTCTTCCGCGCTCGACCAGAGCGAGACGAACCGCGTCACGCCGTCGATCTCGGGAAGGGTGACGTCGACCGGGCGCTCGGTCCCGTGGACCATGAGCAGTACGCGATTGAACTCCTCGGTCTCGGGCGTCGACGCCGCGACGTACTGGAGCGTGCGATGGGCCGGATCGGTCCACCGGTCGATCGACATCGTGCGACCGTGCTCGTCGTACCACTCCATGACCGAGGCCGACGGTGTCTGCCCCTCCAGCCTCGCGAAGCGCATCGGCCTGAGCGCGGGGTTCTCACGACGCATGCGCAGCAGATGACGAACATGCGCATGGAGCTCGAGCTGCCAGTCCGCGTGCTCCCAGGCGAGCCAGGTCAAGGCCGAGTCGTGGCAGTACGCGTTGTTGTTGCCGCGCTGTGTCCTGCCGAATTCGTCTCCGGCGGTGAGCATGGGCACGCCCGCGGAGAGCAGGAGCGTGCCGAGCAGGTTGCGCATCGCCTTGCGGCGGGTGGCGAGGATGTGCGGATCGTCGGTCGGGCCCTCTGCGCCGTGGTTGAAGGAGCGATTCGTGTCCGCGCCGTCCCGGTTGTGCTCGCCGTTGCCGAGGTTGTGCTTGACGTCGTAGCTCACGAGGTCGCGCAGGGTGAACCCGTCGTGCGCCGTGACGAAGTTGACCCCGGCCAGAGGGCCGCGATCGGAGCTGAACGTGTTGGCCGAGCCGGCCAGCCGGGTCGCGAAGCCGCCGATGCCCACCGGTGAGGTCGAGGCCCGGCGGGCGTAGTCGACATCGCTCAGCCAGAAGTTGCGGACGCGGTCGCGGTAGCGGTCGTTCCACTCGCTCCAGCCGTCGCCGAAGTTGCCGGTCTGCCAGCCGCCCATGCCGACATCCCACGGCTCGGCGATCTTCTTCACGCCCTCCAGCGCCGGGTCGTCGACGATGGCCCGCAGCAGCGGATGGTCGGGGGTGAACGAGTGGGACGCGTCGCGGCCGAGCGTGGCGGCCAGGTCGAAGCGGAAGCCGTCGATCTGCACCTCCTGCGCCCAGTACCGCAGCGAGTCGAGGACCAACCGCGCGGCGGCGTCGGTCGAGGTGTCGAGGGAGTTGCCGCAGCCGGTGACGTCGATGTACGCGCCGTCGTCCTGCTGCCGGTAGTAGGCGCGATTGTCGATGCCGCGCAGACTCGAGCGGGGACCGCCGATGCCTTCCTCGGCGGTGTGGTTGTAGACGACGTCGAGGATCACCTCGAGACCCGCCTCGTGAAGAAGGCGCACCATTCCCTTGAACTCGCGCAGGACCGCCTCGGGCCCCTGGCGGCGCGCGTCCTCCGTCGCATACTCGGCGTGAGGTGCGAAGAAGTTGAGCGTGTTGTAGCCCCAGTAGTTCGTCAGTCCATGCTGGAGAAGGCGCGGCTCGGTCGCGAACGCGTGGACCGGCAGGAGCTGGATGCTGGTGACGCCGAGATCGAGGAAGTGCTGCACCATCGCCGGATGCGCGAGTCCGGCGTAGGTGCCGCGCAGCGCGCCCGGAACGTCGGGGTGCCGCTTGGAGAGGCCCTTCAGGTGACCTTCGTAGACGACCGTGCGGTCCATGGGCACGGCGGGCTTGGTGACACCGCCCCAGTCGAAGGATCCGTCGACCACGGCCGAACGCCACCCGTCATATCCGGTGCGGACCAGTCCGCGAGCGTACGGATCAAGGAGGAGCGTTCCCCGATTGAACGTGTTCCCGGGAGCCTGCGGGCCGTCCACCCGGACGCCGTAGCGCACGCCGGCGCGGAGGAGCGGCGTGGTCGCCGACCATACGCCCTCGCCCGTCCGGGTGAGGGCGACGGTGTCCGTGATCCAGTCGAGGTCGGTGTCGTCGAACATCACGAGTTCGACCGACTCGGCGGCTGAGGACCAGACCCGCAGCGTGCCGCCGCCGTCGCCCAGCACGACGCCGAGATCGTCGAGCGCGGGGCTGAGCAGGCCCGCGGGGGCGATCGTGGCAGCGCCGTCCGGGGTGACCATGCCGACTACCATAACCATGGAGCGGGCATGCGTCGTGACGGGACCCGGTTCCGGGCACGCCGGTACTGGGCGTCAGGCGCACGAGCCCCACAGCGATCGGGAGGGACGACCCATCACCGTCTATCTCGATCATGCGGCGACCACTCCGCTGCGACCCGAGGCGCGAGCCGCCTGGCTCGAGGCGACCGACGTCGTCGGAAACGCGTCGTCGATCCACGGCGCCGGCCAGCACGCGCGCCGTGCGCTCGAGGACGCGCGCGAGCGCCTGGCCGTGGTGCTCGGCTGCGACCCGATCGAAGTCGTGTTCACCTCCGGCGGGACCGAGGCGGTGAACCTCGCGGTCAAGGGTCTGTGGTGGGCGCGTACCGAAGCCGATGGCGTCGTGCTGCCGGACGGCGAGCACCACGCCACTCTGGACGCCGTCGAGTGGCTGGCCGCGCAGGGGGCACAGGTGCGACACGTGGCGCTCGATGCGATCGGGCGCATCTCGCCGACAGGGTTCGCCTCGGCTCTGCCCGGGGCCGCGTTCGCCACCGCTCTCGTGGCGAACAACGAGGTGGGGACCGTCAACGACGCCGCGGCGCTGGCGGCCGCCTCGGCCGACGCCGGCACGCCGCTGCACCTCGACGCGGTCGCCGCCTTCGGCCACGTGCCGGTCTCTTTCCGCGGGTGGCGGGGGAGTGCCCGCGGCTCGGCAGGCCTCGCCGCGCTCAGCGTCTCGGCCCACAAGATCGGCGGCCCCACCGGGGTGGGCGCGCTCGTGGTCGCACGGCAGGCGTCCCTCTCGCCGCTGGTGCACGGCGGCGGGCAGCAGCGACGGCTCCGTGCCGGCACCCAGGACGTGGCAGGAGCGATCGCGTTCGCCGTGGCGGCGGAGTTGGCCGAAGCCGAGCGAGAGACCGAGGCGCGGCGGCTCGGAGCACTCCGTGATCACCTCGTCGACGGCATCCGGGATGCCATCCCCGACGCCGAGCTGCTCGGAGATCCCGCCGGGCGGGTGCCCGGGAACGCGCACGTGCTCTTTCCCGGCGCGTCGGGAGAGACCCTGCTGTTCCTCCTCGATCGCGCGGGCATCGCCGCATCGACCGGCTCGGCGTGTCAGGCCGGCGTCCCGGAGCCCTCGCACGTAGTCACGGCGATGGGACGAACAGATGCCGAGGCCCGCCAGGTGCTCAGGTTCACCCTGGGGCGGACCACCCACCTCGACGACATCGCGGCCGTTCTGGCGGTCCTTCCCGAAGCGGTCGAGCGAGCGCGCGCGGCAGCCGGGCGCCGCTGAGCCGGCCGCAGCGCCGCCGGCCGCAGCGCCGCCGGGGTTTCGTAGACTGGAGGCATGCGGATCCTTGCGGCCATGAGCGGTGGAGTGGATTCCGCCGTCGCGGCCGCACGCGCCGTCGAGGCGGGCCACGACGTCGTCGGCGTCCACCTCGCGCTCTCGCGCGCCGGGGGCACGCTGCGCACCGGAAGCCGCGGCTGCTGCACGATCGAGGACGCCATGGACGCCCGACGCGCCGCCGACCGACTGGGCATCCCGTTCTACGTGTGGGACTTCTCCGAGCGCTTCCGCGATGACGTGATCGACGACTTCGTCGCGGAGTACCGTGCCGGACGCACCCCCAATCCGTGCATGCGGTGCAACGAGAAGATCAAGTTCGCCGCACTGCTCGAACGTGCGATCGAACTCGGCTTCGATGCGGTGTGCACGGGGCATTACGCGACGCTCGTCGACGGGCCCGACGGTCTCGAGCTGCATCGTGCATCGGATGCCGCGAAGGACCAGTCCTACGTGCTGGGCGTTCTGACCGCCGAGCAGCTCCGGCATACGCTGTTCCCGCTCGGTGCCACGCCTTCGAAGGCGCTCGTGCGAGCCGAGGCCGAGGCGCGAGGGCTCACCGTCGCGCACAAGCCGGACAGCCACGACATCTGCTTCATCCCCGACGGTGACACCCGTGGCTGGCTCGCTGAGAAGGTCGGAGCGACGCAGGGCGAGATCGTCGACCGCTCCGGCGCAGTGGTCGGCACGCACGAAGGCGCCCACGCGTTCACCGTGGGTCAGCGACGCGGGCTCCAGCTGGGGATGCCGGCCCCCGACGGCAAGCCGCGGTTCGTGCTCGAGGTCCGTCCCGTCTCCAACACCGTCGTGGTCGGGCCCAAGGAGGCCCTCGCCACGGCCGAGATCGCGGGAGGGCGATTCTCGTGGGCCGGACGCGCGCCCGCGACCGGTGTCTTCGCCTGCCACGTGCAGATCCGCGCCCATGCCGACCCGGTGCCCGCGACAGCACGGCTCGGCGACGGCATGCTCACCGTCGTCCCCGAGGCGCCCTTCGACGGTGTGGCCCCCGGCCAGACGGCGGTGCTGTACGACGGCACGCGCGTGATCGGCCAGTTCACGATCGACACGACCGTCTCGGCCGTGCCCGTCAAGGCCTGAACCGCGACCAGCGAGCGTCCGTGCCCGCTCCTAGACTGACGGGGTGACGGATGCCCCACTTCCCGATGACCCTGGTCTCGACGGCGCGCGCGCCGAGTCGCAGCAGCTGATCGAGCGCATCATCGCCGCGCGCGACGCGTACTACGGGCGCGACGCCGAGATCGTCGACGACGCGACCTATGACGCGTGGATGCACCGCTTGGAAGAGCTCGAACGACTGCATCCCGAGCTGCAGGGGCAGGACTCCCCGACCCAGACGGTGGGCGCGGCCGAGAGCTCGATGTTCGCGCCGGTCGAGCACGCCGAGCGCATGCTCAGCCTCGACAACGTCTTCAGCCCCGACGAGCTCCGGGACTGGTGCGTCAAGACTCGCGCGTCGGCAGGGCGGGAGGTGCGGTGGCTGACCGAGCTCAAGATCGACGGGCTGGCCATCAGCCTCCGCTACGAGCGCGGCGTGCTGACGTCCGCCGCCACGCGTGGTGACGGCCGGGTGGGCGAAGACGTCACCACGAACGCGGTCCGCGTCGCCGGCATCCCGCAGCGACTCGCGGGCACGGGCCACCCCGACCTCGTCGAGGTGCGCGGCGAGGTGTTCATCCCGATCGCCGCCTTCGAGCAGCTCAACGCCCTGCAGGCCGACATGCGCGACCGCGTCGTGGAGGATGCGCGCACACGGGCGCGCGGCTTCGACGAGGTGAAGGCACGCGTCAGCGCCGAGCGCCGCTTCCCGTCGTTCGCGAATCCACGCAATGCCGCGTCGGGCGGACTGCGTCAGCAGCTCGACAAGAAGGACGGGCTGGAGCGCGAGGCCGGTCAAGCGCGGCTGGACTCGCTCCGCCTGTTCGTGCATGGGATCGGCGCGTGGAGCCGGCCGCCGGTGTCGTCGCAGAGTGAGATCTATGCACTCCTGGCGGAGTGGGGCCTTCCGACGAGCCCGTACTTCCGCACGTTCGATGACATCGAGGGCGTTCTCGGCTTCGTCGAGTACTACGGCGAGCACCGCCACGCGGTCGAGCACGAGCTCGACGGCATCGTGGTGAAGGTCGACGAGCTCGAGCTGCACGACGAGCTCGGGGCGACCAGCCGCGCGCCGCGTTGGGCGATCGCGTACAAGTACCCGCCGGAGCAGGTCAACACCGAGCTCCTCGACATCGTGGTGTCGGTCGGCCGCACGGGACGCGCCACGCCGTTCGCAGTCATGGCTCCCGCACGTGTCGCCGGCTCGGTGGTGCGTCAGGCGACACTGCACAATCAAGACGTCGTGCGGGCCAAGGGCGTTCTCATCGGCGATACGGTCGTGCTGCGCAAGGCGGGAGATGTCATCCCCGAGATCCTCGGCCCCGTCGTCGAGCTGCGCGACGGCACGGAGCGGGAGTTCGTCATGCCGGACTCCTGCCCCGAGTGCGGATCCCCGCTCGCACCTGCCAAAGAGGGCGACATCGACCTGCGCTGCCCGAACACGCGGGCGTGCCCGGCACAGGTCCGAGGACGCGTCGAGCACATCGGCTCGCGGGGCGCTCTCGACATCGAGGCACTCGGCGAGGTCACCGCCGCCGCGTTGACCCAGCCCTCGGTACCCACCTCGCCCCCGCTCGAGACCGAAGCCGCGCTGTTCGACCTCACCCTCGAGCAGCTCGTGCCCATCGAGGTCGTCGTGCGCGATGCCGAGACCGGAGAGCCGCGCGTCGACGCGAAGAGCGGCGAGATCGTCCGTCGCGCTCCGTTCCGGCGCAATCCGAGTCCTTCCGAGAAGAAGACGGGCAGGACGGGGCCTCAGCCTTCGGCGCAGGCGCTCACCCTGCTCGACCAGCTCGAGCGTGCCAAGACCAAAGAGCTCTGGCGGTTCCTCGTCGCGCTGAACATCCGGCACGTCGGTCCCGTTGCGGCGCGTGCGCTGGCGCAGTGGTTCGGATCCGTCGACGCGATCCGCGCCGCCACACGCGACGAGCTCGCGGGCGTCGAGGGCGTGGGCGGGATCATCGCCGACTCGCTCACCGACTGGTTCGAGGTCGACTGGCATCGCGAGATCCTCGAGCGCTGGACTGCGGCAGGGGCTCAGCTCAGCACGCCCGGGCATCCCGGTCCCGGTGCCGCCCATGCGGCCGGCGGCGTGCTCGACGGCCTCACGATCGTCGCGACCGGCTCACTCGAGGGCTACACGCGCGAAGGGGCGCAGGAGGCGATCCTGAACGCCGGGGGCAAAGCCGCGTCGAGCGTGTCGAAGAAGACCGATTTCGTCGCAGCCGGACCTGGAGCGGGATCGAAGCTCGCCAAGGCAGAGGAGCTCGGCCTCCGAATCCTCGACGCGGCGCAGTTCCACATCCTCGTGACGCAGGGCCCGGCAGCACTGGACGGCGCCGAGGCTGGGTGACCTCCCGGGCTCACGCCCCGTTCGTCAGCGCCAGCAGGCGGTCACGAACCTGACGGCGCAGGACCTTGCCGATCAGCGACTTCGGCAGCTCGTCGACCACGAAGACGCGGCGCGGCACCTTGTACGGGGTCAGGATGCCGCGGGCGAACTCGCGGACAGCCTCGACGTCGACGTCCCCGGCGTCGGGAGTGCAGACGATCGCGGCGACGACCTCCTCGCCCGAATGATCACTGGGCAGCCCCACGACGGCGACGTCCTCGACGAGGGGGTGCTGCCGCAGCGCGCTCTCCACCTCGGTCGGCGCGACGTTGAAGCCCCCGGTGATGATGAGCTCCTTGATACGGTCCACGATCCTGACGAAGCCGGCTTCATCGATCGTGACGATGTCGCCGGTGCGGAACCAGCCGCCCGCGAACACCGCCTCGGTCTCTTCGGGCTTCCCGTAGTAGCCACTGAAGACCTGGGGACCGCGCACGACGAGCTCGCCGCGCTCTCCAGACGGCACATCCCTGCTCGGGTCGTCGGGGTCAACGACGCGGCACTCGGTGCCCGGCAGGGGCAGTCCGACCGTGCCGGGCACACGGTTGCCGGCGACCGGGTTGGCCATCAGAACGGGGGAGCACTCGCTCAGGCCGTAGCCCTCGACGAGATACCCGCCCGAGGCCTCCTCGAACGGCACGACGAGCTCGTGCGGCAGCGCCATCGCGCCCGAGATCGCCACCTGCGTACCTGCGAGCGACACGCCCCGCTCGCGCGCGGCCCTCAGGAGGCGATCCGCGATCGGCGGAACGAGGGGGAGGAAGGTCGCCGGATGCTTCTTCGTCACCTCCAGCACCATGTCCGGGTCGAAGCGGGGGAACAGCACCAGGCGTGCCCCCATCGACATCGCGAACGTCAGGCACAGCGTGAGCCCATAGGCATGGAACATCGGCAGCACCGCATAGACGACGCAGCCGTCGCCCCGCACGATCGACGGCACCCACGCGCGGGCCTGAGCCGCATTGGACAGCAGGTTCCGATGCGTGAGAGAGGCGCCCTTCGGGTTGCCGGTGGTGCCGCTGGTGTACTGGATCAGCGCGAGGTCATCCGTTGCGGGCTGGGGGTGCGACGCCGGCAGCGGCTCGGCGCTGACGATGTCCTCCCAGTCGACGGCTCCGTTCACCCGCTCGGTCAGAGCGCTGCGGGCTTCGCGCGCCTTGGAGATCGGCAGCCGCAGCGCCAGCCGGGTCTTCAGCGGCATGGCCCTCGTGATGTCGACCGAGACCATGCTCGCCACGGCCAGATCGGCGGGGAACTCCTGGATCGTGCGTACGACCTTGCTCCACACGATCGCATGCTTCGCGCCATGGTCCTCGAACTGCTTGCGCAGCTCTCTCGGCGTATAGAGAGGATTGTGCTCGATCACCACGGCGCCCAGTCGCAGAATGGCGTAGAAGGCCACGATGTGCTGCGGGCAGTTGGGCAGGACGATCGCCACCGGATCACCGGCGCGGACGCCCTGGGCGCGCAGGCCGGCGGCGGCTCGTTCGATCTGCTCCTGCAGGGCGCGGTACGACGTCGTGCGTCCGAAGAACTGGAGGGCGACAGCATCCGGATAGTCCCGGGCGGACGCCTCGACGATGTCGACCAGCGAACCGCTCACGGGGCCCAGATCCGCCGGAACTCCCTCCGCGTAGCTGGCGATCCAGGGGCGCGGCGGGTCGTAGGTCGTCACCTGCTCAGCCTATGCCCGGGGTCGCGCTGCCGCAGGGCGCGCGAGAGAGCGCCACTAGACTGTCCGGGTGTCTGAAATCACCCCCGATCTCGTGCGCCATCTCGGTGTGCTCGCCCGGATCCAGCTGAGCGACGAGGAGGTCGAGCGCCTCACCGGGCAGCTCGACGTGATCGTCGACAACATCGCGAAGGTGTCGGAGGTCGCGACCCCCGATGTACCCGCGACCAGCCATCCGATCGCCCTGCAGAACGTCTTCCGTCCCGACGCCGTCGGAGACCTGCTCACGCCCGCGCAGGTGCTTCAGAACGCACCGGATGCCGCGGACGGGCGCTTCCGCGTCACGGCGATCCTCGGCGAAGAGCAGTAAGGGGCTGTTGTGACCGATCTGACGAAGCTGAGCGCGGCTGCGCTCGCTGACAAGCTCGCTGCGGGAGAGGTGTCCAGCGTCGAAGCGACGCGTGCGCACCTCGAGCGCATCGCCGCGGTCGACGGCGAGATCCACGCGTTCCTCCACGTGAGCGAGCGTGCGCTCGACATCGCGGCAGGCATCGACTCCCGGCGCGCCGGCGGCGAGGAGCTCGGCCCTCTGGCGGGCGTGCCACTCGCGATCAAGGACGTCCTCGTGACGACCGACATGCCGTCGACCAGCGGCTCGAAGATCCTCGAGGGCTACATGTCGCCGTTCGACGCCACCGTGGTGGCGCGATCCCGGGTCGCCGGCCTCGTGCCTCTCGGCAAGACGAACATGGACGAGTTCGCGATGGGCTCGTCCACTGAGCACTCCGCGTACGGGCCGACCCGCAACCCCTGGGACCGCGACCGGATCCCGGGCGGCTCGGGCGGCGGCTCGGCCGCCGCGGTCGCCGCCTTCGAGGCCCCGCTCGCCCTCGGCTCCGATACCGGCGGGTCCATTCGACAGCCTGCGCACGTGACCGGGACCGTCGGCGTCAAGCCGACCTACGGCGGCGTCAGCCGTTACGGCGCGATCGCCCTGGCGTCGTCATTGGACCAGGTCGGCCCGGTCACGAGGACTGTGCTGGACTCGGGTCTGCTGCACGACATCATCGGCGGCCACGATCCCCACGACTCGACGTCCCTCGCCGAGGCCTGGCCCTCGTTCGCCGCCGCCGCTCGCGAGGGCGCCACCGGAGAGGTGCTGAAGGGGCTGAAGGTCGGCGTCATCAGAGAGCTGGCAGACAGCGGGTTCCAGACCGGTGTCTCGGAGTCCTTCCGCGCGGCCCTGGCGGCGATGGAGGCCCACGGCGCCGAGATCGTCGAGATCAGTGCACCCCACTTCGAGTACGGCGTCGCCGCGTACTACCTGATCCTTCCGGCCGAGGCATCCAGCAATCTGGCCAAGTTCGATTCCGTGCGCTTCGGCATGCGGGTGAACGTGCCCGGCGGCACCGTGGAGGACGTCATGGCGGCCACGCGCGACGCCGGTTTCGGCGACGAGGTGAAGCGACGGATCATCCTCGGCACCTACGCCCTTTCGGCCGGCTACTACGACGCGTACTACGGCTCGGCGCAGAAGGTGCGCACGCTCATCCAGCGCGACTTCGACGAGGCCTTCTCGCAGGTCGACGTCATCGCCACCCCGTCAGCGCCGACCACCGCTTTCCGGCTCGGCGAGAAGATCGACGACCCGCTGCAGATGTACCTCAACGACGTCACGACGATTCCCGCCAACCTGGCCGGCGTGCCGGGCATCTCCATCCCGTCGGGCCTGGCGGCCGAGGACGGCCTGCCCGTCGGCATCCAGTTCCTCGCCCCCGCTCGCGAGGACGTGAGGCTCTATCGCGTCGGCGCGGCGCTGGAGGCATTGCTGGTGGACTCGTGGGGAGGGCCCCTGCTCGACCGGGCTCCGGTCCTCGAGCCGAACGGAGGCGCCCGCTGATGGCCAAGGACAAGCTGATGGACTTCGACAAGGCGCTCGAACTCTTCGAGCCGGTGCTCGGATTCGAGGTGCACGTCGAGCTGAACACCGAGACGAAGATGTTCTCCGCTGCGGCGAACCCCGCCAACTCTGCCAACCACACGGCGGCGCCCAACACGCTCGTCGCGCCCGTGGACATGGGCCTTCCCGGCTCACTCCCGGTCGTGAACGAGACCGCAGTGCGCTCGTCGATCAGCCTGGGGCTGGCCCTCGGTTGCTCGATCGCCCCGTCGAGCCGGTTCGCGCGGAAGAACTACTTCTACCCGGATCTGGGCAAGAACTATCAGATCTCGCAGTACGACGAGCCGATCGCCTTCGAAGGACACGTCGAGGTCGAGCTCGCGGACGGCACGCTGGTTCCGGTTCCGATCGAGCGGGCGCACATGGAGGAGGACGCCGGCAAGCTGACGCATGTCGGCGGATCGACCGGCCGCATCCAGGGCGCGGAGTACTCGCTCGTGGACTACAACCGCGCCGGCGTCCCGCTCGTCGAGATCGTGACCAAGCCGATCTACGGCACGGATCACCGGGCGCCGGAGGTGGCCAAGGCCTACGTCCAGACGATCCGAGACATCGTGATCGGGCTCGGCATATCGGACGCCCGAATGGAGCGCGGCAACCTGCGCTGCGATGCGAACGTGTCGCTGCGGCCGCGCGTCGCACCCGGCGAGCCTGCGGAGCCCCTCGGCACGCGCACGGAGACCAAGAACGTCAACTCCATGCGCTCGGTGGAACGGGCCGTGCGCTACGAGATCCAGCGCCAGGCGGCGATCCTCGCTGCGGGCGGCTCGATCACCCAGGAGACGCGGCACTGGCACGAAGACACCGGCACGACCTCTCCGGGCCGTCCGAAGTCCGACGCCGACGACTACCGCTACTTCCCCGAGCCCGACCTGCTGCCCGTGGTCCCCGCGCCCGAGCTCATCGAGCAGCTTCGTGCGGCGCTGCCCGAGCCACCGGCGGCTCGTCGTCGCCGGCTGAAGGCTGAGTGGGGCTTCTCCGATCTTGAGTTCCAGGACGTCGCCAACGGCGGTCTGCTGGTCGAGGTGGAAGCCACGGTCGCGGCCGGCGCGGCGCCCGCCGCTGCGCGCAAATGGTGGACGGGCGAGCTGACGCGCATCGCGAATGCACAAGGACGAGAGGCCGCGGAGCTCGCGACTCCCGCCGATGTCGCGGCGCTGCAGGCCCTGGTCGATGCCGGGACCCTGACGGACAAGCTCGCACGACTGGTGCTCGAAGGTGTGGTCGCCGGCGAAGGATCGCCGCAGCAGGTCGTGGACGCGCGCGGACTGGCCGTGGTGTCGGACGACAGCGCACTCATCGCCGCGATCGACGAGGCGCTGGCTTCTCAGCCCGATGTCATGGCGAAGATCCGCGACGGCAAGGTCCAAGCCGCCGGGGCGGTCATCGGCGCCGTCATGAAGGCGATGAAGGGTCAGGCGGACGCCGCTCGTGTCCGTGAACTGATCCTCGAGCGCGCCGCTCAGCAGTAGAACCGCCGCGACGAGGGGCGGGGTCGCTCAGCGACCCGCCTCGCGCCGGCGTCGGAGGATCGGGGCAGAATCAGATCATGGGGCGTGGCGACGGGACAGGTCGGATCGTCTCACCCGAGAATGCCGACGACACGGGCACCGGCATCCTGCATGTCGACATGGACGCCTTCTACGCGTCCGTCGAGCAGCTGGACGACCCCTCGCTGCGCGGCAGGGCGATCATCATCGGCGCGCCCGACAGCCGCTCCGTCGTCTCCAGTGCGTCGTATGAGGCACGGAGGTTCGGCGTGCGGTCCGCCATGCCGGTCGGTCAGGCGCTGCGCCTCTGCCCGACCGCCGTGGTCGTGCCGCCCCACTTCGATCGGTATCTCGAGATGTCCGCCATGGTGATGCGGATCTTCCGCGACATCACGCCGCTGGTCGAGCCGCTCTCCATCGACGAGGCCTTCCTCGACGTGCGCGGCGCCCGCCGGCTGTGGGGGAGCCCGCTCGAGATCGCACGGATGCTTCGCCGCCGGGTTCTCGACGAGACGGGGCTGACCTGCAGCGTCGGCGTGGCGGCCACGAAGCACGTGGCGAAGATGGCATCGACCATCAGCAAGCCCGACGGACTCCTGGTCGTGGCGGAGCGGGATACGGCGGAATTCCTCGCCGCTCGCTCCGTGCGAGCCCTGTGGGGCGTCGGGCCCAAGGCGTCCGAGGCCCTCGAAGGGCGCGGCATCCGGACCGTCGCCGACGTGCGCGACACACCGCGCGACGTGCTGGACCGCGCTCTGGGACCGGCGATGGGCGACCGCGTCTGGCACCTCGCGCGGGGCATCGATCCGCGTCCCGTCGACACGAGCCGTGTCGAGAAGAGCGTGGGGCACGAAGAGACCTTCCACGACGACATCGCCGACACCCGGATCCTGCGCTCCGAGCTCCGCCGTCTCGCGGATCGGGTCGGTGCCAGGCTGCGCTCATCCGGCTGGGAGGCGACGACGATCGCGATCAAGGTTCGCTTCGCCGACTTCACCACGATCTCGCGATCGCAGACCCTGCCCGAGCCGACGGCGGTGAGCCAGCGGATCGGCGATGCGGCTCACGAGCTGTTCTCCTCCGTGGAGCGCCGACTCCCGGTCCGGCTCATCGGGGTGCGCGCCGAGCGGCTTCGACCCGCGGGCGACGGCGCCCCCACCCTCTGGGACGACGATGAGGGGTGGCGGCGCATCGAGGATGCCCTCGACGGGGCCGCGGCGAAGTTCGGACGGGGCTCGGTCACGCGGGCGACGCTCCTCGGCGGGCCGAGGGCGGGCGGCACCATCCCTTCCAGCCCGCCACCGCCGAAGCTCGACGAGGGCTGAGGCGCCTGCCGAGATCCTCGCGGCACTGGGCAGCCGGGCTCGGTGACGATAGCGTGGGACCATGCCCAACATCGCACTCGAACTCGGCAAGCAGTCGGCAACCTTCGGCGTCACGAGCGCGTACGGCGAACAGCAGGACATGGACGGCGTCCGTCTCATCCCCGTCGCGATCAGCTGGGCGGGCTTCGGCGGGGGTTCTGACGAGGCCGGCAACGGCGGCGGCGGGGGCGGCGGCTACGCGATTCCCGTGGGAGCTTATGTGCGCCGGGGCGATGACCTTCGCTTCGAGCCGAACATCGTGGCGCTGCTCGCGGTGGCGATCCCGTTCGTGTTCTTCGCCGGTCGCGCTCTCAGCCGTGTCATCCGCGCTCTCAAGAAGTAGCCTCGACCCTGTCGCGGTCGCGCTCGAGACCGCCGCCGCACGCGTGATCTCCGCCGTGACCCAGGTCGCGGCATCCAATCCGGTCGTCCTCATCGACGGCCGCAGCGGTGCCGGCAAGAGCTCCCTGGCGCGCATGCTCGTCGCTCGCTGGCCGCTCACCGGGCGCGTGCAGCTCATCGCGCTCGACTCCCTCTACCCGGGCTGGGATGGACTCGAAGCGGGAGTCGAGACCGCGCGCGAGCAGATCCTGGTCCCGCACGCACGCGGGCTCATCGGTGTCTGGCAGCGATGGGACTGGCAGCTCGACCAGCCCGCCGAGGCCCACGCGGTGGACCCCTCGCTTCCGCTCATCGTCGAGGGCGCCGGTCTGCTCACGCCCAGCACCGCACGTCTCGGCGACATCCGCCTGTGGCTCGAGTCGCCGGTCGTCTCGCGCAGGCACCGTGCCCTGACCCGAGACGGCGACACCTATCGTCCGCACTGGGAACGATGGGCGCGGCAGGAGCAGCGTCACGTCGAGGAGGACGACCCGATGGGGCTCGCGACGCACGTCTTTCGCGTCCCTTAGCCCGTTGAAGGACGACCCTGCGCTGCGGATGCCGCGTCTCAGTCGTCACCGTCGACGGCGGCGACCAGACCGTCCAGCCGATAGCCGAGCCACTCGTAGATGCCGAAGCGCGGGTCCTCCGCGTCGGCGCTCTCGGACTCGGTGACACCGAGCCTGGCGGCCAGAACGAGCCGGATCGCCGCCAACGTCCGCAGCCACGCCTGCGTCTGCACAGGATCGAGCCGCACGGCCACCGTCTCGAGAAGAGCGGGGTCGTCGGGATCGTCGGAGATGCGAGCCGCCTCCGCGAGGGACTCGAGGACGACAGCGGCATCACTGCTCCGTCGATCCAGGAGGTCGGCCTGGGTGAGGTCGCGGAACTCCTGTGCCGCGTCTCGGTCGTCGTAGGCGGGCGGCACCAGTCGCGCGATAGCGGGGTCGGCCAGCGTGGGAGCGGAATCACCCACGAGCTCGGCGAACTGCTGCACGAGTCCGACCAGGTGCGCAGCCTCGAGGCGCGCGAGCTCGAGGTGCACGACGCGGCCGGTCATCGCGGCGCCTGACGCACGGTCGCCCACAGCCCGTAATCGTGCATCGCCTGAGCGTGCATCTCCATCTGCTCGCGCGCGCCGACGGCCACGACCGCCTGACCTTCGTTGTGAACAGCGAGCATCAGCCGCTCGGCCTGAGCACGGGGAAGGCCGAAGTATTCGCGGAAGACGTGGGTGACGTAGCTCATGAGATTCACGGGATCGTCCCACACGACGGTCTGCCAGGGGCGATCCTCGCCGGGACTCTCACGGAACTGGACGGTCTCTTCGATGTCAGGATGCGCGAGTGCGACCATCATGCCCACCCCAGCTCGTGCAGACGCTCGTCGTCGATGCCGTAGAAGTGCGCGATCTCGTGCACGAGTGTGGTGTGCACCTCGTCCCGCAGGGCCCTCTCGTTCTCACAGGCCTTCAGATGCGGCTCGCGGTAGACGATGATCCTGTCGGGCAGCTCGCCGACACCATAGCGGTCCCGCTCGGTCAGAGCCCATCCGTCGTAGAGGCCGAACAGCTCGAGGCTGCCGTCCTCGGGTCGGTCTTCGACGACGAACACGATGTTGTCCAGCCCGTCGACCATGTCGTCGGGGAGGGCGTCGAGCTCGTCGATCACGAGCTGCTCGAAATCCGCAGCATCCATCTCCATCATGATGCCTCGGCCTACCCGGCTCCGGGCGAGATCGAGGCTTCGCGGAGCTCACATCTGGGGTGAGTAACGGGGCTCGAACCCGCGACATCGGCCACCACAAGGCCGCGCTCTACCAACTGAGCTATACCCACCATGTCTCCCGCCTGCGCGGGCAACCAGAAGATTCTCTCACATTTCTGGAGCGAACGACGACACGACGGCCGCCGCGGCCGCGCGTGCGCCGTCGCTGGTAGGACCGGGCTCGGGAACGAAGACCGCCTGCCGGTAATAGGCCAGTTCACGGATCGATTCCAGGATGTCGGCGAGAGCCCGGTGGCCGCCGTCCTTGGCCGGCGCGTGGATGTAGGCGCGCGGGTACCACCGCCGCGCGAGCTCCTTGATGCTCGAGACGTCCACGTTCCTGTAATGCAGCCACCGGTCGACCCGGGGCATGTACTTGGCGAGGAACATGCGGTCGGTCCCGATGGTGTTTCCTGCGAGGGGCGCCTTGCCTTCGAGAGGAACGAACCGCTGGATGTACTCGAGCACCTGGAACTCGGCATCGGCCACGGTGATGCCGTCGGGGATCTCGTCGAGAAGACCCGAAGAGCGGTGCATGTTCGTCACGAACTCGTTCATGTTCGCCATCGCCGACGCGTCGGGCTTGATGACCACATGGAAGCCCGGGTCGAGCTGCCGCAGCTCGAAGTCGGTCACGACGACCGCGATCTCGACGAGCTCGTCGGCGTCGAGATCGAGCCCCGTCATCTCGCAGTCGATCCACACCAGCCGATCGTTCTCGGATGTCCCCACCATGTGCTCCATCCTTCTGATAGGCCGGAAATCTAGACTCGACGGCGTCGCCGAGCACTGCGCCCCCCCGGGAGGATTCGAACCCCCGACCTTGCGGGTAGAAACCGCTCGCTCTGTCCCCTGAGCTACGGAGGGAAGGGTGAGAGACCAGGTTACCGGGTCGCGCCGACGCCGATGGATCTGGCGCACTGTGGGCTTGCGGCGTAGCGTCGGCGAGGGGAGGGCATCGAAAGGAGTCCACGATGAGCAGCACACAGACGCACCACTCGCTGTGGGTCGCCTACGGCGCTTCGGGTGTCGCGGGCAGCATCCGGAAGAACGACGACGGCTACACCGTGACGATGGCCGGTGCAGACACGGTCACAGGCACCTACCCGTCCATGGAGGTGGCGAAGAGCGCCCTCCACGCCCACATGCCGCCCGGGAGCGACTGGCCGCAGTTCCGCGAGCACTGATCCGCCCGCAGCTCGCGCTCACACGGGGCGTCGTTCGTTCACGCCCTGGGCGGCGGGCGATGACGCCGGCCCGGTCGAGCCGGTCGGCGAACGCCGGGTGTCGAGCAGGGGCAGCGCGATGTGCACGAGCGGCCCGATCAGCAGCGCGAAGAGCACGGTGCCGATACCCACGGTGCCGCCCAGCAGCCAGCCGATGAGCAGCACGGTGAGCTCGACGAGAGCGCGCGAGAGCCAGATCGGCCATCCGAGGCGCGCGTGCATGCCCGTCATCAGTCCATCGCGCGGACCAGGTCCGAACCGCGCCCCGATGTAGAGCCCCGACGCGATCGCGACGAGGACGATCCCAGCCAGGAGAACGGCGAGCTGGACGACGATTCCCGACATCGGGGGGATCAGCCACAGCGCCGCTTGCATGCTGGTGCCCACCAGCAGGATGTTCGCGATCGTGCCGACGCCGGGCTTCTGCCGCAGCGGGATCCACAGGAGTAGGACGAAGAACCCGAGGATGTTGGTGACCCAGCCCACGCCGATGCCGGTGTGGATGGAGAGTCCCTGAGCGAAGACGGTCCACGGATCGACTCCGAGTCCGGCCTCGATGGTGAGCGCGCAGCCGACTCCGTAGATGACGAGACCGACGAGCAGCTGGAGGATGCGGCGGGACATGAGACCATCCAATCGCACGATTGGATGGTGCGACGCAGTCCAATATGGATACTCTGGCCGCATGGACTCCCGTATCTCTGCCCGCGCGCTGGCTGCCGCGCTCGGCGGCTGGCGCAGCAGGGAGCCGGTTTACGAGGCACTGGCCGACGGTGTGCGTCTGCTCTGCCTCGACAATCGGCTGGCGCCGCGCACGACGCTTCCCGCGGAACGCGAACTGGCCGCGGCCCTCGCAGTGAGCCGAAGCACCGTCGCCGCGGCGTACCGCAGCCTGCGCGAGACCGGTCACATCGCGAGCCTCCGGGGGTCGGGCAGCGTGACGCTGGCGCTCGTGCGCAGGGATCCCGGTCGCGCCACCGCGGCCGAGGGCATGATCGACCTCCAGCAGGCCAGCCCACCGGCATGGCCCGGCCTGGCGGGAGTGATCGCGGAGGTCGCGGCATCCGCTCCATCCTTGGTGTCACGCGTCGGATACGACGTCCTCGGGCGGATCGAGCTTCGCGAAGCCATCGCCGATCGCTACACCCGGCGGGGAATCCTCACGCAGCCCGGCGAGGTGCTGGTGACGACGGGCGCGCAGAGTGCGATCCACCTCATCGCGTCGGTGCTTCTCGGACGAGGCGATCGGGTGCTGGTCGAGACGCCGACCTACCCCCACGCCGTCGACGCGCTGCGTCGGGTGGGCGCGCGGCCGATCGGGGTGCCCGTCACCACCGACTCCGGCTGGGACCTCGACCGCGCGGAGCAGGCCTTCGCCCGCGCGCTACCGGTCGCGGCATATCTGATGCCCGACTTCCACAATCCGACCGGGCGGACGATGTCGGATGCCGAGCGTGAGGCGATCCTGCGTGCGGGAGAGCGAGCGGGTTCGGTGCTGGTGCTCGATGAGACGACGGCCGACCTCGATATCGATCGGGGCGCCGTGGCGCCGGGGTTCGCCGGCTCGGAGCCGGGCACCGTGGTGCGGATCGGATCGCTCGGAAAGACCGTCTGGGGAGGTCTGCGCGTGGGCTGGGTCCGCGCGGAGGGCGACCTGATCCGGCGCCTCGTCGCCGCACGACCCGCCCAGGACCTGGGGACGCCCGAGATCGAGCAGGCCGTTGCCACGCGCGTCCTCGAGGACTTCGACGAGGTCGTGGCGCAGAGGTCGGTGCTGCTGCGATCCGGGCGCGACGCGCTGGTGGAGGCGCTCGCTGACCGCCTTCCACGCTGGCGCGTGCCTTCGACGCACGGCGGTGTGTCTCTGTGGATCGAATTGGATGCCGCGCTGAGCTCCGCGCTGGTGATGGACGTGCGGTCGCATGGCGTACTGCTTTCGGCGGGACCCCGATTCTCGATCGAAGGCGGACACGACCGCCATCTGCGGATGCCCTTCACGGCTTCACCGGACGAGCTGGTACGTGCGACGCACGCGCTCGCGAGGTCGTGGGAGGCCGTCACGGCCGCAGCGCCGACATCCATCGTCGATCAGGTCGGCGCGGTCGTCTGACGCCTGAGCGACCCGAGGTGTGACCGGTTCGGCGCCGACGGGACGTGGCCGGACTCGTCACCTCGCGAAGCGGAGGCAGTCGATCGCGTCGGCCGCGTTCCAGAATTCGCCCAGTTCGAGAAACGCTCGCGATGCGGCATGGAACCGTCGGGCGCGGAAGCGCACGCCATCGGGCTGCGCGATCGCCTGCAGATGCCCGATCACACGCCCGCTCCGGTCGATCACCCGCCACAGGGATGCCGCGGCGCGGGCGAGCCGCACGGGCACGCCCGCCGGCACGCTCGGGGCGTGCACCGCGTCGAGTTCAGTGATGTCGGACATGTTCCCTCCTTCCTTCGAAGATATGTGCGACCTCCGACATCGACAGCGCTTCTGACCTGCGGTTCCTCCCCAGCGCGACCGACTCGCGGGCTGTCCCCAGAAGCGCCGAGCCCTTTTCGGACGGCATACCCGTCGCGTGAGGCTGGGGTGTCGCCGGCGCTCACCGGGCACGGGGCGCCGGCGACACCGGGGAGGGTCCCCGGACACCACGAGAGGAAGCGACATGAGCGACTCGATCACGATCACCGGCAACATCGCCACAGCCCCCGAACTCAAGCGCACGCCGAACGGCGTGACGATCACGACATTCCGCGTGGCCAGTGCGCTGAGGCGCTACGACCGGGCTACCGGCACGTGGGTGGATGCGGGCACCAACTGGTACACGGTCTCGGCGTTCCGGGGGCTGGCCGAGCATGCCTACGACTCGCTGCACAGAGGGGACCGGGTGCTGCTGACCGGCCGGCTACGCCTGCGCGAATGGGAGAGCGGTGCCAAACGCGGTCTCTCGGTCGAGATCGACGCGGAGGCGATCGGCCACGACCTGCTGTGGGGTACGAGCAGGTTCGTCAAGAGCTCGCAGTCCTCCACCGCGGATCGCGAGAAGGACTGGGGCGGGCCTGGCGAATCCGACGCCTGGGCTGCGCCGGGCATCGGGATCGACCCCGCGAGCCCGCCGGCACTCAGTGCCCTGCCGTCACTCGATCGCCACGGCACCCGAGTCGTGAGCGGGGATGAGGCGAACGACCCGGACGCCGGTGCTGAAGCCGAGCCTGAGCCGCAGGACCGAGTCGGCGCCGAGGTGCCCTTCTGACCCTCCGCGGGTGTCGGGGCCGACGCACGTAGACTCTCCCCGTGCCCCGACACTCCGCCTTCTTCCCGCGTGGGCGCACCACGCCGGCCTCTCGGCGGCTGAGCACGCTCGTCATCGCCTGCGGCGTCGTCCTCCTGGCCGGCTGCAGCGTGCCCGATGCGGCGCCGTCGGGCGGAACGGCCACGGTGTCCCCGCAGCCCACCGCCGAGCCGTCACCCGCCGTCACCGCCCCTTCCGGACCGGTGCTCGTGCCGGACGGCAGCGCGGCCGACAACCTCGAGCTGTTCTCGACGGTCACCGCATCCGTGTGGAACTCGGACGCGCGCGAATCGGGCCGCGCCTACGTGGACGCCCTCGTCGCCGCCGGGTTCGACAAGGCGTCGATGCAGGTCACCGAGGATCTCTCGACCGTGGGCAACCGCGCGGAGAGCATCCAGTTCTCGGTCCTGTGGGGTCAGGAGTGCCTGATCGGGCAGGTGGGCCCGGCCACGGGGGAGCCCGTCGCCGTGGTGGTGCCGGTTCTGGGCGAGGGCATGTGCCTCGTCGGGCAGACGCGGCCCATCGACTGGTGACGTCGCGCACTGCTCACGACGCCGACGGGCAGCGACCACCGGCAGGTAGGCTGGGACGCTGACGTCCGGAAGTCCAAGGAGAGCAGAACCCGCATGGCTGAGTACATCTACTCGATGGTCCGCGCCCGCAAGGCGGTCGGCGACAAGCTGATCCTCGACGACGTCACCATGGCGTTCCTGCCCGGTGCCAAGATCGGCATGGTCGGCCCGAACGGCGCCGGCAAGTCCACGATCCTGAAGATCATGGCGGGACTGGACACGCCCTCGAACGGCGAGGCCAAGCTCAGCCCGGGCTTCAGCGTCGGCATCCTCATGCAGGAGCCGGAGCTCGACGAGAGCAAGACGGTGCTCGAGAACATCCAGGACGGCATCGCGATCAAGGCGAAGGTCGACCGCTTCAACGAGATCTCGGGGCTCATGTCGGACCCCGACGCCGACTTCGACGCCCTGCTCGCCGAGATGGGCACGCTCCAGGAGGAGATCGACGCGGCGGACGCGTGGGACCTGGACTCGCAGCTGGAGCAGGCGATGGACGCCCTGCGCACTCCGCCGGGGGATGCGGAGATCGGCCCGCTCTCCGGTGGCGAGAAGCGTCGGGTGGCGCTGACCAAGCTCTTGCTCCAGAAGCCCGACCTCCTGCTGCTGGACGAGCCCACGAACCACCTCGACGCCGAGAGCGTCCTGTGGCTCGAGCAGCACCTGCAGAAGTACCCCGGCGCAGTCATCGCCATCACGCACGACCGGTACTTCCTCGACAACGTCGCGGAATGGATCGCGGAGGTCGACCGCGGCCGCCTGATCGGCTACGAGGGCAACTACTCCACCTACCTCGAGAAGAAGGGCGAGCGCCTCGCCATCCAGGGCAAGAAGGATGCGAAGCTCGCCAAGCGCCTCGCAGAAGAGCTCGACTGGGTGCGCTCGAACGCCAAGGGGCGTCAGGCGAAGTCGAAGGCTCGTCTTGCTCGCTACGAAGAGATGGCGGCCGAGGCTGATCGGACCCGCAAGCTCGACTTCGAAGAGATCACGATCCCGCCGGGACCGCGCCTGGGAAGCATCGTCATCGAGGCCAAGAAGCTGCAGAAGGGTTTCGACGGCCGCTCGCTCATCGACGGGCTGAGCTTCAGCCTGCCGCCGAACGGCATCGTCGGCGTCATCGGACCCAACGGCGTGGGCAAGACCACCCTCTTCAAGACCATCGTCGGTCTCGAGCCGCTCGACGGCGGCGACCTGAAGATCGGCGAGACGGTCAAGATCAGCTACGTCGACCAGTCCCGCTCGAACATCGACCCGAACAAGACCCTCTGGGAGGTGGTCTCGGACGGGCTCGACATCATCACCGTCGGCAAGACCGAGATCCCCTCGCGTGCGTACGTGTCGAAGTTCGGCTTCAAGGGGCCCGACCAGCAGAAGAAGGCCGGCGTGCTGTCGGGCGGTGAGCGCAACCGTCTGAACCTCGCGCTCACGCTCAAGGAAGGCGGCAACCTGCTGCTTCTCGACGAGCCGACCAACGACCTGGACGTCGAGACGCTCCAGTCGCTCGAGAACGCGCTGCTGGAGTTCCCGGGCTGCGCGGTGGTGATCACGCACGACCGGTGGTTCCTCGACCGCATCGCGACCCACATCCTCGCCTACGAGGGCACCGACGAGGATCCCGACAAGTGGTACTGGTTCGAGGGCAACTTCGAGGCGTACGAAGAGAACAAGATCGAGCGGCTCGGCCCCGATGCCGCGAAGCCGAACCGCTCGGCCTACCGCAAGCTCACACGTGACTGACGACCGGTTCGGGGGCGCCGGCGGGCGCCTCCACATTCCCATCCACCTCCGATGGGGTGACCTCGACGCCTTCAACCACGTCAACAACACGGCGATGCTGAAGCTGCTCGAAGAGGCCCGTGTGCGCGCGTTCTGGCTTCCCGAAGAGGGAGAGATCGCGCCCACCACCGCAGTCCTCGACTCGAGCCTCTTCAGCGGTGTACTGACCCTCATCGCGCGACAGGAGATCGAGTACCTGGCGCCGGTTCCGTATCAGCGGCATCCGCTCGACGTGCAGATGTGGTTCGGCAAGCTGGGCGGTTCGAGCATCGAGGTCTGCTACGAGGTCTGCAGTCCCGTGGAGACCTCTCTCGACGGTGCGCAGACCGTGTACGCGCGGGCGACGACGGTCGTGGTGAAGGTGGATGCCGAGTCCGGCCGCCCGCTGAGGCTCACCGCCGAGGAGCGGCAGGCGTGGCAGCCGTACCAGGGCGAGCCGATCGTCTACGCCCACCGCCGCTGAACGGGTCGATCAGGGGCGGAGGCTCGGCGGCGCGGCATCCGGCACCCGCACCATGATCTCCTGTGCGACGCTCGCCAGCAGCACGCCGCCGGCCGAGTAGATGCGGCCGCTCGCGAGTCCGCGACCGCCGCGTGCGCTGGGGGACTCCTGCACGTAGAGCATCCACTCGTCCGCGCGGCCGAACCGATGCCACCACATGGCGTGGTCGAGACTGGCGACCTTCAGGCCGGGGGTGGCCCAGGCGACGCCATGTGCCCGCAGGATGGACTCCTGGATCGTGAGGTCGCTCAGGTACGCCAGAGCGGCCCGATGGACGGCAGGCGCCTCGGTGATCCGCCGCCGGACGCGCATCCACACCGCCTGACGGGGCACCCGCTCGCCCTCCACGGTCACGTAGATCGGAGAGGGGATGTGCCGCACATCCACCGGCCGGTCGGTGAAGAGCCGCTTCGACATGGGATGGAGCCCTTCGAGATGCGACTCCACGTCGGGAAGCTCGTCGGGTCCGGGAAGGCCCTCGGGCATCGGCGCCTGATGCTCGACGCCGGGGTCCTCATCCTGGAAGGAGGCGATCATCGAGAAGATCGGAACACCCTCCTGGAAGGCCTGGGTGCGGCGCGTGGAGAACGACCGGCCGTCATGGATCCGGTCGACGGCGAACGTGATGTCTTCGGCGGAATCGCCCGGGCGCAGGAAGTAGCCGTGCATCGAGTGCACCGTGCGGCCCTCGGGGATCGTGCGCTCGGCCGCCACGATGGACTGCGCGAGGACCTGGCCCCCGTACACGCGCCCGAGCGGCATGGACTGGGAGTGGCCGGTGAAGATGTCCTCGGTCGTGCGTGCGTCCGAGCCGTTCAGATCGAGGACCGCGAGCATCGAGGCGACCGGGTCGGACTCGGCGGCCGTCTCGGCATCGTTCACGGGTGCTCCTCTCGGGCGACCGACGCCCTTCGCTCTGCTTGGTAGCTTAGGGCGATGCCTCCCCGCCTGCTGCTCGCCGATCCGGCCTTCGTGGCTGACGCCCTCACTTTCGCGAGCCGCGCGGCCCGGTTCACCACCGAGGGCGTACGGCTTCAGGCATCGGGCGGCGTGCTCGCGATGACGGCCGCTCCGCTGGCGCCGAAGGGGATCGGTGACGCGACGCCGACGGTGTTGGCCATGCGCACGGTCGCGGCCGATCCGGAGCTCGTATGCGACCTCGTGGTGGAGGCATCCGCTCTCTCTGCCATGGACGGCGAGCCGGCCTCGCTCGCGCTGCCCGAGACCGCGCTGTCGCCGGCCTGGGCGGGCATCTCGCCGCCGCGCAGCGGTTGGGAGCAGCGTGCGCCGCTCGACTCGTCGCTGCTCGCATCGAAGGCGCAGGGCGGGATCGCGCACGTCGCGGATGCCGTTCCCACCGATGCCGGCGAGGACGCCGTGCGCGCCGTCCGCGCGTCGGTGTGGGGAGCGCCCGACGACGACTTGGGCGGGCTGCCTCTCGGCTCGGCTTTCGCAGCGCTCAGCATGGGATTCATCAGCGGTGCGGAATCCGCACGCGTGCTGGTGAGCGGTCCCTGGTCGCGCATCAGCCTCCAGCGCGGTCACGTTCTCGTGCGCGGCCCGCTGGCGCGCGGACTGGGGCCCGTGCGCAGCACCGGACCCGGCGGGCGCTGACCGGACGATTCAGACGGCGGCGGCTGCCGCGCGTCCCGCGACACGGCCCGAGAACAGACAGCCGCCGAGGAAGGTGCCCTCGAGGGCACGGTAGCCGTGCACGCCGCCCCCGCCGAAGCCGCTCGCCTCGCCGGCCGCGTACAGGCCGGGAACCGGCTGACCGCCGTCGCCGAGCGCCCGGGCCGACAGGTCGGTCTCGATGCCGCCGAGGGACTTTCGCGTGAGCACGTGGAGCTTCACCGCGATCAGCGGGCCGGCGTCACGGTCGAGGATCCGGTGCGGTGCGGCGGTGCGGATGATGCGGTCGCCGCGGAACGCGCGCGCCGAGCGGAGCATCGCGATCTGGGTGTCCTTGGTGAAGTCGTTCACGATCTCGCGGTCGCGCGCCTCGACCTCGAAGCGCACCCGCTCGGCGTCGAGGAGGTCGCCGCCGGGAAGGGCCTTCATGCCGTCGATCAGTCCGTCCAGCGTGTCGCGGACGACGAAGTCGGCGCCGCGGTCCATGAACGCCTGCACGGGCCCCGCCGCGCCCTTGCCCAGACGCGACGTGGCGAGGAGCCGTACGTCCTTGCCGGTCAGATCGGGATTCTGCTCGCTGCCGGAGAGGGTGAACTCCTTCTCGATGATCTTCTGCGACAGCACGAACCACGAGTGGTCGTGGCCTGTCGCGCGAAGATGCGCGAGCGTGCCGAGCGTGTCGAATCCGGGGAACAGCGGTACGGGCAGGCGAGTGCCGGTCGCATCGAGCCAGAGCGACGACGGTCCGGGAAGGATCCGGATGCCGTGACCCGGCCAGATCGGATCCCAGTTCTGGATTCCCTCGACGTAGTGCCACATGCGGTCGCCGTTGATGAGCCGGGCGCCGGAGGCTTCGCTGGCCACCTGCATCGAGCCGTCGACGTATGCCGGCACCCCGGTGAGCATGGCGGCCGGCGCCGTTCCCAGACGCTCCGGCCACCAGCGGCGGACGAGCTCGTGATTGCCGCCGATGCCGCCGGAGGCGACGATCGTGGCTCCCGCCGTGACGGCGAACGAGCCGACGATCTCGCGCGAGGTGGCGACGCCGCGGGGCGCGCTGCTGGGCGCGAGGATGTCGCCCTCGGCGCCGACGACCGCGCCGTCCGAGACGGTGAGGGAGCGGACCTTGTGCCGGGGAAGGATGGTGACCCGTCCTTCGGCTTCTCCGCTCTCGACGGCGCGTTGGAACGGCGCGACCACGCCGGGGCCCGTTCCCCACGTGACGTGGAAACGGGGCACCGAGTTGCCCGGACCCGTCGCCGTGTACCCGCCCCGCTCGGCCCACCCCACGATGGGGAAGAATCCCACACCTTTCTCACGGAGCCACGTGCGCTTCTCCTCGTGTGCGAAGTGCAGGTAGGCCTCCGCCCACCGGCGGGGCCAGAGATCCTCGTCGCGGTCGAATCCGGCGTTTCCGAACCAGTCCTGACGTGCGAGGTCGACGGAATCGCGCACGCCGAGCCGTCGCTGCTCGGGGGAGTCGATGAAGAACAGTCCTCCGAAAGACCACCATGCCTGGCCGCCGAGGTTCGCGCGCGGTTCCTGGTCGACGATGGTGACCCGCTTGCCGGCCGCGACGGCTTCGGTCGCGGCGACCAGCCCGGCCAGCCCCCACCCGATGATGAGGACGTCGGTGTGGTGCGGGGTGGGGGACATGCGACTCCTTCGTCGGCGTGCGGGGTGGTCTAGCGTGCGTCGGCAGCGCCGCCGGGCGGCGGAGAGGTGAGCGGGAGCGAGCCCGCGGTGCGCCCGTCGGCGGATGGGCCGATTCCCGAGGGCTCGAACGTGTTCACCATCGCGAAGGCGGCGCGCTGCAGGTAGTCCCACAGCGTCGCCTCGTGCAGCGGCGGCAGTTTCAGCTCGTCCACCGCAGAGCGCATGTGAGCGAGCCAGCGATCGCGGGCGTCGGGATTGACGTGGAACGGCGCGTGACGCATGCGCAGCCGTGGATGCCCGCGCTGGTCGCTGTATGTCGTGGGCCCTCCCCAATACTGCTCGAGGAACATCGTCAGGCGCACCTTGGCGGGGCCGAGGTCCTCTTCGGGGTACATCGGCTTCAGCACCTCGTCGTCGGCGACGCCCCGGTAGAACGCGTCGACGAGCCGCACGAAGGTCTCGTGCCCGCCGATCTCGTCGTAGAAGCTCAGCGGCGTGCTGTCGGTCATGGCGTGGCCTCGGGGGTGTCGGCGGGCGGGGTCTGCCCCGTGGTGCCCTCGCGCGGCTGGGTCGGGGACTTCTTGCTCATGCGCTTCGGCTTCCATATCGGCCGCTCGCCGACGGGGGAGGCCACCGGGTTCGGCTTGGTCTTCGGCGGATTGGCGCCGCGGACACGCTGAGCGCCCTCGATGCCGGTGGGCATGATCGTATTGAGCGCGGGAAGGGTGATTCCCATCTCGTCGATGGCGTGCTTCAGGCGCATCCGCAGCTCTCGCGCGACGTCGTCCTTGGCATTGGCGCGGGTCTTCATCACGAGCCGGATGACGAGCGCGTCGCCCGAGATCGACTCCAGGCCCCAGACCTCGGGCTGCTCGAGGATGCGTGTGCGCCACTTCGGATCCTTCGCGAGCGTCTTCGCGGTGTCGAGGAGCGTCTTCTCGACCTCTTCGATGTCGGAGTCGACCGCGACCGACAGATCGACGATCACGCGCGACCATCCCTGCGACAGGTTGCCGATGCGGGTGATTTCGCCGTTGCGCACATACCAGAGCGTGCCGTTGACATCGCGCACGTGCGTGACGCGCACGCTGACGAACTCGACGATGCCCGTCGCGAGCCCCAGATCGACGACGTCGCCGATCCCGATCTGATCCTCGGCGACGATGAAGATGCCGTTGAGCACGTCCTTGACGATGTTCTGGGCGCCGAAGCCGAGGCCGGCGCCGACGGCCGCGGTGAGGAGGGTGAGAGACCCGAGCGCTGTGGGGGCGAGGACGTTGATGATCAGCAGCACCGCGATGATCACGATCGTCACATTGACGATGTTGTGCAGGATCGAGCCGAGCGTGCGGGTGCGCTGCACGAGGCGGACCGACGCGAGCGGAGATCGCTCCAGCGCCTGCGTGTCGTCGACGTTCGCCTTCGACTTCGCCCCGCTCACGATCCGGTTGACGACTCGTCGGATGACGAGCGTCAGCACCCATGCCAGTATCACGGCGCCGACGATGATCCCGGCCACGGCCAGCAGATTCCAGCCGGCTGCGACGAAGAAGGCGCCGATCCCCTTCCACAGCTCGGGGTCGGTGATCTCGGGCTGGGGGACGGAGTCGAGTGGGGCGCTGATCATCGTGACGATCCTAACGAGGAGAGCCTCGGCCCCGGCTGAACCTGTTGCCAGGCTCGGCGCGGGGCCGAGGCATCCGATCACCCTCAGTCGGCGTCGCGATCCTGCACCGCCAGCGCTCGCTCGACGCCCGCGAGGTTCTCGGCGACCAGGCGACGCAGCGCGGGCGCGGCGTCGGCGTGGGCCTCGAGCCAGCGGCGCGTCGCGTCCCGCAGCTCGTAGCTCGCCAGCGGTGCGGGATACAGACCCGCGATGAGGTACTCGGCGATCTTGTACGTGCGCGACTCCCAGATCGGCAGGAGACTCGCGAAGTACGGCTCGACGAACGCGGGGAGCAGATCGCGCCCCGCGGGGTGGGTGAATCCCAGCGTTGCCGAGCGCACGATCGTATTGGGCAGATCGTCGCTGTCGACGAGCGACGACCAGGCCGCGGCCTTGGCCTCGGCCGTGGGCAGCGCCGCCTTCGCCTGCGCCGCGAACTCGCCGCCCTTGGCGGTGTTGTCCGCCGTGAGGGCCGCGTCGATGTCGGCGGCGGTCACGAGCCCGCCGGCGGCCAGCGAGACCAGGAGCTGCCAGGACAGGTCGGTGTCGATGGACAGTCCCTCCAGGCCGACCTCGCCGTCGCGCACCTGGCGGACTCTCTGCCACTGGGCCGGAGTCGACGCCGCACTCGCGAAGGCGGTGACGAACTGCAGCTGGCTGTCGCTGCCGGCCTGAGCGTTCTGAGCGAGCTCCCAGAGCGCGTCGGCGACCTTCGCGCGCGTCGCGTCACGCTTGTCCGGTGCGACGTACGAGTTCGCCGCCAGCTGGAGCTGGGCCAGCGTGGTGCGGACGGTGGTCGACTCGGTCTCGGCGCCGATGTTCCGCAGCACGAGATCCACGTAGTCCGACGCGGATGCCTCGGCATCACGGGTCTGGTCCCACGCGGCGCCCCACACCAGGGAGCGCGCAAGGGGGTCGGTGATCTTGCCCAGGTGTCCGATCGCCGTCTGGAGCGAGCGCTCGTCGAGACGGATCTTCGCATAAGCGAGGTCCTCGTCGTTGAGCAGCACCAGGTCCGGGCGCTTCCGGCCCTTCAGCTGCGGCACCTCGGTGAGGTCGCCGTCCACATCGAGCTCGACGTGATGCACCCGCACCAGAGCGTCACCCTGGATGTCGTAGAAGCCGACGCCGAGGCGGTGCGGCCGGATGGTCGGGTAGTCCGCCGGCGCCGTCTGAACGATCGCGAAACGCGTGATGGTGCCGTCGACGTCGGCGACAACCTCCGGCGAGAGGGTGTTGACACCGGCCGTCTCGAGCCACTTCTTCGACCAGGTCGACAGCTCGCGCCCGCTGGTCGTCTCGAGTTCGGTGAGCAGGTCCGAAAGCTCGGTGTTCGACCACTCGTGCTTCTTGAAGTAGGCGGCCACACCGGCGAAGAACTGCTCGATACCCACCCATGCGGCGAGCTGCTTGAGAACCGAGCCGCCCTTGGCGTACGTGATGCCGTCGAAGTTGACCTGCACGTCTTCGAGGTCGTTGATCTTCGCCACGACGGGGTGGGTCGACGGGAGCTGGTCCTGTCGGTATGCCCAGGTCTTCTCCATGGCGTTGAACGTCGTCCACGCCTCGGTCCACTCGGTGGCCTCGGCGGTCGCGATGGTGGATGCCCACTCGGCGAACGACTCGTTGAGCCAGAGGTCGTTCCACCACTTCATCGTGACGAGGTCGCCGAACCACATGTGGGCGAGCTCGTGCAGGATCGTGACGACGCGACGCTCCTTGACGGCGTCGGTCACCTTCGACCGGAACACATACGTCTCGGTGAAGGTGACCGCGCCGGCGTTCTCCATCGCACCCGCGTTGAACTCCGGCACGAAGAGCTGGTCGTACTTGGCGAACGGGTAGGGATAGTCGAACTTTGCCTCGTAGTAGGCGAAGCCCTCCCGCGTCTTGTCGAAGATGTAGTCCGCGTCGAGGAACTGCCAGAGGCTCTTGCGGCCGTAGACACCGAGCGGGATGACGCGGCCCGATGCGCTCGTGAGCTCCGAGAACGTCGCTTCATAGGGCCCGGCGATGAGCGCCGTGATGTACGACGAGATCCGAGGAGTCGGCTCGAAGCGCCAGGTGGCCGAGGCCACCTCTTCCGGCCCCTGCGCCTGTCGAGGGGTCGGCTCGGGGGTGGGCGAGTTCGACACGACCTTCCACCGCTCCGGAGCGGTCACGGTGAACTGGAACGTCGCCTTGAGATCGGGCTGCTCGAACACCGCGTACATGCGTCGCGAGTCGGGTACCTCGAACTGCGAGTAGAGGTAGACCTCGTCGTCGACGGGGTCGACGAACCGGTGGAGACCCTCACCGGTGTTCGTGTAGAGGCAGTCCGCGTCGACGACCAGCTCGTTGTCTGCGGCCAGGTCGTCGAGCGCGATGCGCGAATCGGCGAAGGCCGAGGCCGGATCGATCGAACGGCCGTTGAGCGTGATCTCGCGCACGTCCCGCGCGATCAGATCGATGAACGTCGAGGCGCCGGGCGTGGCGGTGAACCGGACGACGGTGCGCGAGGCGAAGACCTCGGGCCCTCTCGTCAGGTCGAGCGCGACTTCGTACGACTGCGTGTCGACGATCGCGCGGCGCTCCTGCGCCTCGATCCGGGTGAGGTTCTCTCCAGGCACGTGATTCTGCTCCCATTGGTGAGGGCTGACGAATGCGGCCGTCACCGGCGCTGCTGGCACCGGCGACAACCGTCCCAGCCTACGCGAGTGCGCGCCGCGGACGTCGGACCTGTGCATGAGCAGGAACCGTTCGACGCGCCGGCTGCGCCATGGCGGTGCGAGGATGGATCGGTGACTTCCCACGCGAACGGCAGGACCACCACCGACACCGGCTCGAACGACGTGGTGCCCTTCGCATCACCGGCGGCGGCGTCCGGAGGGGCGCACGTCGAGAAGGCGGTCGCGTACGACGCGATCCTGCTCGCGGGATTCGGCGGTCCGGAGGGCCAGGACGACGTCATCCCGTTCCTGCGAAACGTCACGCGAGGGCGCGGCATCCCCGATGAGCGCCTCGAGGAGGTCGCGCACCACTACCGCCACTTCGGCGGAGTGAGCCCGATCAACGCCCAGAACCGAGCACTCAAGGCGGCGCTCGAAGCCGAGCTGGCCCGCCGTGGCATCGATCTGCCGGTGTACTGGGGCAACCGCAACTGGGCTCCCTACCTGGAGGAGGCGGTGACGGATGCGGCGGCCGCCGGCGACGTGAACCTCCTGGGTCTTGCGACCAGCGCCTACTCATCGTTCTCGAGCTGCCGCCAGTATCGCGAGGACTTCGCCCGCGTCCTCATCGAGACGGAGCTGGCCGGAACCGTCACGATCGACAAGGTCCGCCAGTTCTTCGATCACCCGGGATTCGTGCAGCCCTTCATCGACGGCGTCCGGGATGCGGTCGCCGGCTTCATCGCCGAGGGAGTCGCGCCTGGAGCGGTGCGGGTGCTGTTCTCGACCCACAGCATCCCCACCGCCGACGCCGAGCGCTCCGGGCCGCGCGCGGGCGACGAGAGGCATCGGGAGTTCGGCGAGGAAGGGGCATACGCCGCCCAGCACCGCGCGGTCGCCGGCGTGGTGATGGCGGCCGTCGCGGCCGACGTGCCCGGCGCCGAGCAGATCGGCTGGGACCTGGTCTACCAGTCGCGGTCGGGGCCTCCCACGCAGCCGTGGCTCGAGCCCGACGTGAACGACGTGATCGCCGGTCTGCCGTCCACGGGTATCGAGGCCGTCGCCATCGTGCCGCTCGGTTTCATGAGCGACCACATGGAGGTGCTCTGGGATCTCGACACCGAAGCCATGGAGGCCGCCGCCGAGGCGGGGATCCGTGCGGTGCGCACGCCGACCCCGGGGGTCGATCCCGCGTTCGTGGCAGGGCTCGTCGACCTGGTCGAGGAGCGCCTCAACGGCACGCCTGCCGAGCAGCGCCCGCACGCCACCGAGCTCGGTCCCTGGTTCGACGTCTGCCGCCCCGCATGCTGCGAGAACGTGCGTGCAGGCTTCAAGCCCGCCGCCGCCGGTGTAGCGCCCTGACCACTCTCGTCGCTCTCTAGGATTGGCCCCATGCGCATCCATATCGCGACCGATCACGCCGGCCTCGAGTTCTCGACGCAGCTGCAGCACCATCTCGCAGCCGCCGGACACGACGTGATCGACCACGGTCCGCTCGACTACGACCCGCTCGACGACTACCCCGCGTTCTGCATCCGCGCGGCGCAGGCTGTGGCGCGGGACCAGGCCGACGGCATCGAGACGCTCGGCGTCGTCTTCGGCGGCTCGGGCAACGGCGAGCAGATCGCCGCGAACAAGGTGCTCGGGGTCCGCGCCGCGCTGGTGTGGAGCATCGCGACGGCCGAGCTGGCCCGCGAGCACAACGACGCCAACGTCATCGCCATCGGCGCGAGGCAGCACACCTTCGACGAGGCCGCCTCCTTCATCGACCGCTTCATCGAGACGCCGTTCTCCGGAGAGGAGCGGCACGCGCGGCGTATCGCGCAGCTGGCTGCGTACGAGCAGGATGGCACGCTGCAGGCCGACCCGCGGGGCGCCGCCGGGCAGCCGGACGTGCTCGACGCCGACGACAGCTCCTTCGATCCCGAGGCCGGCTGACGCACGATGCCGGAGGGTCATTCCGTCCACCGCATCGCCCGCCAGTTCGACCGGAACATCGTCGGCCGCACGGTGGGGGCATCGAGCCCGCAGCGGAGATTCGCCGAGGGGGCGTCGATCATCGACGGTCGATCGGCGACGGCGGTGCGGGCGGTCGGGAAGCAGATGTTCCTCGAGTTCGACGAGGATCTCTGGCTGCGGGTGCACCTGGGCATGTACGGTGCGTGGGACTTCGCCGGCGAGATCCTCGTCGATCCCACGATCGCATCGTCGAACGGCCGCATGGGTCAGACCAACCAGCGCGGCACCGAGCTCGAACAGCCGATCCTCGACGACGCCGGGGAGAACTCGCTGTCGTCGATCGGCGCACCCCGACGGGCCCGTGTCCACGTGCGCATGTCGGAGCAGACGACCGGCCTCGCCGACGAGGGCGATGTCTGGCCGCCACCGATCGTGGGGCAGGTGCGTCTGCGACTGCTCACGACCAGCACCTGCGCCGATCTCCGCGGTCCCACCGCCTGCGAGCTGCAGACTCCCGATGAGGTCGCGGCCACGATCGCGAAGCTCGGACCGGATCCCCTCGTCGACGACCTCGCCGAGGGGGAGGAGCGGTTCGCGGCGGTCGTGCGCCGCAAGCCCACCGCGATCGGGCTGCTGCTGATGGACCAGAGCGTGGTGAGCGGCATCGGGAACGTCTACCGCGCCGAGCTGCTGTTCCGCGCACAGCAGAACCCGCACACGCCGGGACGCGACGTGCCCGATGAGGTGGTGCGAGGGCTGTGGCGCGATTGGGTGCGTCTGCTGGCCGTGGGTGTCGAGACAGGCCAGATGATGACGATGGACGACCTCGACCCTGAGGCCTATCGCAAGGCCATGGCCAGCCGCGACGACCGTCACTGGGTGTACCACCGCGCCGGTCTGCCGTGCCGAGTGTGCGGCACGACGATCGTGGTGGAGGAGGCGGCCGCCCGCAAGCTCTACTGGTGCCCTCGATGCCAGGCGTGACGCGCCGCGATCAATAGGCTGAACCCATGCGACAGAACCCGAGCTTCGCGATGACCGACGTCGCCGAGCTGCGCCGGCTCATCGACCTCAATCCGTGGATGACGCTGGTGAGCTCCACAGCGGACGGCCTGGTGGCCTCGCACTACGCGGTGCTCCTCGACGAAGGTCGCGACGACCTCACCGTGGTCGGGCACGTCGGCAAGCCGGACGATCTCATCCACGGGCTCGGCGAGCGGGAGCTGCTGGTCGTGGTGCAGGGACCGCACGGGTACATCTCTCCGGGCTGGTACGGCGACGCGCCGAGCGTGCCCACGTGGAACTTCGTCTCGGCCCACCTCTCCGGCATCCCCGAGGTCCTCTCTCCGGAGGAGAACCTGGAAGTGCTCGACAGGCTGGTCGCCAGATTCGAGGGCGGGATGCCGCAGCCCCGCCTGCTGTGGGAGCGTCCGAACGATCCCGACTTCGTGCGCCGTCTGGAGAAGGGGACCGTCGGATTCCGGCTCACTCCGACCCGCGTGGTCGCGAAGCGCAAGCTGAGTCAGAACCGCCCCGACGAGGTGGTCGAGACGATCATCGCCGAACTCGAAGCCGGTGCAGGACCGTACGCCGACCCGCGGCTGCCCGGCGAGATGCGCCGAGACCTGGACGTGAGGAAGGGCGCACGGTGACGCTCGGCCGAGGCGACACTCCCGATGTCATTGCCAACGCGCGGCTGACAGGATCCGATCGCACCGATCCGTTCGGCTCGGACATCGTCGATGTTCACCTGGCGGATGGCCTGGTCGTCGACATCGCGCCGGCCGGTGGCCTTGCGCGGCGAGGTGCCGTCCTCGACGCGGCCGGCGGCTTCGTGATCCCCGGGCTGTGGGATCACCACGTGCATGTCGTGCAATGGGCGCTCGTGGCGCAGCGCGCCCCGCTCGGCCACGCGACCTCCGCCGCGCACGCCGCGTCGCTCATGGCGGCCGCTCCCGTCCTGCCGGACGGACGCCGCGTGGGGACCGGGTTCCGCGACGCGCTGTGGGCCGATCGGCCGAGTCTCCCGCTGATCGACGCGGCCACCGGAGAGATCCCGACGTACCTCATCAACGCCGACGTGCACAGTGTGTGGCTGAACTCGGCGGCGCTGCGGCGCGAGGGCTTCGCGCCCGACGGCGTCGGTCTGCTGCGCGAGGAGCCCGCGTTCGAGATCTCGCGCAGGCTCAACGACGTCGCCCCGGAGGTGGCCGACCCGCTGGTCGCCCACATGGCGCAGGAGGCGGCGGCACGGGGCGTCGTCGGCATCGTCGACCTCGACATGGCATGGAACGAGGAGGCCTGGGCTCGCCGCCTCAGCGCCGGGTTCGACGCCCTGCGCGTCTCGTTCGGCATCTACCCGGAGTTCCTCGATCGGGCGATCGCCGAGGGACTGCAGACCGGCGATGCAGCACGTGGCGCGGCATCCGATCTCGTGCGCGTCGGCCCGCTGAAGGTCATCACCGACGGCTCCCTGGGCACGCGTACAGCGGCGTGCTCGCACGCGTATCCGGGCGGTGCGGACGACCACGGCGTGATCACGGTGGACACGCCCACGCTCGTCGAGCTGATGACGCGCGCGACGGCGGCGGGGATCTCGTCCGCCATCCACGCCATCGGCGACGTCGCCAACACGCATGCACTCGACGCGTTCTCGGTGACGGGGGCGTGGGGCACCGTCGAGCACGCCCAGCTCGTCGCGCACGCCGACATCCCGCGCTTCGCGCGACTCGGCATCGGTGCCAGCGTGCAACCCGAGCACGCGCTCGACGACCGCGACATGACGGATGCGCTGTGGGCCGACCAGACCGCACAGCCCTACCCCCTCCGTGCTCTGGCCGACTCGGGCGCGACGCTGCTCTTCGGCTCGGACGCGCCGGTGTCGCCGCTGGACCCCTGGCGCGCGATCGCAGCCGCGGTCTTCCGGACGCGCGACGGCCGGGAACCGTGGCAGGGCCACCAGAGCATCGATGCGGCGACCGCGCTCGCGGCGTCGACTCGAAACGGCTCCACCGCGCCGGCGCGCATCGAACCGGGAGATGTGGCCGATCTCGCGATCTGCGAACGCGACCCGCTCACGGCGGACGAGGGCGGACTCCGGTCCATGGCCGTGGCGGCGACCGTGCTCGGCGGACGCCTGACGCACCTCGGCTGAGCGAACGCCGGTACGGGGGTCTGCCCCCGCTCGACTCGGGTGGCGGTCGGATGCCGCAGGCCGGGCGCGGCGGCCAGGCTGGACCCGTAGCATTCCGAAGGAGCAGCCATGACCGCCACGACCACCGCGTCCCCGCCCGCAGACGGGGGCGCCCCGCGCGCCGCGCCCGGGGGTGCGTGGCGGTCGTACGGGAGAGCGTGGAAGCGCACGCCGGGCAGCGCGGTGTACCTCCTCGCCGTCTTCGTGCTCGCGATGGTGTCGATCTCGCTCCTCGCGCCGCTGTTCTGGACGGGTGTGGGCCTGCTCGTCCTGGTCATCGGCCTTCCTCTGATCGTGCTGAGCCTCTATGTCGCACGGGGGTTCGGAGTGGCCGACCGCTTCATGCTGCGCCTGACGGGGCTCCCCACGATCCCCGAGCCGGAGTGGAACCGGGACGGGCCGGGAGCGGGCGGATTCTGGACGACTCTCACCCGTCCCATCCGCAACGCGCACTACTGGCTCTCGCTCCTCCACGGGATGATCGTGAACCCGATCGTGAGCACCGTCTCGTTCGCCCTCACCGTCGCGTGGCTGAGCATCGGGCTGGGCGGCTTGACCTACTGGTTCTGGGGACTGTTCCTGCCGCGCAACTGGCAGGACGACGGCTCGGGCGGCGAATGGGGCCACTACGTCGCGGATGCGGTCCCGTGGCTGTTCGGAGGATGGAGCAGCTGGTCGGTCGAGGTCGTGCTCTACCTCCTCGCAGGAATCCTCTTCACCGTCACGATGCCGTGGGTGCTGGGCGGCCTGGCGCGCATCCACCACGCGATCGCGGCGGGGATGCTGGGACGCTGGCAGTCCGACGACCTCGCGGCGGAGGTCAGGGCGGAGGCCGCCGCGCGCGGCGCTGCCGTCCACGCCGAGGACGTCGCGCTGCGACGGCTCGAACGCGACATCCACGACGGCCCGCAGCAGCGGCTGGTGCGGCTGCAGATGGACCTGGCCGCCCTCGAGCGCCGCGCCGATGCGGGAGAGAACGAGGACGCCGCCGCGCTGGCTCGGGACGCGCGACTCCACGCCAAGGCGGCGCTCGACGAGCTTCGCGCCCTCTCCAGCGGGGTGGCTCCGCCGCTGCTGCAGGACCGAGGGCTTGCGGCTGCGCTGGGCGCGGTGGCGGCAGGATCGTCGTTGCGCGTGCACATCGACATCGACCCCGAGGTCGACACCGTCGTGAGTCAGGAGGTCGCGCGCACGGTGTACTTCATCGTCGCGGAGCTGCTGACCAATGCCGCCAAGCACTCCGAGGCATCAGCGGCGACGCTCAAGGCGGCGCTGCGCCGCCACGCGCCGGGAGCGGTCGCGACCCATCTGGACGTCTGGGTCGTCGACAACGGGCAGGGCGGTGCCGTGGTGGCGTCCGGGCACGGACTGGACGGCCTCGAGCAGCGTGTCGCCGGCCTCCGCGGCGAGCTGACGATCTCGAGCCCTCCGGGCGGCCCCACGGCGGTCGGCGCCCACATCCCGTTGGGTGGGGCCGCGCGATGACCGCGCTCTATCCTGAGGACGTGCCGCGTATCGACGACTCCGCCGCGCCGGCCCGGGTGGTGCTCGTGGAGGATTCCGTCCTGCTCCGAGAGGGGCTCGTGCGCCTCTTCGACGAGGCCGGCTACGTCACGGCGGGCGCCTGGGGCGATGCCGACGACATCGTCGCCCGCGTCCGCGATGCGCGGGCCGATGTCGCGATCCTCGATGTGCGGCTTCCGCCGGCGTATCGCGACGAGGGCATCCGGGCCGCGCTGACCCTGCGCGCGGCCCTTCCGGGGGTCGGCATCCTCGTCCTCAGCCAGTACGTCGAGGGCGTCTACGCCCGGGAGCTGCTGGCGGGCGGCGAGGGGGGCGTCGGCTACCTGCTGAAAGACCGCGTCACATCGCTGGACGAGTTCACCGATGCCGTGCGGCGCGTCCGCGAGCGGGGCACCGTGCTGGATCCGCTGGTCGTGCAGGGGCTGCTGTCCGCACGCCCGGATCCGCTCTCGGCCCTCACGCCGCGGGAGCGGGATGTGCTCACGCTCATGGCGGAAGGGCGAAGCAATGCGAGCATCGCCGAGCGACTGTTCATCGGAGTCGGAGCCGTCGAGAAGAACATCAGCGCGATCTTCGCGAAGCTCGGACTCGAGGAATCGGGCACCGAGCATCGGCGGGTGCTCGCGGTCCTGGCATTCCTGCAGCATCCCTGAACGCGAAGAAGCCCTCCGGGGCAAACCGGAGGGCTTCTTCTCAGAGAGGTGTCACTCGGCGAGGTGCGCGAAGAGGAACCAGCGGTCCTTCTCCAGGCTCTCCTTGATGCCGATCGCGATGTCCTGGCTGGTCAGATCGAACTCGTCGAGTCCGTCGATCGCGGCCTGGACGTCGGCGATCACGATGTCCATGTCGGTGATGACGTTGCGGATGAGGGCGTCCCACTGGGTGAAGCCCGCCGGAACGGCGCTCGGCGTGGTCTTCGCGGCAACGGTCGACACGCGGGCGTCGATCGGCAGACCGAGGGCGACGATACGCTCCGCGGCCTGGTCGGCACCGGCCTGCGCGTTCGACACGACGGAGTCGAGCAGTTCGTGGATCGCGATGAAGTTGGCGCCGCGCACGTTCCAGTGCGCCTGCTTGCCGTTGACGGCCAGGGCCTGCAGGCCCAGGACCACGGGGGTGAGGAACTGTGCGCTGGCGGCCGCGACGTCGGGGTTCGCGGCGGTAGCGGGGGTGGTGTTGATCTTCGTCATGTCTCTCGCCTCCATCTTCCGGAGGGCCGCCCAGACGGCGGTCGTCCTCCTGTGAGAGCAACGCTACTCAGCCGCCGGCATTCCGCAAGCAAGCAAAGGCTGGGCTAAACAGGGCTTTCGCCTGTCGGTGCGGATGACCTCGACGACACCGGCTAACGTCGATGCGTGCCTTCCGCCGACCACGACCTCGGACCGCAGCATCTGAATGTGCCCGCGACCACGGTGACACGCGAGCCGCGTGACCGATCGCCCGAGCACGCCGAGCCGTCCGGCTTCCTCCCGCACGTGCAGGGCCTGCGCGCCATCGCCGTCCTCTGCGTCGTCCTCTATCACTTCTGGCCGGCCCGGTTCCCCGGCGGGTACATCGGCGTCGACATCTTCTTCGTCATCTCGGGCTTCCTCATCACCGCACACCTGATGCGGGAGCTCACGGCCACCGGCACCGTGCGCCTCGGTCAGTTCTGGGCCCGCCGCGCACGGCGACTGCTCCCGGCATCCTTCCTCGTCCTGCTCTTCTGCGCGCTCGTCGTGATGTCGCCCTACCTCATGCCGACCTCGGCCCTGCCGAACGAGGTGCGCGAGATCCTGGCATCGACGTTCTACGTCGAGAACTGGTATCTCGCGCTGAACTCCGCCGACTACCTCAACCACGCCGGCGACCCCACGACCGTGCAGCACTACTGGTCGCTGTCACTCGAGGAGCAGTTCTACGTCATGTGGCCGCTGCTCATGCTGCTCGCGGCGTGGATCGGCGTGAAGTGGTTCGGCGGCGCGCGCCGCCGCGCCGTACTCATCACACTCGCCGTGGTCTCGCTGGCGTCGTTCATCTTCTGCGTCGTCTTCACCATCACCGACCCGGCCCCGGCCTACTTCGTGACCTTCGGACGCATGTGGCAGTTCGGCGTCGGCGCCATGATCGCGCTGGTGCCGCTGCTGCGCGTGCGGAACGCGGCAACGAGCTTCGTGCTCGGGTGGGCGGGGATCCTGATCCTCGTCTACGTCACCTTCAGCTTCGACGGTCAGACGCCGTTCCCCGGATACATGGCTGCACTGCCGACGCTCGGCGCCGCCGCGGTGATCGCCGCCTCGAACACCCGGCGCTGGTGGTACCCGACGCGGATCCTGTCGCTGCGGCCCGCCCAGTTCGTGGGCGACATCTCGTACTCCCTCTATCTGTGGCACTGGCCGCTGATCGTCATCGCCCCTTCCGTGCCGTTCTGGGGCCTGACGATCTACCACCGCGTGGCGCTGCTTGGCATCTGCTTCGTGCTCGCCTGGCTCACCAAGCGCTTCGTCGAGGATCCGATGCGCGGGTTCCGGCCGCTCACGTCCCGCCGGCCGCGCGTGACCCTGTGGTCGTCCCTTGCCGCCATGGTGGTCGTCGCGCTGGTGGCCGCGACGGCGTGGTTCGTGAACGCTCCCGCGTACAGCGCCGGAACGCGGGCCATCCACGAGCTGCAGCAGGATCCGCCGGAGTGCTTCGGCGCGGCGTCCGTGCTCGATCCGTCCTGTGCGGGCACGGACTTCGGAGACACCGTTCTTCCGGCGCCGGGATTCGCCGGCATCGACCGGCCCGCCGACGAGCAGTGCTTCGTTCAGCTGACCGACGCCCGACCGGTCTCATGCACCTTCGGCTCGGACGACCCCGATGCTCCGCGTGTCGCACTGATCGGCGACAGTCACGCCTACCAGCTGCTCTCGACGTTCCAGCGCATGGCCGACGAGAACGGCTGGGAGCTCGTGACCTGGTTCAAGGGCGCGTGCCCCTGGAACACGACTCCTCTCGCGACGCCCGGGGCGTTCGGCGACGCCTGCACGCAGTGGCGCGAGCGCGTCGAGGCTGCGCTGTCCGACGCCGATCTCGACGCGGTCTTCACCGCCGCCATCGCGACGACTCCCTACGCGTCGGCGGGCTTCGACTCGTCGCACGACGCGGCCGTCGCGGGCTACCGCGAGGCGTGGGGCGAGGTGCTGGACCGGGGCATCCCGGTGATCACCGTCGTGGACAATCCCGTCTGGGAGACCGACCCCAACAAGTGCCTGCGCACGCGCGACGCCGCGGAATGCGATGCGCCCCGTGATGAGGTGCTCGTGACCGACGACCCGCTGCGGGACGCGGCATCCGGGCTCGACGACGTCACCCTGCTCGATTTCACCGACGTGTTCTGCGGCGCAGAGACATGCGGCCCGGTCGTCGGCGGCGCGAACATCTACCGCGATCAGGATCATCTCACCGTCACCTTCGCCGACACGCTCGCCCCCTGGTACACCGAGGCCATCGCAGCGCACCTCGCGGCACGGAGCGAGTGACGAGGGCCTCGCATAGGGTCGGATCATGACGATCGCCGACGACGCCACGATCCTGTCCGTCTCGGGCCGCGCGCCCGACATCGATCCGACCGCCTTCGTGGCGTCCGGTGCGCGCGTCATCGGCGCCGTGACGCTGGCCGAGGGAGCCAGCGTCTGGTACAACGCCGTCCTCCGCGGCGACAGTGATTCGATCTCGGTCGGCGAGGGCAGCAACCTGCAGGACAACGTGACGGTGCACGTCGACGCGGGTCATCCGGTGCGCATCGGCCGCGATGTGTCGGTCGGGCACAACGCTGTGGTCCACGGCTGCACCATCGGCGACGGATCGCTCATCGGGATGGGAAGCGTCGTGCTGTCGGGCGCCGTCATCGGCGACGGATGCCTCGTGGCCGGAGGAGCGGTCGTGCTCGAGGGAGCGGTGATCCCCGCCGGCTCACTGGTGGCAGGCGTACCGGCCAAGGTGCGACGCGAGCTCACCGACGACGAGCGCGCGGGCATTCAGCGCAACGCCGGCATCTACCGCGCCCACCTCGACGCGCACGCCGCCGCGAACCCCGTCGCCGACTGAGGGGCCTGCCCGTGCGCATCGAATCGCTGCAGCCGAACGAGGTCTTCGTCTTCGGCTCGAATGCCTCAGGCGCCCACGGCGCGGGGGCGGCCCGTTTCGCCTACGACCGTTTCGGTGCCGTCTGGGGCCAGTCCGAGGGGCTTCAAGGGCAGTCGTACGGCATCGATTCCATGTCGGGTCTGGACGTCTTCGAGGAGCAGGCCCGCCGCTTCGTCGGCTTCGCGACGGCGCATCCCGAGCTCCGCTTCCTGGTCACGGAGGTGGGCTGCGGCATCGCCGGCTACACGCCGGATCAGGTCGCCGGATTCTTTACGGACGCACCGGCGAACGTGGTGCTGCCCGAGACCTTCCGCGCGGTGCTCGACGAGCGGTGACGCGCCTCAGTTCGCGGGGGGCTTCGGCGATGGGTGATGCTTGCCGCGATGCACCTCGTACAGGCGCGCGTGCCCGGGCCACCGAGGATCGTTCTCGATGGCCTGATCGTCCATGAACATGCGGATCACGTGGGCGAGCTGATCGGGATGGCTGAAGTTGATGGCGTGTGCAGCGCCGTCGAGCAGGACCACGAGCACATGTGAGTCGGTCTGACTCGCGATCTCGTCGATGCGGTGCGCGTGGGGGAGCAGCGGGTCTCGCCCTCCCAAAACGACGAGAGTCGGGATGCGAAGCTCCAGAAGACGCTCCAGCGAGGGATATCGGGTCAGCGCCCTGAAGAGCCGCATGGTGCTCGGCACCCCGAACCGCACGTAATCGGGCACCGCCACGCGCGCCATCGTCCTCGGCTCTCGCGGCGCGTCGGCCGACAGCTGGGCGATCGCACGTCGCAGCGGCTGGTTGTACAGGCCGCCCGCGGGAGAGACGAGCACCGCACGGTCGATGCGCTCAGGAAAGCGGTGTGCGAACTCGATGATGACGGGGCATCCCATCGAGTTGCCGACGAGTGTCGCCTTCTCGACACCGCGGTCGTCCAGGAAGCCCAGGGCGGCGTGCGCCAGGTCGGGGATGTCGAGCATGTCTCGGCGGCGGCCGCTGCGTCCGAAGCCCGGCAGATCGGGCACAAGGGTATGGAAGTCGTCGGCCAGTCGCTCGGCGGTGGGAAGCAGATAGCGCCCCGAGAGCCCGAAACCGTGGATGTGCGCCATCACGCGTGCATCTGCGGGAGGCAGCGGCGACTCGCGGTAGAAGACGTCGACGCCGTCGATCCGCGTCCACTTCTCGGCCAGTGAAGACGCAGGGCGTCGGGGAAGCCTGCGCTGCTTCGGCGTCTGGGGCGAGGTGCTCATCACGGCTCCTGGAGGCGGGATCGGTGCCGTATCCAGTGTGGCCCTCGCCGCGTCGCTCGCGATAGTGCAGATCGCGTGAATCCGAATGTGGAGGGGATGACGGGAATCGAACCCGCACCATCAGTTTGGAAGACTGAGGCTCTACCATTGAGCTACATCCCCGCAGCGGCGAGCCGCGGCATCCGCCATTCTATGTCAGACGGCGGAGCTTCCCCGCATCGCAGCAAGCGCCGGGCTCGTCGGCTAGACTTCTCGGGGCCGAAAGCGCGTATCCGCGCGCAACCCCGCCCGGGGCGTAGCTCAGCTTGGTAGAGCGCCCGCTTTGGGAGCGGGAGGCCGCAGGTTCAAATCCTGTCGCCCCGACATCACGGCCCACAGAATTTCCGAACCCAGACCTTCAGCCGCCGCGCTCGCGCGCGGTCCGATAGAGGAGAACGAACAGGCATGGTGAACAGCACCGTCGAGAAGCTCAGCCCCACCCGGGTCAAGCTGCACATCACGGTCAGCCCCGACGAGCTCAAGCCGTCGATCGCGCACGCATACGAGCACATCGCTCAGGACGTGCAGATCCCCGGCTTCCGCAAGGGCAAGGTCCCGGCGCCGATCATCGATCAGCGCGTCGGCCGCGTCGCGGTGCTCGAGCACGCGGTGAGCGAGAGCCTCGACACGTTCTACCGCGAGGCCGTCGCGGCGAACGAGCTGCGCGTCCTCGGCCGCCCGAGCGCCGAGGTCACCGAATGGCCCAACGAGAAGGACTTCACCGGTGACCTCGAGGTGCAGGTCGAGGTGGACGTCCGTCCCGACTTCGAGCTGCCCGCCTTCGACGGCACGACCATCGAGGTCGACGCGGTCGAGGTCGACGAGGCTGCGATCGACGAGGAGCTCGACAAGCTGCGCACTCGCTTCGGCACGCTCGTCACGGTCGACCGTCCGGCAGCGACCGGCGACTTCGTCGAGCTGAACCTCGTCGCCACGATCGACGGCACCGAGATCGATCGCGCCGAGGGCGTGTCGTACGAGGTCGGCTCCGGCGAGCTGCTCGAGGGCATCGACGAGGCCATCGAGTCGCTGACCGCGGGCGAGGACACCACCTTCCGCTCGAAGCTCGTCGGCGGCGACCACGCCGGCGAAGAGGCCGAGGTCTCGGTGAACGTCACGGCCGTCAAGGAGCGCGAGCTGCCCGAGGCGGACGACGACTTCGCCCAGATCGCGAGCGAGTTCGACACGATCGCCGAGCTGCGCGACAGCCTGAAGGACCGCGTCGGCCAGCAGTCGGTGTTCACGCAGGGCTCTGCGGCCCGCGACAAGCTCATCGACGCGCTGCTCGAGCAGGTCGAGATCCCCGTCCCGCCGCAGCTCATCGAGGACGAGGTGCACAACCACCTCGAGGGTGAGGGCCGCCTCGAGGACGACGTCCACCGCGCCGAGGTCGCGGAGGCCAGCGAGAAGCAGTTCAAGACGCAGATGCTGCTCGACAAGATCGCCGAGCAGGTCAACGTGCAGGTGTCGCAGGACGAGCTCACGCAGTACCTGGTGCAGTCCGCCGCCCAGTACGGCATGGCGCCGCAGGAGTTCGTCAACGCGCTGCAGGAGGGCAACCAGCTTCCCGCCGTCATCGGGGAGGTCGCCCGCAACAAGGCTCTCGCCGTTGCGCTCGGCAAGGTCACCGTCGTCGACACGAACGGCAGCCCTGTCGACCTGACCGGCTTCGTCGCCGTCGAGGACGAGGCTGCCGCCGAGGCCGAGACGGTGGAGGAGGCGCAGGAGATCGCGGATTCCGCGGCCGACGCCGACGCCGTGATCGAGGCCGAGGAAGCCGCCGAGAAGCCCGCGAAGAAGGCACCCGCCAAGAAGGCGCCTGCGAAGAAGGCGCCTGCGAAGAAGGCACCGGCGAAGAAGGCCGCAGCCGAGAAGGAGTGATCGCTGCCCAGCAGTGATCGGGGGACGGATGCCGCGGCATCCGTCCCCTTCTGCATCGAGGAGGACCACCATGGACGACTGGGGCGACCGGGTCGAGGCGGTATGGGATGACGGGACGCTGTCGGACTCCGACCGGATAGAGATGATCGACGCGCTCGCGGCAGAGCGCCCGACGTCCGATGGGCGGGCGCTGCTCGAGCGCGCCGGCGCACGCGATGCCGCCGGAATCGAGTCCGAGGCCGCGCCGCTGTATCGGGCGGCGCTCGAGGCCGGACTGGACGACGAGCATCGTGCCCAGGCGGTGATCCAGCTCGCAAGCACTCTGCGCAACCTCGGACAGGCCGACGAAGCGACCAGGATGCTGCGGGCAGAGGTCGATCGCACGCCCGCGTCTCCGCTCCGCGACGAGGCGTGCGCCTTCCTCGCCCTCGCGCTGGTCTCGCAGGGCGCGCCTCGCGAGGCGGCATCGCTCGCGCTGCTCGCCCTCGCGCCGCACCTCACCAGATACCGCCGCTCCGTCGTCCACTATGCCGAGGCATTGGGCGAGGACCGGGGCTGATCTGCCCAGGGCGAACACGGGCGGGTCGCCTCGGCCGCGCCGGTAGATTCGATCTCACGACCACCGGAATCAGGAGTACACATGGCCGAACCACTTGTCGCCACGAGCGTCTTCGACAGGCTGCTGAAGGACCGCATCATCTGGCTCGGGTCGGAGGTGCGCGATGAGAACGCCAACGAGATCTGCGCGAAGATCCTGCTGCTCGCCGCCGAGGACTCGCAGAAGGACATCTACCTTTACATCAACTCGCCCGGCGGATCGATCACGGCCGGCATGGCGATCTACGACACCATGCAGTTCGTGCCCAACGACATCGTCACCGTCGGCATCGGCATGGCGGCCTCGATGGGGCAGCTGCTCCTGACGGCCGGCACCAAGGGCAAGCGCTACATCACCCCGAACGCGCGCGTGCTGCTTCACCAGCCGCACGGCGGATTCGGCGGAACCGCGAGCGACATCCAGACGCAGGCTCAGCTGATCCTCGACATGAAGAAGCGCCTTGCCGAGATCACCGCCGCTCAGACCGGCAAGACGGTCGAGCAGATCAACGCCGACGGCGACCGCGACCGCTGGTTCGGCGCCGATGAGGCCCTCGAGTACGGCTTCGTCGACCACATCCGCGAGTCGGCGACAGACGTCATCGGCGGCGGCGGAACCGCCAACTGAGCGCACCGAAGGCGAAAGAGAGAGAACCCGGAATGCAGACCCCCACCTTCGGCACCAGCGCCCCGCAGGCGCTCCAGATGCCCGGCAGCCGCTACATCCTGCCGCAGTTCGAGGAGCGCACCGCCTACGGCTACAAGCGCCAGGACCCGTACAACAAGCTGTTCGAGGATCGCGTGATCTTCCTCGGCGTGCAGGTCGACGACGCCTCGGCGGACGACGTCATGGCCCAGCTCCTCGTGCTCGAGAGCCAGGACCCCGACCGCGACATCATCATGTACATCAACTCGCCCGGCGGCTCGTTCACGGCCATGACGGCGATCTACGACACGATGCAGTACGTCTCGCCGCAGATCCAGACGGTCGTGCTCGGTCAGGCCGCGTCGGCTGCCGCCGTGCTCCTGGCCGCCGGTGCACCGGGGAAGCGGCTCGCGCTGCCCAACGCCCGCATCCTCATCCATCAGCCTGCGATGGGAGAGGCCGGACACGGTCAGGCGTCCGACATCGAGATCCAGGCGGCCGAGATCATGCGGATGCGCACCTGGCTGGAGAAGACGCTGGCCAAGCACTCGAACAAGACGCCCGAAGAGGTCAACAAGGACATCGACCGCGACAAGATCCTCTCCGGCGAAGAGGCGGTTGCCTACGGCCTGGTCGACCAGGTGCTGACGACCCGCAAGCGCGGGCAGCAGGCGCTGACCAAGTAGGACGGACGCCCCGACGCCCCGTCGCCCGGACTCCCGGGCGGCGGGGCGTCGGCGTTCGCGCGAGGACGCTCTGCTCTGAGCGGACCCGCCCTCCACAACGTGCGTCGCAATCCCACCGGTTGTCGCCGCCACCGGTTAGGCTCGAAGGAAGTCCGGGGTGCGCCCCGAGGTCACGAGGAGGAGCCGCATGGCACGCATCGGTGAGAGCGCCGACCTGTTCAAGTGCTCCTTCTGCGGCAAGAGCCAGAAGCAGGTGCAGCAGCTGATCGCCGGCCCTGGCGTCTACATCTGCGACGAGTGCGTCGAGCTGTGCAACGAGATCATCGAAGAGCGCATGGCCGAGTCCGCCTCCGGTGTGGTCGCCGACTTCGATCTGCCGAAGCCCCGCGAGATCTTCGCCTTCCTCGAGGAGTACGTCGTCGGCCAGGAGGACGCCAAGCGAGCCCTCTCGGTCGCCGTGTACAACCACTACAAGCGCGTCCGCGCGCACGGCACGATCCAGTCGGCCGAGCAGCGCGCCGACGAGATCGAGATCGCCAAGAGCAACATCCTGCTGCTCGGTCCCACCGGATGCGGCAAGACCTACCTCGCTCAGACGCTGGCCAAGCGACTCAACGTCCCTTTCGCCGTCGCAGACGCGACAGCGCTCACCGAGGCCGGGTACGTCGGCGAGGACGTCGAGAACATCCTGCTGAAGCTGCTCCAGGCGGCGGACTTCGACACGAAGCGCGCCGAGACCGGGATCATCTACATCGATGAGGTCGACAAGATCGCCCGCAAGGCCGAGAACCCGTCGATCACCCGCGATGTCTCGGGCGAGGGCGTCCAGCAGGCGCTCCTCAAGATCCTCGAGGGCACCGTCGCGTCCGTGCCGCCGCAGGGTGGTCGCAAGCACCCGCACCAGGAGTTCATCCAGATCGACACGACGAACGTCCTGTTCATCGTGGCGGGTGCATTCGCCGGGCTCGAAGACATCATCTCGTCGAGAGTCGGCAAGCACGGGGTCGGCTTCGGCGCGCCGCTCCACGACAAGGACGACGACCTGAGCCTGTTCAGCGAGGTCCGACCCGAAGACCTCCACAAGTTCGGCCTGATCCCCGAGTTCATCGGCCGCCTCCCGGTCGTGGCCTCGGTCTCTCCGCTGGATCGCGAGGCCCTCATGGAGATCCTCACCGCGCCGAAGAACGCCCTGGTCAAGCAGTACCAGCGCATGTTCGAGCTCGACGGAGTCTCGCTCGAGTTCGATCGTGAGGCGCTCGAGGCGATCGCCGATCTGGCAGTCGCCCGCAAGACCGGCGCGCGCGGGCTGCGCGCGATCCTCGAGGACGTGCTCGGCCCGATCATGTTCGAGATCCCCTCGACCGACGACGTCGACAAGGTGATCGTGAACCGGGCAGCCGTCGAGGAGCGTGCGCTCCCGACTCTGGTCCTGCGAGAGAAGCGCAAGAGCGCCTGACCGGTCGGTCCGGACCCCGCCCCGCTCCGCTGTCGGGACCCCGCCGTAGCGTGAGGATGTGAGCGCACCGCGGCCTTTCTCCGTCCACGTCAGCGAGGACGCCCTCGTCGACCTTCGGGATCGACTGGATCGGTTCCGTCCGCTTCCCGATTCGCCTCGGCGTCCGGCTTCAGGGATGAACGCCGACTACCTGGCGGATCTCGTGGCGTCATGGCGCGCCTGGGACTGGCGGGCTCGCGAGGACTGGCTCAACCGGCACCCGCAGTTCCTCGTCGACCTGGCCGGCACGACGGTGCACTTCGCGCACCTGCGGTCTGCCCGGGCCGAAGCACCGGCGCTGCTCGTGATGCACGGCTGGCCCCATACGTTCGCGCTGCAACTCGACTTCGCCGAGCTGCTTCCCGACTTCCACGTGGTCGTCCCCAGCTTTCCGGGATTCGGATTCTCATCGCCGTACGCCGACGGTCCGATGACGGAGCACCGTCTGGCGTCGACCATGCACGCGCTGATGACCGACGTCCTGGGCTATGAGCGCTATCTGACCTACGGCGAGGACGTCTCGGCGAACGTGAACGACCTGCTCGCCGGGACGTACGGTGATGCCGTCGCGGGCGTCATCGTGACCCATGCGCACTTTCCGTCACGCTCCGAGCGCCGCGACCTCACCGACCCCGCGGAGGTGGCATTCTTCGCCCGCCTCGACGAATGGGGGAGCGCCAACGGCGCGTACGGCCACGTTCAGGCCACCCGACCCGACGCGATCGCCACCGCACTCAACGACTCTCCGGCCGCCCTGATCGCCTGGCTCGCCGAGAAGCTCGTGGAGTGGAGCGACACCGCTCCGGGTGACCCGCGAGCGGTCGAGGCTCGCATCTCGCGCGAGCGCATCCTCACCGAAGCGATGATCTACTGGGTGACCGAGAGCATCGGCACGTCGTTCCGGCCCTACTACGAGGGCGCCGATCAGCCGGATCCGATGCCGCCGGTCGAGGTGCCGGCGTCCGTGCACGTTCAGCGTCACGAAGGCGACTATCCCGAATCGGTGGCTCGCCGCTTCTACCACGACATCCGCGCTTTCGAGCGACTCGAAGAGGGCGGGCACTTCACGGTCGCCGAGATCCCGGCCGTCATGTCGGACCGCGTGCGGACGTTCGCCGCCGGACTCGGCCTCCTCTGACGCTGCAGCGGTGAGCGGAGCTCAGCTCGCGAGGCCCCGCCGCTTCAGAAGCGGCTCGATGGCGGCATCCCTCCCGCGGAAGTCGCGGTAGGCCTCGAGCGGATCCTTCGATCCGCCGACGCCGAGCAGGCGCGCACGGAACCGATCGCCGTTCTCGCGGGTCAAGCCACCGCTCTCACGGAACCACTCCACCGTGTCGGCGTCGAGCACCTCGCTCCAGATGTAGGAGTAGTACCCGGCGCTGTACCCACCCGAGAACACGTGTGCGAAGTACGTCGACGAGTACCGTGTTGGAACCGCCGGGTTGTTCAGGCCGATCTCGGCGAGGGCGTCCGCCTCGAACGCCGCCACCTCCAGATCATGCGCAGCCTGCTCGGTCGACAGCGAGTGCCACGCCTGATCGAGCCACGACGCCGCCAGGTACTCGCTGGTCGCGAATCCCTGGTTGAAGGCCTCGGACGCATGGAGCTTCTCGACGACCTCCTGCGGAAGCGGCGCGTCGGTCTCGAGGTGGCGCGCGTACGCGGCGAGGATCTCCGGCCAGTAGATCCACATCTCGTTCACCTGGCTGGGGAACTCGACGAAGTCGCGGAAGACATTCGTGCCGGCGAAGTGCGGATAGGTCACGGTCGCGAACAGACCGTGCAGCGCGTGGCCGAATTCGTGGAAGAGCGTCGTCACCTCGTCGAGGGTGAGCAGCGTCGGGCTGCCCGCCGAGGGCTTGGGGACGTTGAGGTTGTTGACGACGACCGGTGCGGTTCCGCGCAGACGCGACTGCAGCACCACCGAGTTCATCCAGGCCCCGCCGCGCTTGGTGTCACGCGTGTAGAGATCGAGGATGTAGAGGCCCAGTGCCGACCCGTCCGCGTTGTGCACCTCGAAGATGCGGTTGTCGGGGTGGTAGCCGTTCAGATCATGCCGCTCGCTGAACGTGATGCCGTACAGCTCGGTCGCGGCGCGGAATACGCCGTCCTGGAGGACGCGTTCGGCCTCGAACCAGGGGCGCAGAGCTGCGCGGTCGAGGTCGTACTCGGCTTCCCGGACCTTCTCGGTGTAGTACGCCCAGTCGTGCGCCTCGAGCGGGAAGGGCGCCGGCTCTGCGTCGATGATCGCCTGCAGCTGTGCCTGCTCGGCACGGGCATTGCGCGCCGCGGGGACGGCGAGCCGGCGGAGCAGATCGTGCACGGCCGCAGGGGAGCCGGCCGTCTCGTCCGAGGTCACGTACGCCGCGTGGGAGTCGTAGCCCAGCAGCGCGGCGCGCTCAGCGCGCAGGCGCACGATCTCCAGGAGAGTCGACCGATTGTCATGGTCGTTCCCACGCGAGCCGCGTGACCGCGATGCCTCGAGGACCCTGCGCCGCGAGGAGCGATTCGTCAGCGCGGCCAGGTACGGATGACCCGTGTACAGGGTCAGCGTGACGACCCATGCGCCCTCGAGGCCCCGATCCGCCGCGGCCTGGGCGGCGGCGGACAGCTCGCCCTCGGTCAGACCGTCGAGCTCGGAGATGTCGTCGAACACGACGGCGAGATCGTTGGTGTCTGCCAGCAGGTTCTTCTCGAACTGGGTGGTAAGTGTGGACAGTCGCTGATTGAGATCGGTGAGGCGCGCCTTGGCGTCGTCGTCGAGCCCGGCACCCGCGTGCGACATCTCGGTGAAGTGGCGCTGCACGAGGTAGCGCTGCTCGGCGTCGAGCTCGAGGTCATCGAGCTGCTCGTGCAGCGTCTTCACACGCCAGTACAGCTCCGCGTCGAGCTGGATCGAATCCTGGTGGGCTGACATCAGAGGGGCGAGCTCTTCCTCGATCGCCTGGATCGCCGGCGTCGCGTCAGCAGACGACACGGTGTAGAACGCTCGGGCGACCTCGCCCAGGAGCCGCCCGCTCTCCTCCAGCGCCACCATCGTGTTCTCGAAGGTCGGCATCGAACGGGCGCGGGTGATGGCGGAGATCTCACGGGTGTGCTCGGCGAAAGCCTGTTCGAAGGCCGGCAGATAGTGCTCCGGGGAGATCGCAGCGTAGTCAGGCAGTCCGTACGGGAGGGTTCGGGGGGACAGGAGCGGATTGTCGTTCGCCATTGCGACAGCCTAACTGGGCGTCTCCTCTCGATCGAAGTTCATGCAAAGAAAGCGTTGCAAAGAAACACTTGCAAAGGTGTCTTTGCAAGAGTACGGTGATGCCATGTCCGAGAAAGAACCCGTCGAGAACACCGAGTCGGACCGCGCGGACCGCATCCTGGACGCGGGAGCGCTTCGGGCTCTCGCTCACCCGTTGCGCGTAAGGATCTACGACATCCTGAGCCAGTACGGTCCGCAGACCGCGAGCTCGCTCGCTGAGCGGCTGGGGGAGTCGTCCGGGTCGACGAGCTACCACCTGCGCGCTCTGGCGAAGCACGATCTCATCCACGAGCGCGCGGAGCAGGGTTCGGGACGTGAGCGCTGGTGGGAGCGACCCGTGGGGGGCGTGTCGTTCGCGAACGCCGAGGCGATCAAGACGCCGTCGGGCCGCGCCGCCACGCAGATCGTCATGAACGAGTTCTTCAAGATCCGCCACGACCAGCTCATGGCCTTCATCGAGAGGGGCCTGGCCGAGCATGAGCCGGACTGGCAGGAGGCAAGCATGATCTCCACGGCCACAGCCCGTCTCACCCCCGGGCAGAGCAAAGAGCTTTCGGTCAAGATCATGGCGCTGATCGATGACGCGGTGGAAACCCACCGCACCCAGACCGGCCCCGACGTGCGACCCGTGACCATCCGGGCCGATGTGTTCCCCCTTCCCGAACTAGGAGAGCAAGGAGCTCAGCCATGACCGCCATCCCCGCGCCCCGAGCTGTCGCCCGAGAGCTCGCCGCGTCCATCACGCCGCTCGACCGCGCGCTGCTGCTCACCGCGACCGCGCTGGACGCGCTGGTCTCGGCGCGCCTGCTGCGCCGCGCCAGCGTCGAGCACCGCCGCGCTGTGGCCGTACAGACGGCGAGATCAGATGCCCGCCGCATCGCCGAGGCGCTCGGCGCCGCCGGCATGCTCCCGCGATGAGCAGCACACCCGACGTCATGCGGGCTCCCGGCCGCTCCGCCCGCCCTCGCCGGGAGCCGCTCGGCCGCGACTTCGGGAAGCTCTGGACGGCTGCGGCTTTCAGCAACCTCGCTGACGGGCTCGGACGCACAGCCGTCCCGCTCATCGCCACCACTCTGACTCGCGATCCGCTTGCGATCTCGGTGATCGGAGCGCTCGCGTTCCTCCCCTGGCTGATCTTCGGCCTTCCGGCGGGCATGATCGTCGACCGCTTCGATCGGCGAGTGATCATGGCGGTGGCGAACACCCTGCGCGGCGGCGTCGCGCTGTGGCTCGCGATCCTCACCGCGACCGGGTCGCTCGAACTGTGGGCGCTCTTCGTCGGCACGCTGGTCTTCGGGCTCGGTGAGACGCTCTTCGACAACGCGACGAATGCCGTCATCCCCGGTGTCGTCACGCGACCACAGCTCGACCGCGCGAACGGCCGGATGCAGGCCGCGCAGATCACGATCGACATGTTCGTGGCGCAGCCGATCGCCGGCGTGCTCTTCGCGGCATCGCTCGCGCTCCCGCTCTGGATCGGATCCGCAGGCTATCTCGTCCCCATCGTCCTTGCGCTGCTTCTGCCGCTGTCCGCGGCGCGTCCCCTGCGGAACGAGCCGGTGAGCACGGCGCAACCGGAGGCGCCGGATGTCGCGACGAGCGGCCTGGCCGCCGTGCCCGTTCCGGAGACGCCGGCGCTGGCGCCGTCGCCGAGCTCCGTCTCCGCGCGCGAGGCGATCTCGTACCTGTGGCACAACCGGTATCTCCGGGCCATGGTGGTCTTCACCTCGCTCGTCGGCAGCGCGCTCTCGTTCGCTCAGGCGGCGACGATCCTGTACTTCCTCGACGACCTGCACGTCCCGCCGGCGGCCATCGGCTTCGTCACGGCCGGGGTGGGAGTGGGAGCCCTGCTCGGGTCCCTGATCGCGCCCCGTCTCGTCGAGCGATTCGGCCGCGGCCGCGTCATGCTCGGTGCGAACGTCGGCGCGGCCGTCGGACTCGGATTGACCGGTCTCGCCCCCGAGGTGTTCTCAGCGAGCGCCGCTTACGCACTCGGGGCCTTCTCCATCTCGGTCTGGAACGTGCCCTGGGGGGCGCTCCGCCAGCAGATCGTCCCGGCAGCCCTGTTCGGAAGGGTGCTGGGGATCATCCGTATGCTCACGTGGGGCGTGTTCCCCCTCGCAACGCTGCTCGGCGGTTGGGTGGCGCGCGCCGATCTGCGTCTGCCGTTCGTCATCGCCGGCGTCGTCATCCTGATCGCCACAGCGCTCGGCGCACGGCTCCTCGTGGTGGGCACTCGCAGAGCCGGCGCGGAGGCCGGAGTCGATCAGGACTGATCTCGGGTACAGCCCGGTCAGTTGCCGCCGAAGCCGCTCTCGTCGTCATGCCGGACGACCGCTCGGCCATCGGGACCGAGGGTCACGACGACACCCGTATCGAGTTCCGCGATGGGTCGTCCCTCGAGCCACGTGAGCGTCCAGCGGGGGCGCGGCTGACCGAGCTCGTCGCCCGGAGTCGCCTCGTCGACGCTCAGGATGCCGGGGCGAAGCGCCTCGGGGACGGCGCGGGGCGGCTCCTCGCCCGATGTCCAACGCGTTCCCAGCTGCATGTCAAACCTCCTGTGGTGCGAATCGGACGTCCTCGATCGTGAAATCGTTCCATCCATCGCGGAGCTGGAGTTCTGCGATCCGTCCGACGGCCTTCAGATCGCCCTCGGCGAGACGCAGCCGCTCGACGGTCCCGTCGTCCGCACGAATGGTCAGCGATGACACCGGGGTCTTCTGCGAAGCCTTCGCCTCCGTCTTGGCACGGCGGATTCCGATCAGCGCCTGGCTGGCTGCCTCCAGCACGGCGGGGTCGCCCTCGATCTCCAGCGCCTGGGGCCACGGTGCCGTGTGGACGGAGCCGTCGTTGAACCACGACCAGGACTCCTCCGCGGCGAAGACGAGCACAGGCGCGAACAGCCGCAGCAGAGTCGACAGGGCGATGCGCAGGGCGAGAGCGGCCGAGGCCTGGCCCACGTCGGCCTGGTTGTACGCACGCTCCTTCACCAGCTCGAGATAGTCGTCGCAGAAGGTCCAGAAGAACGACTCGGTGATCTCGAGAGCGCGCGCGTGATCGTAGGCGTCCAGGGCCTTCGTGGCCTCGCGCACCACGCCGTCGAGCCTGGCCAGCATCGAGGCGTCCAGCGCGTGCGTCACCTGAGCCCCCTCGGGGACCGGGAACGACAGGACGAACTTCGCCGCGTTGAGCACCTTGATCGCGAGGCGCCGGCCGATCTTGATCTGCGTGGGGTTCTGCGGGTCGAAAGCCGCGTCGGTGCCCAGCCGGCTCGAGGCCGCCCAGTAGCGGACGGCGTCGGAGCCGTGCTGGACGAGGATGTCTGACGGGGTGACGACGTTGCCCTTGGACTTTGACATCTTCTTGCGATCCGGGTCGACGATGAATCCGGAGATCGCGGCATCCGTCCACGGCGCGCGATCGTCTTCCAGCGCGCTGCGCAGCAGCGTCGAGAAGAGCCACGTGCGGATGATGTCCTGGCCCTGGGGCCGCACGTCGAACGGCGCGACGAGGTTCCACAGCTCAGGGTCGCGCTCCCAGCCGCCGGCGAGCTGCGGGGTCAGCGAGGAGGTCGCCCACGTGTCGAAGATGTCGTTCTCGCCTTCGAAACCGCCCGCGACGCCCCGCTGATCCTCGCGGTAGCCCGGTGGAACGTCGGTCGAGGGGTCGACGGGCAGCGCCGCCGCATCCGGTATGAGCACGCGGCTGTAGTCGCGCTCACCGTTCTCGTCGAGTCCGTACCAGACCGGGATCGGCACGCCGAAGAACCGCTGACGGGAGACGAGCCAGTCGCCGGTGAGGCCGTTCGTCCAATTCTCGTAGCGCACGCGCATGAAGTCGGGATGCCACGACATCTGCTGCCCGAGCGCGATGAGCTTGTCGCGCAGGGCCTCGTCGCGGGCGCCGTTGCGCAGATACCACTGCCGCGTCGACACGATCTCGAGCGGGCGGTCGCCCTTCTCGTAGAACTTGACCGCGTGCGTGAACGGCTTGGGGTCGCCGTCCATGTCTCCGGACTCCTGCAGGAGCTCGGCGATGCGCTTTTTGGCGCTGAACACCGTCTTGCCGGCGAGCTCTGCGTACGCCGCCCGCCCGGCGTCGGTCACGATCACGTCGGGGGCGTCGCCGATGATGCGGCCGTCCTGCCCGAGGATCGTGCGATTGGGCAGATCGAGCTCTCGCCACCACACGATGTCGGTGACGTCGCCGAAGGTGCAGATCATGGCGATGCCCGAGCCCTTGTCCTTCTGCGCGAGCGGGTGTGCCAGCACCGGCACCTCGACGTCGAACAGCGGGGTGCGCACGGTCGTGCCGAAGAGCGGCTGGTAGCGCTCGTCGTCGGGATGCGCGACCAGCGCCACGCACGCAGGGAGGAGCTCCGGGCGGGTCGTCTCGATGACGACGTCGCCGGTGCCGTCGGTCTTCTGGAAGGCGACGCGGTGGTACGCCGCGGGCTGGTCCCGGTCCTCGAGCTCGGCCTGCGCCACCGCCGTGCGGAAGTCGATGTCCCACAGGGTGGGGGCGAGGTCCTGGAACGCCTCGCCGCGCTCGAGATTCCGGAGGAACGCGAGCTGGCTGATCCTCATCGTGTCGTCCGAGATCGTCCGGTACGTCTGGGTCCAGTCGACGCTCAGGCCCAGCGAGCGCCACAGCGCCTCGAAGTGCTTCTCATCCTCGACGGTGAGCTTCTCGCACAGCTCGATGAAATTGCGGCGACTCACCGGGATCTGGTCGGCGGCCCGGCTCGACTTGTTGTCGCCGCCCTCGTATGGGGGAGTGAAGTCCGCGTCGTACGGCAGCGAAGGGTCGCAGCGCACGCCGTAGTAGTTCTGCACGCGGCGCTCGGTGGGCAGGCCGTTGTCGTCCCATCCCATCGGGTAGAACACCGTCTTGCCCCGCATGCGCTCGAAGCGCACCTTGACGTCGGTGTGGGTGTAGCTGAACACGTGCCCGATGTGCAGGCTGCCCGAAGCGGTCGGGGGAGGTGTGTCGACCGAGAAGATGCCCGCGCGGCCGACCTCGGCGGCGCGGATGCGGTCGAACAGGTAGGTGCCCTGTTCGGTCCATTCCGCATCCCACTTCGTCTCGAGACCCTCGAGGGCGGGCTTGTCGGGAATCTGCGCGTCGGCCATGGGTCTCCTCGATATGTGCGGCACCGTGTGAGCGTGCCTGAGTGTGGGATGCCGCTCGATTCTACCCGGGTGCCGGCCACCGAAGAGGAGCGGATGCCGGTGCCCCCGGCATCCGCTCCCGATCGGTGAGTGCGGTCAGACCGCGGCCGACGCGCTCTCGGGTGCCGTCGCGAGCTCCGGTTCGGGTCGCCGGCGCGCGGCGAGCCAGGCCGACACGAGCGTGACGGCCGACATGACGGCGAGGATCACTCCCGGATGCCACCACGCGAAGTCCGTCGCGATGCCCAGCTCGAATGTGACGTACGGCACGAAACCGCTGATCGTCGCGGCCAGCGCATACGCGAACGAGAGAGCCGAGTAGCGGAAGTGATCGGGGAACAGATCGTTCATGAGCCCGCCCAGCGCCGCCCACGCCATGGTCGGAAGGATGCCGCCCACGATCATCGTGCCGACGAGGATCGGGAAGGTCGCGAACTGGAGCAGGAAGTACATCGGGAACGTGATGAGGAGCGTGCCGACCGCGCCCCACAGCACGACCTTCGCGGAGCCGATCCGGCTCGCCCATGCACCGAAGAGGGGAATCGTGACCAACTGCAGCAAGCCGCCGACGGTCGTCGCGATGAGAAGGTCCTGGAAGCTGAACCCCAGCTGCTCGACACCGTAGTTGACCGTGTAGGTGTTCATGAGCGAGTACGAGCCGATGCCCAGCAGCGCCGCGCCGATCGCGATCGCCATCGCGGCGGGGCGCTGCGCGAACATCGTGAGGAACGGCAGGCGGTCGCGGCGTCCCTCGGCGACCACGCCGGTGAAGACCGGCGTCTCGGAGATCGTCAAGCGCAGATAGAGCGAGACCGCCAGGAGCGGCAGCGCCAGCAGGAACGGGATGCGCCATCCCCAGTCGGCGAGCTGCTCAGCGGGCAGCACCGCGGTCAGGACGATGAACACGGTCGCCGAGAGGATGGACCCCACCGGCGAGCCGAGCTGCGGGATCGCAGCATAGAAGGCGCGCTTGACCGGCCCGGAGTGCTCGGTGGCGATGAGGATCGACCCGCCCCATTCGCCGCCCAGCGACAGGCCCTGCACGATGCGCAGGAGGACGAGCAGGACGGCGCCGACCCAGCCGGCCTGCGCGTAGGTGGGCAGCAGGCCGATAAGGCCGGTGGCGACGCCCATGATTCCGACCGTCCACAGCAGAGTCGCGCGACGGCCGAGGCGATCGCCCATGTACCCGAAGAGGATCGCGCCGATCGGCCGGACCACGAACGCGATCGCGATCGTCAGGAACGCGACACTGGTCGCTCCCAGTTCGCCCAGCGGATCGAAGAACAGCGGCCCGACGAAGAACGCCGAGAAGTAGGCGAACAGGTAGAAGTCGAACGATTCGAGCGACGTTCCCACCATCGACGCCCACGCGACACGGCGGGCAGGAGTCGAAGAAGGCGAGAGCTGAGAAGAGGGCGCGGTCACGGAGGTCAATCTTGGCACGGGTCCAACAACCTCGCGCCCGCCCCAGGGATTCCCACTTGCGTGCGGCCGGTAGACTTGAGGAACCAGCGCTGATCCGGCCATCACCGGGGAGCTCTCGGAAGAACCGGTTCCGTCTCACCGCGGAGCCCCAGTAGAACCGAGCGGGGCAGGCCCGTCACAGCCGCAGGAGAGAGGCCGATGTCTCCCGGCAGATCGGGAGGACGGCAAGCGGGGTGGTACCGCGGCTCGGGTGAGTCGTCCTCGCAGGAGGCATCGCAACCTGCTGGAGTGACATGAGCTACCCGAAGTCCTCGTTCGGACCCGCCGCCGACCCCGCTGCGCCCGCGTCCGTCGTGCCCAGCCCGCGCTTCCCCGAGATCGAGCGCGAGACGCTCGCGTTCTGGGCCGCCGACCAGACGTTCCGCGCCTCGATCGATCAGCGGGACGGCGCCGAGGAATGGGTCTTCTACGACGGCCCGCCGTTCGCCAACGGCCTGCCGCACTACGGCCACCTCTTGACCGGATACGCCAAGGATCTCTTCCCGAGGTTCCAGACGATGCGCGGCAAGAAGGTGGAGCGCGTCTTCGGGTGGGACACCCACGGACTTCCGGCCGAACTCGAGGCGATGAAGCAGCTGGGCATCACCGAGAAGAGCGAGATCGAGGCGATGGGGGTGGCGGCGTTCAACGCCAAGGCACGGGAGTCCGTGCTCACCTACACGCGGGAGTGGGAGGACTATGTCACCCGCCAGGCCCGCTGGGTCGACTTCGAGCACGGCTACAAGACCCTGAACGTGACGTACATGGAGTCCGTCCTGTGGGCGTTCAAGACCCTTCACGACAAGGGCCTCGCCTACGAGGGTCACCGCGTGCTGCCGTACTGCTGGCGCGACGAGACGCCGCTGTCGGCGCACGAGCTGCGCATGGACGACGACGTCTACAAGATGCGCCAGGACCCGTCGGTGACGGTGACCTTCCCGCTCGTCGGGGCCAAGGCGGAGTCGCTCGGTCTGACCGGCGTGCGTGCGCTGGCATGGACGACAACCCCGTGGACGCTGCCGACCAACTTCGCCCTCGCGGTCGGTCCCGACATCCGCTATGTCGTCGTGCCGGGCGGACCCGATGGAGCCGCCGACGTCCACCACGACGCCGACGGCCGTGCCGACGAGCCCGAGGAGGCGTATGCCCACCGCTACCTGCTGGCCGAGGAGCTCCTGGGCAACTACGCCAAGGATCTCGGCTATGAATCGCCCGACGCCGCGCGCGCGGCCGTCGTGCAGACGGTGTCGGGCGAGGACCTGCGGGACGTCTCGTACGACCGGCTGTTCGACTACTACGCGGATGCGGCGACGTGGGGCACCGAGAACGCCTGGCGCATACTCGTCGACGACTACGTCACCACTGCCGACGGCACCGGCATCGTCCATCAGGCCCCGGCCTACGGCGAGGACGACCAGCGGGTGACCGAGGCGGCCGGCATCCCGCTCATCATGAGCCTGGACGACGGCGGGCGGTTCCTCCCGCAGGTCGCCGATGTCGCCGGCGAGCTCTGGATGGACGCGAACCGTCCTCTCATCCGCGCGCTGCGCCAGACGGGGCGCCTGCTCCGTGAGGCGAGCTACGAGCACTCGTATCCGCACTGCTGGCGCTGCCGCAATCCGCTCATCTATCGCGCCGTCTCCAGCTGGTTCGTGCGCGTGACCGAGATCAAGGACCGGCTGCTCGCCAACAACGAGCAGATCACGTGGGTGCCCGAGAACGTGAAGCACGGTCAGTTCGGCAAGTGGCTCGAGGGTGCCCGCGACTGGTCCATCAGCCGGAACCGCTACTGGGGGTCGCCCATCCCGGTGTGGAAGAGCGACGACCCCGAGTACCCGAGGATCGACGTCTACGGCTCTCTCGAGGACATCGAGCGGGACTTCGGCACGCTCCCGCGCAACGTGGAGGGCGAGGTCGACCTGCACCGTCCCTTCATCGACGATCTCACCCGTCCGAACCCCGACGACCCGACGGGGCGGAGCACCATGCGCCGCATCGAGGACGTCTTCGATGTGTGGTTCGACTCCGGGTCGATGCCGTACGCGCAGGTGCACTATCCGTTCGAGAACCAGCAGTGGTTCGATGAGCACGCGCCGGCCGACTTCATCGTCGAGTACATCGGGCAGACCCGCGGCTGGTTCTACGTCATGCACGTGCTGTCGACGGCGCTGTTCGACCGCCCGGCGTTCACGGGCGTCTCGTGCCACGGCATCGTGCTGGGCAGCGACGGCCAGAAGATGTCGAAGTCGCTGCAGAACTACCCCGACGTCAGCGAGGTGTTCGACCGCGACGGCTCCGACGCGATGCGCTGGTTCCTGATGTCGAGCTCGGTGCTGCGCGGCGGCAACCTCGTGGTCACCGAAGAGGGCATCCGCGCCGGCGTCCGCGAGTTCCTGCTCCCACTGTGGAACGCGTGGTACTTCTTCGCGACGTACGCCAACGCCTCGGGACCCGACGGATACGAGGCCACGTGGCGGACGGATTCGACCGACGTGCTCGACCGGTACATCCTCGCCCTGACCGGCGACCTCGTGCGCGAAGTCGCCGTCGACCTCGACGGCCTGGACTCGACGATGGCCGCGGCGAAGCTCCGCGACTTCGCCGAGGCCCTGACCAACTGGTACATCCGCCGCTCGCGCGACCGCTTCTGGGTCGGCGTGACAGAAGACGCGCGAAGCCGTGAGGCCTTCGACACGCTGTACACCGTCCTCGAGACCGTGACGCGCGTCGCAGCCCCGCTGATTCCGCTGGTGTCCGAGAAGGTGTGGCAGGGCCTCACCGGCGGTCGCAGCGTGCACCTTCAGGACTGGCCCGACGCCACGGTCTTCCCCGCCGCCGACGACATCCGCTCGGCGATGGACGCCGTCCGCCAGGCTTCCAGCGTCGCCAACGCGCTGCGCAAGAAGGAGGGCAAGCGCGTGCGGCTTCCGCTTCCGAAGCTGACGGTGGCGCTGACGGATGCCGCATCCCTGGCGCAGTTCGAAGGCATCCTGCGCGACGAGCTGAACGTCAAGGCCGTCGAGCTGGTCGAACTGGGCGACGATGTAGCAGAGCGCTACGGGATCACCAGCCGCCTGTCGGTCAACGCGCGCGCTGCGGGCCCGCGCCTCGGCAAGCAGGTCCAGCATGTGATCGCCGGCGCCAAAGCGGGCGTCTGGGAGGAGCGCGACGGCGGTGTCGTCGTCGACGGCATCGCTCTCGAGGAGGGCGAGTACGAGCTGTCGCTGGAGGCGGGCGGCGTCGCGGAGGGCACGGCGATCGCGCTGCTCGGCGACGGCGGCTTCCTCCTGCTCGACACGACCACCACCCCCGACCTGGAGGCCGAGGGTCTGGCGCGCGACGTGATCCGGGCCGTGCAGGACACCCGCAAGGCAGCCGGATTCGATGTGAGCGACCGCATCCGTCTGGAACTCGCCTTCGACGAGGCCGACGACCGCGTCGCCGTGGAGTCCGCCTTCGCGGCCGCGGACATCGCGGGGGAGACCCTGGCGGTCGACCACTCGCTGTACGGGCCCCGCGGAAGCCGGCCGGCCAAGCCCGCGCCCGACCACGTCGCCGCCTTCGATGCCGGCGCTTTCGCCAACTCGGGAGCCTTCGAGGTGGCCGTCACCCGGGTGGATGCGGCCGCGCTCGACGCGAAGGCGCAGGCCCCCGCATGAGCGACCGCGAGCAGGTACGCGCCGACGCCGTCTACGCGGCGCTGCTGCAGCGACAGGGGGAGCGCTGGGTGCAGCCCCGGGTGGAGCGCACCCGGCGCGTCCTCGAGCTCCTCGACGATCCGCAGCGGACGTACCGTGTCGTGCACGTCACCGGCACCAACGGCAAGACCTCCACGAGCCGGATCATCGAGAGCCTGCTGCGTGCGCACGGTCTGCGGACCGGCCTGTTCACCAGCCCTCACCTCGAGCGCTTCACCGAGCGGATCATGGTCGACGGCGAGCCCATCGCCGATGCGGCGATCGCAGACGCGTGGGACGAGATCGCGCCGTTCGTCGACCTCGTCGACGCCGAGCTGACGGCGGCGGATGACGCGCCGCTGACGTTCTTCGAGCTGCTGACGGTGCTCGCATTCGTCGCTTTCGCCGACGCACCCATCGACGTGCTGGTGCTCGAAGTGGGCATGGGCGGGTCGTGGGATTCGACCAACACCGCGGACGGCGACGTGGCGGTGTTCGCGCCGATCGCCCTCGACCACGCCGATCGGCTCGGAGACACGATCGCCGAGATCGCCACCGTGAAGGCCGGCATCATCAAGAACGGGGCCGCGGTCGTCTCCGCTCGCCAGGATGCGTCGGCCGAAGGCGTGCTGCGTCGCGCGGCCGAGTCCCGTGGTGCGACCATCGCCTTCGAGGGCGGCGAGTTCGCGCTCGCCGAGCAGCGCCTCGCGGTGGGGGGTCAGCAGATCACCGTGCGGGGCCTGGCCGGCGTCTACGAGCAGGAGTACCTGCCCCTGTACGGCGCGCACCAGGGCTTCAACGCCGCCCTCGCGATCGCCGCGGTGGAATCGCTCATCGGCGGCGGCACCCAGCCGATCGTCGGCGACGTGCTGGCCGACGGACTGGGGGCGGTGACGTCCCCCGGCCGTCTGCAGCTCGTCGGCGCGAGCCCCACGGTCGTGGTCGATGCGGCGCACAACCCGCACGGCGCGCGCGCGCTGGTGGCCGCCCTGTCGGAGGCGTTCGACTTCGACGAGTGGGGAATGGTGCTCGGCGTCCTCGCGGACAAGGACGTCGACGGCATCGTGGCGGAGCTGGCACCGGCAGCGGCTCACGTCTTCGCGACCGCTCCGGACTCGGAGCGCGCGACCGACGCCGACGCAGTGGCCGATCTCGCCGAAGCGCGAGGGGTCGCCGTGACCGTCCACCATGATCTCGCCGGCGCCGCGGAGGCCGCGCGGGAGTGGGCCGCGCAGTCCGATCGTCGCGCGGTGGTCATCGCGGGTTCCGTCGTGCTCGCGGGTGAGGCGATCGTGCTCTCGAACGCCGAGGACTGGAAGGCCGGGTGGGACCGGTGACCGCCGAAGCGGCTCCGCAGCCGCGCGCCCGCCGCCCGCGCGGCGCGGCGGAGTCCCTCGCCACGATCGTGCTGGGATTCGAGTCGATCATCGCCTTCCTGGGCGGACTGGTGATCTACGGACTCAAGGCGCTGCCCGAGCCGATCGCGCCGTGGTGGGGCATCGTGGGTGGCTCGGCCGTCGCAGTGCTCATGGTTCTCACGACCCGCGTCGTGCGATTCCAATGGGGCATCGCCCTCGGCTGGGTGCTTCAGCTGGTCGTGGCGCTCGGGGCGTTTCTCGTACCGGCGCTGGCCCTGGTCGCGCTGATTTTCGGCGGCATGTACGCGTATGCGACGATCAAAGGAGCCGCTCTCGACAGACGAAACGCCGAGCGCGCTTCCCGACCACCAGCTTCCTGACCGGCAGATCTGCCGCACGGCGAACGGAGACTTCCATGGCCACCGAAGAGACCCTCGTCCTCGTCAAGCCCGACGGCGTCGCGCGTGGACTCACGGGCGCGATCCTCGCCCGCATCGAGGCGAAGGGCTACGCGCTCGTCGACATCCGGCTCGTGGAGCCGGACCGCGAGAAGCTGGAGCGCCACTACGCCGAGCACGAGGGCAAGCCCTTCTACGAGCCGCTCGTCGAATTCATGATGTCCGGCCCCTCGGTCGCCATCCGTCTGGCCGGAAACCGTGTGATCGAGGGTTTTCGCTCGCTCGCCGGAACCACCGACCCGACGACTGCGGCGCCCGGCACGATCCGCGGCGACTTCGGCCGCGACTGGGGACTGAAGGTGCAGCAGAACCTGGTCCACGGCTCGGACAGCCCGGAGTCCGCCGCGCGCGAGCTCGACATCTGGTTCAGCTGAGCAGCGCTGCTCAGGGCGAGACGGTGAACCGGCCCTCGGCCGATGCGCATGACGCGTTGCCGGGGCAGTCGGCGGCGTCCCAGTAGTTCGTGATCCACACGATCGCCGGGCCCGCCTGCATCGTGGGTGGAACGGTGATCTCGACCGAGAACGTTCCATCGGGCGCCGGCTCGGCAACGGCCTGAGCCAGCGGGATGCGCGCATCGGCGGGCTGGATCCGCAGTGTCCACTCCGTGCCGTCGGCTGCCGGACAGGCCGGATCGGCCGTGACGGTCACGATCCGCCCCGCTCGGGGCGCCTCCGGCTCGACGTGGAGTACGGGCACGCAGACGGGCTCCGGGGCTGAGGAGATGTGGCCGCAACCGGCGATCGCCGCTGTCGCGCCCACGACCGCGAGGGCGAGGACGACTCGAGGTCTCGACATGACCTCACGGTAGACGCGGTGGCCCTCCCGGTCGAGACTCGAGCGCGAACGTCAGAAGACGCGCCCCAGCACGTCCAGCTGGAACTGGGCGAGAACCGCGACGATCGCGTAGCTGACGACGGCGAGAAGCGGCACCCAGCCCATGAGGCGGTCGGCGACGCGCCGAACGGAGGCCGGCACCGGGGCCTGCCCTGACCGCAGCACGTGAAGCGTGACGGCGTAGAAGGTCGGGATCATGACCACCCAGGTCACCATGCACCACGGGCACAGTGTTCCGAGCACGAAGATGCTCTGACCGATCAGCCAGCAGACGAAGCCGAATGCGAACAGAATCCCGAGTTCGAAGAGCAGCCAGAACCAGCGCGCGAACCGCGCGCCCGCCAGGAGCGCCATGCCGACGACGATCGGGGCGATCCAGCCGGCGAGACCGAGGATCGGGTTCGGGAATCCGAACAGGCTGCCCTGCCATGACTCGAGGTTCGCCGAGCACTGCACCAGCGGGCTGAAGTCGCAGGAGGCGATCGCGTCCGGGTCGGCGAGACGGTGCAGCCGCTCCATCGTGAGCGAGAACGCTGCCCACCAGCCGACGAGTCCCGCGAGCACGAGCCACACGGCGAGAGCGGTCGGACGAGTGTGCGTCGGGGGCGCGGGCATGCCTCGGATTATGGCATCGGGGCCTGAGCGGACGCTCCGTCACCCCCTGCGCCGAAGGGCCGGCGGGTCGCGGGTGCGCAATCGGGCGAGGGAAGTGCGATAATGATGGTCGATGCCACGCGGCCGCGCCGCGAGGGGCATCACCGAAGACTTCAGGGCGACGGACGCCCCTTGGCAGCGAGAACATCCGCCCAGAGCCGGAATTCCGCTGCAGACCGAGTGAGTTCGCGGCACCGCAGGTGCGGCGCCGCACGAGATTTCGCCGGGTGGCGCGCGGTGCCGCCCCGCAGGGAGTACGCCAGTGATGGCAGATGGAAACGATTCAGACCTCGACCCCCAGACCGACACGGAACAGCCGGTAGCCAACGCTCCCGACGATTCCTCGCCGGACGCAGAATCAGGGGAGTCACCCGCCGAGATCGAGTTCGGCGACACCGTCGACTCCGTGGAGGCGACAGAGACCGACACCGGCGCTGCCGCGCCGCAGATAGACGACCCACCGGCGGCAGCGACCGATGCGTCGGCCGAGACGCCCGGGCAGCCGATCGCCGAACAGACGTCGGCGGATGCGGCTGTGAGCCAGGCACCGGCGCCCGAGACGGACGCGACGCCCGAGAAGCCCACGGCCGTGAGCCTCGGACTTCTTCCCGAGGTGTTCGTATCGGCGGTATCGACGCAGCTGCTCTTCTACGCTCCCGAGATCGCGCCGCTTCCCTCGCTGCCTGAACGGGAGGTCGAGCCCGAGGCCGAGCCGGCGCCATCCGGCACCTCGCGCCGCCGCAACCGCCGGCGTGGCGGAGAAGGCCGCGACGAGGCATCCGGTCCCGCTGAAGAGCCGCAGCCGCGCAAGCGGGCGGTCGAACTGATCACCGAGCCGCAGCGCATCAAGGGCTCGACCCGGCTCGAGGCCAAGAAGCAGCGTCGTCGTGACGGCCGCGAGGCGGGGCGCCGCCGAGCGGTGGTCACCGAGGCCGAGTTCCTCGCACGCCGTGAGGCGGTCGACCGCGTGATGATCGTGCGCTCGCGCAACGGTCGGATCCAGATCGCTGTCCAGGAGGACAACGTTCTCGTCGAGCACTACGTCGCCCGGAACCAGGACGCCTCGCTGATCGGAAACGTGTACCTCGGTCGCGTGCAGAACGTGCTGCCGAGCATGGAGGCCGCCTTCGTCGACATCGGCCGCGGCCGCAACGCCGTGCTGTACTCGGGCGAGGTCGACTGGGATGCCGTCGAGACGGGCAATCAGCCGCGCCGCATCGAGCTGGCTCTCAAGAGCGGCGACCGCGTGCTCGTGCAGGTCACGAAGGATCCGGTGGGGCACAAGGGCGCCCGCCTCACGAGCCAGATCTCGCTCCCGGGCCGTTACCTCGTGTACGTCCCCGGCGGAGCGATGAACGGCATCTCGCGCAAGCTGCCCGACACCGAGCGGGCACGCCTGAAGAAGATCCTCAAGGAGGTCCTGCCGGAGTCGTCGGGCGTCATCGTCCGCACCGCCGCAGAGGGCGCCACCGAGGACCAGCTCACCCGCGACGTGCAGCGCCTCACCAACCAGTGGGAGCACATCAGCAAGCAGGTCGAGTCGATTCAGGCGCCGGCCCTGCTGCACTCCGAGCCCGACCTCCTGGTCAAGATCGTCCGCGACGTCTTCAACGAGGACTTCTCGCGGATGCTGATCCAGGGCGACGACGCGCATCACACGATCTCGAAGTACCTCGAATCGGTCGCCCCGGACCTGCTGGACCGGGTCGAGCGGTACGACGGCGAGCGGGACCCCTTCGACGAGTTCCGGGTGACCGAGCAGATCGAGAAGGCGCTCGACCGCAAGGTGTGGCTGCCCTCGGGCGGCTCGCTCGTGATCGACCGCACCGAGGCCATGACGGTCGTCGACGTCAACACCGGCAAGTTCGTCGGGTCGGGCGGAAACCTCGAGGAGACGGTCACGAAGAACAACCTGGAGGCCGCGGAGGAGATCGTCCGACAGCTCCGGCTGCGCGACATCGGCGGAATCATCGTCGTGGACTTCATCGACATGGTGCTCGAGTCCAACCGCGATCTCGTCCTGCGACGGCTCGTGGAATGCCTCAGCCGTGACCGCACGAAGCATCAGGTCGCCGAGGTCACCTCTCTCGGACTCGTGCAGATGACCCGCAAGAAGCTGGGGCTCGGCCTTCTCGAGACCTTCAGCGAGGCGTGCGAGGTCTGCGCCGGCCGCGGTGTGATCGTGCACCACGACCCCGTGGTCAAGCACCGCGCCGCCGGTGCGGGGGCGGCTCCTTCCGGGCGTCGGTCCCGCGGGTCGGCGGCGCCGGCTCAGGGCGGCGGGTCGAACGGCACTCACGTCATCACCGAGGGTGTGAAGTCCGCGCTCGCGCAGATCGCCGCATCCACGATCCATCACTCCGAGGAGGCCGCACCGGCCGCCGAGCCCGCACCGGCAGTCGAGGAGGCTCGCGTCGAGCGTCCTAAGAAGCCGCGGAAGAAGCGCCAGGACGGGGGAGCAAAGCCTCTCACCGAGAAGGACCTGCTCCTCGACTCCGTGCTGCAGGCCCTTCCCGAGCCCAAGGCGCCCGGTCAGGGCCGAGCCCGGCGTCGCGTCACCACGGCAGCCCTCAGCGGCACCCCGGTGAGCCACGCGCCGACCGAGGACTGAGCGAACCATCGCCGGGACGCCGCGTTGCTGAATGGGAAGCCACTCAGCGACCGCGGCGCTCCCGCGCGGTGACGCGCAGCCCGGAGGCGATGAGCCGGCGAACCAGCTCATGGCCCGAGACGGGCTGAGCGCCCGCCGACACCAGGCGCGCGTGGGCGTCATCCGGAACGTCGTAGTGATCCAGGTCGAATCCGCGTCGCGGGATGCCGTTCGCTGCGGCGAAGGCATGCAGCTCGTCCAGGTCCGAGTCGCTCACCAGGTGCGCCCAGAGCCGTCCGTGGGCCGGCCAGCGCGGGTCATCGATGAGGATCGCCACGAGCAGATCCTACGCACCGGCCCCGCTTTTGCGGTCAGTCCCGGCATCCGGTAAAGTAGCCCTTTGGTGCGTCGACATTTTCCGCGCCACGTCTTACATGAGGTCCTGAGCGCGTGCGCTCCCAGAAGAAACAGGTGTGAAGTGGTTTACGCAGTTGTGCGCGCCGGCGGCCGGCAGGAGAAGGTAGAGGTCGGCACGATCGTCGTTCTCGACCGCCAGGCCGCGAAGATCGGCGACAAGATCGAGCTCCCCGCGGTGCTCTTCGTCGACGGCGACACCGTCACGACCGACGCCGACAAGCTCGCCAAGGTGACCGTCACCGCCGAGGTCCTCGGCGAGGAGCGCGGCCCGAAGATCGTGATCCAGAAGTTCAAGAACAAGACCGGCTACAAGAAGCGCCAGGGGCACCGTCAGGACCTCACGCGCGTCAAGGTCACCGGCATCAAGTAAGCACGGAGAGACGCAGAGATGGCACACAAAAAGGGCGCAAGCTCCACCCGTAACGGTCGTGACTCCAACGCTCAGCGACTGGGCGTGAAGCGCTTCGGCGGCCAGAAGGTCCTCGCCGGCGAGATCATCGTCCGTCAGCGCGGCACCCACTTCCACCCCGGCGCCAACGTCGGCCGCGGCGGGGACGACACGCTCTTCGCGCTGGCTCCCGGCGCCGTCGAGTTCGGCCAGAAGGGCGGCCGCAAGGTCGTCAACATCGTGGCCGCCGCGGAGTAGTCCACGGACGCGCACACACTTCCAGGAGGGGGCGGGCTTCGGCTCGCCCCTTCCCTTTATCCTGGGCACGGCCCAGACCAGAGGGGGACCGCATGGTCACGTTCGTCGATCGCGTGACGCTGCACCTGAGCGCCGGCAAGGGGGGCAACGGCTGCGTGTCGGTGCGCCGCGAGAAGTTCAAGCCGCTCGCCGGTCCCGACGGCGGCAACGGGGGCCACGGCGGTGACATCGTGCTGGTCGCCGACCCGCAGGAGACCACCCTGCTCTCGTACCACCACTCGCCCCACCGCTCGGGAGGCAACGGCGGGTTCGGCATGGGCGACCACCGCTCCGGGGCGGCGGGAGAGTCCCTCGAGCTGCCCGTCCCCGTCGGCACGGTCGTCAAAGACACCTCCGGCGAGACCCTCGTCGACATGATCGAGCCGGGCATGCGCTTCGTCGTGGCTCCGGGCGGACTCGGAGGGCTCGGCAACGCGGCACTGTCCAACCCGAAGCGGAAGGCGCCGGGGTTCGCCCTGCTGGGCACGCCCGGCTGGGAAGGCGATGTCCTCCTCGAGCTGAAGACCGTCGCCGATGTCGCGCTCGTCGGCTTCCCGTCGGCCGGCAAGTCGAGCCTGATCGCTGCCATCTCCGCGGCGCGCCCCAAGATCGCCGACTACCCGTTCACCACCCTCCACCCCAACCTCGGCGTCGTCCAGGCCGGGGATGTGCGCTACACCGTCGCCGACGTACCCGGGCTGATCGAGGGCGCGAGCGAGGGCAAGGGACTCGGGCTCGAGTTCCTCCGTCACGTCGAGCGATGCACCGCGCTCGTGCATGTGCTGGACTGCGCGACGCTCGACCCCGGCCGGGACCCGATGTCGGACCTCGACGTCATCCTCGCCGAGCTCGCCGCGTATCCCGTTCCCGAGGGGCAGACGCCGCTGCTGGAGCGCCCGCAGCTCGTCGCGCTCAACAAGGTGGACGTGCCCGAGGCCAAGGACCTCGCCGATCTGGTGCGGCCCGAGCTCGAGGCGCGCGGTTTCCGCGTGTTCGAGATCTCGACCGTGAGCCACGATGGTCTGCGTCAGCTGACTTTCGCGCTGGGCGACATCGTCGCCGCGCACCGCGTCGAACTCGCCAAGGCGCCCGCCCCGGAGCGCATCGTGATCCGGCCCAAGGGGTCGGAGAAGGACTTCTGGGTGCGTGTCGAAGGCGGAACCTACGGAAACATCTACCGGATCCTCGGTGAGAAGCCCCTGCGGTGGGTGCAGCAGACCGACTTCCAGAACGAAGAGGCCGTCGGCTACCTCGCCGACCGGCTCGAGAAGCTCGGCGTCGAGGACGAGCTGTTCCGCTCCGGTGCCACGCCCGGGGCGACGGTCGTCATCGGAGAGGGCGACGGCATCATCTTCGACTGGGAGCCCTCACTCCGCTCCACGGCCGAGCTCGCCACCGCGCCTCGTGGCACCGACCCCCGGCTCCTGCAGGACGGCCGTCGCACGACGTCGGAGCGTCGCGAGCGCTACCACGACCGCATGGATGCCAAGGCGGCGGCGCGCGCCGAACTCGAGGCCGAGCGCCTCGCCGCCCGCAGCGCGGATCGCGAGGACGAGGGCGACGAATGAGCGCACTCGAGCGCCGGGATCTGCCCTCCGCGCGGCGGGTCGTGGTGAAGGTCGGCTCGTCGTCGATCAGCGGCGACAGCGCCCACAAGATCGGTCCGCTGGTGGACGCCCTCGCCGCCGCGCACGCGCGGGGCACCGAGATCGTCCTCGTCTCGTCGGGCGCCATCGCGACCGGGATGCCATATCTCCTGCTCGATGAGCGCCCGAGCGACCTGGCGACCCAGCAGGCGGCGGCCGCCGTCGGGCAGAACGTCCTGATCTACCGCTATCAGGAGGCCCTGCGGCCCTTCCGCATCGTCGCGGGGCAGGTGCTGCTGACCGCGGGCGATCTCGAGAACCCGATGCACCGGTCCAACGCCCGCCGGGCCATGGAGCGTCTGCTCGGCCTGCGGATCCTGCCCATCGTGAACGAGAACGACACCGTCGCGACCCACGAGATCCGCTTCGGCGACAACGACCGGCTCGCCGCCATGGTGGCGCAGCTGATCGGCGCCGACGCCCTGGTGCTGCTCAGCGACATCGAGTGCCTCTACACGCGTCCGCCGGACGAGCCGGGCGCGGCACCGATCCCTCGCGTGGCGTACGGCGACGACCTACACGGCTTCGAGTTCGGGTCGGTCGTCGTCAACAGCGTCGGCACCGGGGGCGCGGCCACCAAGGTGTCGGCCGCGCGACTGGCCGCGGCATCCGGAATCGGGGTTCTGGTCACCAGCGCCGACCTCGTCGACAGCGCGCTCTCGGGCGCCGACATCGGCACCTGGTTCCAGCCCAACCCCGAGCCCGCGGCCCCCGCCGCGACCGGTCCGGTGCGCACAGCCGTCGATACACTGGGACGATGACCACGACCGCCACCTCGGCACGCGAGCGGATGCTGCTGGCCAAGGATGCCGCACGCTCCATCGGCCTTCTCGGCGATGCCGACAAGCGCGCCGCGCTGATCGCCATCGCCGATGCGATCGAGACGTCGACGCCGGACGTCGTGGCAGCCAATGCCGAGGATCTGGAGCGCGGGCGCGAGAGCGGTCTCTCCGAGGCCCTTCAGGATCGACTGCGGCTCGATGAGCCGAGGGTCGCGGCCCTGGCGACTGCCGTCCGCGAGATCGCAGACCTGCCCGATCCCGTCGGCCGTGTGCTCGACGAGCGCACCCTGGCCAACGGCGTCACCCTGACCAAGGTCTCGGTGCCGTTCGGCGTGGTCGGATCCATCTACGAGGCCCGCCCGAACGTCACCGTCGACATCGCCGCGCTGGCGCTGCGTTCGGGCAACGCGGTGGTCCTTCGCGGCGGATCGGCCGCCGAGAGGACCAACGCCGCGCTGGTGCGGGCGATGCGCGGAGCGCTGGCCGATCGAGGAATCGACCCCGAGGCCATCCAGACGATCGACGACTTCGGCCGGGACGGCGCGCGCGAGCTCATGCACGCCCGCGGCGTCATCGACGTGCTCGTCCCCCGCGGCAGCGCACAGCTGATCGAGACGGTCGTGACGGAGTCCTCGGTGCCGGTCATCGAGACGGGCGCCGGCGTCGTGCACATCGTCCTCGACGAGAGCGCTCCTCTGGAATGGGCGCGCGACATCGTCGTGAACGCCAAGACGCAGCGCCCGAGCGTGTGCAACGCGGTCGAGACCGTGCTCGTCCATCGCGGCGCGGCCGAGCGTCTGGTTCCGCCCGTCGTGTCCGCCCTGCAGCGAAGCGGTGTCACCGTCCACGGCGACGCCGCCGTGCGCGGGCTGAGCGAGGGCGTGACGCCCGCCACCGACGAGGACTGGGCCGCCGAGTACCTGAGCCTCGACATCGCGATGCGCGTGGTCGACGACCTCGACGATGCGCTCGAGCACATCCGCCGGTATTCCACGCACCACACCGAGTCGATCGTGACGACGGATGCCGCGAGCGAGGCACGGTTTCTGGCGGAGGTCGACTCGGCCGTCGTGATGGCGAACGCCTCCACGAGGTTCACCGACGGCGGAGAGTTCGGGTTCGGCGCCGAGGTCGGCATCTCGACGCAGAAGCTGCACGCGCGCGGGCCGATGGGCCTCGCCGAGCTCACGAGCACGAAGTGGCTGGCGCGCGGCGCCGGACAAGTGCGGGCGTGAGGCATAAACTGGACCAGTCCTGCGCCCTCCGAGGCGAATCCCGAACGGAGCCCGAATGACACTCGCCACGATCATCGCCTTTGCCGCCGAGGAGTCGGAGCACCACGGCAATGTCGCTCTCGAGACGGTCGGCTACGGCATCATCGCGGTCGTCGTCTTCGCCGCACTGGCTCTGGTGACGCTCTCGTACCGCAACGTGGCCAACCGCCACGCCCGCAAGGCGGAGGCCTACGCACGGGCCCACGCCGACGACCTGCAGCGATCGGGGCACGGCCACTAGGCCGACTGCATGTCGGTGACGGCGCCCTCGCGCATCGGGGTCATGGGTGGGACGTTCGATCCCATCCATCACGGCCACCTGGTCGCCGCCAGCGAGGTGGCGCAGTGGTTCGACCTCGATGAGGTCGTCTTCGTGCCGACGGGGGAGCCGTGGCAGAAAGAGCGCGTCTCGCCGAGCGAACACCGCTACCTCATGACGGTCATCGCGACGGCATCCAATCCCCGCTTCACGGTCAGCCGCGTCGACATCGATCGCAGCGGCCCCACCTACACCATCGACACGCTCCGGGATCTGAAGGCTCTGCGCCCCGATGCCGAACTCTTCTTCATCACCGGGGCCGACGCCATAGCGCAAATTCTCAGTTGGAGGGACCATGATGAGTTGTGGGACCTCGCCCACTTCGTCGCGGTATCCCGGCCGGGACACGTTCTGAACACCGACGGCCTGCCCAGCGAAGACGTCAGTCAACTCGAGATCCCCGCCCTGTCGATCTCATCGACAGACTGTCGCGATCGCGTCAAGCGAGGACACCCTGTGTGGTACCTCGTGCCCGACGGGGTCGTCCAATACATCGCGAAGCACCACCTCTACCGGAGCAAGGAATGAGCACACCCGAGCAGCCGGCAACGCCACCCCTCACGCGCAAGAAGATGCGCGAGATCCGCAACACGGGGTCGACCCCGGTGATCCCGCCGCCGTCCGACGACGACGCGCCGTCCGACGATGCGACGACCCCTGATGCATCGGAATCCGCGCCTGCGGAGCAGCCCGCGCCGGTCTTGTCCGCGCCGCTTCCCCGACCGGCGACACCGCCCGTCGTCTCCCCGCCTCCGGTCGCCGACTCCGCCGTCGATCTCGGTGTCTCGCCGCTCACGCGTCGCCAGGCCCGGCAGCAGGAGCGGATCCGAACCGCCTCGGTGCCGGTCATCACCCCCGAGGTCGTCGCCGCTCACGCCGGCGCGTCCGCGGCCGCTTCTTCACCCACCTTCGCCTTCCCGGCCCCCGAGCGCGACGTCGATGACACGCCCGACGCCGAGCCCGACGGGTCCGCCCAGAAAGAAGTCGAGGCCACTGAGACGGCGGACACGGACAGCAGTGTGGAGGCGCTGTTCGCGCCCGCAGAAGCAGCGCCCGACGCCGCACCCGCCGACGTCGAAGGCGAGACGCCGGCGTCGTTCCCCTGGGCTCAGGCCGCGGCTGCGCCTGTCGCGTTCGATTCCGCCGTCGAGGGCGTCGCGGCCGAGCCGGTGTCGGGCATCGGATCCGCGCCGTTCGGAGATCTTCCGTTCGCCCCGCCGGCGCTGGATTCGCACGACGACGATGCCGGTGACGACGAGAGCGCGGAGGCCAAGGCCGTCGTGAATCCCTTGTTCGGCGCCGGCCTGCTTGATGGCACGGCCGCGCCGGCCGATCCGGTGGTCGCAGAGCTTCCGGCCTCGTTCGACCAGCTCCTCGCCCGCTCCACCGGTTCGATGTCAGCGTCCAACGCCCTGATCGTCTCGCAGGCTCCGGAGATGTCGCCGCTGGTGGCCCCGGTCACCGCGACGGGCGAGGTCCTCATCACCGGGACGTTCAACCTTCCCGAGGGGCTCGGCTCGACGGGTCACGCGAAGGGGACGACCGACGGCAAGGAGATCGACGCGACCCTGGTCGACGGTGAGCTCCCCTCGCACTCGTCGCCCACTCCCATCGCCGCCAGTGCGGCGGTGAGCACCTCCAAGACGCCCGGCGAGGTCATTCGCCCGCCGGTGCCCGAGAAGGGCAGTCGCCTCATGATGTCGCTCGCGATCACGGCGGGCGTCCTCGCTCTCGCTCTCGTCGGCGTTCTCATCCTCGCCTTCGTGACGGGAGTCTTCTGATGACCGCGAGCCCTCAGTCCCACGACATGCTTCGGATCGCGGCGGAAGCCGCGGACGCGAAGGGCGGCGAGGATCTCGTCGCCCTCGACGTGTCGGGTCCGCTTCCGCTGGTGGACGTCTTCCTGCTCGTCACCGGGCGAAGCGAACGCAACGTCGCAGCGATCGCGGACGAGATCGAAGACAAGCTCCTGGAGGCGGGCCACAAGCGGCTGCGGCGCGAGGGACGTCAGGAATCGCGCTGGGTTTTGATCGACTTCGGCGACCTCGTCGTGCACGTGTTCCACGAGCAGGAGCGGGTGTACTACGGCCTCGAGCGGCTCTGGAAAGACTGCCCGATCGTGCCGATAAACCTCCCCGCAGCGGCCGCCAGCGAGGAGTGACGCGGTTCGGAGCACGACTCGGAATGTTGTAAGCTAGACGAGTTGCCCCGCGAGAAACGGGGTGGCGTCAGGGCCTGTGGCGCAGCTGGTAGCGCACCTGCATGGCATGCAGGGGGTCAGGGGTTCGAGTCCCCTCAGGTCCACCGAAAAGCCCCCGATCATTCGGGGGCTTTCTTCTTGGCGCCGAGTTCCGGGAGCCGTGGCTCGTCGAACTCTGACGACCTCGCGATGCCCCGGTCGCGGAGCATGTCTTGCCGGCTGCACCGGGTCCGCCGCAGGGTTCACGGACCGGTCCGCGCCCGACGGCTCACTCGTGCGGCTGTCCTGGTGGTGGCGGCGGCGATGTCGGCGTACGCTCAACCTGCCACATACGAGCGAAGGAGCTCAGAATATGGCGAGGCAGTTCACCGCAGTGCCCATCGCCGACACCGGCTGGCTGATCTACGACAACCGCTATCCGCTCGACGACTCACGTCACGTGGTCGCGCACGTCGAGGCCAACGAGGACTTCTTCGACGTCACCTGGGTGCGGCCTCTGCCGCTTCCGAAGGTGTATGTCCGCGTCGAGGACGCGCTCCACGACGTGGAGCGCTGCACCATCACCGGATCGGCGCGCAGTTCGACGCGGCCGGTACCCATCCCGCATCTGCCACCAGTGCGCTGAGGCGCAGGTCAAGTCGCTCGACAGGGGACCGTCGACTGGTCGCCCGCCGAAGCTCGTCGAGCACGCGCGTGCGCATCACGTGAGGTTCCGTGAGAGCCATTGCGTGCGCCGAACCGGTGGGGGAGGGTGATGACATGCCCGCCGTTATCCCTTTCCTGTGGTTCGACGACTCCGCCGAAGAGGCGGTCACGTTCTACACCGACCTCATTCCCGACTCCGAGATCGTGGCGCTCGGTCGCTACCCGGCCGAGGTCCCGGGACTGGGCGGCAAGGTCATGCACGTCCACTTCCGCCTGGGTGGGCGGGACTATCAGGGCATGGACGCGGGACCGCAGTTCCCCTTCACCGAGGCGATCTCGCTCTACGTCTCGTGTGCGGACCAGTCGGAGGTCGACCGCTACTGGGACGCGCTCACCGCGGACGGCGGGCAGGAGCAGCCGTGCGGCTGGCTCAAGGACCGCTGGGGTCTGTCCTGGCAGATCATCCCCGACCGGCTCATCGAGCTCATCCGCCATCCCGACCAGGACGTCGTCCATCGGTCGGTGCAGGCGATGCTGCGGATGCGGCGCATCGACATCGCCGCTCTCGAGGCGGCAGCAGCGGCCACGTGAGACGCAGCGCTCCGGCGGTCGCAGCCGGGCTCCTCGCGATCGTGGTGGTCGCGGCATCCGGCTGCTCGATCGCCGAACCGTCACCACGGCCGCCGTCCGTCGCCCCCACGGCCGTGCCTGCAACGCCGTCGCCGACGGCCGGCTCCCCCGAATGGTGGCGCGCGAGGGAAGTCACCGGCATCCTGGCGTCCGGTCTCGCGGCACCCTGGTCGGTCGTGCCTCTCGAAGGCGGTGGTGCGCTGATCTCTCAGCGCGACGACGGAGCCGTCCTCGAGCTCACCGCCGACGGGGCGCTGCGGACCGCCGGCGTGGTGCCCGGCGTGGTCTCGGGGGGCGAATCGGGCCTGCACGGCCTGGCCGTCCTCGACGGTGAGGAGCGGATGCTGTACGCGTACTTCGGATCGCAGGACGACAACCGCGTGATCCGGATGCCGCTGCTCGGCGAACCGGGCTCCCTCTCGCTGGGCGAGGCAGACGTCGTCGTGTCGGACATTCCGCGCGCGAACACGCACAACGGCGGGCGGCTCGCGTTCGGCCCCGACGGGTTTCTCTACATCACGACCGGAGACGCCCAGCAGCGCGATGCCGCACAGGATCCGGACGCGCTCGGTGGCAAGATCCTGCGTGTGACCCCGAGCGGCGACCCCGCACCGGGCAATCCGTGGCACAACGAGGCCTACTCGCTCGGCCATCGCAATGTGCAGGGGATCGCCTGGACGGACGACGGCGAGCTGTGGGCGAGCGAGTTCGGCCAGAACTCCTGGGACGAGCTGAATCGCATCGAGCCCGGCGGCAACTACGGATGGCCGCTCGTGGAAGGGGTGGCGGAACGAGACGGCTTCATCGATCCGGTGACCGCCTGGACGACCAGCGACGCCAGCCCGAGCGGCATCGCAGCGCGAGGCCGGACGGTCTTCATCGCGGGCCTGCGCGGCGAGCGGCTGTGGGCCGTCGACACCGCCGCCGGCGCCGCTGTCCGAGACCCGGTCGCCGCCTTCACGGGTGAGCAGGGTCGGCTCCGGGACGTCGTCGCTCTGCCGGACGGCGCGCTGTGGCTGCTGACGAACAACACGGACGGCCGAGGGAGCCCTCGCGCCGACGACGACGCCCTGCTCCGCGTCGACGTCTCTCCTGCTCCGTGATGCCCCGGCCCCGCGACAGCGACGCCGCGGTCGCGGGGAACGGCACTACGGTGAGACCGTGAGCACACAGCCGCGCTGCCCGCACTGCCGGCACTTCGTGTACCTCGACACGCTGGTGTGCCCGAACTGCGAGGCCGACCTCGGCTACCACATCCTCACTCGGCAGTTCCGGGTCGTGCGGCAGGGGCAGGCCGAGGTGGACGGGCAGCTCTGGTACACCTGCTCCAACCGGGAGTGGTCGTGCAACTGGCTCGTGTGGGAGAACGCCCCCGCCGGCCGCTGCTTCTCCTGCCGCCTGACGCGCCGTCAGCCGGCAGGAGACGACACCGTGGCACTGGAGAAGCTCGCCAAGACCGAGGAGGCCAAGCGCCGGCTCCTGCTTCAGCTCGCGGATCTCGGCCTGCCGATCGTCGGGTGGGACATGCGGGAGGGAGGACTGGGCTTCGACCTCATCTCGAGCCTCTCGGACGGCAGGCCGGTCACGATCGGGCATTCGAACGGCATCATCACGCTCGATCTCGCGGAGAGCCTGGACGATCGGCGCGAGGCCCTCCGGGTGCGCTTGGGCGAGCCGTACCGCACCATCCTGGGCCACCTGCGCCACGAGGTGGGCCACTACTTCCAGAACGTCCTGCTGACCGACGACGCGGCATGGGAACGCTGCCGGGAGCTCTTCGGCGACGAGCGGACGAGCTATCGCGACGCGCTCGCGCGGCACTACAAGGTCGGGGCCCCCTCCGACTGGCGGGATGGCTTCATCTCGGAGTACGCGACCATGCACCCGTGGGAGGACTTCGCCGAGACCTTCGCGCACTACCTCCACATCACCGGCACCCTGCAGACGGCCGCGGTCATCGGCATCAAGCTCGATGCCTCGGTGACGAATGTGCGTGACACCGACGTCGTCCCTCTCGTCTCGTACGAGCGAGAGCCCGTCCAGCGGCTGCTTACCGACTGGGAATGGATGTCCCAGGGATTCAACCGGATCAATCGCGCCATGGGATTCGGCGACCTGTACCCCTTCACGATCGCCACCCCGGTGCGCCACAAGCTCGCGTTCGTGCACGACATCGTCACGCGTGCGCCGCTGACGCCCGAAGAGCAGTACGCGCTGGCGACCACCGGAGAGAGGGAGCGGACATGACGGCCTATTCGCGGGGACAGCGCGTCATCGGCGCAGCGACGCACTACGTCGAGAACCAGCCGGCCTGGCGTACGGACGTCGATGAGTTCTCAGCCAACGGCGCGCTCGTCTCGGCCGTCGGCGTGTTCGGCGGCGGGTGGGCCGAAGAGGCGCTGCGCGAAGCCGGCGGCCTCGTCGGCTCGGTGTCGTTCCAGCGTGATGCCGACCTCGCTCATGAGCATCCGCCCATCGCCCACTCCCACGATCGCTGGGGCTTCCGGCTCGACGAGGTGGAGTACGACCCGTCCTACCACCGCGTCCTCTCCGCGGCTCTCGCGCGCGGCGCCCACACTTCGGCCTGGGCGGAACCGAGGAAGGGCGCGCACGTGGCGCGCGCGGCGATGTTCATGCTGTTCGCCCAGGTCGAGCCGGGACACGCCTGCCCCGTATCGATGACGCATGCCGCGGTCGCGTCGATCCAGGACTCGCCGTGGGTGGCCGACGACTGGCTGCCGCGCATGTATTCGCGCGAGTACGAGCCCCGCCTGCTTCCGCAGGAAGAGAAGCGCAGCGCGCTGATCGGCATGGCGATGACCGAGAAGCAGGGCGGCTCGGACGTCCGCGCCGGCACGACGCTGGGCGAGGCGATGGGCGGACACGCGTACCAGCTCACCGGCCACAAGTGGTTCTGCTCCGCACCGATGTCGGACGGCTTCCTCGTGCTCGCCCAGACCCGACGGGGAGCCGTCGACGAGGGTCTCTCGTGCCTGTTCGTCCCGCGCATGCTTCCGCACGGCATGCGAAACGTCTTTCGCATCCAACGGCTCAAGGACAAGCTGGGAAATCGCTCGAACGCATCCGCCGAGGTCGAGTTCGACGGCACCGTCGGTCTCGTCGTCGGCGAGCCGGGCCGCGGTGTGCGGACGATCATCGAGATGGTCCAGCGCACCCGTCTCGACTGCGTGCTCGGAACGGCGGCCGGCATGCGGCAGTCGCTCGCCGAGGCGCTGTGGCATACGCGAGAGCGCCGGGCCTTCGGCGCCGCCCTGGTCGACCAGCCGGCCATGACCGGCGTGCTCGCCGACCTCGCGCTCGAGTACGAGGCGGCGATGCTCACCGGGCTCCGGCTGGCCCAGCTCTTCGAAGCCGAAGCCTCCGACCGCGACATCGCCCTCCGGCGCCTGGCCACACCGGTGTCGAAGTACTGGGTCTGCAAGCGCGGCCCGCACCATGCGTACGAGGCGCTCGAGTGCCTCGGCGGCAACGGCTACACCGAGTCGTTCCCGCTCGCACGCCGTTACCGCGAGCAGCCGGTCATGGCGATCTGGGAAGGCTCGGGCAATGTCATCGCGCTGGACGTCCTGCGCGCTCTGACGCGCGATGCCGAGACGGCCGACGCCTTCGCCGACGAGCTGGCGTCCACATCGGGCGTCTCCCGAGTCCTCGACGCGCACGTGGACCGGACCCTCTCGCTTCTCGGCCGCCTGGCGCGCGCCGATGCCGACGAGGCGCAGGCTCAGGCGCGGCGCCTCACCGAGGATCTCGCCCTCGCGTTCCAGGCGTCGCTCATGATGCGCCACGCTCCCTCCCTCGATGCCGAGACGTTCATCCACGCCCGGCTCGGCGACGACCGCGGTTCGCAGTACGGCGTGCTGCCCGTGGGGACGGATGCCGCGGCCATCGTCGTCCGCCACTGACACTCTCCCAGCCGCTCCGCGCTCACCGCGCCTAGGCTGAGCGAGTGGGTACGGGTATCGCTCTGCGCCTCGCCGGCGCCGTCGTCGCGATGACAGCGGCTCTCGCGGTGACCGTGGAGTCCGGGCCCGGAGCCGCGCGCGCGGATGAGCCTGCCGAAGCGGCGGCCGAGGCATCCGTCGTCGTCGCGCCGGCCTCGACCCAGGATGCCGCTTCCGCGGCGGAGGACGCCGTCGCGACCATGTCGCTCCGCGACCAGGCCGCCGGCGTCGTGATGGGCCACATCCCCACGACCGACGCGTCCGCCTTGCGCGCCTACATGGACAGCAGCGGTATCGGCGGCTTCATCCTGATGGGTGCGAACATCCCTGCCGACGAGCGCGCGCTGCGCGATCTGACCGCCTCGCTCACGGTGAACCCGGCGCTCCCGCCCCTCGTCGCGGTCGACCAGGAGGGCGGGGATGTGTCGCGCCTGCCATGGGACGACTTCCCCTCGGCGCGCACGCTGAAGGACGCACCCCCGGCTGCGGCTGAGGACGCGTTCGCGGGGCGGGCGGCGCTCGTGCGTCGTGCGGGAATCGGCGTCAACTTCGGCGTCGTGGCCGACGAGACGTCCGACCCGTCCTCCTTCATCTACCGCCGCGCGCTCGGCACGAGCCCGGAGAGCGCCGCCGAGCGGGTCGCGGCGGCCGTCCGAGGTGAAGGGCGCACGGCGCAGTCGACGCTCAAGCACTTTCCGGGCCATGGCGCCGCGCCCGGCGACTCACACGAGACGATCCCGTCGACGGCGATGACGCAGGCCGAATGGGAAAGCACCGACGCCTTGCCGTTCGCCGCAGGCATCGACGCCGGAGCACCCCTGCTGATGTTCGGCCATCTCGCCTACACCGCGGTCGACTCGGCGCCTGCGAGCCTCTCGGCGGAGTGGCACCGCATCGCCCGAGACGATCTGGGCTTCCAGGGGGTCGCCATCACCGACGATCTCGGAATGCTGCAGAGTGCGGGACTTCCGCAGTACGCCGATCCCGTCGTGAATGCGGTCGCGGCGCTGGCCGCGGGAAACGACATGGTGCTCACGGTGGTCTCGTCGACGCCCGAGACGGCCGCTCGGACGGTCGACGGCATCGTCGCCGCCGTCGAGTCGGGGGCACTTCCGCCGGAACGGCTGCGCGAGGCGGCGCAGCGCGTGACCGCCCTCCGGCTGGCCCTCGCCGGAGAGGGACGCGGTCTGGCGCCGTGCGCCGACTGCGCGCCGGTCGACTGACCCTCAGCCGTCGATGATGGCGAGCAGGCGCTCACGCACGCCGCCTGCCCGCTCGGCGAAGGCACGTTGCGCGCGCACGTACTCCGCCTTGCCCTCGGGCGTCTCGATCGGCACGGGATCGTAGCCCCACGCCGTCAGCTCGTACGGGGAGGCGCGCATGTCGAGCTCGCGGATGTCGCGAGCAAGCGTGAAGGCATCCAGCAGCAGCTCGCCCGGCACGACCGGACCTGACTTGACGGCCCACTTGTACAGGTCCATGCCGGCGTGCAGACAGCCCGGCTGCTCGAATGCCGCCTGACGGTCGCGCGAGGGCGTCTGGCGATTGCGTGGCACGGCGTCGGCGGTGAAGAACCGGAAGGCGTCGAAGTGGGTGCAGCGCAGCTCGTGCGCTTCGACGACGGCATCGGTGCCGTCGCGCCCCAGGCGAAGGGGGACCGGATGCCGCGGCTCACCCTGCCGGTACACCATGGCCCACTCGTGCAGCCCGAAACACCCGAAGCCCGGCGCCCGGTTCGCGGTGGCACGGAGGATCACACCGATGTTCGCCAGGAGGGATCCCCGCTCGGCGCGGAGCGCCGAGCCGTCCACTCGCATGGAGTCCGCTGCGGCGCCGGGCCGGTACCAGCGCCAGCCTGCGCGGTCGGTGGTGGCGGCATCCGCCAACTCCACCCCTTCGCCGGGATGCCACCGACGCAGCACCGACGGCTTGTAGGAGTAGTACGTGAAGAGGAAATCCTCGACGGGATGACGTTCCTGACGCGCGGCGCGTGCGCGATGGGCCGCTGTCAGCTGGTCGGCACGCGCCTGATGAGCCGCCTCGCGGTCGCGCCATTCGGGGGCGCTCAAGTGCTGTACGGCAGCGGCGATCCTCACCGTTCGAGGATACGCGCGGCTCGTCGACGGGAGTCAGTCGTCGACCGGCTCGATGAGCTCGGGGAAATTGTTGCGCACATTGCCGACGGCCTTGGACACGATGTGGTTCTCGAGGGTGTCGGCGAGGGCGGGCGCCGCGTCGATGGCGGCATCGAGGACGTCGCGGACGTTGTCGGTCGTCGGGTCGAGCCACGCATCGGCGTGGTCCGGATCGAGGAAGAGCGGCATGCGATCGTGGATCGACCCGAGGTCGCCGATGGAGTCGCGCGTGAGGATCGTGAAACTGAGAAGCCACCGGTCGGGATCGTCATCGCCCTTGGTCTTGTCGCGCCACCACTCGTACAGCCCTGCGAGGAACAGCGGCTCTCCGTCGGCCGGATGGATGTAGTGCGGCGTCTTGACGCCGTCTTCCGTCTTCCATTCGTAGTAGCCGGATGCCGGCACCACCGCCCGCCGCTTCTCGAGCGCCGAGCGGAACATCGGTTTGTCCTCGAGCTCTTCGGACCGCGCGTTGAAGGCTCGCGCCCCGATCTTCAGGTCCTTGGCCCATCCGGGGATCAGACCCCAGCGCGCCGACTCGAGCCGCCGCGTCGGGGGCTCGGTCTTCGCCGAGTCGATCACGATCGCCGCACGGTCGGTGGGGGCGATGTTGTACGAGGGCTCGGGGAGATCGTCGCCCTCCACATCCACCCGGAGCACGCCGACGAGCTCGGATCCGGCATTTGCCACGACGAAGCGTCCGCACATGCGGCCAGCCTACGCCGGGGCTCGGACGCCGGAGCGCGGGCGTCGGTGCCCCTCAGCGCGGGGCGTCGGAGGGAATGACGCCGACGTCTTCGAGGCGCTCGAGCAGACCCGCTCCATCGGCCTCGCTGACCCAGGGGACCTCCGCCGCGGCATGGTCGTTCACGGCAGTCCGCCCACCGGCCAGGACCGCCTCGGCCGGTGACAGCCGGCGGATCGCGACACCCACCACGCTGCGGGGATGCTCGTCGGTGAAGGTCGTGTAGATCTCGTCATCGTGCTGGCCGTCGTCGCCGATGAGCAGCCACCGCATGTGCGGGAACTCCTCTGCCAGGCGCCGGAGGTTCGACAGCTTGTGCGCCATGCCGCTGCGGAACCAGCGATCGTGGGTCGGCCCCCAGTCGGTGAGGAGGAGCGATCCGGGCGGGAAGACATGGCGGCGCAGAAACCGCATGAGAGTCGGGGCGACGTTCCAGGCGCCGGTCGAGAGGTAGATCAGCGGGGAACCGGGGTTGTCGCGGATCACCCGCTCCATCAGCACGGCCATCCCGGGAACCGGCTGGCGTGCGTGCTCGTCCACGACGAAGGAGTTCCACGCCGCGAGCAGCGGACGCGGCAGCGCCGTGACCATGACGGTGTCGTCGACATCCGAGACCACGCCGAAGCGCACGTCCGGCGCGACGATGAAGGCGCGCGTCTCGACGGGCTCACCACCCTCGACCGACATGGTGAAGGTCTGCCAGCCCGGTTCCAGCTCGGCCGGAAGACGCGTGTCGATCACGCCGCCGCGGTCGGCGACGACCTCGTGGTCGACGCCGGCGATCGTCACGGTCACCTGCGCGTACCCGATCGGCACGGCGACGAAGCTTCGCCAGCCTCGGACGCTGGCATACTCGCCCGACTCGGTCTGCTTCACGGGCGGCACGATCATCACGCGCCCCAGCACGCGCACCCAGTCCGTTCCGCCGTAGCCGGGGAAGGGGGTGATCGTGGGCTTCTGTCCGCGCCGGCGGGCTCGGCGCTCGCGCCAGGCATGGAAGCGGTACTCGAGCCGTGCCAGCCACAGCACCTTGGCGCGCGCGGGCGCTTCAGGAGTCTCGGGCATCCCCTCAGTCTTCCATGTCCTTCGCGGGGTCGTGTCGGCGGACGCCTCCTGGGCGTCGTGCTCGAGGTGCTTGCGCTCGGCGCGCTCGATCACCTTCTTGCCGACGAAGACGAGCACGAGGAACAGCACGATCACCGCGACGAAGATGTAGCCGGCGTAGTGAAGGCGGTCCGCGAGTTCGCGATAGGTGCCCGCCGCGACCGAGGCGACGGTGATGTACAGGGCCGACCACAGGACGCACGCCGGGATCGTCCAGGCGAGGAACCGGCGATACGGGTACCCGCTCATCCCCACGGTCAAGGGGACCAGCGAATGCAGCACGGGGAGGAAGCGCGAGAGGAAGATGGCCGGCCCACCACGCCGGCGAAGGTAGCGCTCCGACCTCGACCAGTTCTGCTCGCCGATCCGGCGTCCCAGCCGGGAATGCTGGATGCGCGGGCCGATCACGCGTCCCAGCCAGAATCCGATGCTCTCGCCGATGAGTGCCCCGACGACGACCGCGACCCCGAGCAGCACCCCCTCGAGGGGCGATGCGACCGCGGTCGCCGCCACGATCACGATGGTGTCGCCCGGCACGACCAGCCCGACGAGGACGCTCGTCTCGAGCATCATCGCGAGACCGGCGAGCAGTGTCCTGACGACGGCATCGACGCTCTGCACAGCGTCGAGGAGCCACGACAGGAACTCGTTCACGGCATGAGCCTAGAGGCCGGGGCGCCCTCTAGCCTGGGAACATGTCGGACCTCCTCGTTCCCGTCGCCGTCGAGCGGTGGGCGGATCCGGCATCCGTCTTCGCCGCCCGATTCGCGCAGGAAGAGCATGTCTTCTGGCTGGATGCCGGGCCCGGCGCCACGCAGGGCTGGAGCTGGATCGGAACCGGCCTGCCCGACGACCCCGACCGGGTGCGCCGCGTACGCGCCGGTGCGTCGGCGGACGGCGATGTCTCGGGACCGTTCCGCAGCGGCTGGGTCGGCTGGATCGGCTACGACGCCGCGGCCGCGGCGGCGGGCGCTCCCGCCGCGTTCGACGACGGCGACGTGCCGCACGAGGTGTGGCTGCGGGCCGACCGGATCGTGGGCTTCGACCACTCGTCCCGTCGAGCGTGGGTGTTCGCCGCCGCACAGGCCGGGCCGGCGCTGGCCGCCGCCGTCGCCGCGACGGGGGAGACGTGGCCGGCACCCGAGCCCGCCCACGACGTCGGCATCGCGGACGCCCGGCACGCGCCGGACGAGTACGCACGTCTCATCGAGCGGTGCCGCGAGGCCATCCGCGAGGGCGATGCCTACCAGCTATGTCTCACCACGCGGTTCGGGGTGGAGGCGGCCGTCGATCCCATCGAGGCATACGGACGGCTGCGTTCCGCGACGCCGTCACACCACGGCGGCCTGATCCGCTCCGGCGCCGTCGCACTCGTCAGCGCCAGTCCGGAACGGTTCCTCCAGGTGAGCGGGACGGATGCAGAGGGAGGCGCCGTCGTGCGGACCCGCCCGATCAAGGGGACGCGGCCGCGCGGCGCCGACCCTGCCACCGATGTCGCCCTCGCCTCCGAACTGCACACCAGCGAGAAGGAACGCGCCGAGAACATCATGATCGTGGACCTCATGCGCAACGACCTGTCGCGCGTGTGCGTCCCGGGGAGCGTCGGTGTGGACGGGCTGCTCGAGATCGAGTCCTACCCGGCGGTGCACCAGCTGGTCAGCACCGTCTCGGGAGAGCTCGTGCCGGGAACCACGGTCGGCGATCTGCTGGACGCCGCCTTTCCGGCCGGGAGCATGACCGGCGCCCCGAAGCTGTCCGCCATGACCATCCTCCACGGCCTCGAGGGCGGCCCGCGCGGGATATTCGCCGGCTGCTTCGGCTGGGTCGGCGACGACGGGGCGCTCGATCTCGCGATGGTGATCCGCTCCCTCGTGATCGGTCCGGATCGCGCGTACGTCGGAGCCGGCGGCGGGATCACGTGGAGATCGGATGCCGCGGCGGAGGTCGCGGAGGTCGGCGTCAAGGCGCGGGGGCCGCTGGCAGCCCTCGGCGCCGCACTGCCGCCCGGCTGGTGACGGCCTGGTCCGCTAACCTGGACGTTGCGCTGTGCGCGCCCCCCGGCATCCGATGATTGGTTCTTCCCTCGTGAGTCAGACCCCCGCCACCTCTGTGCCCTCCGACGGCAGCTCTCCCGCCGAGGGCGGGTACGAGGCCTTCGCGATCCAGGAGAAGTGGCAGGCACGTTGGGCCGAGGCCGATCCGTTCCGCGCCGGCGGAGACGATGACACTCGACCCCGCAAGTACGTCCTCGGCATGTTTCCCTATCCGTCGGGCGATCTGCACATGGGCCACGCCGAGAGCTACGCCTACGTCGACGTCGTCGCGCGATTCTGGCGCCACCGCGGGTACAACGTCCTCAATCCGATCGGCTGGGACTCGTTCGGCCTTCCTGCCGAGAACGCGGCCATCCAGCGCGGCGCCGACCCGCGCGAGTGGACCTACGCCAACATCGAGCAGCACAAGAAGAGCTTCCGTCAGTACGGGTCCTCCTACGACTGGTCGCGCATCCTCCACACGAGCGACCCCGAGTACTACCACTGGAACCAGTGGCTGTTCCAGCGCCTCCACGAGCGGGGCCTCGCGTACCGCAAGGAGAGCCCGGTCAACTGGTGCCCCAACGACCAGACGGTGCTCGCGAACGAGCAGGTCGTCGACGGTCACTGCGAGCGCTGCGGCGCCGAGGTGGTCAAGAAGAAGCTGACCCAGTGGTATTTCAAGATCACCGAGTACGCGGACCGCCTGCTGGACGATCTCAACCAGCTCGAAGGGTTCTGGCCGCAGAAGGTCATCCGCATGCAGCGGAACTGGATCGGCCGCTCGGTCGGCGCCGACATCGACTTCGAGATCGAGGGCCGTGACGAGAAGATCACGGTGTTCTCCACGCGCCCCGACACGCTGCACGGCGCGACCTTCATGGTCGTCGCCCCCGACAGCGACCTCGCCGCCGAGCTCGCCGCCGGGTCGTCCGCCCAGGTGCGCACGCGCTTCCAGGACTATCTCGAGCGGGTGCAGCGCGAGACCGACATCGAGCGACAGAGCACCGACCGCCCGAAGACCGGTGTCTTCCTCGATCGCTACGCCATCAATCCGGTCAACGGCGAGCGGCTTCCGATCTGGGCCGCCGACTATGTGCTGGCCGACTACGGCCACGGCGCCGTCATGGCCGTTCCCGCCCACGACCAGCGCGACCTCGACTTCGCGCGCGCCTTCGACCTGCCGGTCAAGGTGGTCGTCGACACGACGGCCCCCATCACCGGAGCGATCCCCGTCATCGAGCTCGACGACGAAGGCGTGCCCATCGATCCCGGCGCCGGCGACGTGCTCGACGACCTCGACCCGGCCCGGACCGGCATCGCCCTCACCGGCGACGGCCGCATGATCAACTCCGGCACGCTCGACGGACTCTCCAAGCGCAACGCCATCGCACGGATCATCGACGAGATGACGGCGGCAGGCACGGGCCGGGCGGCCAAGTCGTACCGTCTGCGCGACTGGCTGATCTCGCGCCAGCGCTTCTGGGGAACCCCGATCCCGATGATCCACACCGAGGACGGGCGCATCGTCCCCGTTCCGGAGGACCAGCTTCCGCTCGAGCTGCCCGACGCCAGGGGTCTGGATCTTGCTCCCAAGGGGACCTCCCCGCTCGGCGGGGCCGCGGAGTGGATGCGGACCACCGACCCCGAGACGGGCCAGCCGGCGCTGCGCGATCCCGACACGATGGACACGTTCGTCGACAGTTCCTGGTACTTCCTGCGCTTCCTCGCTCCCCAGGATGCCTCCCAGGCGTTCCCCTCGCGGCAGGCCGACCGGTGGGCACCGGTCGACTCGTACATCGGCGGCGTCGAGCACGCGATCCTCCACCTGCTGTACGCGCGCTTCATCACCAAGGTGCTCTTCGACATGGGGCTCATCGACTTCACCGAGCCGTTCTCGAGCCTGATCAACCAGGGCATGGTGCTGCTGGGCGGCTCGAAGATGTCGAAGTCGAAGGGGAACCTCGTCGAGTTCGCCGCGAGCATGGTGAACCCCGGTGCCGACGCCTCCCGCGTCGCGATCGTCTTCGCGGGTCCGGTGGAGGACGACATCAACTGGGAGGACGTCTCCACGACCGGCGCCCAGAAGTTCCTGGCGCGCGCCTGGCGTATCGCGAAGGACGTCTCGAGCGACCCGGACGTCGTGTGGGCCGAGGGCGACGTCGCCCTGCGGCGCGTCACGCACCGCCTGCTGGCGGACGCCCCCGGTCTCGTCGAGCAGACGAAGTTCAACGTCGTGGTCGCGCGCCTCATGGAGCTCGTCAACGCGACCCGCAAGGCGATCGACGGCGGCCCCGGCCCCGCTGACCCCGCTGTGAGAGAGGCCGCCGAGGCCACCGCCATGATCCTCGACCTCTTCGCTCCTCACACCGCGGAGGAGATGTGGGAGATCCTCGGCTACGAGGGCTTCGTCGGCCTCGTACCGTGGCGGAACCCCGATCCGACGCTCCTGATCGAAGAGACCGTGACCGCTGTGGTGCAGATCGACGGCAAGGTGCGCGCGACGCTCCAGGTGTCGGCCCGCATCGATGCGGCCGAGCTGGAGCGGATCGCGCGTGCTGACGAGCGCGTCCTTCGAAGCCTCGGGGATCGTCAGATCGCTCGCGCGGTCGTGCGCCCGCCCAAGGTCGTGAGCTTCAGCACACACTGAGCCTCCTCCCCAGGCGCGGGGCCGTCGAGGGTGTCCACAGCATGACCGCCATGCCGTGACGGGAGCGCGCCGCTTCGTAGCCTGGGCGCGTGACCCCCGTCGACGAGCCGGAGCCTGCCGGCGCTCGTCGACGATTCGGAGTCGGGGCTGTGGTCGTGCTCGTGATCGCGGCCCTGGCGATCACCGTCGTCATCGGCGTCCTGCGCGGGGCGTCGGCTCCGGTGGACGAGATCGTCATCGACCCGACCGCGGGCATCGATGCCTCGACGCCGGCGGACGAACTCTACGTTCATGTGGCCGGTGCCGTCGGATCGCCCGGGCTGTACGTCCTTGCGGCAGGCGCGCGCGTCGTCGACGCGGTCGCGGCAGCGGGCGGCCTGGCCGACGACGCCGACGGCACGGCCATCAACCTCGCCCGACCGATCGCCGACGGCGAACAGCTGCATGTGCCCCGCATCGGCGAGACAGCGACGGCGCAGAGCGGCACAGGGGGTCCCGACGGCGCGGTGCCGGGGGAGGGGCGCGTCAACCTGAACACAGCGGAGGCCGCGCAACTCGAGACGCTTCCGCGCATCGGCCCGGCGATGGCCGAGCGCATCATCGCGTGGCGCGACGAGAACGGCCGCTTCACGAGCGTCGAGGATCTCCTGGCCGTCCCCGGCATCGGCGACAAGATGCTCGAGTCGATGCGCGACCTCGTGACGGTATGAGCCGGCGGCGCACGGGCCGGCTGCGCCTCCTCCCGGTGCTCGCCGCCACCTGGTCGACCGGGGCGACGGCGATCCTCGCACCCTCGGCCGCGGGGACGATCGCGATCGTCCTGTGGGTGGCCGGTCTCGGCGGGGTGGTGGTGCTCGCATGCCGCTGCGGGCGCCGCACGCGGCACGCGGGGTCGGCAGGCGCCGGGCGAAGGACGGCACTGGTCATCGTGCTCTCCCTCGCCGCCTCCGCCGCGGCCGCTTCCCATGTCGCGCTCGCACAGCCCGCCCGCGCAGAGATGGCCCTCCTCGCGAACGGCGACGGCCGGGCGCTCGAGGTCACCGCCGAAGTCGTGGGCAAGATCGAGCGGAGGACCGACGGCAGCCTGGCGTTCGACGCGATCGCCCTCGACGTCTCGGCGGGACGCCATCACCGCGCGGTGCGGGCCGAGATCCTGGTGCGGGTCGCACCGGGCGACGTCGACGGCCTGCCGTCCCTGGATGTCGGCGCGATCGTCGCAGCTCGCGGCACGGCGTCACCGGGACGCCCGGGGGAGCGGGCGGTCGCGGTGCTGTGGGCAGCTCGGGGCGTCGACGTGCGCCAGGAACCGGGCGGTGTGACCGGGGTGGCGGCAGGCCTCCGACAGGGGCTCCTCGCCGCCGTGGGGGGACTGCCGGGACCGGGCGCCGGGCTCGTGCCCGGGCTCGCGGTGGGCGACACATCGGCAGTCGATCCCGCTCTGGACGCCGCCATGAAGGAGTCGTCGCTCTCGCATCTGACCGCCGTCTCGGGCGCCAACTGCGCTCTCGTCGTCGGCATCGCCTTCGCCGCCGCCGCGGCCGCGGGAGCGTCGCGGGCAGCGCGCGTCGGCATCGGCCTCACCTCCCTCGCCGGCTTCGTCATCCTGGTCACCCCCGAGCCGAGCGTCGTGCGGGCCGGCGCCATGGCGGCGGTCGCGATGACCTGCGTCCTCCTCGGGAGAGCAGGTGCCGGCATGGGATTGCTGAGTCTGGCCGCGACGATCGTCCTCATCGCGGATCCGTGGCTCGCGGCATTCCTCGGCTTCGCGCTCTCCACCGTCGCCACGGCCTCGCTCCTCCTCTTCGCAGGTCCCTTCGCCGCCGGACTCGGGCGCACCATGCCCGGGCCCCTCGCCCTCGCGCTGTCGGTGCCGCTGGCCGCACAGCTGGCCTGCGGTCCGCTGCTCGTGCTCATCGCGCCACAGGTTCCGCTATACGGCGTCGCCGCGAATCTGCTCGCCGGGCCGGCGGCACCGGCGACCACGGTCATCGGACTCGCCGCGTGCCTGTCCGCACCGCTGCCGTGGCTGCAGTCCGGGCTCGCGGCGATCGCATGGGTGCCGGCATCCTGGATCGCCGCCGTCGCGACGACGATCTCGGAGCTTCCCGGCGACCTGGTCCCCTGGATGGAGGGGATACCCGGCGCCGCATCGCTGGGGGCGGTGGGGGTCGCCGTCGGGCTTCTCATCGCGGCTCCGCGCGGCGGTCGCGCGTCGCGCTGGGCTCGGGGTGCGTCGGCCGCCCTCGTCGCGAGCGTCGTCGGGATGCTGCTCGGCACCGGGGCGCTCACCACCGTGGCCGGGCGATGGACCCTGCCGGCAGACTGGTCCGTGCTGGCCTGCGACATCGGGCAAGGCGATGCCGTGCTGCTGCGCTCGGCCGGCGTCGTCGCCCTCGTCGACACCGGTCCCGACCCGGAGCTCCTCGACGCGTGTCTCGCGCGGACGGGCGTACAGCGCGTCGATCTGCTGGTGCTGACGCACTTCGATCTCGATCACGCCGGGGGAGTGAGCACGATGGTCGGACGGGTGGGCACCGTGCTGCACGGCCCGGTCGACCCGGAGCAGGACCATGTCCTGCGCACCCTCGGCTCCGGCGGCGCGACGCTCGTCAGCACCACCGCGGGTATGACCGGATCACTCGGCGACGCGCGGTGGCGGGCGCTGTGGCCGCAGGCTCAGAGTCGCGCGTTCCCGCCGGGAAACGATGCCAGCGTGGTGATCGACGTCCGGGGCGGGGGCATTCCGCCGACACTCCTGCTCGGCGACCTGTCCGCCTCGCCACAGCGTGCGATCGAGGCGTCGGGAGCGCTCGACCCGCCCTACGCCGTCGTCAAGGTCGCACACCACGGCAGCGCCGACCAGCATGCGGGTCTCTACACCGAAGCCGCCCCCGCGCTGGCCCTTGTCACCGTGGGCGCCGAGAACGACTACGGGCACCCGCGGGACGAGATCCTCGAGGTCCTCGAGGCCGCCGGGGCGCGAATCGCCCGCACCGACCGAGACGGCGTCGTGGCGGTGTCGACCGGCGAGACGGGTCTGTCTGTCTGGCGCGAGCGAGGCGGCTGAGTCGGCGGCCGTCGGTAGGCTGGGGGAATGGCACCAGCGGCGCGACGAGCCCCCTCGAAATCCGCGCGCAGTGCCATCCCGCAGATCCCGTGGCGGGCGCCCCAGCCTGCGCCGATCGTCCTCGTCTCCGGGCCGGAGGACGTCTGCGCCGAGCGCGCGATCGCCGGCGTGCGCGATTACCTTCGAGCCGAGGACCCGTCGCTCGAGGTGACCGATGTCCGCGCCGACGACTACGCGGTGGGCACGCTCCTCGCGGTGACCTCGCCGTCGCTGTTCGGCGAACCGCGCCTGGTCCGGGTCACCGGAGTCGAGAAGTGCTCCGACGCATTCCTGGCCGAGGCGATCTCGTATCTGGCCGCCCCGCAAGACGGCGCCACGGTCGTCCTCCGCCACACCGGCGCCAGCGTCCGCGGCAAGAAGCTGCTCGACGCGGTCCGCGCGGGCCAGGGGTCGGGTGTCGAGATCGCGTGCCCGGCGATCAAGCGGGATTCCGACCGCTTCGACTTCGCCGCGGGCGAGTTCCAGACGGCGAAGAAGCGCATCGCACCGATCGCACTGCGGGCGCTGGTCTCGGCGTTCGCCGACGATCTCACCGAGCTGGCCGCCGCCTGCCAGCAGCTCATCGCCGACGTCCCGGGTGACATCACCGAGCAGATCGTGGAGCGGTACTACGGCGGACGGGTCGAGACGTCGGCGTTCGCCGTCGCCGACACCGCGATCGCGGGACGATACGGCGAAGCGCTCATCGCTCTACGGCACGCGCTCGCCTCCGGCGCCGACCCGGTGCCGCTCGTCGCGGCCTTCGCGATGAAGCTGCGCACGATGGCGCGCGTCGCAGGCAATCGCGAGCCGGCGGCCGCTCTGGCGGCCCGCCTCGGGATGAAGGACTGGCAGGTCGATCGGGCACGCCGCGACCTGACCGGCTGGAACGAGACGACGCTCGGCATGGCGATCCAGGCCACGGCGAGAGCGGATGCCGAAGTGAAAGGCGGCTCCCGCGACGCCGTCTTCGCGCTCGAGCGGATGATCACCGTCATCGCCACCCGAGCGCCCTACGGTTCCTGACCCGATCCGGGCTGAGGCGGCGGGCAGAGCCCGCACACTGCCACGGAGACGAGGAAGGCCCGCCCCAGTGGGGCGGGCCTCTCCAAGACGGAGCGGTTCGGCGTCAGAGCGCGGAGACCTGCTTGGCGATCGCCGACTTGCGGTTCGCCGCCTGGTTCTTGTGGATGACACCCTTGCTGACGGCCTTGTCGAGCTTCTTGGTCGCCGTCGCCAGGGCCTTCTCAGCCGCGGCCTTGTCGCCCGTGGCGACCGCCTCGCGCGTGCGGCGCACGTGCGTCTTCAGCTCGCTCTTGACGGCCTTGTTGCGCTCGCGCGCCTTCTCGTTGGTCTTGTTGCGCTTGATCTGCGACTTGATGTTCGCCACGTGTCGACGTTCTTTCGTTCGGAGTGAATCGGATGGAGTTGCCGTTCGGCGAGAGAGGGCGCCTGGCGGCGATCGTGGGGGAGGAAACCCACACGCAAGCCAAACAAGGATTCTATCAGGTCTCGCGCGACGGTCGTGACTCGGCCAACGGAGTCGTCGCGGACGCCTCGACCGTGGCGATCGCCACGTCCAGCAAAGCGTTGAACACCGTCGGTCGCATCGCGGTGACGAGGTGACTCGTGCGCGGCACGACGATGAGCTCGGCGTGGGGCGCCACCCGCTGGAACAGGCGCTCGTTCAGGCGCAGCTGATCGTACTGTCCGTTGATGAACCACAGCGGCACCTGGATCCGGCGCAGCGCGGCGAGCAGATCGAGCACCGACAGGCTGCGCAGTGCCTCGTCCTGCGTGTCGAATGCGTAGCCGCCCGCTCCGAAGTCCGCTCGCGTCTCCTGCGGCAGGGTGAGATACAGCATGTTCTTCGTAAGCCACATGCCGCGGTCGGGAAGAGCGTCGAAACCTCGGGCGAGCAGGCGGTAGGTCCTCAGACCGATGCCCCGCGGGATGGCCGTGCACGACGCCGCGATGAACCCGGCGACCGGGGGCGGATCCTCCCGGCCGACGTACTCGATGGAGACCAGCCCTCCCATGGAGTGACCGGCGAGCAGGACGGGACCACGGGCCGCGGCATCCATCACCGCCTCGTCGATGGTCGCCAAGGCGCGTTCCAGCGAGTACTCCTCGGTCATGCGCGACCCATGCCCCGGCAGGTCGACGGCGACGACGGGGATGTCCCGCTCACGCAGATGTGCGACCTGTGCGCGCCACATGGTGGCAGACGTCCGGATCCCGTGCACGAGCACGACCTGGACCACCACCCGCTCAGGCTAGCCGGACAGCGTCGTGCGTAGCATGGCGGCATGCCGCAGATCGCCCCTCACGTCGCGCTCATGCCGGGATCGGGCGTACGGCACATCCTCGAGCAGGCGCTGCGCAGACCCGGCACGATCATCCTGGCGGTAGGCGAGCCTGGCGCGGTCGCCCACGCCGGGATACGGGATGCCGCAGCCACCGCATGGCGGGACGGCGCCATCCGGTACACCCCGAACGGCGGCATCTCCGAACTGCGTCGCGCGATCGTCGACAAACTGGCGCGCGAGAACTCGCTTCACGTGGACGTCGAGCAGGTGTGGGTCACCGTCGGTGCCACGCAGGCGCTTCATCTCGCCATGGCGCTGACCCTCTCGCGAGGGGATGAGGTGCTCGTCCCGGATCCGGGCTACACGACCTTCACGATGAACGCGCACCTGCTCCAGGCGATGCCGGTGCCCTACCCTCTGCGGGCCGAGCGGGACTTCCAGCCGGACCTCTCGGAGTTGGAAACCCTCGTCACGCCGCGCACCCGCGCGATCATCGTCAACACGCCGTCCAACCCGCTGGGCTCGACCTTCGACCGCGAGACGCTCGGAGCGCTTCTCGATCTGGCACGTCGCCATGACCTCTGGCTCATCAGCGACGAGGTCTACGAGCGGTTCACGTGGGGCGAGCGACACGTCAGCCCGGCGACCCTCGACGACGACGACCGGGTGCTCTCGGTGTTCTCGATGTCGAAGACCCACGCCATGACCGGCGCCCGTGTGGGATGGCTGGTCACGCCGCCCGGATGGCGGCAGACCATGCTGCGCGTGCAGGAGTCGGTCGTCAGCTGCGTGGACGAGCCGTCACAGCGGGCCGCGGTGGCAGCGCTCGAAGGGGACCAGGCGCAGGTGGATCGCGCGGCGGCGCACTACCGCGACAACCTCGCGGCGGCGACCGCGCTGCTGGACCGGCGAGGCCTTCGCTACCTGGATCCGACCGGCGCCTTCTATCTGTGGATCGACGTCTCACATGTCTCGGATGGCGACGTGCTGCGGTGGTGCGAGCGATTCCTCGACGAAGCGCAGGTCGCCGTCGCGCCCGGCTCCGCGTTCGGGATCACGGGCGAGGGCTGGGTGCGGGTCTGCGTCGCCAGCGACCGGGCAGAGCTGCTCGAGGGCCTCGCGCGGATCCCCGCGCCCGCGTGACCGGGGGCGAGCGGGGCCGATCGGCCGGCCGCCGCCGCACGGTCAGGGTCCCGGCATCCGGCACCCGTACAATCGTCTGGACATGTCACCCCGCGCCCTGAAGCCTCTCGAGCCGTCCGCGACCCCTCCTGAGCTGATCCGCAACTTCTGCATCATCGCCCACATCGACCACGGCAAGTCCACGCTGGCCGACCGCATGCTGCAGATCACCGGCGTGGTCTCGGACCGCGACATGCGCGCCCAGTATCTGGACCGCATGGACATCGAACGCGAGCGCGGCATCACGATCAAGTCCCAGGCGGTCCGCATGCCGTGGCAGGCCGAGGGGTCGACGTTCGCCCTGAACATGATCGACACTCCCGGGCACGTCGACTTCACCTACGAGGTGAGCCGCTCGCTCGCCGCGTGCGAGGGCGCGATCCTGCTCGTCGACGCGGCGCAGGGCATCGAGGCCCAGACGCTCGCCAACCTGTATCTCGCCCTCGAGAACGACCTGCACATCATCCCCGTCCTGAACAAGATCGACCTTCCCGCGGCCGACCCGGACCGATTCGCGAAGGAGCTCGCCGGTCTGATCGGCGGCGACCCCGACGACGTCCTCCGCGTCAGCGGCAAGACAGGTCAGGGTGTCGAGGAGCTTCTGGACCGTCTGGTGCGTGAGATCCCCGCCCCGCAGGGCGACCCGGACGCCCCTGCCCGCGCGATGATCTTCGACTCGGTCTACGACTCCTATCGGGGCGTGGTCACCTACGTCCGCATGGTCGACGGCAAGCTCTCGCCGCGCGAGCGCATCCAGATGATGTCGACCGCAGCGACGCACGAGCTCCTCGAGATCGGGGTGTCGAACCCTGAGCCGACCCCGTCGAAGGGTCTCGGCGTCGGCGAGGTCGGCTACCTGATCACCGGTGTGAAGGACGTGCGCCAGTCGAAGGTCGGCGACACGATCACCACGCACCGCAAGCCGGCGACCGACGCGCTTCCCGGCTACACCGACCCCAAGCCCATGGTCTTCTCGGGCATCTACCCGATCGACGGCAGCGACTACGCCGAGCTGCGTGAAGCGCTCGACAAGCTGAAGCTCTCGGACGCCTCGCTGCAGTACGAGCCCGAGACCTCGGTCGCCCTGGGCTTCGGCTTCCGCTGCGGCTTCCTGGGCCTGCTGCACCTCGAGATCATCACCGAGCGCCTGGCGCGCGAGTTCGATCTCGACCTCATCACGACGGCGCCGAGCGTCATCTACGAGGTCATGACCGATACCGGCGAGACCGTCACGGTCACCAACCCGAGCGAGTACCCCGACGGACGCGTCGCGGCGGTCAGCGAACCGGTCGTCAAGGCGGCGATCCTCACGCCCAAGGACTACGTCGGCACCGTCATGGAGCTCTGCCAGTCGCGCCGCGGGACGCTGCTGGGCATGGAGTACTTCAGCGAGGAGCGCGTCGAGCTGCGCTACAACATGCCGCTCGGCGAGATCGTCTTCGACTTCTTCGACCAGCTCAAGTCGCGGACGCAGGGCTATGCGAGCCTCGACTACGAGCCCGCCGGCAGCCAGGAGGCCGACCTCGTGAAGGTCGACATCCTGCTGCAGGGAGACAAGGTGGACGCGTTCAGCTCGATCGTGCACCGCGAGAAGGCGTACGCGTACGGCACGATGATGACCGAGCGCCTGCGCAAGCTCATCCCGCGGCAGCAGTTCGAGGTGCCGATCCAGGCGGCGATCGGTGCCCGGATCATCGCACGAGAGAACATCCGCGCCATGCGCAAGGACGTGCTCGCCAAGTGCTACGGCGGCGACATCAGCCGCAAGCGCAAACTCCTCGAGAAGCAGAAGGAGGGCAAGAAGCGCATGAAGATGGTCGGTCGCGTCGAGGTCCCCCAGGAGGCGTTCATCGCCGCGCTGTCGGGAGACGTGGACGGAAAATCGGCCAAGTAGGCTGAGTGTCATGCGTCGAGGAACATTCCGGGACGACACCGTCGACTACGCCGCCGTCGGGGCGACGCAGGCGGCGGACCTCATGCACTTCCCGCCGGAGCGGAGCATCCCGGCCGAGGAGTCCTGGCGGATCGGCAGCGGCGAGGCCCGCTTCCGCGCCGCGGGCGAGGCCCTGCTGTCGTGGACGGCGCAGCGCGGAGCCGGTCTGACTCTCAAGGACGTTCGTCCCGCGTCGGGCCCGATGTACTCCGGGGTGAGCTTCGACGCGGAGGGCAACGCGGTCGCGCCGAGCCGCACCGAGACCGACCTGCGCTACGACTCCGACGGCACGCCGTACGTCGGCGCCGGTACGACGGTGCGGGTGGACGGTCGCGTGGGCGGGATGCGAGCGGATGCCGAGCTCCGCGTCATCTTCGCCGTCGAGGAGCCCCGACGCATCGGCTTCGCGCTGGGCACCGTGGGTGAATCCGTGGTCAGCGGCGAAGAGTCCTTCATGCTCGACTGGCACGACAACGACGAGGTGTGGTTCACCGTCCGGGCCTTCGATGCGCCTCGCGCCATGCTGTACCGGATGCTTCCCGCTCTCGTCCGGCGACGCCGCCGCGAGCTCTTCACGCGCTACCTGCGGGCGATCTCGCCCCTCTACTCCACGCCTGCCTGAGTCGCCGATGGGCTCTGCTCTTCCTCTCGGCGAGCCCGTACCGGCGGACGGGTCGCTTCCCGCCGGCGTGCGGATCGATGCGGCCGTGCCCTTCAGCGTCTATCTGCATGTGCCGTTCTGTCGCGTGCGCTGCGGCTATTGCGACTTCAACACGTACACGTCCTCAGAGCTGCGCGATGCGCGCCAGGACGAGTACGCCGACACGCTGCTGCGTGAGATCGGCGTCGCCGGCTCGGTGCTCGATCGCGCCGGCGGGCGACGACCCGCCACGACCGTGTTCTTCGGCGGCGGCACCCCGACGCTCCTTCCGCCCGGCGATCTCGGCCGCATGCTCGATGGCGTGCGCACCGCCTTCGGGATCGAGGACGGAGCCGAGATCACCGTCGAGGCCAACCCCGACACCGTGACCGCGGACGTCGTGGCCGAGCTCGCGGCATCCGGGGTCACCCGGCTGTCGGTCGGCATGCAGTCCGCCGTCCCGCACGTTCTGGCGGCCCTCGATCGCACGCACGATCCGGCGAATGTGCGGACGGCGGTGTCGGCGGCTCGTGGCGCGGGGCTCGATGTCAGCGTCGATCTCATCTACGGCGCCCCGGGGGTAGTCCCTCGACGACTGGCGCGCGTCGGTCGACGCGGCTATCGGGCTCGAGCCCGATCACATCTCCGCCTACGCCCTCATCATCGAGGACGGCACGAAGCTGGCGCGGCAGATCCGGCGCGGCGAGGTCGCCGCTCCCGACGACGACCTGCAGGCCGACATGTACGAGCTGGCCGACGACACTCTCGCCGCCGCGGGATTCGAGTGGTACGAGGTGTCGAACTGGGCGCGCGAGGATCGCCGGCGGTCGCGTCACAACCTCGCCTATTGGACCGGCGCCGACTGGTGGGGCTTCGGGCCGGGCGCTCACAGCCACATCGGCGGAGTGCGCTTCTGGAACGTCAAGCACCCGTCCGCCTACGCACAGCGCCTCCGCGCGGGGGAGTCCCCGGCAGCGGGACGCGAGACGCCCGATGCCAGCGCCCGCGCGCTCGAGAACGTACTGCTGCGCACCCGTCTCCGTGAGGGACTCGAGGTCGCCGAGGTGCCGTCGGACGGGCGCCGCGCCGTCCCGGGGCTGATAGCGGACGATCTGGTCGACGGGCGCGCCGCCCTCGGCGGTCGCATCGTGCTCACCCGTCGCGGACGCCTCCTCGCCGACGCGGTGGTGCGGGCCCTCACACCATGACGCGCCTTCCGGCCCGGTCGCACCTCATCCGGTAGAATTGGCACTCGAGTAATGCGAGTGCCAGACGGCCTGGCGCCGACGGCCCTGGGGCCGAACGCAGCGGAGGAGGCGGGATGGTCAGCGAACGCGGGCTCGAAGTGCTGCGGGCGATCGTCCAGGACTACGTCGACACGCGCGAGCCGGTCGGCAGCAAGACGATCGTCGAGCGGCACGCTTTCGGCGTCTCCGCCGCGACGATCCGCAACGACATGGCCCTGCTCGAGGATGAAGAGCTGATCACCGCGCCCCACACCTCTTCCGGCCGCGTGCCGACCGACAAGGGCTACCGCGTCTTCGTCGACCACCTGGCCGAGCTGCGTCCGCTGAGCTCGGCTCAGCGCTCGGCGATCTCGGCGTTCCTCGAGGGCTCGGGCGATCTGGACGACGTGCTGGCACGCACGGTGCGCGCGCTCACCCGTCTCACCGGCCAGGTGGCGATCGTGCAGTATCCGTCCTTCGCTCGCGCCAACGTCACGCACGTGGAGCTCGTCCAACTGGGCGGGGGTCGGATGCTGGTGATCGTGGTCACCGACACCGGGCGCGTGTCGCAGCGCCTGACGTTCGTGCGCGACGAGTTCGACGACGCCGACCTGGCCCGCATCCGGGCCGAGTTGGGCACGCTCCTGGTCGGACGCCCGGTGCGGGAAGGCTTGCAGCGGATCGCAGATCGCCTCGGCACCGAACGCCCGCATGCCGCCGCGCACGAGGTCGCCACCGACGAGATCGTGAAGGCCGTCGCCGAAGAGCTCGAGGAGTTCCGGCAGGACAAGCTCGTGATGGCGGGAAGCGCCAACCTCGCGCGCAGCGAGGCGGACTTCCGCGGCAGCATCTACCCACTGCTGGAGGCCATCGAGGAGCAGGTGACCCTGCTGCGCCTCATGGGCGAGATGGTCACCGACGCGCACGGCCTGTCGGCCAGCATCGGCCGCGAGAACGAGCCGTTCGGCCTGGCCGAGGCATCCGTCGTCGCCAGCGACTACGACGCGACCGGCTCACGCGCCCGCGTCGGCGTCATGGGCCCGACGCGCATGGACTACCCCACCAACCTCGCGGCGGTGAGAGCCGTCGCGCGCTACCTCACGCGGATGCTCGAGGAAGACGAGAGCAGCCGCTGACGCGGACGCGCACACATGATCCCGCGGCCCGGCCGCGGCAGGAAGGCGAAAGTGGCTGACCACTACGAGGTCCTGGGCGTCTCGCGAGACGCCTCGACAGACGAGATCAAGAAGGCGTACCGGCGCTTGGCCCGCCAGCTGCACCCCGATGTCAATCCCGGCGAGGACGCGTCCGAGCGGTTCAAGCTCGTGACGCACGCCTACGACGTCCTCAGCGATCCCGAACAGCGGGCGCGTTACGACAGGGGCGGAGACGAGTCGCCCTTCGGCGGCGCGGGCGGTTTCGGCGGCTTCAATGACATCTTCGAGACGTTCTTCGGTGCGGCCGGCGGCTCGCGCGGCGGGCGTCCGCGGTCCCGGCGCGAGCGCGGCCAGGACGCGCTGGTGCGGGTGACGCTCGAACTGGGCGACGTCGTCTTCGGCGTGCATCGTGACATCGAGGTCGACACCGCGGTGCTGTGCGAGACGTGTCAGGGGTCGTGCTGCCAGCCGGGGACCAGCCCCGTGGCCTGCGACATCTGCCACGGCACCGGCCACGTGCAGCGCCAGGTGCGCAGCCTTCTCGGCAACGTCGTCACCAACCAGCCCTGCAACGTGTGCCAGGGCTACGGCACCACCATCCCGTACCCGTGCGCGACCTGCCAGGGTCAGGGCCGGGTGCGGGCCCGCCGCACCGTCTCGCTCGACATCCCCGCCGGCGTCGAGACGGGGCTGCGGCTGCAGCTCCCGGGCTCCGGCGAAGTGGGACCGGCGGGCGGTCCGAACGGCGATCTCTACATCGAGGTCTCGGTCTCGCCGCACGAGGTCTTCAGCCGGGACGGCGACGACCTCCTCGCCACCCTCGAGGTATCGATGCCCGACGCGATCCTGGGAACCACCACGACGATCACCTCGCTCGACGGCGCCGTGGACCTCGAGATCCGGCCCGGCGTGCAGGCCGGCGACGTCCTGACGATCAAGGGACGCGGCATCACACCGCTGCGCGGTTCCCAGCGCGGCGACCTCCGCGTCGGAGTGCATGTCGTCACGCCGACGCGCCTCGATGCCAAGGAGCGGGCGCTGATCGAGGACTTCGCGAAGCGGACGAAGGCGCCGGGCCCGAAGCTGGCGGAGTTCCACCAGGGACTCTTCGCGAAGCTGCGCGACCGCTTCCGGAACGGGTGATCCGTGCCCCTGCACTTCCTCGTCGATGAGGCGACCCACGTCGCCGGCGATGCGGTCGTCCTGACCGGGGCCGAGGCGCACCACGCCGCCGCCGTGCGGAGGGTGCGCGCGGGGGAGGAGGTCACGGTCGGCGACGGCCGCGGCGCCTGGCTGACCGGCGAGGTCGAGACGGCGACGGCCCGTGAGGTCGTCGTGCGCGTGCACTCGCGCGATGACGTGGCGCCGCCGGAGCGCCGCCTCGTGCTCGTGCAGGCTCTCGCCAAGGGGGACCGGGACGAACTCGCGATCCAGGCCGCGACCGAGCTCGGCGTCGATGAGATCGTGCCGTGGCAGGCTGCCCGCAGCGTCTCTCGCTGGGATGCGGCGAAGGAGCTCAAAGCTCGCCAGCGGTGGGCCGGCATCGTGCGCGAGGCGGCGAAGCAGGCGCACCGTGCGTGGGTCCCCGACGTCGCAGCGCTGCACACGACGAAGGCGCTCGCGGGCACGGGGAGCGTCGTCCTCGTTCTCGAGCCCACGGCGACGGTGACACTGACCTCGGTCGACCTCTCGTCCGGCACCGGCGACATCGCCCTCGTCGTCGGCCCCGAGGGCGGCATCGCACCGGACGAGCTCGAGGTGCTCACGGCGAGCGGGGCGACGCTCGTGCGACTCGGCGACACCGTGCTGCGCACGTCGACCGCCGGTCCCGCCGCCCTCGCCGTGGTCAGTGCCGCCATCGGGCGATGGTGATGGCGCAGTCGTCGCTTCGCGCAGATGCCGCCGACCCCGCCGTGACCCCCGTCGATAGACTGAGGCAATGAGCGAACCGTCGATCTTCACGCGCATCCGCAACGGAGAGATCCCCTCCGAGATCATCGCCGAGACCGAGAACGCGTTCGCCATCCGCGACATCGCGCCCCAGGCGCCCGTTCACCTGCTGGTGATCCCCAAGTCCGAGGAGTACCGCAACGTCGTCGAGCTCGCTGCGGGAGATCCCGGGCTCATGGCCGAGCTTGTGGGCCTGGCGAACTCGCTGGCCTCGGAACACGCCGACGGTGACTTCCGTCTGGTTTTCAACACCGGCCCGAACGCGGGCCAGACCGTCTTCCATGTGCACGCCCACGTGCTCGCGGGGGGCCTCGAAGAGAAGAGCGTCGGTGCCTGACCCTGACCACACCTCCGATGACCATGTGACCGACCGCGTGTACGCCGACGGCGTCGCGATGGTGCAGCTGCTGGGACCGCAGGACCGCCTGCTGCGGGTCGTCGAGCGGGAGCATCCCGGAGTCGACGTGCACGTGCGGGGCAACGAAATCACCCTCACCGGCACAGCCGACGCGGTGGCCGCCGCCCGCTCACTCGTGGACGAGCTGCTCGCCATGACCAAGGCGGGTCACGCACTGGGCGAGGAGGACGTGTCGTCCTCCAATCGCATCCTCCGCACCGAAGGCGGGCCCCGCCCCTCCGAGGTGCTCGGCGAGGCGATCCTGTCATCGCGCGGCAAGGTGATCCGGCCCAAGACCCTCGGCCAGAAGGCCTACGTCGACGCGATCGAAGAGAGCACGATCGTCTTCGGGATCGGTCCTGCCGGCACCGGGAAGACCTACCTCGCGATGGCCAAGGCCGTGCAGGCCCTTCAGCGCAAAGAGGTCAGCAGGATCATCCTGACCCGTCCCGCCGTCGAGGCCGGCGAACGACTCGGGTTCCTTCCCGGCACGCTCACCGACAAGATCGATCCCTATCTGCGACCGCTCTACGACGCTCTCAACGAGATGATGGACCCCGAGCTGGTCCCCAAGCTGATGGCGACGGGAACCATCGAGGTCGCCCCGCTGGCATACATGCGCGGCCGCACGCTGAACGACTCGTTCGTGGTGCTCGACGAGGCGCAGAACACCACGCCCGAGCAGATGAAGATGTTCCTCACCCGACTCGGATTCGGCACCCGGATGGTCGTCACCGGCGACATCACGCAGGTCGACCTTCCGCAGGGCGCGTCCGGTCTGCGCCTGGTGACCCGCGTGCTGAAAGAGATCGACGACATCCACTTCGCGTACCTCACCAGCGACGACGTCGTGCGCCACAATCTGGTCGGTCGCATCGTCGATGCCTACAGCGAGTACGACGAGCGCCGGCTGGCCGCGCGGCGCGAGCGCGACGAGGCCACCGAGTTCTCGAACCGGGCCGAGCGACGCGCCGCGACGAGGCCTGCCGGCCCCCGCGACCACATCCCGAAGCGAGGACGCTCATGACGATCGAGATCGGCAACGAGTCGGGCATCGCCGTCGACGAGACGGTGCTCCTGCGACTCATGGAGCACAACCTCGCCGAGCTCCACGTCAGCGCCGAGGCGGACGTGGCGATCCTGCTCGTCGACGAGGGGGCCATGGAGTCGCTGCACGTGCAGTGGATGGACGAGCCGGGTCCGACCGATGTGCTCAGCTTTCCGATGGATGAGCTGCGACCCGGCACCGAGGACGCGCCCGCTCCTGCAGGACTTCTCGGAGACATCGTGCTCTGCCCGCAGGTCGCCGAGGCGCAGGCGGTCACGGCCAAGCACAGCACCCTCGACGAGCTGATCCTCCTGACCACGCACGGCCTTCTCCACCTGCTCGGCTTCGATCATGCCGAGCCGGAGGACGAGCGGGAGATGTTCGGTCTGCAGCGCGAGCTCATCGCCTCGTTCCACGCTGCAGAACGCCGACGACCCCGCGCATGACCGAAGCGCTCCTCCTCGTCGGCGCGGTGCTGCTGCTCGCATTCGGCGCCCTCATGGTGGCCATCGACGCCGCGCTCGGCGTGACATCGCGAGCAGACCTCGCGGAGCTCGGCGCAGAAGGCCACAACGCGAAGCCGCTTCGGCGGATCGCGGCCGATCCGGAAGCCCACGCGAACGCGGTCATCTTCATCCGCGTCCTCGCAGAGACGACGGCGGCGGTGCTGGTGACGGTCGCCTTCACGCTGCTGTTCGACAACATCTGGTGGGCGATGCTGGCCGCCGCCGTCCTCATGACGGGCATCTCGTACGTCGTGGTGGGCGCGAGTCCGCGCACCGTGGGGCGTCTCCACGCGAAGGGGCTGCTGCGCGGCGCCGCTCCGGTCATCCGCGGCGTCCGCATCCTCCTGGGGCCGCTGGCTCACGGTCTGGTGGCTCTCGGCACCCGCATCACACCCGGCGCGTCCCGCGGTTCTTCGTTCGCCTCCGAGGAGCAGCTGCTCAGCATCATCGACGAGGCGGCCGAGAACGAGCTCATCGAGGAGGACGACCGCGAGCTCATCCACTCGGTCTTCGACTTCACCGACACGTTCGTGCGGGCGGTCATGGTGCCGCGGACGGACATGGTGACCGTGGATGCCTCGGCGTCGACGCGCGCCGCCATGGCGATCTTCCTCGACAAGGGGATCTCGCGTGTGCCGATCGTCGACGACGAGGCCGACGACGTGGTGGGCGTGCTGTACCTCAAGGATCTCGTGCAGTTCGGGTTCCGCGACGAGGCCGGCTGGCGCGACGCCCCCATCAGCCGCATCGCGCGCCCGGCCGTGTTCGTGCCGGAGTCGATGAAGGCCGAGACCCTGCTGCAGCAGATGAAGCGTGACGCGGTGCACGTATGCCTGGTCGTCGACGAGTACGGCGGAGTGTCGGGCCTGGTCACCCTCGAGGACCTCATCGAAGAGCTGGTCGGCGAGATCTCGGACGAATACGATCCCCGCGCAGACGAGGTGACCGAGCTCGAGCCCGGGCACTATCGCGTGAGCGCGCGTCTCGGACTCGACGAAGTGGGGGACCTGTTCGGGATGGAGCTCGAGGACGAAGACGTCGACTCGATCGGCGGGCTGCTCGGCAAGGCACTCGGTCGCGTTCCGCAGCCGGGCGCGACCGCCGAGTATGCCGGACTCGTGCTCACCGGCGGCGCGTCACGCGGCCGCGGCCGCGGCATCTCGACGGTCTTCGTCGAGCGCGGCGCGCCGCGCCCGGACTCCGACAGATCGCCGCGCACCGGCGAGATCCGCATCAACGGAGCGCGCACCGCCGAGGTGCGCGTCTCCAAGAAGGGGGAGAGCCCATGAGCGACACCGCGGTTCCCGAATCCGAGGGCGCGCACGGCCGATCCGGCTTCGTCACCTTCGTCGGCCGGCCCAACGTCGGCAAGTCGACGCTGACGAACGCTCTCGTCGGCGAGAAGGTGGCCATCACGAGCGACAAGCCGCAGACGACGCGGCGCGCGATCCGCGGCATCCTGAACCGCCCGTCCGGGCAGCTCGTCATCGTCGACACCCCGGGGCTGCATAAGCCGCGCACGCTCCTCGGTCAGCGTTTGAACGACCTCGTCGAGCAGGTGCTCGGAGATGTCGACGTCATCGGGTTCTGCGTGCCGGCGACCGAGAAGGTCGGGCCGGGCGACCGCCGCATCGCGGAGTCGCTCGACGGCTACGGCCGCGCGAAGAAGGTCGCGATCGTGACGAAGACGGATGCCGCGACCCGCGAGCAGGTCACCGAGAGGCTCATCGAGGTCGATCAGCTGCGCGAGGATTGGGCCGCGGTGATTCCGCTGTCGGCACTGACCCGCGATCAGCTGGACGTCCTGACCGACGAGCTTCTCTCGCTCATGCCCACCGGCCCGGCTCTCTACCCGGACGGTGTCGTCACCGACGAGTCGACCGAGGACCGCATCGCCGAGATCATCCGCGAGGCGGCACTGGAGGGCGTGCGAGACGAGCTCCCGCACTCCATCGCGGTGACGATCGAGGACATGTCCGAGCGCGAGACGGGAAGCATGACCGACATCTACGCGAACGTGGTCGTGGAGCGCGACAGCCAGAAGGCCATCATCATCGGGCACAAGGGCTCACGGCTGCGGGATGTCGGTGCACGTGCGCGTGCCCAGATCGAGCCTCTCGTCGGCACACGCGTGTTCCTCAAGCTGCACGTGCGGGTGGCGAAGGAATGGCAGCGCGACCCCAAGCAGCTGGGACGCCTCGGCTTCTAGCCGAGATGCACATACGCGGGAGCGGGTGTAGCCTGAAGCCATGCGTGCACGCTCGCTTCTTCTTAGCTGCCGCGGCGAGGCCTCGATCTAGGGCCCTCTCGTCGCGGAGCTTCGTGGTGGGCCCGCTCAAGTGACGAGGAAGAAGCGACACCATGGAGAACACCCAGAAGCCTTCGGGCATGCCGATCCACAAGTATCGGCCGTTTCACGAGCAGATCCGGGTCGATCTGCCCGACCGCACGTGGCCTGCGCAGCGGATCACTCAGGCGCCGCGCTGGTGCGCCGTCGACCTGCGCGACGGCAATCAGGCGCTCATCGATCCGATGAGCCCCGAGCGCAAGCGCATCATGTTCGACCTGCTGGTCGGCATGGGGTACAAGGAGATCGAGGTCGGCTTCCCGTCGGCGAGCCAGACCGATTTCGACTTCGTGCGTCAGCTCATCGAGGAAGACCTCATCCCCGATGACGTGACGATCCAGGTGCTGACGCAGGCACGAGAGCACCTGATCGAGCGCACCTACGAGTCCATCGCCGGCGCCAAGCAGGCCATCGTCCATCTCTACAACTCCACCAGCGTGCTGCAGCGCGAGGTGGTGTTCCGGACCGATCGGCAGGGCATCATCGACATCGCCCTCGAAGGCGCGCGGCTGTGCCGTCAGTTCGAGAAGCGCGTGCCCGAGACCAAGGTCTTCTACGAGTACTCGCCCGAGAGCTACACCGGCACCGAGCTCGAGTTCGCCGTGGATGTCTGCAATCAGGTGCTCGACGTCTTCGAGCCGACCCCCGACCGCAAGGTCATCATCAACCTGCCGGCTACCGTCGAGATGGCGACGCCGAATGTCTACGCCGATTCGATCGAGTGGATGAGCCGCCACCTGAATCACCGCGAGAACGTCATCCTCTCGCTGCATCCGCACAACGACCGGGGCACGGCCGTCGCCGCGGCGGAGCTGGGCTACATGGCCGGCGCCGATCGCATCGAGGGGTGCCTGTTCGGGAACGGCGAGCGGACCGGCAACGTCGACCTGGTGGCGCTGGGCATCAACCTGTTCACGCAGGGGATCGACCCTCAGATCGACTTCAGCGACGTCGATCAGGTCAAGCGCACCGTGGAGTACTGCAACCAGCTGCCGGTGCACGAGCGCAGTCCGTGGGCGGGCGACCTCGTCTTCACCGCCTTCAGCGGATCGCACCAGGACGCCATCAAGAAGGGCTTCGAGGCAATGGATGCCCGCGCCGCCGCGGCCGGAGTGACCGTCGACGACATCGAGTGGGCGGTTCCCTACCTGCCGATCGACCCGAAGGACCTCGGCCGCTCGTACGAGGCGGTCATCCGGGTCAACTCCCAGTCGGGCAAGGGCGGAGTGGCGTACTTGCTGAAGAACGACCACGCCATCGACCTGCCTCGCCGACTGCAGATCGACTTCTCCGGCGTCGTGCAGGCCAAGACCGACGCCGAGGGCGGCGAGGTCACGAGCGAGCAGATCTGGTCGATCTTCCGCGACGAGTATCTGCCCTCCGAGATCGCCGACGAGCGCTGGGGACGGTTCGAGCTGCTGGCCACGAGCACACGCAGCGACATGTCGGGCGACGTCGCGCTGGACGTGACCCTGCGAGACGGTGACTCCAGCTACGAGGCATCCGGGCACGGCAACGGACCGGTCGCCGCCTTCCTCGAGGTCGTGCGCGAGCAGGGGTTCGACGTGACGCTCTACGACTACGTCGAGCACGCGCTCAGCGCCGGAGGCGATGCGCAGGCCGCGGCCTACGTCGAATTGCAGGTCGACGGCGAACGGCTCTGGGGAGTCGGCATCGATGGCGACATCTCGACAGCGTCGCTGAAGGCGATCGTGTCGGGCGTCAATCGGGCCATCCGCACGCGCGAGCGCTCGGGAGCGCTGGCGGGCGTCTGAGGCGGGTGACGGCGGACCGCGCGCGGTCCGCCGTCACCGCTTGACGATGGGGATCGTCGAGGTCTCGACGGCCACCTTGCGGCGATAGAGTGCCCGCTGCTCGGGCAGCGAGATGTCGAAGATCACCGCGAGCAGCCGGATGACCGTGGTCACGGCGATGCCGATCGCGGCGGCGATGACGATGTCCACGCCGAACTGCTCGGCGCCCGCGAGCACGAGGCATCCTGCGCCCGCTGCGACGGCGTAGAGCGAGCCGACGTGCATGATCGCGACCGGCAGGCCCATGATCATGTCGCGCAGGATGCCGCCGCCCACGGCCGCGCAGACCCCGACGAAGACCGCCGGGACCAGCGGCATGCCGAGGACGAGCGCCTTGCTGGTGCCGAAGGCGCCGAAGAGTCCGATGACGAGGGCGTCAAGTCCCACGATCACGGCATTCATGCGCTGGAACAGGCCCGCGAGGAGCATCCCCAGCAGAGCCGCCCCGGTCGCCGTCAGCAGATACCAGTTGCTCTGCAGTGTCGTGGGGGTGACGTTGAGCAGCAGGTCGCGGATCAGACCGCCGCCCATGCCCATCACGACGCCGATGATCGCGACACCGAGCAGATCCAGGCGGCGTTCCCCGCGGAATCCGGATGCGAAGAGCGCACCCTGGATTCCACCGAGACCGACAGCGATGAGGTCTGCCCACAGAGGGATCACGAAGGTCGGCTCGTCCACCCCTCCATTGTCCTGGTGCGACGGGTCTTGCGCGAAGCTCAGGGGATGTGGGTGCGTACCGCCGCCATGAACCCGTCGGGATCGTCGACCCACAGCCGCACGGCGTCGATCTCGGTGGGACGATCCGACAGGCGGACCGTCACCGGACGCTCGAGGAGTACCAGCAGGTTCGTCTCGTTCGCGATCCGTATCGCGAAGGTCCGGCCGTGCGCCTCGTCGCGAACCTTCGGCGCCTTCTCGGCGACGTCCCGCGCGCGCTCGACCGAGGCGATGACGTCCCAGGGGAGGTCGATGTCGAGATCGGCACCCAGGCGCGCGCGGATGCCCGCAGGTCCCACGGCGTGCGGTCGGGTGAGGTAGCTCAGCAGCAGCCCGATCATCCATGTGACGCCCCAGATGCCGAGCGCGAGGAGAGGGATACGGATCCACGGCCAGGGATGGACGATCAGGTCGACGATCGGGATCTCGACCGCCGAGAGCACGATGAAGACGACGAGGATCGTGAGGATCGGGGAGTGGTACGGGAACGCCTGGGCTCCCGCCGGCACCCGGGGGCGCCGGAAGATCCATCGGTACAGGCTCTGCCACACGCCGACCTCGGCGTGCCAGATGAATCGGGCGAAGCGCACGATACGGGTGCGCACCGGCGGCTTGTCCGCGGTGACGGTCATGCGAGCTCCGTCCTCTCGCTCTGTCGGGCGGCGTGCTCGGCGATGAGGGTGCGCAGCCGATCGTGAACGTGCTCAAGAGCGGTCAGCGCGGTGCGCACGGTCTCGTCGTCGAGTCCCGCGACCAGGTCGGCGCCCAGTGCCGTGTGCTCGGCATCCATGGTCTCCATGACCGACAGGCCTCGCTCCGTCAGCGTCACGAGAACGGCCCGGCGGTCGGTCGGGTGCGGGGCACGGCGAGCGAAGCCGGTCGCATGGAGCGCATCGACGAGGGTGGTCACATTGCGAGGCGTCACGCCGATCGCCTCTGCGAGCTGGATCTGCGTGGCAGGGCCTCCGTGGTAGAGCACCCACAGCAGGTGCGTGCGCGCCGGCGTGAGTCCGCGACGCTCGAGCTCGCTCTGCTGGTCGGCCTCCAGCAGTTGCGAGAGCGCGAGAAGAGTATCGAGAACCTTCGTACCGGACATAGTGAACAGTATACATAGTGTTACTGATCCATCGCGTCGCGCCCGCGCGGTGCCGCCGCCGCGCCGACGCCGAGAGCGATAATTGAGAAGTGCCCACCTACCGCGATGAAGTCGTGGTCCTGCGCACCCACAAGCTGGGTGAGGCCGACAGGATCCTGACGATGCTCAGCCGCCGGCACGGCAAGCTGCGCGCCGTCGCGAAGGGCGTCCGGCGCACCTCGTCCCGCTTCGGGGCGAGACTCGAGCCGTTCATGGTCGCCGACGTGCAGCTCTATCAGGGCCGGTCGCTCGACATCGTGCAGCAGGCCGAGTCGCTGGGATCGTACGGCGCCGATATCGCGGCTCACTACGACCGTTACACCTCGGCACACGCCATGGTCGAGACCGCGGACCGCCTGAACGAGGCCGAGGCCACGCCGCAGCAGTACCTCCTTCTCGTGGGCGGTCTGCGCGCGCTCTCCCGTGGCGAGCACGCGGCCCGCAGCGTGCTCGACTCGTACCTGCTCCGCGCGATGGCGCTGTCGGGCTGGGCGCCGGGCCTGGGCGAATGCGCGCGCTGCGGCAGGTCCGGCCCGCACGATACCTTCGTGGCCCAGCAGGGGGGCATGGTCTGCGCGCACTGCGCACCCACGGGCGCGGCGCGCGTCGACACCGCCACCGTCTCGCTGCTCGAGTCGCTCATGGCGGGGGAGTGGGAGCGAGTGGATGCCGCGTCCGCGGCGTCGTCGGCGGCTGCGTCCGGCCTCATCGCGGCGTACGCCCAGTGGCACCTCGAGCGCGGCATCCGTTCGCTCTCACATGTCTCCGCACCCCAGGAAGGCGACCGGTGACCCCGAAGCCCTACACGCACCGCGATGCCGTGCCGTACCGGCCGATCGACTGGACGGGAATGCACCCTCCGTCGTACGCGAAGGGAAGCGTGCCGCAGCATGTCGCCATCGTGATGGACGGCAACGGGCGGTGGGCGAACCGCCGAGGGCTCACGAGGGTGGAGGGGCACAAGGCGGGGGAGGAGGTGCTGCTGGACGTGGTCGCCGGAGCCATTCAGGCCGGCGTCAAGCACCTGTCGGTGTATGCCTTCTCGACCGAGAACTGGGCGCGCTCTCCCGACGAGGTGCGCTTCCTCATGGGCTATAACCGAGACGTCCTTCATCGCCGGCGGGATCAGCTCAACGAATGGGGCGTCCGCGTGCGCTGGTCGGGGCGCAAGCCGCGACTCTGGGGCTCGGTCATCAGCGAGCTGCAGTTCGCGGAGCGGCTGACCGAGAACAACGACGTGCTCACGCTGACGATGTGCATCAACTACGGCGGTCGGGTCGAGCTGGTCGACGCGATGCGCTCGATCGCCGACGATGTCGCGGCGGGACGCCTCAAGCCCTCGGCGGTGAGCGAGAAGCTCATCCAACGACGGCTGTACCAGCCGGACATGCCCGACGTCGACCTCTTCATCCGCTCCAGCGGCGAACAGCGGACGTCGAACTTCCTGCTGTGGGAGTCGGCGTACGCGGAGTTCGTCTTCCTCGACACCCTCTGGCCGGACTTCTCCCGGCAGGACCTCTGGCACGCGATCGACCTCTATCTCGGCCGTGACCGGCGGTTCGGCGGCGCCGTCGATCAGCCCGGAGCCCCTGCGCGTTGAACAGAACATTCATCGCGGCGCTGTTGACACCCACCGCTTCCCGGGGGTAAGCCGGACACAGGCATCGCGGCGACCCTGAGGGGCGGGCACGCACGACGGTCGGCCTGACCGGCGCCTGTGGCTCCGATCAGGGGGAACACATGCTGCACAAGCGCGAATCCGTCCGCGACAACCTGCTCGACGAGGTCTACTCCTCATCGGACTTCTCGGTCGCCATGCCGAAATACCGGATGCCGGACCGCGAGCACCTGGCTCGCCACGCCTATCGGGTCGTTGCCGACGAGCTCATGCTCGACGGCAACTCCCGTCAGAATCTGGCGACGTTCTGCCAGACGTGGGTCGAGCCCGAGGTCCGGCTGCTCATGGCCGAGTCGCTCGACAAGAACATGGTCGACAAGGACGAATATCCCCAGACCGCGGCGATCGAGGAACGCTGCGTCCACATCCTCGCCGATCTCTGGAACGCGCCCGATGCCGAGAACACGATCGGGACGTCGACCACCGGCTCGAGCGAGGCCGCGATGCTCGGCGGCATGGCCCTGCTGTGGAACTGGCGCGCACGGCGACGAGCGGCGGGTCAGCCCACCGATCGTCCCAATCTCATCACGGGGCCGGTGCAGGTGTGCTGGCACAAGTTCGCCCGATACTGGGACATCGAGCTGCGCGAGGTGCCCATGGAGGCGGATCGACTGCTCCTGACGCCCGAGGAGGTCGTCTCGCGCGTCGATGAGAACACGATCGGCGTCGTTCCGACGCTCGGGGTGACCTTCACCGGCGGCTACGAACCGGTGCAGGCGATCAGCGAAGCGCTCGACAAGCTCCAGGCTGACACGGGCCTGGACGTCCCGATCCACGTCGACGGCGCCAGCGGTGGCTTCCTCGCGCCCTTCGTCACACCGGAGATCGTCTGGGACTTCCGGCTGGCCCGCGTGAAGTCGATCAACACCTCCGGCCACAAGTTCGGGCTCGCGCCGGTGGGGGTCGGCTGGATCGTCTGGCGAGACACCGCCGAGCTCCCCGGGGAGCTCATCTTCAACGTGAACTACCTCGGAGGCAACATGCCCTCCTTCGCCTTGAACTTCTCGCGGCCGGGGGGCCAGGTCATTGCGCAGTACTACACGTTCCTCCGGCTGGGACGCGAGGGGTTCCGGAACGTCCAGCAGGCCTGCTACGACACCGCGGTGTACCTGGCAGAGGAGATTGCGAAGCTGGGTCCCTTCGAGATCATCAACGACGGACGCCCGGAGCACGGGATTCCCGCCGTGTCGTGGAAGCTCCGCGAAGACACGACCCACGGTTTCACGCTCTTCGACCTCGCGGACCGGCTGCGGACCCGAGGCTGGCAGGTGCCCGCCTACACGATGCCCGCGCACCGGGAGGACATGGCGGTTCAGCGCATCCTCGTCCGGCACGGATTCAGCCTCGACGAAGCGTCCCTTCTGATGGACGACTACAAGGCCGCGATGGCGCACTTCGACCGGCATCCGATCGTGACCTCCATGACGGAGCAGGAAGCCGGAACCTTCCACCATTGATCGCCCTCGGCCTTCGATCGTGAACAGGACGAGGCGCCTCCGACGCGAAGCGTGGGGCTTCGCCGTGGGGTCGGTGCTGTTCGCACTCGGCGCCGTGCCGTGGTACGCCGACGCGGTTGGCAACGTGTGGGATGCCGCCACCTTCTTCGCCGGTTCTCTCTTCTTCACGCTGGCCGCCTTCATCCAGCTCGCGCTCAGCGGTCGGCGGCCGCCGCGCCGTGCTTCGTCGACGGCGGCGTACGCAGACTGGTGGTCGGCCGCGATCCAGTTCGTCGGCACCCTCCTCTTCAACGTCTCCACGCTCACGGTGCTTGTCGCCGCGCTTCGCGCGTCTGATCGGGCCACAGCCGGCTGGCTCCCTGACGCGTGGGGCTCGGCGGCGTTCCTGCTGGCCAGCGCGCTTGCGCTGGTCGCTGCCGCGCGCAGTCACGACCTCTGGGATCCCGACGCGCGCACGTGGCACGGCACCTGGCTGAACATGGCGGGGTCCATCGCTTTCGGATTCTCCGCCGTCGGCGCATACGTCGTGCCCGCCACCGGAGACCTGTTCAATCTGCGCTGGCTCAATCTCGGCACCTTCCTCGGCGCCGCGTGCTTCTTCTTCGCGGCGGTCCTCTCGCGCCGGAATGTCGAACGAGCGGGTTGACATGGCGCGGCCATGCATGCGCAGGAATACGGACGAGTGATGGACGCGTTGCACCCGACATGACGGATGCCATCAAGATCGACGTGTGGAGCGACATCGCCTGCCCCTGGTGCTACATCGGCAAGCGGAATCTCGAGAAGGGCCTCGCCGAAGCGTCTCGCGATGACGACGCGCCCGCGGTCGAGGTGACGTTCCACTCGTTCGAGCTCTCGCCCGACACCCCCGTCGATTTCGAGGGGGACGAGCTGGACTTCCTGTCTCATCACAAGGGCATGCCGCGAGAGCAAGTCGTGGAGATGCTGGATCGCGTCACGGGCGTCGCCGCCGATGCCGGTCTCGAGTACCGATTCGATCTGCTCCAGCACACGAACACCGTGAAGGCACATGAGCTTCTGCATTTCGCGAAGGAGCAGGGCCGCCAGCACGACATGGCCGAGCGCTTGATGGCCGCGTACTTCACCGAGGGGCGCCACCTCGGCCGCGAGGACGAGCTGGTGGACCTCGCTGAGGATGCGGGACTGGTCGGCGATGCGGCGCGTGAGGCGCTGCGCAGCGGCCGCTACCTGGATGCCGTGCGCGCGGATCAGCAGGAGGCTCGTGCGTTCGGCATCAATGGCGTCCCGTTCTTCGTGATCGACGGCAAGTACGGGGTGTCGGGCGCTCAGCCCGCCGAGGCGTTCAGCCAGATCGTCCGCCAGGTCTGGGCAGAGCACCGCGAGCCCGCCGGCGTCGAGTCCTGAACCGGCGCCGTTCTTCTCAGCGGGGCAGGTGCGCCTCGATCACCTCGACGACGGCCGGGTCGTCGGGCTTCACGTTGGGACGGAAGCGATGGATGCCGCCGCCCGGCGTCACGACGAACTTCTCGAAGTTCCAGCGGATCGGGCCTTTTTTGCCGTCGGCGTCGCGAGCCCTCTTCAGCGCCTTGTACAGCGGTGCGGCCTTGCCGCCATTGACCTTGACCTTGTCGACGACCGGAAAGGTCACCCCCCACGTGACCGAGCAGTACTCGAGGATCTCGTCCATCGAACCGGGCTCCTGACCCATGAACTGGTTGCAGGGAAAGCCCAGGACCGTGAAGCCGCGATCGGCGTACGCCCGCTGCAGCTGCTCGAGCTGCTCGTACTGCGGGGTGAGCCCGCACTTGGAAGCGACGTTGACGACCAGGACGACCTGGTCGCCGTAGTCGGCCAGGCTCGCGGTGCCGCCCTCGGCGGTGTGGAAGGGGATATCGCGCAGATCGGTCGCCGTCGTCTCGGTCATATCCCCAGGCTAGGTGGTCCGATTCAGCGAAGGGCGAGATTCCTCTGGGAGAATGAAGACGTGACCACTGCCATCGCGCCCGCGCGGACCCTCCGCATCGGGCCCATCGAGCTCGACGCTCCCGTGGTGCTCGCACCCATGGCCGGGATCACGAACACCGCGTTCCGTCGCCTGTGCCGCGAGTACGGCGCCGGTCTGTACGTGAGCGAGATGATCACGACGCGCGCGCTCGTCGAGCGCAACGCCACCACGATGCGGCTCATCACGCACCATGAGTCCGAGCGGCCGCGTTCGATCCAGCTCTACGGCGTGGATCCCGCCACCACCGAGGCCGCCGTGCGGCTCCTGGTGGAAGAGGATCGTGCCGATCACATCGACCTGAACTTCGGGTGCCCGGTCCCCAAGGTCACGCGCAAGGGCGGAGGAGCGGCACTGCCCTGGAAGCTCGGGCTCTTCCGCGACATCGTCACCCGCGCCGCCCGCGCGGCGGGGGACGTCCCGCTCACCGTGAAGATGCGCAAGGGCATCGACTCCGACCACCTGACCTACCTCGATGCCGGTCGCATCGCCGAGGACGCCGGCGTCGCCGCCGTGGCGCTCCACGCCCGCACCGCCGCCGAGTTCTACTCGGGCCAGGCCGACTGGCCGGCGATCGCCAAGCTCAAAGAGACCGTGACAAGCGTGCCGGTGCTCGGGAACGGCGACATCTGGTCGGCCGAAGATGCCGCCCGCATGATGGTCGAGACGGGCTGCGACGGGGTCGTCGTCGGTCGCGGATGCCTCGGGCGCCCCTGGCTGTTCGGAGACCTGGCGCGTGCGCTCGGCCAGCCCGGCGCGGCCTCGGCCGAGCCGGTGGATGCGACGCTGGGCTTCGTGGCCCGCGCGTTCCGTCGCCACGCCGAGCTGCTCGTGGAGTTCTTCGAGGACGAGGTGCGGGGCTGCCGCGACATCCGCAAGCACGTCGCGTGGTACCTCAAGGGCTATCCCGTCGGCGGTGAAGTGCGTGCCGCGCTCGCCACCGTCTCCAGCCTCAGCGAGATCGACGATCTCCTCGGCACGCTCGACCTGGATGCGCCGTATCCCGGTGCAGCCGCCGAAGGCCAGCGCGGTCGCGCCGGAACACCCAAACGCCCGGCTCTGCCCGACGGCTGGCTGAACACGCGGGATCTCGGAGCCGAGGCATCCTGCGCCCTCGCCGATGCGGAACTCGACCACAGTGGCGGCTGACGTCGACGCCGCGTCGCTGCGTCCGCCCGGGTACGACGACGCCGATGCCGCGCGGTTCCATGCGGAGCGGCACCGCTCGCAGCGCGACGACTTCGCCCGCGATCGCGCGCGTGTGCTGCATTCGGCCGCGCTGCGGCGACTGGCCGCGAAGACACAGGTGCTGAGTCCCGCGAGTCCCGCGGACTTCGCGCGCAACCGTCTGACCCATTCGCTCGAGGTGGCGCAGGTCGGGCGAGAGCTCGCCACCTCGCTCGAACTCGCCGCGGACGTCGTCGATGCGGCATGCCTGAGCCATGATCTCGGGCACCCGCCGTTCGGGCACAACGGCGAACGCGCCCTCAACGAGTGGGCGGAAGGCTTTGGCGGCTTCGAGGGGAACGCGCAGACCCTGCGCATCCTCACGCGCCTCGAACCCAAGTCGGTCGACGCCGATGGCCGCAGCTTCGGCCTGAATCTGACCCGAGCGAGCCTCGACGCGTCGTGCAAGTACCCGTGGACGGCGGACCACCCGCTCCCCGACCCGGGTGGGCGCCTGAAGTTCGGCGTGTATCCCGAGGACGAGGCCGTGTTCGCGTGGATGCGCGAGGGGGCCCCGGGTCGAGTCCGCTGCATCGAGGCAGAGGTCATGGACCTCTCGGACGACATCGCCTACTCCGTGCACGACTTCGAGGATGCGGTCGTCAACGGCTATCTCGATCCCGCCCGCCTCTCGGATGCCCGGGAGCATGATGCGCTGCTGACCGCGATCCAGTCCTGGGTCGGATTCGACTTCTCGCGCGACGAGCTCGAAGACGGTCTGTACCGGCTCATGCGCATGCCGGAGTGGATCGACTCCTTCGACGGGACGCGGGCCTCGCTGGCACGCCTGAAGAACCTGACCTCCGATCTCATCGGCCGTTTCGCGCGGGCGGCGACCACCGCGACGCGCGAGACGTATGCGACGTCGGTGCTGACCCGCTACCGTGGCCACCTCGTCGTGCCGCGCGTCGTCGAGGCCGAGATGGCGGTGCTCAAGGGCATCATCGGGGCCGTCGTGGTGTCGATCGAGGGCCGCAAGGACCTCTACAAGGAGCAGCGCCGCGTCCTGAAGCGACTTGCCACCGCACTGTGGGAGCGGCCGGAGGCGCTGGATCCGCTCCACGCGCAGGACCTTGCGACAGCCGACACCGACGCAGCGCGCCGAAGGGTCGTGGTCGATCAGGTGGCCAGCCTCACCGACCAGCTCGCGATCGCATGGCACGGAGCGCTCGTCGGACCCGTCGACGCGGCATCTCTCGGGGTGTGGGCGCCCGGAGCTCGCCCCATGGACGTTCGGCGCGCTGCGGCCGCCAGTCACTCCGAGGACCGCTGATGGCCGGGCGGATCCGCCAGGCGGACGTCGACGAGGTCAAGGCGCGGATCAACATCGCCGACATCATCGGCGAGCGGGTCGCCCTGAAGTCTGCCGGGGTGGGTTCGATGAAGGGCCTCTGCCCC
>NZ_CAJF01000001.1 GCF_000304335.1 Microbacterium yannicii PS01 | reverse complement strand
GACGCACGGCGGAAGAAGGCGCTCCGCCACCGCTCGGGCCGTCGTCATCGCGCGGGCCATCAGGGCCGGAGCCCGGAGTGCCGCCACCAGGGCCGCCACCGGCCGCATCGTGCCGGGCGATGTACTTCACCCGGATGCCGAGCACGGCCGAGATCGCCTGACGCAGGTCTTCACTGGGCCCCTTGCCGGCAGCGAGCTGCTTGAACTTCGCGACGTCGCCCTGGCTCGAGAACGCGAGCGTGAGCACGTCGTCGTCGAGCGAGACGATGCGGGCGCCGGACGCCAGCATCCACGAGCTGCGGCTGATGTCTTCGAGTCGGCCGAGCACCTGCGGCCACGACGCTCTCATTCGCTCGACCGTGACCGGACCGGCGGGAATCGGCATCTCCGCCGCCGAGGCCGGCGCAGCTGACGGCGGGGCACCGGCAGCAGGTGCCGACGCCGCGGCGGTGGCCGAGGCAGCTCCCGGAGGCGGCGTGACAGCGGCGGACGCTCCGACAGGTTCGGCCGGCGTCGCAGCAGCCGGAGCCGGAGCCTGCGCCTGCGCGGACGGAGCCGGCGCCGGAGCGGCGGGAGCGACCGCGGCAGGAGCGGCAGCAGCGGCACCGCCGAGATCCGGCGCGGCCGGGGCCGCGGCATCCGCTCCCCGCGCCAGCACCCGCGCGACCATGAGCTCGAGCTGCAGCCGGGGCGAGGTGGCGCCGGTCATGTCGTCGAGCGTCGCGATGACGAGGTCGGCGATGCGCGAGAGGCGCGCCGTGCCGAAGGCGTCGGCCTGGCGCTGCATGCGGGCGAGGTCGTCGGCCGAGATGCCGCGCAGCACGGCGGCGGCTCCCTCGCGGGTCGCCGAGACGACGATCAGGTCGCGCAGGCGCTCGAGCAGATCGTCGACGAAGCGCCGGGGGTCCTGGCCGGTCTGCACGACGCGGTCGATCGCGGCGAAGGCGGCCGAGGCGTCGCTCGCACCGAACGCGTCGACGACCTCGTCGAGCAGCTCGGCGTGGGTGTACCCCAGGAGCGCGACGGCGCGAGCGTACGCGACGGTGCCGGAGTCGGAGCCGGCGATCAGCTGGTCCAGGAGCGACAGCGTGTCTCGCGGCGAGCCGCCGCCCGCGCGGACGACGAGGGGAAGAACACCCGGCTCGACCTCGACGCCCTCCTGACGGCACAGCTGCTCGACGTACTCGAGCATGGCGGCGGGCGGGACGAGGCGGAAGGGATAGTGGTGCGTGCGCGAGCGGATCGTGCCGATGACCTTCTCGGGCTCGGTCGTCGCGAAGATGAACTTGACGTGGTCGGGCGGCTCTTCGACGAGCTTGAGCAGAGCGTTGAAGCCCTGCGGCGTGACCATGTGCGCCTCATCGAGGATGAAGATCTTGAAGCGGTCGCGCGCGGGAGCGAACACGGCCCGCTCGCGGAGATCGCGTGCATCGTCGACGCCGTTGTGGCTCGCGGCATCGATCTCGACGACGTCGAGAGACCCGCCGCCGCCCCGGCCGAGCTCGACGCAGCTGTCGCAAGTGCCGCACGGCGTGTCGGTCGGACCTGCGGCGCAGTTGAGGCAGCGCGCCAGGATGCGGGCCGACGTCGTCTTGCCGCAGCCACGCGGCCCCGAGAACAGGTAGGCGTGGCCCACCCGGTCGCTGCGCAGAGCGGTCATGAGCGGCTCGGTGACCTGCGACTGACCGATCATCTCGCCGAAGGACTCGGGCCGGTAGCGACGATAGAGGGCGGTGGTCACCTCCACAGCCTACGGCGTGACCCCGACATCCGAACGAGCCTCAGGCGCTCTCCCCCTCGGCCGTCACACGTCGACGCCGTGCTCCACATCGGCCACGCCGGAGATGATCGGGATCGACGAGGTCACCGTCGGCACGGATGCGGACAGCAGCGAGCCGTCCTCGCGGCGGGCGTCGGCGAGCTCGCGCAGGCTGGGGCGACCGGAGATGACCGGGCCCTGGCCGCGGAGGGCGACGACGACCTCCTCCCCGGGACCGACGATGTACCCCGCGTCGCGCACGCTGAACCCGACGGGGTCGCCGTCGTCGGCGGCGCGCACGCGCAGCTCGTCCCGCGTGAGGGCGATCTGAAGGCGCGTGCCGTGCCAGTGCAGCACGAACTCGAGGGAGGGCCAGTCCGCGGGCAGGCGCGGGTCGAACGAGAGCTCGCCGAAGTGATCGCGCATGCCGCCGAATCCCGACACCAGCGCCGTCCACACGCCGCCGGCCGAGGCCACGTGCACGCCGTCGGAGGCGTTGTGGTGCAGGTCGGCGAGGTCGACGAAGATCGACTGCCGGAAGTACTCCAGGGCGAGGTCCTGGTAGCCGACCTCCGCGGCGAGGATCGCCTGCACCACGGCCGACAGCGTCGAGTCGCCGGTGGTCAGCGGGTCGTAGTACTCGAAGTCGGCGAGCTTGTCCTCTGCTGAGAAGTGGTTGCCCTGCAGGAACAGGGCCAGCACCACGTCGGCCTGCTTGAGCACCTGATACCGGTAGATCACGAGCGGATGGAAGTGCAGCAGCAGCGGCCGCTTGTCGGGCGGCGTGTTCTCGAGGTCCCAGATCTCGCGTTCGAGGAACACGTGATCCTGCGGATGGATGCCGAGGGCCGGGCTGAACGGGATGTGCATCGCCTCGGCGGCCCGCTCCCAGCCCTCCTCCTCGCCGGGCTCGAGTCCCAGGCGCTCCACCATGCGGCGATACACCTCCCCGTCGACCTCCGCCATGTCGCGGACGGTGCGCGCCGCGAAGCGCAGGTTGAAGCGCGCCATGACATTGGTGAAGAGGTTGTCGTTGACGACCGTCGTGTACTCGTCGGGCCCGGTGACACCGTGGATGTGGAACGACTCCTCGCCCGAGCCGTCGACGGAGCGCCAGAAGCCCAGCGTCGCCCACAGCCGGGCCGTCTCCACGGCGATGTCGACGCCCTCCCGGTACAGGAACTCGTCGTCGCCCGTCGCACGGATGTACTTGGCGAGGGCATAGCTGACGTCGGCGTTGATGTGGTACTGCGCGGTGCCGGCGGCGTAGTAGGCCGACGCCTCTTCGCCGTTGATCGTGCGCCAGGGGAACAGCGCCCCCGCCTCGTTCAGCTGGAACGCCCGGCGCCGTGCCGCGGGGAGCATCAGGTACCGCATCCGCAGCGCGTTGCGCGCCCACAGCGGCGTCGTGTACGCCAGGAAGGGCAGCACGTAGATCTCGGTGTCCCAGAAGTAGTGGCCCGAGTAACCCGATCCGGTCATGCCCTTTGCCGGCACGCCCATGCTGTCCGCGCGCGCCGCCGCCTGGGCGAGCTGGAACAGGCACCACCTGGTCGCCTGCTGCAGGTCGTCGTGACCGCCGATGCGCACGTCGGAGCGTTCCCAGAAGCCGTCCAGCCACGCCCGCTGCCGTAGATGGATGCGCTCCACACCCTCGGCGAGGGCGCGATCCAGCGTGCGGCGACCGCGGTCGACCAGCTCGCGCGCCGGCACGCCTCGTGAGGTGTGATAGCTGACGAGCTTCGTCACCCGTGTGGGCACCCCCGCCTTGGCCTGCACGCGGAACACGTTCTTCGCGATGTCGGGCTCGACGAGCGTGCGGGCGGTGTACTCGTTGTCGGTCTCGACGAGGTGATCGGCGACGACGGCGAGCGTCATCTCGGACTCGGTGACCTTGTACGACAGCGCCGAGCGCAGCTTGTCCTGCCAGTACTCCTGCGGCTGCAGCACCCGCTCCGAGATCCGCTCCGCCTTCCGCGGGTCGAAGCCCGCCTTGCGCGGCGCGCTCGGGGTGCCGCCGTAGACGTCCTCGCCGTCCTGCCGGTTGATGATCTGACAGCTCACCGTGACGGGCGCGTCGGCGTTGAGCACCGTCACCTCGACCGACATCAGCGCGAGATGCTTCTCTTCGAAGGACACCAGCCGCTCGCTGTCGATGCGCACGTGCTTTCCCGATGGCGTCACCCACAGGATGTGGCGGCGCAGCACGCCGTCGCGCATGTCGAGGGCGCGCTCGTACTCGTCGACCTCGGCGACGTCCAGCGACAGCGGCTCGTCGTCGACGTAGACGCGCATGACCTTCGCGTCGGGCGCGTTGACGATCGTCTGCCCCACCTCGGCGAAGCCATACGCCTGCTCGGCGTGCCGGATCGGGAACGTCTCATGGAAGCCGTTGATGAAGGTGCCGTGCTCGTGCGCGAAACGGCCCTCCGGATGATTGCCGCGCATGCCGAGGTAGCCGTTGCCGACAGCGAACAGCGTCTCGGTGACGCCGGCGTCCTCGATGCTGAACGAATTCTCGACGAACCGCCACGGGTCGACGGGGAACCGGTCGCGATCCATCATCGGGCGAACTCCTTGAGATCCTTCACCACGACGTGCGCTCCGGCGTCGCGCAGTTCCTGCTCGCCCGCGCCGCGGTCGACGCCCACGACGAGACCGAACCCGCCGGCGGCCGCGGACTCGACACCGCTGATGGCGTCTTCGACGGCGGCGCTGCGCGCGGGGTCGACCCCCAGCATCCGTGCAGCCTCGACGAAGACATCCGGAGCGGGCTTGGACCGCAGGTGATCGCGCTCCGCGATGACGCCGTCCATCACGACCGGGAAACGATCGCGGATGCCGGCGACGTCGAGCACCTCCTCGGCGTTCTTCGAGCTCGAGACGACGGCGACTGGCGTTCCCGACGCGACGAGCTCATCCAGCAGCTGCAGCGAGCCGGGGTACGCGGCGATGCCGTCGGCGCGCAGGACCCGCTCGAAGACGAGGTTCTTGCGGTTGCCGATCCCGCACACGGTGTCGGCGCTCGGCGAATCGGACGGTTCACCCCACGGCACCTCGACGTCGCGCGAGCGCAGCAGCGCGGCCACGCCGTCATAGCGCTTCTTCCCGTCCAGGTGGTCGAAGTAATCCCGCTCGCTGTACGGCGGGGTGATGTCCCACGCGGCGAAGAGCTCCTCGACCATCGTCTGCCACGCGTGCATGTGCACCTCGGCGGTCGGCGTCAGCACGCCGTCCAGGTCGAACAGGACGGCATCGTACGAAGAGAGGTCGGGGAGCTGGGGCGGCGGGGTTGGGGCGTCCATGGGCACCTTCCAAGGGTATCGACCCGGTTGTTACGTGCGTGCGACGCTCAGCGTCTGACGCGCGATCTCGAGCTCCTCGTCGGTCGGCACGACCAGGACGGTCACCGACGAGGAATCCGTCGAGATGATCCGGATGCCGCGGCCGCGCTCCGCGTTGCGCTCGGGGTCGATCTCGACCCCCGCGAAGCCGAGGGTCTGCAGCGTCGCGGCCCGCACGAGCGGCGCGTTCTCGCCGACCCCGGCGGTGAAGGAGATGACGTCGGCACCGCCCAGCTGCGCGAGATAGGCACCGGCGTACGCGCGTAGCCGATGGATGTACACGTCGAACGCGAGGCGCGCATGCTCATCGCCGCGATCGATGCCGGCGAGGACGTCCCGCAGATCGTTGGAGCCTGCCAGCCCCAGCAGCCCGCTCCGCTTGTTCAGCAGATCGTCGAGCTGATCGATCGACATGCCCGCGCGCCGCGCGAGATGGAACAGCGCAGCGGGGTCGATGTCGCCCGACCGGGTGCCCATCACGAGTCCCTCGAGCGGAGTGAAGCCCATCGACGTGTCGACCGAGCGGCCGCCGTCGATCGCCGTGACCGACGCGCCGTTGCCGAGGTGGAACACGATCTGCCGGAGCTCATCCAGCGGCCGGCCGACGAAGACCGCGGCGGCCTCGCTGACGAACTTGTGCGACGTGCCGTGGAATCCGTAGCGCCGCACACGGTGGGAGGCGGCGACCTCGCGATCGATCGCGTAGGTGTACGCCGCGGGCGGAAGGGTCTGATGGAAAGCGGTGTCGAAGACGGCGACGTGCGGCACGCCCGGGAACGCCTGCTTCGCCGCGACGATGCCGGCGAGGTTGGCGGGGTTGTGGAGCGGCGCCAGGACCGACAGCTCGTCGATGTTGATCTCGACCAGCGGAGTGATCACCGTCGGCTCGAAGAAGCGCGCTCCCCCGTGCACCACCCGGTGCCCGACGGCGACGGGCGCGTGGTCCTCGAGCGACGGTCCGTCGGAGGCGAACGCGTCGAGCATGACCTGGAACCCGGCCGTGTGATCGGGGATGGGCAGCTCGCGGGTGCGTGTCGCGTCGACCACGGTGGGCGCGGGGCCGTCGGGCGCGGCCAGCGCCGCGGCATGGACGGTGTGCCGAGCGATGCCGAGCCCGGTCCCCGAGCCTGTCGACGCGCCGATCCGCTCGACGAGCCCGGACGCCAGCGTCGACTCGGTGTCCATGTCGAGCAGCTGATACTTGAACGAGGACGACCCGCTGTTGATCACGAGGACCGGTGTCATGCGACGCCCCCGACTTCCTCCGGTCGTCGTCTCAACGACCGGCCTCCTGCGCCTGGATCGCCGTGATGGCGATCGTGTTGACGATGTCGTCGACGAGAGCGCCGCGCGACAGATCGTTGATGGGCTTGTTGAGCCCCTGCAGCACCGGGCCGATCGCCACGGCTCCCGCCGAACGCTGAACCGCCTTGTACGTGTTGTTGCCGGTGTTGAGGTCGGGGAAGACGAACACCGTCGCCCGTCCGGCGACCTCCGACCCCGGCATCTTCGCGGCGGCGACAGCGGCGTCGGCTGCCGCGTCGTACTGGATGGGCCCCTCCACGAGAAGCTGCGGCGCCCTCTCGCGGACGAGCCCCGTGGCCTTCCTCACCTTCTCGACGTCGGCGCCCGACCCGGACTCGCCGGTCGAGTACGACAGCATCGCGATACGCGGATCGATGCCGAACTGGGTGGCCGTGGCGGCAGACGAGATCGCGATGTCGGCGAGCTGCTCGCTGGTGGGATCGGGGATGACGGCGCAGTCCCCGTAGACGAGGACGCGGTCGGCGAGCGCCATCAGGAACACGCTCGAGACGACCGAGACCCCGCGCCTCGTCTTGATGATCTCGAAGGCCGGCCGGATGGTGTGGGCCGTCGTGTGCATGGCTCCTGACACCATGCCGTCGGCGAGTCCCAGATGCACCATGAGCGTGCCGAAGTACGACACGTCGGTCACGGTATCGGCCGCCTGCGCGAGGGTGACGCCCTTGTGCGCGCGGAGACGCGCGTACTCCTCGGCGAACTTGTGGACGTGGACGGCATCGAGCGGCGAGAGCACCTCGGCGGTCTGGATGTCGACCCCGAGCTCGATCGCACGCGCCCGCACCTCGAACGGCTCGCCCAGGATCACCACGTCGGCGATGCCGCGCTTGAGCACCGTCGCGGCGGCGCGCAGCACCCTGTCGTCGCCGCCTTCGGGCAGGACGATGCGCTTGCGCTGCGCGCGCGCCCGCTCGATGAGCTGGAACTCGAACATCAGGGGCGTCACCACCGTGGCGCGCGCGACCCCGAACGCGGCCAGCAGCTCGTCGGTGTCGACGCTCTGCTCGAACAGCGCGAGGGCGGTGTCGTAGCGTCGCTGCGAGTCGGCGGCGAGCCGCCCTCGCGCGCTCATGATGCGCACCGCGGTCTCGTAGGTGCCGTGCTCGGTCGTGATGATCGGGACGTTCGAAGCCAGGCCGTCGAGCAGCCGGGTCACCGGCTCGGGCAGTTCGAACCCGCCGTTGAGCACGATGCCCGAGATCGAGGGGAACGTCCCCGACGCATTGGCGAGGAGGGTCGCCAAGAGAACCTCCGACCGATCGGCGGGGATCACCACGACCGCCCCTTCCAGGAGGCGGGGCAGCACGTTGACCATCGACATGCCGGCGACCACCACGGCGAGCGCCTCGCGCGTGAGCCGGTCGGGGTCGCCAGCGAGCATCTCGCCGTCGACGGCGCGCATCACACCGCGGATCGAGGGAGCGACCAGGTACCTGTCTTCCGGGATCGCCCAGACCGGCACGCCGCCATCGGCGCCGGCTGCCGCCGCCACACCGGCGCGCGAGTCGTCGAGGGCACGGCGGATGGCGGCGATCGTCTCGTCGGCCCGCACCGGATCGGCGCGGTTGGCGACGACCGCGAACAGCTGCGCGCGGCCGTGCTCGAGTTCGGCGAGCGCCAGGTCGGCGATCTGGCCCATCTCGGCGGGTGTCCGCGCCAGCGACGAGCCGAGCTGCTCGGGCTGCGTCTGCCCCTGAGCCGACCGCCCGCCGAGCACGAGCAGCACCGGAGCGCCCAGGTTGGCGGCGATCCGCGCGTTGTAGGCAAGCTCGGCCGGGCTGCCGACATCCGTGTAGTCGCTGCCGACGATCACGACGGCGTCGCACTGGGACTCGACGGCCTTGTAGCGTTCGACGATCGTCGCGAGCGCGGCATCCGGATCATGGCGCACGTCGTCATAGGTGACGCCCACGCAGTCGTCGTACGGCAGGTCGACTCCGTCGTGGTCGAGCAGCATCTCGAGCACGTAGTCGCGCTCGACCGTCGACCTGGCGATCGCGCGGAAGACGCCCACGCGCGGCGTCGCGTGGCTGAGCGCATCCAGGACGCCGAGAGCGACGGTGGACTTGCCCGAGTGACCTTCTGCCGACGTGATGTAGATGCTCCGAGCCACGCACCCACCCTATGGGCGGGCCGGATGCCGCGGCGAGGCCGATGCGAGTCGCACAGGAACCCCATAGGGGCGTCGTCGCTACACTCCCGAGCATGACCGACCCGCGCCCTGGCATCGACATCCCCGACCACCGCGGCCGCACCGGCCTCGATGCCACGGGGCGTGACCTGACCGGCAACCCGGACGTGCGGATCACCGATGTCGAGCTGCTCGCCGCCGGATGGCATGTGCTGCGTCGCACGACGCTGGAATACCGCGGGCCCTCCGGGGAGTGGGAGACCCAGCAGCGCGAGACCTACGACCGCGGCAACGGGGCCACGGTGCTCCTGTACGACCCCGCGCGCCGATCCGTGCTGCTCACGCGTCAGTTCCGGTACCCGGTCTACGTCAACGGGCATCCCGACGGCATGCTGATCGAGACGGCGGCGGGTCTGCTCGACGAGGACGATCCCGTCACCGCCATCCGGCGCGAGGCCGCGGAGGAGACCGGCGTCGAGATCGGCGACATCACCCATGTGTGGGACGTGTTCATGAGTCCCGGTTCGGTGACCGAGCGCATCCACTTCTACGCTGCCGCGTACGACGGCGCCTCGCGCTCCGGCCGGCGCGGCGGGCTGGCCGAGGAGGGCGAGCACATCGAGCTGCTCGAGCTCGACATCGACGAGGCGCTCGAGATGGTCCGTGACGGGCGTGTGCAGGACGCCAAGACGATCATGCTCCTGCAGTGGGCGGTGCTCGACGGGCCGTTCGCGGGCCACGGCCGCGGGATCGCCCGGGAAAAGTAAGACTCTCCGCGAACCCGGCAGAGCCCGGTTACCCTTGCTACGTTTCCGTCCTGGGGGAGTTGGCCTGGATGCCGCCTCGCGGAGAGCTGCGTCCAGTCTAACCCGCCCGCGCTGCGCTCCGCGTCCAGGGTTCTCCCAGTGCCGCACCCCCGCGCGCGCGATTAGGATCGAACCGTGGGCGAGGGAGCTCACGCTCACCCGCCGGCCCGCCCGCTCCGGGCGGAACAGGAGGCCTCGATGGTCGATACCGCGACGACGGATGCCGCGTCTCAGAGCCAGGACGCACCGGAGGGGTCCGGAAAGCTGAACGCCGAGGGCTTCGCTCACGTCACCGACGCGATCCTCGATGCGGTCGGCAGTGTGATCGACGGCAAGCCCGATGCCGTGCGCAGCGCGGTGGTGTGCCTGCTGGCCGAGGGCCATCTGCTCATCGAGGACGTCCCCGGCGTCGGCAAGACCATGCTCGCCCGGGCACTGGCGACCTCGGTCGACGCGACGGTCCGCCGCATCCAGTTCACGCCCGACCTGCTGCCCGGCGACGTGACCGGAGTGAGCGTCTTCAACCCGGTCGACCGCGAGTTCGAGTTCAAGCCCGGGGCGATCTTCGCCCAGATCGTGATCGCCGACGAGATCAACCGCTCCTCCCCCAAGACGCAGTCGGCGCTGCTGGAGGCGATGGAGGAGCGTCAGGTCACCGTCGACGGGCACACGCACTTCGTCCCCGAGCCGTTTCTCGTCGTGGCCACGCAGAACCCTCTCGAGATGGAGGGAACCTACGCCCTCCCGGAGGCGCAGCGCGATCGCTTCATGATGCGCATCTCGATGGGCTACCCCGACGCCCGATCCGAGGCGCTCATGCTCCGCCAGCGCGACGCCGTGAACCCCCTCGACGAGCTTCGGCCCGTCGTGTCGGCCGATCAGGTCTCGGGGCTGGTCGCCTGGGCCCGCGCGGTGCACGTCGCCCCCGCGATCGAGGACTACGCCGTCGCGCTGTCGCAGGCCACCCGGTCGCACACCGATCTGCGCCTGGGCGCGAGCCCGCGTGCGACCCTCCAGCTGATCCGCGCCGCGAAGGTCTGGGCTGCCCTCGACGGGCGCGGATTCGTCATCCCCGACGACGTCACCGCTCTCCTCATCCCCGTCTTCGCACACCGCCTCATCCCGACGCGCTCGGCGGGCGGATCGAGAGCCCGCACGGCCGCCGACGCCATCTCCACGATCCTCGAGCGCATCGCCGCCAGCGTGCGCGTGCCGATCGCCGCCCGCCAGTGAGACGATGAGCGCAAGATGAGACGCCTGTGGCCGCTGACCATCCGGGGAACGGGCGCGGTCGCCCTCGCCATCGCCTGCTTCATCGTCGCGAACGAGGTCGGGATCAGCGAGCTGATGTACTTCGGCATCCTTCTGCTGGCGGTGGTCGCCGCGAGCGTGTGCTCGCTCTACATCGGCCGGCGGTCCGACGTCGTGACCCGGTCGCTCGTCCCTGACGTCGCGTCGGTGGGTCGCGAGACCGTCGTCTCGGTGCGGATCGGCGTGCGCACCGCTGTGCCCACGCCTCCCGGCATCTGGCAGGACACCCTTCCCGCCGGCCTGCGCGGCAAGGCGCAGGGACCGTTCCCTGCGCTCGGCTCCGGACTTCGCGGCGGGGAGCGCGTGATCGACCTGACCTATACGGTCACCGGCGCGCGCCGCGGGGTGCATTCCCTCGGGCCGCTCACCGTCCGCTCCACCGACCCGTTCGGGCTCGCGCGGCGCACCATGGTCTTCGGCCGGCGGACGCCGGTCACGGTCGCGCCCGCGGTGGTCGAGCTGTCAGCGCTCGTCGACTACGCCGGCGCCACCGGCGGCACTCTTCATACGACGACGAATCAACTCGGTCAGGGCGCCGACAACCTCGTCGCGCGACCTTACGCGCCGGGCGACTCGATGCGCCGGATCCACTGGCGGGCCACCGCGCACCGCGACGCGCTGATGGTGCGGCAGGAGGAGCAGGAGTCCACACCCGAGGCCACGGTCGTGCTCGATCGCGCGGCGCTGCGGTGGTCGATCGATGCACTGCAGGCGCCGGGAACGGATCCGGGATTCGAAGCGGGAGTGTCGGCGTGCGTGTCGGCGGTGTCGCGGCTCGTGCATGACGGCTACGGCGTCGAGGTCCTCGACAGCGACGGCACGGTGCTCGTCGAGAGGATCGACGGCGGCGACATGACCGAGGTCGAGGCGATGCTCGTGCAGTTCGCCACCGTGACCGCACGCCGCGACGACAGCCTGCCGCGGCTGTCACGCCTTTTCGCCGGCATCTCGACGGGACCCGTCGTGCTCATCGTGGGGCGGCTGGACCCGGCGGATGCCGACGCCATCGGCCCGGTCGCCCACCACAGCACGCTGCCGCTGGTGCTGGCCGCCACGCCGGTCGGAGACGCCCTCGACCGGGCTGCCGATCACGGCTGGAACGTCGCCGCGCTCGATCCGGACGGCGACATCGGAATCGCCTGGGCCGGCGCGGTCGGACGGGGAACGCGTCATGTCCTCGCGTAGCGCCGCCGACGGCGCGCGCACGCCCGGCAGAGTCAAGCGCGGCGGTGAGCGGCTGCTGGCGACCGCGGTCCTCGCCGCGCTGGTGGCCGCGCTCCTGCCGGTCGCCCGCGTGATCGAATCCGGGCCGTGGCTCGTCGGAGCGCTCACGCTGTCGGTGACCGTCCTCGCGGCCGGTTACACCGCGCGCCGCTTCGCCCTCCCCGCGGTCGCGGTGACGCTGATCGAAGCCGCGGCGTGGGTGGTCTTCATGACGGTGGTGTTCCTGCGCGACACCGCCTTCCTCTGGATCATCCCGAGCTTCGACACCTTCCGCGCCGTGCCGCGACTGGTCGCCACGGCGTCGGAAGAGATCACCCTCGGCGCTGCCCCGCTCGAGCCCACGACGGCCCTCGCCTTCATGGTGGTGGGCGCGATGGGGCTCCTGACCATCGTGATCGACCACGTGGTGGTGACGGCGCGGATGCCGCTGCTGGCCGCGGTCGGGATCGTCGCGGTGTCGCTCATCCCCTCGATCGCCGTGCCCGGAGAGGTCGACCTCATCGGGTTCGTCTTCCTCGCCGTCACGATCCTCTTCCTCATCCGGGCCGAGACGCGCTCGCGCGAGCGCCCCGTCGAGCAGGAGGCGGAGCGGACCGCCGGAGTGCCGGCGACCGCGGTGGGCATCGCCGCGATCGCGATCGTGGTCTCTGTCGTGGCGACGCCGCTGCTGCCGCAGCCGGTCGCCCGCGCGGGCACCGGCCTCGGGCCGGGGCCGGGCATCGATGCGACCCTCCAGCTCGGCGACGACCTGCGTCGTCCGCAGGAGGTCGAGGTGCTCCGGGTGCGCACCGACTCGCCGAGCGTGCCGTACCTGCGCGCCACCACGCTGTCGACCTTCGACGGCGAGGTCTGGGAACCGGATCGCGGGCAGAGCGTGGCGCTCGACAGCGAACGTGCTCTGGGCGAGATCGCCGTGGACACCGACATCCGCCTCGCTGACTACACCACGTCGGTCGACGTCATGAACCTCGAGTCCCCCTGGGCACCGGTGCCGTTCCCTGCGGTGTCGGTCGACGGACTCGACGGCACGTGGGGCGCCGTACCGATCAATCGCACGATCGTGGCGCGCACGGGATCGACGCAGGGGCAGTCCTACGAGGTCGTCTCGAGCTCGCCCCGCCCCACTCTCGAGCAGATGCGCGTGAGGAGCGCCGGGACGCAGCAGGTGCGGGACGAGACGACCGCGCTCCCGGACGACATCCCGCCGATCATCGGCGAGCTCGCACTCGAGGTGACAGCCGGTGCGACCAACGACTACGACCGCCTGATCGCGCTGCAGCGCTGGTTCCGCGGCGGAGATTTCCAGTACTCGCTCGAGGCGCCGGTCGAGGAGGGCTTCGACGGCAGCGGCGCCGAAGCCGTCGCGCAGTTCCTCGAGCAGCGCCAGGGATACTGCATCCACTTCGCGTCGGCGTTCGCGCTGATGGCGCGCACCATGAACATGCCGTCGCGCATCGTCGTCGGTTACCTGCCGGGTGAGCCGACCACCGAGGCGATCGACGCGCAGCCCATCTACTCTGTGTCCAGTTCCCAGCTGCACGCGTGGCCCGAGGTCTACTTCGAGGGCGTCGGCTGGGTGGCGTTCGAACCGACATCGGGGCTGGGCGTGCCCACCTCGTTCGCCCCGGCGGCGGCGCTGCCCGGCGCGACCGACGACCCGGCAGCGACGACCCCGCGATCGACGCCTACGCCCACAGGGCCCGCGGGCCTCGATGAGACCGACGCCGATGAACAGCGGGGCGGCACGGCGAGCGGGCAGTCCGGCACCACCGCCGACCCGCTGCCGGTGATGGGCGTCCTGCTGCTGACGATCGTGGTGCTCTCGCTGCCCTTCCTCTTCCGCGAACTCCGCCGGCGACAGCTCGACACCGCGGCCCGCCGTGGCGATGCCGCCGCGGCCTGGCAGGCGGTTCAGGATGCCGCGATCGATGTGGGCATCGCCGTCCCGGCGAGCGAGTCGCCTCGCGCCTTCGCTCAGCGCCTCATCCGCGAGCACGGGGTGCCCGCGAGCGAGATGAACGTCGTGCTCATCGCGATCGAGCGCGTCAGCTACTCTCGCGCAGGCACCCGGTCGTACTGGATGGGCGATGCCTCCGCCGAGGCGGCGGCGTCCGTCAGGGCGGCGCTGCTGGCGTCGGTTCCGCCCGCGCGCCGACTGCTGGCGCTTCTCGCGCCGCGCTCGCTCGTCATCCGCCCCGGAAGCGTCTACGCCGACGGCGCCGCGGTGAAGGTGCGGTAGCGGCGTCGGGTAGGATGGTCGCTGGCCCTCCGGGGCTGCTGGAGGATTCGCCTAGTGGCCTATGGCGCACGCTTGGAAAGCGTGTTGGGTGCAAGCCCTCAGGGGTTCGAATCCCCTATCCTCCGCCGCTCCGATCCCAGTGGTTTCAAGGGATTTTCCGTCCGCCGAAGTCGCGTGACACACCTACTGGCACAGTTAAGGCCGATTTCGACCCCTCTAGAGGCCTGATTTTCCGCGGATGGCCGTCCGTGTGGAACAGGCCTGTTGCGACATGGTTGGCTCATGTCACCGGTGGCGCTAGCGGTTTTCGGACACGTTTTCATGAAGGAGACGCCACTGACGGCGGGCGCGCCTTCACTCCGACGCCGAGAGTGTAGCGATCCACCCGGGCTCCAGCGCCAACCCGGAATTTCGATGCTTCTATGTGTGTCAAGTTCACTGGCGGCGTGGTCGAGGCGGGTCGAGCGCGGCGATCGCTCCTTCGGCGGCCGCAAGTTGCGGGGCTGTCGGGAACGCGGTTGATGGGAGATCATTCCGATGTGGGTGCTGACGGTGCGACTGGGGATGTGGTGGTGACTTGCTCTTGCTGTGAGCGGGCATATCCGCGCCGGAAGGTGCACGCCCTGCGCGAGCGCGGTGCGTACCTGTGCCGGCGGTGCGGGCTGTGGATCGCTTTGCGTCCCCGGCGCGATCACCCCGAGTAGTCGCGACGGTTGCCGGGATCCCCCCTCCGACGGCGAGAGGGTAGCGGGGAGGAGACGCCTCCGTTCCTGTCGTTCGCTCTTTGCAGACTCCGCTCTCCGCTGCGCTGCGAGCTCCGCTTATCAACCGCTCACTCGGGCACTGCGTCGTCCCCGCCCCGCGTGATCAGCTAATTGTCGAAGCGAGGGTGGAGCTCGGGGCCGGATCAGGAGCGAGTCGTCGAGCGCGTTGAGGGTGCGGTAGAGGCGACGGGCGAGGTAGCGCTTGATGCCGCGTCTGATCTCGCGTCGAATGCGTCCCTCGGCCAGGCGCTTGTCGAGGTAGGCCTTCGTGCCAGGATCGCGACTCATCCGAGTGATCGCGAAGAAGCGAGTTCGGTGAAGATCTCTTTCAGTTCGCGACTGGTCTGCCGCAGGACGCCACCGCGTTGACCTTGCCCGTGGCAGGGTGGACGCATGAACGTCGAGTTCGACGTGATTATCGTCGGCGCGGGACCCAGCGGGCTGATGGCCGCGGTCTGTCTCGCTACACGCGGCGCACGGATCGTGGTGATCGACCATAAAGAAGGAGCCACTCGGGAATCTCGCGCGCTCGCGTTGCAGGCGAGATCGCTGGAACTCTTCGACCAGCTGGGGATGTCGCGTCAATTCCTCGCTGAAGCTTCCCCCGCACCGGCGGTGTGCCCCGGTTACGGTCGTCGGACCTTCGGCTCACTCTCATTTACCGGTATGGGGGAGAAACTGACGCCATACCCGGGTCTGTTCATCCTGGAACAGAGCAGAACCGAGCGGATCCTCGGAACGGCGCTACTGGAGCGCGGCGGTGAAATCCGATGGGGACGCCGGATGCGTGAGCTCCGCAACCTCGGCGACGAAGCGGTCCTGGTAGTGGCGGAGGGCCCGGCGGGCAGGGAGAAGATCCAGGGCAGGTGGTGCATCGGCGCGGATGGGGCGTCCTCGGCGGTTCGCAAAGCGCTGGGGGTCGCCTTCGACGGTGTGACCAACCGGCTGTCCTTCTTCGTCGCCGACGCCCTCGACGCCACCGGCCTCGTGCCCGGCGCGATTAACATGCGGATCCATGGAGACGACTTCGTTCTCGGATTTCCGATGGGAGAGCGTGGGCATTTCCGGATTCTAGGGCTCGCTGGCGCCCCCGACACGGTTCCTATCGCGGACCTAGAGCAGATGATCCAGGGGCGGCTCGAGAGAGGGTTCGGGATCCGCTATTCAAAGTCGGCATGGTTCTCGCGTTACCGCGCTCACCATCGGCTCGCCGAGCACTTCCGCGTCGGCCCAACCTTCCTCATCGGGGATGCAGCTCATGTGCACTCCCCTGTGGGCGCGCAGGGCATGAACACCGGGTTGCAAGATGCGCATAATCTGGCGCTCAAGCTTGCCGACGTCATCTGTGGACAGGCCGCGCCATCATCCCTCGAGCGATACGAGCTCGAGCGTCAACCCGTGGCGGCGATGCTCGTCAAGACGACGGATGCTGCGTTTGTACGGCTGACATCGCGGAGCCACCTTGCGCGTTTCATACGAGACCGCGTCGTCCCCGTCATCGCGCCGCTCGCCCTACCGATCATGCCGCGGTTGATCGGTGGCGAGCGCCTGTTCGGCTATCTGTCTCAGACTCGCATCCGATATCGAATGCCGATTTCCGGCGAGCGTGATGCAGCCGTCGGCCGGCGCTTGCCGTGGTCGGGAGACAACTACCCCGCACTCCGCAGCCTGAGCTGGCAGGTGCACGCCTATGGAGCTGAGGCGACTGCCGCTGCGAAGGTGGCCGGCGCAATGGGTGTGAATCACTTCTCCTTCGATTCAGATCCGCATCAGCGGTTGTCTCCTACTCGGCTGTACCTCGTGCGACCAGACGGCTTCGTGGCGGCCGCCGCGCGCCCGGAAGACGCTGTCGAGACCTTCCAGGCGGCGAAGGACGCATTGACCGCGTGAGGGCCGCAACCCCCTTCGCCCTGCTGACCACGGGCCCGCCATGCACCTCCGTCAGGTCGTGCTCAGTACCGATCCGTCAACGCGAGTGGGGGCGAGCAACTCCCCCACCAGGTCCGCGGCGCCGCGCTGAAGGGTCCGCACCGCATGTGAGTACGTGTTCAGAGTCGTCTGAATATCGGCGTGACCGAGCCGCTCCGACACGATCTTCGGATGCACGCCGGCGCGCAAGAGCAACGTCGCATGCGTATGCCGCAGTTCGTGGAGGTGAAGCCGGTCGAGATCGGGGTGCGCGTCCGCGGCTTTGTTGACCCGCTCCCGCCACTGCCGCGAGAACTGCGTCGGGTTGTGAGGTCGCCCGAACTTGTTGCAGAAGATCAGCTGCTCACCCCTGGCAAGCTCGGGCGCCACCGCGCGCAGGAGATCGCGCTTCGTCAGCAGCGCATGGGCTAGTCGGGCATCGATGTCGACGTTGCGCACACGACCACTCTTGGTCTGGCGGAAGTCGATGATCGGCTTCTTCCCGGCTTCCTTCACGTACGACATCGCGCGGGCGATGGTGATGACGTTGTTCTCGAGGTCGACATCCTTCCACCGGAGGCCAAGGATCTCGCCGCGGCGCATTCCGGTGCCGAGCAGTGTCAGCCACGCGAGCCAAAGGTAGTCGCCGGTGGACTGCGACCACTCCAGGAACAGCCGAGCATTCTCGGCCGACCAGGTCATCATCTCCGGCGGCGCCGCGTCGATCTTGGTCGGCGGCGAAGCGCGCTTGGCGGGATTCAGCCTGATGAGTCCGTCTTCGAGCGCGTGCTGCAGGATCTGCGACACCAGCACATGGACGTGGCGAATGGTGGCCGGCCCCAGCGGCTCACCAAGGTGCCCGCGGTCCTTCCGACCATCACGCTCGAGCTGTCGGTAGAAGCGGTTGAGCTGATCCTTCGAGATATCGCTCAGCGGCGTGCGCCCGAGCGATGAGCTCTCCACGTGGACGCGGAAATGCTTCCGGTAGCCGGCGAGAGTGGTGGGGCGCACCCGCAGACCGTCGAAATACTTCGCGGAATATCCGTTGAGGGTCTCGCGCGTCTGCTCAACGTGAGTGCCACGGCGGATATCGACCTGAATCTCCGTAAGCACTTCGCGTGCGCGGCGCTCGCTCTCGAAGCCTCGACGGAATCGTCGGACGAACTCGCCATCCGGGCGAACGACCCAGTACGCGATTCGAAACCGGGTCTCCCCGGACGGTGTGACGTACGCGGAGACTGTACCGTCGTGATTCACTCGTCGCGCCACGCTGCATCCCTAGTTGATCGACGGCCCGCTGGGTGTGGGGCCGTGGCCTCCGGTGATCGGACCGGTTGCCTCGGCATCCGGAAGTCTGATGCCCGCCGCGAGCCCGTCGATGCGCGCACGATTCATGAGACGGGTGGCGGTGCTCTGACTCACACTCAGACAGTCGGCGACCGTCTTCAAGGGCGGGAGGTTAACAGCCGCGGCGAGTCGGTAGATCACCGCGGCGTCATTCACGTTCTCAGCCGCTGTTCGCTCCGACCGCTCGCGCATGCGCCTAAGGTACGCCGCACCGGACTCGGACCGCTGGGCGCCGTCGACGACTGTGGAGACCTTCAAGCCCGAGGCCTGCAACGCTGCCTGCACGCGAACCTCCCGCAACGTGAGGCTGGTCACCTCATCACCCTCGCCCTCGCGCTCGACGCTCACCACCGATGCGGCGCCGCGGCCGAGCCGGCGGTCGAACGCGACGTGCACACGGATGGTGCCGGGCACATCCGGCTCGCCGCGGAGAACAGCAGTCCACGATCGCGGCACGCTGACGCCGTTCCCGACGTCGACTCGCTCGTCGCTCACGTCGGCGGTTCCCAGCTGCACCATGCGCCCAGTATCTCAGGCGCAAGAATGCTGAACAAGGTATGACATGACGCATTCTTGACACATCTGGCTCACATCGGTGCTACGGTGTGGGCGTGCGCTGACATACGTGGCTCAGGAAGGACCGATCATGAACAAGTCAGAGACCTCACTCGCGCTCACCTACAAAGACGCCGCCGCCCTTGTCGGCGTCGAGTACCGAACGATCAAGGCCGGCGTCGAGCGGGGCACCATTCCGAGCGTTCAACTCGGGCCGCGACGGATGATTCCCCGCGCCGGACTCTTGCGAGTCTTCGGCGTCGAAGGCTGACCCCAGCGGATCGCGATCGTGGTCGACGCCAGGCTCCCCGCAGAATGGCTCGGGAGCATCCGCATCGACAATCTGAGCGATCGGGCCTTCCGGGTCTTGGCGGGCGCTCTTATGTGGTGCAACGGTCAGGGCACGGACGGAGCTGTGCCGGACAGATACACCAAGTACCTGCATCCGGACGGAGACGACCCATCCGCCTTCGACGAACTCGAGCGCGCCGGGCTCTGGGAACGAACCCCCGAACGGTTCCAGCTCAAAGGCTGGTCCATAGATCTGCGACAGTCGACCGCAGAGGAAGTGTCCCGGTACCGGGAAGCGGCACGACGTCGTCAGAAGGCGTACCGCGACCGCCAGCGCCGTACTCCGTTCGTGGAGCCGACCGACCTTAGCGAGACTCGGTCACCGACGGGTGACGTCACGCGTGACGGAACCCGTCACGTCACAGCGGACGTAGGCTCCGGCTCCTTAATCGACTCCCCAAAGGAGAGGGCCTACGAACGGCATAACGTCACGCATAACGCGGACTCCCCCTACTGCCCCATGCACCCCGTCGGTACTCCGCTACCGTGCGGTGCCTGTGCGCGTGCCAGGACCGCCTTCGAGGCCCAGCAGCAGGGAGCGCGGCGCCGGGGGTGGGACTGCTCAATCGACGGGCACAAGCTCGTCGCCGACGGCTCGTGCGCAGTCTGCTCCCTGCGCCCTCGGCGGTCGGCGTGAACAGTGCTTCGATGCGGCGGAACTAGTTTCGGCGGGCGGCTCATCCGCCAGGCCTCGCACCTGCTGGGCGATCGCATCGCGAAGGCCCCGTACTCCCTCGAGGTCCCATGATTCCGGATTGGGGAACTCCCATTCGACCAAACGTCCCGCTACCGGGGAAGGCAAGGCGAGACCAGGTTTCATCGTCACGACGATGTCGGCGGTGGTCAGGTCTGACGCGGTCACTCGGCGCGGCCGGGCGGCCGACGTGTCGATGCCGATCTCGTTGAGCGCCTCCGCGACGGTCGGGTTGATCTCGTCCGCGGGGTTCAGGCCGGCGCTGTCGGCGATGAACCGACCGGGCGCGATGTGGGTGAGCAGATGCGCGCCGAGTTGCGAGCGTCCGGCGTTGTGCTGGCAGATGAACAGCACCGTGGGCGGCGCGCTCATGCGGGCACCGCCGCGGCCGTGTGCGCACGAGACCAGGCCTGAGTGGCCGCCTGCACCGCGTCCCATGGCGACCCGAGCGGAGGGGTGTAGGACAGGTCGAGGTCGCTGACCTGCGCCACGGTGAGTCCCGCGAAGAGAGCCGTGGCATACGTGTCGACGCGCTTGGCGGTCTCGGTCCCGAGTCGCCCCACCAGCTGTGCACCGAGGAGAAGGCCGCTCTCGGTGTCACCGGTGATGCGGATGCTGATCGGCTGCGCGCCGGGGTAGTACCGCTTGTGGTCGTCGGCGACGGACTGGGTGGTCGAGGGCAGGTAGCCGGCTGCTGCGGCCTCGTGCTCGCGCAGCCCGGTGCGCGCGGCCACGACGTCGAACACCTTCACGACCTGCGTGCCCACCGACCCGGCGAACCGGGCGCTTCCTCCGATGGCGTTCTCACCCGCCACGCGCCCCTGCTTGTGCGCTGTGGTCCCCAGCGGCAGGTAGGTCGTGCCGAGGAGGCGGTGGTGTGTGATCACGCCGTCGCCGGCGGCGAACACGTTCGGGATGCCGGTGCGCATGTGCTCGTCGACCATCACGGCTCCACCGGCGCCGAGGGTGGCGCCCGCCTGCTCGAGGAGGGTCGTGTTGGGTCGGACGCCGACGACGGCGAGCACGAGGTCGACGGTGAAAGTGATGGGAGCACCGCCGCGCTCGGCGTGCACCGTGACACCGGCATCCGTCTTCTCCACCGCGTGAACCGTCGTGCCGGTGTGGACCTCGACACCGTGGCGCACCAGCTCCGTGTGCACGGCACCGGCCAGCTCGGGATCGAGCGTCGACAGCACCTCCGTGCCGCGCTGCAATTGCGTGACGTGGATGCCGCGGCCGGTGAAGCCTTCGGCCATCTCCAGGCCGACGTAGCCGGCGCCGATGATGAGGGCGGTCTTCGGGTCTCGTTCGTCGAGGTGCCGCTCGAGAGCGAAGGTGTCGCCTATCGAGTGGATGACGTGCACGCCGTCATCCGGCCCGAGCGAGTCGAGCCCTCGGATGCCGGCGAACGCGGGGAGCGCGCCGGTGCCCACGATCAGCTCGTCGTAGGAGAGCGACGATTCACCGGACGCGTCTTGGACGTTGAGCCGGCGGGCTCCCGCGTCGATCCGGGTGGCGAGGGTGTCCAGACGAAGCGTCATGCCGGTCGCCTCGAGGTCCGCGTGGGTCCGGTGGGCCAGCGACTGCCACGGCTGCACGTCGCCGGAGAAGTAGTACGGGATGCCGCAGATCGAATAGTTCGGGTAACTGTCGGCGACCACGACGGTCACGTCGACGGAGGGGTCGAGTTCCCGGGCGCGGAGCGCTGCGGAGATCCCCGCGTCGCTTCCACCGATGGCAACGATGTGCATGTTTCGATCCTTATCTGGAGCGGTGAGAGAAGACGGCGTGCTGAACGTTGGGCTGTGGTGCCTCGCGGTTGCGACGCCGCCACTGGGTGGTCCGTTGGCTCACCCGAGTGAATCGAGCTCGTCTTGTGCCAGAAGGACTTGCTCCTCCGTCAGCGGCACGAATAGCGCTCGTTCTGCAATGTCCAACGCGTTCTCTACGTAGAAGTCGACGAATGCCTTCACCTGTGGCTTGTTCGCGAACGAATCGTTGTTGACGTAGATGAACAGCGGGCGACTGAGCGGTGCATAACTGCCGTTCTGGACGGTTTCGAGGCTCGGTGACACGCCATCAACCGCCACCGCAGCGATGTCGCCCTCGTTCTCCTCTACGTAGCTGAGACCGAGGAAGCCGATGGCACCGATGTCCTTGCGCACTCCGGCGACGGTGTGGTCGTCGTCCTCGGAGGCGCTGTAGTCCGCACGGATGGCTCCTTCTTGCCCGGTGATGGCCGCGGTGAAAAAGTCGAGCGTTCCGGAGTCGCTGCCCGGACCGAAGAGCACGAGCGGCTCGTCGGGAAACGCGGGGTCCACCTGATTCCAGTTGGTGATTTCAGCTTCAGCGTTCGGCGCCCAGATGGCGGCGAGTTGCTCGACGGTCAGATCTGTCGCCCAGTCGTTCTCCGGATTCACGATGACCGAGAGTCCGTCATTGGCTACAACGATCTCTGTGAAGTCGATGCCCGCGTCAGCGCACCTCGAGATCTCGTCGTCGGAGATCGGGCGGGAGGCGTTCGAGATGTCGGTATTGCCCGAGCAGAAGGAGCGGAATCCGGCAGTCGTGCCGGTCGAGGTGTTCTTGATGTCGACATCGGGTTCGATACCGACGAAAAGATGACGTGCTGCTCCAGTCAGCGGCGCGACCGTTGAGGAGCCGTCCGCGAGAACCGTGCCGGCGAGCCCCTCCGAATCCGCTCGTGATTCGCCACCGCACGCGGTTAACAGCAGCACGACCGAGATCGTCGCCCCAGCCGTCATGAGGGCCTGTGACCGTTGCGTCGCTCTCGAAAGCCGCGACCGCGCCTGCCGAGCGCCCATCATCGAGCTGCGGTCGGCAAGATATCGGCAACGAGCGCCTCGATGCGCGCGCGGATATCATCCCTGATCGGCCGCACTGCGTCGATATCCTGGCCGGCCGGGTCGTCAAGCTCCCAATCCTCATACCGCTTGCCCGGGAAAATCGGGCACGCATCGCCGCAGCCCATGGTGATCACGACGTCCGACTCCCGGACGGCGTCGACCGTCAGGATCTTCGGGATGTTGGTGCTGATGTCGATGCCCTCTTCGGCCATCGCCTCCACAGCCACCGGGTTGATCGTGTCCTTCGGCGCCGACCCCGCGGAGAGGACCTCGACGTCATCCCCACCCAGGGCGCGAAGGTATCCGGCGGCCATCTGCGACCGGCCGGCGTTATGGACGCAGACGAAGAGGACAGTGGGTTTGTCGACCATGAGGATCTCGCTTTCTCTTAGCGAAAGCATAGACCACGATCTATTATTTACGTCAACCGTCAGGTCGTCGGTAGCAACTCCGCGAGAAGGCCGCGCACGCGCTCTTCGATGTCGTCACGGATCTCGCGCACCCGGTCTAGTGACTTGCCCACGGGATCCTCGATGTCCCAGTCGAGGTAGCGGCGACCCGGGTATACGGGGCAGGCGTCACCGCAGCCCATGGTGACCACGACGTCGGCGGCGCGCACAGCTTCGTCCGTGAGCGGCTTAGGAAACTCCCCGCCGAGGGGCACGCCGATCTCGTCGAGCGCTGTGATGACCGTGTGGCGTACATCCGATGCCGGTGCCGAGCCGGCCGTGTTCACGACCACTTTGTCGCCGGTGAGCTGTCGAAGGATGCCCGCGGCGAGTTGCGAGCGGCCGGCGTTCTGGACGCAGACAAAGAGCACGGCGGGGACATCCGCAGTCAGGGACTGCGTCCGGTACAGCGACTCGAGTCGGGCGGCGGCGAAGGCCGCCGTTCGGCTGGCGAGCATCGGCGAGAGCGACTCGCGGGCAAGGAGCTCGTAGCTCTCCGCGACGTTGGCGCGAATCGTCTCGGCACTGAAGGTGCCGCGAAAGCGGGTCTCGAGGTCGCTGGCGATCCGCTCAAGGTCCGGCGAGGATGATCGCGGACCGTGGCCGAGGAGGGCGTCAACGCGATCGGCGTGCTCAGGGGCAACGGAATACCAGACGCGTCGGCCCTCGGGCTCACGCACGACGACGCCGTCCTCGTGCAGCGTCTTCATGTGATGACTGACCGTCGGTTGCCGGAGGTCGAGCGCTGCGGCAAGCCGACCGACAAGCTCCCGCCCATCCTCGGACTCGCGAATCAATCGAAGTATCCGCGCGCGAGTGGGATCCCCCAGGGTGGTGAGGTTTCCGGCATCCGCGGGCCGATTCATAGATACCAACCTATCCACTGCGTGGCGGACAGGCTCAGCGATCGGCATGGGCGAAGCTTCGCGCCCGCTGACCAAGCTCGGTGGCAGCGAACCGCCCGTCGCGACGCGTCACCCAATCGAGGTTCTCCAGCTCCCACAGCAACTGGTCGATCATCCGCGGGACGCGGGCGGCGACCCGCTCCGAAACCGACGTTCGCCTCTTCGACCACTGCAGAACGAGCTGGTTTCGATCGAGACCGGGCTGCGCGTCGATGATGTCGAGAAGCAACACGCGCGTGCCGCTGAGATGTCGGCGGATCATCGCGTCATTCATCAGGATCAACTGCCGCCGCGGATCGGCGCTCGATAAGGATCGTGTCGCGCCACTTTCCCGCGTGTGGCCCGACTGCGGCCTTCGCGATGCGCTCCCGTCGCCCCACGACGCGAAACCCTGCGGCGTCATGGAGCTTCAGGCTGCCGGCATTCTCGGGAAAGATGCTCGACTGGATCGTCCACACGCCCGCCGCGTCGGCTGCCTCGACGAACGCGGCCAGTAGCAGCCGGCCGATGCCCCGGCCCCGCGCCAAGCGATCGATGTAAACCGAGTGCTCCACCACTCCTCTGTAGGCCGGGCGAGAAGAGACAGCGGACGCCGCCACCCAACCGACCACACGGCCCTTTTCGTCGACGGCGACGATGCGCATTGCGGTTAGCTTGCCGGCGTCGAATGCCTCCCACGAAGGCGTCGCGACCTCGAAGGTCGCCTCGCCGTCTTCGATCCCCTGGGCGTAGATCCTCTCGACGGCCGGCCAGTCAGCCGACGTCATCTCCCGCAAACGAATCACGAGCAGCAGCCACCTCCCCCGCCGAGGTCGGTCGAGCAGACGCCCGTGGCGGGGAGCGTCAGCTCGACGTTGGACGCTGACGCGGTGTCGCCGGCGATCCAGGCCGTGACGGAGCGGACCTGCTCATATCCGGTGGCGAGGAGGAACGTCGGCGCGCGACCGTACGACTTCATTCCAACGATGAAGAAGCCTTGCTCGGGGTGGGTCAGCTCGCGGAAGCCGTGCGGCTCGACCGTCCCACAGGAGTGCACGTTCGGGTCGATGAGCGGGGCAAGCCGCTTCGGCGCCTCCACGATCTCATCGAGCTCGAGTCGGATCTCGCGCAGGATGTCGAGATTGGGCCGGAATCCTGTGGCGTTGACGACGACGTCGGTCGCGTGCGTCACGACTTCCCCGCGGCGGTGCCCGACCAGCTCGACTCCCTCACCTGCACGGCGGCCGCGAATGATCTCAACTCCGTCGAGGACCCGGATCCGACCGTCCGCCACCGCCTGATCCACCCGGCTACCGAGCCGCGCACGGTCGGCCAGTTCGTCATCTGCGGAGGAAGAGACGCGGACCGCCTGCGCATTGCGGATCAACCAGGTGACCGTGGTGCCGCTTTCCTGCCGGGCGAGTTCTGCCAGCCCGAGCAGAGTGTTCGCGGCGGAGTGCCCGGCGCCGACGACCGTGGTGTGGCGGTGGGCGAAGCGGAGGCGATCCCGACCGAGCACGTCCGGCAGCGCGGGCGCGACAGCGCCTGCGATGTCCGCCATCCCGAGCAGCTCGAGTCCGCTCGAGGAGAGCGAGTTCGGTGAGAGATACGTTCCCGAGGCGTCGATGACAGCGCGAGCAGAGACGTCCTCCATCTCTCCATCGGCGATGCGGATGCGCACCGCGAACGGCGTCGCAGCGCGGGACCGGGTGCGCGTGCGGTCCATACCCTCCCGCGAGACGCCGACGACCTCGACGCCGAGTCGGACACGAGCTGCGATCTCGTCGACACTCGCCAGCGGCGCTACATACTCCTCAACGAGCTCGCGGCCAGTCGGGGCACGCTCGGGGTCTGGGAGCACCCAGCCTCGCGCTTCGAGCAGGCGTCGTGAGGCGGGATCCACCAGATGCTTCCACGGCGAGAAGAGCCGAGTGTGTCCCCATGACCGGACGCTCGAGGCGATGTCGGTGCCGGCCTCGAACACCACGAAGTCGATGCCGCGTTCCACGAGGTGCGCGGCAGCGGCCAGACCGATGGGTCCCGCACCGATGATCGCGACGGGAAGTGTTGACAGCCGGTCGGTGTTCACGACGCGGGGTGTCAGGTCGAGCAGAGTCACAGGAGCCTCCGTGGTATATCGATGATCTTCGATGCCCGATTCTGCACCCGCCTATCGACATCTGTCAATATCGACTAGTCTCGATGCGTGACCACGATGCTCGACGTGACCGACGTTACCGCGGGAGTCTGCTGTGCGCCTCTCGTGCGGGAGCCCCTCAGCGCGGCGGAGGCGGACCAGCTCGCTACGACGCTGAAGGCCCTCGCCGACCCGGCGCGTCTGCGCCTGCTTTCGATCGTTGCCGCCTCAGAGAACACCGAGGCGTGCGTCTGCGATCTGATCGAGCCGGTGGGACTGAGTCAGCCGACGGTCTCCCACCACCTGAAGATCTTGACGACCGCGGGCTTCCTCACCCGGACCAAGCGCGGCACATGGGCTTACTTCAAGCTCGTGCCCGGCGCGCTGGACCGCGTCTCGCAGCTCTTCGTCGCCTCGTGAGCCACCTCGCGCGCGCTGCCACGGGCGAATTCGTCGGCAGCGCAGGACTTGCCGCGGTCGTCGTCGGCTCTGGCATCGCGGCGCAGCGTCTCTCCCCTACCGACGTCGGTTTGCAACTGTTCGAGAATTCGTTTGCCACCGCTCTGGGGCTTGCGGTTCTCATCTTGGTATTCGCGTCCGTCTCGGGCGCGCACTTCAATCCGGTCGTGACCCTCGTCGACATCACCTTGCACCGTCGGCAATGGTCAACAGCCGCGGTGTACCTGCCGACTCAGGTGCTCGGCTGCATCGCCGGCGCCGTGCTCGCCAACGTCATGTTCGACGCACCCGCCGTTGCCTGGAGTACGACCGACCGAATGGCATGGCAACTGCTGCTCTCCGAGGTGTTAGCAACCGCGGGGCTCATTCTCGTCATCTTCGCCCTCGTGCGCACCGGGCGCTCCCACCTGGCTGCTCCGGCCGTCGGCGCGTACATCGGCGCGGCGTACTTCTTCACGTCGTCGACCAGCTTCGCCAATCCGGCGATCACCGTCGGGCGCATGTTCACCGACACGTTCGCTGGAATCTCTCCGGCATCCGCGCTGCCCTTCATCGCTGCCCAGGTCGTCGGGGCTGCACTGGGTTGGCTCGGCGTCCGTCTGTTCTTCCCCGTTGCGGCGCCTGAGCCGGCCGTCGCTCGAGGATGACGGCGGCCGCTCCCCGCTCGGCGATCAGCCTCGCCGCTCTCGCGGTGACGCAAGTCGTCGCCTGGGGTGTGCTCTATTACGCGATCCTCGTCGCCGCGCCCGCGATGGCCGTGGAGACCGGATGGGACGAACAGACCATCTTCGTTGCGATCACCGTGGGCCTCCTCGCCTCCGCGGTGTGTGCCGTCCCTGTCGGGCATTGGCTGGATAAGCACCCTCGGCGAGTGATGGTCATCGGCGCCGGCGTCGGCATCGCTGCGATGCTCGCCGCCGCTGCGTCACCGAACATCTGGTGGTTCGCGGCTTCCTGGCTCGTCTGCGGGGCAGCCCAGTCCGCGGTGCTCTACCAAGCAGCGTTCACCGTCATCACGCACCGGTACAGGACCGCTCGGCGTGGGCCATTGACGCTTGTCACACTCGCGGGCGGACTCGCGTCCACGGTGTTCGCGCCACTGACCGGTTGGCTCATCGTTGAAGCGGGCTGGCGCCTCACGTTCGTCGCCCTCGCAGCGATCCTCGCCGTCGTCGCCCTTCCCACCTACGCCTTCACAGTCGAACGCAGCTGGTTTCATCTTGAGGCCCAGCGGTCAGGGGACGGCGCCGCGCAGAAGATCGTGCGCTCGACGCGATTCTGGATTCTCACCGGCTCACTCGCCCTCCTGTCCTTCTCCCTGTACGCGGTGACGCTCGCGGCCGTTCCCGCCTCCGTCGAGAAGGGCCTGAGTCTGCAAGCGGCGGCCTGGGTGCTCGGGCTCATCGGAGCGGGGCAAGTGTTGGGCCGGTTGCTTTACCTCGCCGTCCCGCACACCGCTGCGCCCTGGATCGCGCCGGCGATTATCGGCCTTCTCGGCGCCGGAGCCCTGACCACGTACGCGCTGGCGACCGGGCCGGTCGCCATCTTCGCAACCGCCATCGTCGCGGGCGCCGTCCGCGGCGCCCTGACATTGGTGCAGGCTTCCGCAGTGAGCGATCGATGGGGCCCCGACTCCTACGGCCGCCTCAATGGTGTTCTGTCTGCACCGGTGTCGGCACTCACCGCCCTCGCGCCCGGAGCCGCCGCCCTCCTTGCGACGGCGACCGGAAGCTACGAGGCCATGGCGCTACTCATGGCAGGCGTATGTGCGATCGGTGGGCTGCTTGTGATCCGGCGCTAGCCGTCCGAACATCGACGCGTCAAGCACGCGACGCCCCCACCACGGCGCCTACACGACGCTCGCCACTCCCACCGCGGCGGACTGAGGCTTGCCACCCGCCACGCGAGTCGAGAACAGAACAGCAATGCACGCAGGCACCAATGTGTAAATCGATAGCGCTTACGCAAGTTACGGCGTACCTTAGGCGCCATGCGCGGAGGACTCGAGCGGTGGAAGCGGGGTGTGCAGTCCCGCGGCATCCGGCACGCCATCGCCTACGCCGTCGAGGGCGTATGCGACGCGCACCTCGTCCGCTCCCCCGGCGTCGACACGCTTGAGGGGTACAGCGGCGGCGCGGAGTCGTCCGTGACGCGATTCGTCGTCGAGCAGGGAACCATCAGATCCGACGAGCTGACGGCCGGTGCGCTCCGGGTCTGGCTGAGCGGGCATGACCCGGTCACCGGTGAGGAGCGTGGCAAGGCATTCCTGCGACCTGAGGCAGACCTACTGCTGGACGGGACGCTGAATCATCCGAAGTCGTACAGCATCGCCGCGCTGCTCCACCCTGATCTGGCGGCCGAGTTCGAAGCGTTGCAGGACCGGATCCGCGACACGGTCATCACGCGGTGGCAGCGTGAGTTGAACGCTCGGCGTGGTCATGGTGGCAGCATCCGTGAGTCGATCGCCCGGCTCGAAGTCGTCGAGCTGCAGCACCGCCGCTCCCGTGCACTGGATCCGCACATCCACCGCCACCTCTGGCTGAACGTCAAAGTGCAAGGCGAAGACGGCAAGTGGTCGAACATCGACTCCCGGGTCGCGATGAAGTTCCACACCATCGTCAACGCGGAGGGTGAACTTGCGGCTCGCACCGACCCACGGTGGAGAGCTGCTCTTTCCCGGCACGGCTACGCGATCGGTGACGACGGCGAGATCGCCGAGCTCAGAAGCGCGGTCGCCCCCTTTTCCCGCCGATCGGCACAGATCGAAGCTAACCGCGTGCAGCTCATCGCGGAGTGGAGCCGCGCGCACGCCGGCGCACAGCCCAGCGTCGAGGTGCTGCAACAGATCGACCGACGAGCGTGGGCCGTGTCGCGGCCCAACAAGCCCGCCTTGCTGGACGAGGATGCCTGGGAAGCGGCAGTCCGTGACGAGCTCGCCCTCTTCGACCCCCTCATCAGTCCACGTACACCGTCCCCGATTCCGCAGGTGCGCCCCGACAGCCTGGACCTCGACCTGCTCGCGAGGGCCGCTGTCGTCGACGCCGACGACCGGTCGCGCGCCTCGAGCGGACGGTTCAGCCAGTTCGACCTGCACGCCGGAGCCCTGCGCGCACTCGCCGGCACCGGCATCGTGGCCGAACGAGAGACGCTCGACCAGATTGTCGAAGACATCGAGGCGCGGGCCGGGCGGCACATCATCAGACTCTCCCCCGCGGCCGACGTGCCAGGTCATGTCAAAGCACTCATGGCGACCGAGACGATGCGCCTGAAGGTGCGCGTCGGACGACGCTTCGACGCCATCGCCGTCGCCGGCCGATCGCTCCTCCCCGACCAGCTGCGCCGTGGCGCGGCATCCGGTGAAGGGCTCGACAAGCTCGACGCGACGCAGTCAGCGGCGGCATGCGCGATCGCCGGGACACACGGCCTGGTTGCGGTGACCGGACCTGCCGGTGCGGGCAAGACAACGATGCTGCGCGCGGCGTACCGTGCCCTCGACTGGCAAAATCGGCGGATGCTTGTGGTCGCCCCTACCCGTAAGGCGGCCTCCGTCGCGGCGCGGGAGACCGGTGCGGACGCCTCGAGTCTCCACGCCCTGCTGCACGACTACGGCTACCGGTGGTCGCGGGACAGAGCCGGAGCGCAGGTGTGGTCGCGGCTTGCACTAGGCGACATCGATCCGTCCACCGGCCAGACGTATCACAGTCCGCAGCGGTTCGCGCTTGATCCGGGAGATCGGATCGTGGTCGACGAGGCGGGCATGGTCGACCTGCAGACCGCGGACGCTCTCACCGAGGTCGCACTCGAAACCGGCGCTGGAGTGGCGATGGTGGGCGACACCCGCCAAGCTCTTCCCGTCGGCCACGCGGGGGCCATGGCAACCGCGATGCGGCACGCCACGGTATCCATCGAGATGAACACGGTGCACCGCTTCCGAGACCCCGAGTACGCGGCTCTGACTCTGCAACTGCGCGATCCGCGCGACCGCGACCATGCACTCCGAATTGGCACCGAACTGGCTAAGCGCGGTCATGTTCGACGCGTCGAGAGCATCGAGCAAGCACGAGCCGCCATGGTCACCGGCTATCTCGACGGGACCGCTCACGGACGCCGAGTCGCACTCGTCTGCGGGTCGAACAGCGAAGCCGATGCGATCAACACGCAGATTCAACAGCTTCGCGTGGAAGCCCGCGAACTCGACCCGACCGTCCTCGCGTGGGGACGAGACGAGCAACGACTCCTCGTCGGCGACACCGTGCAGACCCGCCGCAACGATCCGCGGACAGGCGTCGAGAACCGGGCACAATGGATCGTCAACCGCATCGACGCCGGCACGATCGACCTCGTCTCCACCACGGACACCGGCGAACGACGCCGCATCACGCGCGACTACGCGATGGACCATGTGGTACTCGCGTACGCATCAACGGTGCACGGAATCCAGGGCGAGACCGCCGACACTGCCATCGTTGGTCCCGACGTCGACGCCGCCGGCCTCTACGTCGGGCTCACACGCGGGCGCCACCACAACGAGGCAATCGCCATTGGTCGAACCGACGCAGCCGCGCGCGAGCACCTAGTCGCCACAATGCTCCGGGGAACGACGGAGGTCACAATCAACGATTCCGTTCGAGCAGCGGAAGCCGAGCTACGACGGGCCGCACGCAACCAGGCGGCACGGCCCGCCGCCCCAATCACAAACGGTGCGAGCGGCCTCGGGATCTCGTTCTAGGTGCAAGCATCTCTCAACGCTGCTGGCCACTCATCCAACGCGCGCCTGCGTGCACTGCTGTTGCATTTGGTGAGGGCGCATCTAAGCGATCGCGTCAGTCGCGTCGATCGATGGCCGATTAGGGCACCCGAGCGGGCATCTTCATCGAGCGGGGTAAACGGGCATCGCGTAGTAGCGTCCGGCCACCACTCTCGCGTCCACGCGGCGCGCACGAGACACGACCCCTCAACGAAAGATCACGCACTGGTTCGATTTGCAGGGCGATTGCTTTCAACCTCGGGAGTAGCGTCAGGTCATGGACATGCGCGCAGCGGAGCGGGTGACCGTCCCTGACGTGGTCGGTCTGCCGTTCCACGTTGGTCGAGACTTAGCGACCAAAGCCGGCGTGACACTCGCCAACAGTGATCCCGATGGTCCTCCGATCGGGGCGCTCGCATGGCCCGGACTGTATTACATCGTGTCGCAATCGCCGGCCGCGGGCACGCAGCTCTACAAGTGGGACTCGGTGGCAGTGGAAATCGTGAGCCACGGCGACGCCAACAGTCTCGCTCGTCGGAACGAAAATGACGACCCACCGCACCTATCCGCCCACGCAACGCCCGAGCATGAGCAATTTCTCGATCTGCCCGACGACAGCAGATCGGCGCCGAACGCGTCCCCGTGACCGGAGCGGGATCCGTCGCGTGCGACAGGTACGCCGATGCGTGGAGCTATGGTTTGACCTGATGGATGCCACGGATGTCGTTCACGAGGCTCCCGAACGGCAGGAGCCGCGCGGCGACGGCTCACGCGGAATCGGAGTGCTTGCAGTACTTCTGGTTGGGGTGGTCAGTGTTGCGTTTGGTCCCCTCGCGGTCTGGTTGATCCGGGATCAACTCCACATCGGGTGCGGCACCTACCCGGCCGGAACGGAAGGTGCCGGCACTTGGACATGCGCGGATGGGATCGGGTACGTGTCCCTTGCTGTGGTGCTCGGGGCGATGTGGTTGTTGACGGTGGTGCTTGGTTCCCTTATCGCTGGCGGGGTCCGCGATGAACGGCGATCGCGGATGGGATTGTGGCTACTTGGCCTGGCCATCACCGGCTCGGTGCTCGGTTGGTTCTGGTCGACCACGCTCACGCTGGTGCGCGACGAGAATTCGGCGTTGACGGCGGAACAGCTATGGCTTGCCGCCATCGGGCCCGCCGCGCTAGTCGCCGCCGTTGCATTGGTCGTCGCGGGGGTCAGTCTGTTTCTTCGTGGACGTGCCCCCTTCGTGCTGGCGGTTTCGGCCGCAGTGATCATGACGGTTGCAATCGCGTTGCAACCTGGCCTCGGTCTCAACCTGCTGCCCGTCGTGGGCCTGCTCGCCGCCCTTGCGGCGCGCTCACAACGCCCGAGGCGAACCCCCGTCGCTCAACCCGCCTGAGCGCTTCGACGGCACTATGCGCCGGAGGATCGATGAGCGGGCCTCTAGTCGTTTGACCAGAGTCGCTGAGAGTTCCGATAGAGGCCAGCGACGCCGCTGATGTCGACACGTCCGGTGCTTTTTGCGATGCCAAAGGCAGGCCACCGGATGCTGATGTCCAAGTAATTGGCGGGCGGCAGCCGCCACAGCCAAAGACTCAACGTAGACCGCATGACTAGAGGATTCCCATTGCCACCGAGCGGCCTGAGCGCGACCGACCACCCGCTAGGTTCCGTGTCAATGGGCCCCCGCGCATGTGCGAGCGGATCCGCAATGACTGGGTCACCGTCGTCCACCGACACGGCAATAGTCAGGGCCTGGATGCGCTCCACATCGGTTTGCACCCAGGCAGGTCGACCGAAAAACACATCGCGTATCCGCTCCCACTCTCGGTCGTCTTCGCTGCGACGACGGCCGTGCATCTCCAACTGCAGCTCCAGGCCGTTGCTGTACACCCGTCCACCGGCCAATGCGAGCGCCACGCTCGGGGTCGATGCAAGGATTTCGACGGCCGCCAAGATCGTAGGGGCTTCATCCTGGGGTGGTTCCCGCCAGGCGGGGGCGCGGTGCAAGTCTCTGTCTGGGCGGGGCACCGCCCCAGACGATCACAAGTACCGCTGGACTGGCAACACGATGTCGCAGCCAGCTGATCCCAGCGAAGCCCGCACGGAATCCGATCCCCGACCGGGCTCTGCAGGAGCCGTTCATCCTTGGGCGCGGTTAGCGGCCGAGGAGCGTTCCCGCCGTTGGAGCACTACACCAGCGATTGCTGCATAGGTCAGCTGGACCGCGCCGATGAGGATGCCCAAGGTGGCGTGTCCAGCGGAGAGCATCATGGCGGCGATCAGAGTGAGTCCAGCTGCCGGAACCATCAGCAGCGTGTCGAGGCGGCGAGGAAGCAGGACGACCGGTTTTGTCCAGCGCTCGATAGCCCACGGGGGAACGAAGAACGCCGCCGCCAGGACGACCCCAAGGGCGAATTCGATCGCAGAGGCTACGCCCGCCGTGACGTCCACTGGATTGCTGGCGACCGCCACGAAAACCAGAGTCGTGATGGAGGTTGCCGCGATCCGTGCCGCAAGCCCCCACGGTGTGGTTCCCCAGGGACTGTCCGCACTCCACTCCCTCAGACTCACAGCGGGAAGCGCTTTGAGCCTTCGTGGACCGGCAGACGAGCCACGGTCGCCGCGATCCTTCGGCCGGCGGAGACCCCGGGCACGCCACAAGGTCGCCCCCGAAGTCACAACCAGCAGGAGCCCGATCACGATCGCCGCGAACGCGAGCACACCACCGGCGGGAAAGGTCGCAGTGATCGTCCCAGCGATGACGAACCCGATCCCTGCCACGAGCCCAGCGACTCGCTTGTCATCCATACGCGCTGTCCCTTGGTAGCGGTGAAGCCCTAGTGTGGCGGGATCAGCCGCCAGGCGGCAAACGCTGGCCGTCGGTGCCGCGCTCAGCGGTGTGTCGAACCGGTCAGTGCTGCTCGAGGAATCGTCCGGTGAGCCACCGCTGAGCGAGCGGCGCCCGCGGTCTCGGCACTGGGCACCCAAGCGGATCCTGCTCTTGGCTCGGCTACTCTGCGGCCTATGGGTCTGCAGCGCCGGCAGCATGCGGACCACCCAGCTCTTCGCGCGGTAGGGATGGCGCATACTCAAGGAGCGGCCTCCTCAGTCGGGCTGCAGCCCGGCTCGTCCCCGGATCAGATCGTCGACGGGACAACACGCTGATGGGCAAGTTCATTTACGAGTCGGACCTGAGACTCGACTTCGACGATCGGGTGCTGGCGCACCTGCAAGCCGTGATCGGTACGAAGCTTCGTCGCGGAGAGTCGTTCTATTTCAGTTGGAAAGACGACTCCAGCATCGGCAACGGCCGTACCACGGTGTGGCTGCACCCGCGGGTCTCGCTGGTCTACAAGTTCTACGGCAACCGTTCACCGAGCATCAACAGCTTGTGGATTGAAGCGCTGATGTTCACCGCCAACTCGCCGGCCGGGCTCTACACCGTCCCTGAACCAGCCCAAGAAAGCCCCGCGACCCCCTCGAACGGGAACGCGGCACGATGAAACGCATCGACATCCTGTACGGCAACGCCTTGTACAGCGTCGGCGGCCGAGAGCTCGCCGAGATACAGGATGAGATCGCTGCCCTCACCCAGAACGGTGGCTGGCTCCTGGTCAATGATGGCGAAGGCGCCCGACGAGACGCGTATCTGTGGCTGAACCTCGGAGTACCGATCGCCCTCATCCCCATCCCGGCCCCTCCGTCCTCCTGACAGCATCGGCGCCCCGAACACAACACATTTCCGTGGCGTAGGGTCGGCCTCATCGGCCCAGACTCTGCCGATGGCAGCGGATCTGGCAGCCGAGGGCGCCGGGCCCGCTGCGCCGCCCTTGACGCGAGCGCTGTGAGCCGGCGTCGGCCTGGAGCAATCCGCGACGGACATCGCCATCGCTGTCAACCCCCCTGCCCTTTGCGCCCGGGGCATCGAAGACTGCTGTCACCGCGCTGGGCGGTGATACACACTGATCGTGAAAGACGAGGATCGCCATGGCAGATTTCGGAGGCCTTGCAGACAAGGCGAAGGACGCCGCGAATAGCGAGAAGGGCGAGCAGGTGTCCGACGCCGCGATCGACAAAGCAGGCGACGCGACTGACTCTGCCACCGGCGGCAAGTTCGGCGACAAGATCAACGCGGGCGAGGAAGCCGCCGACGACAAGGTCGGCGACCGTTGACGTGGAGGCCTCGTAGCCGCCTCACTGTTGAGACTGAACGGTGACCGCCGACTTAGCAACCCGAAGCCGGAGGACTCCAACTCAGGCGATAGCGTGTGTGATGCCGCATCCGACGGCGAACTTGGCGAGCCCCCAGAGGCAACGCGGGATGTCAAGGCCGTAGGTTTCCAGTCGTGACGACGCCGACTATGACGGGATGAGGACAACGTGAACTTCCAAAGCGGTGATGCTGTCATCGCCCCCTGCGGCCCTGGTCAGGTCATCGATCCATACTCGGGGAGGACCGCCGAGCTAAGCAGCGTCGGCCATCAAGAACCCTTTCTGGTGTACTCCGTGCTCATGGAGGACGGCGAGATCAAACGCTTCGCAGAAAGTGCCTTAGCCGCAGCATGACGTTGGCCTCGATCCGCTGCGCCGCCAAATAGGCCTACTGTGCTGACTGGATGATCGGCGTAGCATGCTCCGATGGGCGCTGAGCTCCCCCCGCGGTGCCCGTCGTGTGGAGTGTTGATGCGCACGACTTCAACCGGGTGGCGGTGCGTCGTGTGCGGCCAGGAGAGAGCAAGTTATCGATGCGCTCAGAACGCATGAACGGTGATGATGTCGTCGAGTGCTCGTGCTGCGATAGAGGATTACCGCGGTCCAAAGTGCACCGGCTGAGCAATGGCGCGGGCTTCTTGTGTCGCCGATGCGGCCTGTGGATCGCCCTGCGCTTGCGCAGCGACACGCCTGAATAGCAAATGGGTGGCCGGCACACTTGGGGAGGCTCCCATAGCTTGGCCTCCGGGGCCTCTCATATCCCTTACTCGCGCTCCGGCCCGCTCGCGACGGGTAGCCGGATGTGATTCGTCGTCTCGTTCAATGTACAGCAGCTGCTGTATAGTCAGTGTGTGCTGACTCTTGCTTCTCGTTTGGATGTGATGAACCGGTTGGGTCGTGCGATGGCGGATCCCACCCGTTCCCGAATCCTGATGACGCTCCTTGACGGGCCGAGCTATCCGGCTGTGTTGTCCAGAAATCTCGAGCTGACCCGCTCGAATGTCTCCAACCACCTGACCTGTCTGCGTGACTGCGGCATCGTCGTGGCGGAGCCGGAGGGCCGCCAGACCCGGTACGAGATCGCCGATGCGCATCTCGCCCAGGCAATGCGCACCCTCGTGGACGTCACCCTCGCGGTGGACGAGAACGCCCCTTGCGTGGATGCAGCGTGCAGGGTTCCCGGCTGCTGCCCGGAGGTCTCCCGATGAGCGCGCCCGTTTCCGTGGAGCGTCGGGAGGTCCTTCACCGCCGGGTGCGGTTCATCGTCGCGTTCACGATCAGTTACAACGTCATCGAAGCCATCGTCGCCATCTGGGCGGGCTCCATGGCGTCTTCTGCCGCTCTCATCGGATTCGGTCTCGACTCCATCGTGGAAGTGCTTTCCGCCGCCGCGGTGGCGTGGCAGTTCACCCGGAAGGATCCCGAGCGGTGGGAGAAGGGCACCGTTCGTGCGATCGGCATCGCGTTCTTCGCTCTCGCCGCATACGTGATTATCGACGCCATCCTCACCCTGAGCGGGCTGGAGGAAGTGGATAACAGCCCGCTCGGCATCGGCATCGCCACCCTGAGTCTGATCGTGATGCCCGTTCTTGCGTGGTTCGAGTTCCGCACCGGGCGCGAGCTGGGCTCCAAGAGTGTGCAGGCCGACGCGAAGCAACTCCTGCTGTGCATCTACCTCTCCGGCACCGTCCTGATCGGACTGCTGCTGAACAGCTTGTTCGGATGGATGTGGGCTGACTCCGTCGCCGCTCTCGTCGTCGCCGGTCTCGCGATCCGTGAAGGCATCGAGGCATGGCGAGGAGACGTCGAGTCACCCTTCGGCGCACTTGACGATGACGATGACGACTGACCGCCGGGGCTGACCCCAGACCGGATTGGTAGCATCAAACGACATGTCTCCAACGCCCCGTCTCCCGCAGACGAGGATGTTGAATGAGCGGCTGCTGATAACGAAGATCGTTACCTACCTGGGTCTGGCTCTCCTGCTGGTGATCGGCGCATGGTCGGCCATGCACCACGAAGCAGAGAACCCCGCTGAGGTGGCCGCGGCGGTACCGGCGGTAGCCGCCGCCGAGCAGTCTCATCCGGCCGTTTCAGACGCGTTCACCCTGCCGAGCACGTCCCAGGTAAGCCAAGCGAGCGGGATCCTGCTGGGCGTCGTCGGCTGCGCGCTGGGCGTGTTGTGCGTCCTCATCATGTTCGTCGCGGTCCGGCGTCGGCTGGTGCGGTCACCATCACACCTGATCCAACTCTCACCGCGGCTACCGCTGCCGCCCATCGTCTCGGCGCGGCCCTTCACTCCCCCGCTGTCGCTGGCACAGCTCTCACTTTCTCGAACCTGACATCGGCTGCTGGCGCCCGTCCGACGGCGCCCCGCTACCGGCCGCGTGCCGGCGACCGTGTTGACCGATGTCTGTGTTTGGAGTGTCCATGAAAACCCCCGTGAAGGTGGCCCTTGCCACCACTGCCGTTGTGGTGGTGTTGCTGGTTGCCGCGTTGATCTACGTCCTCGTCAATCAAAGCCAGACCGCTTCTACCCCAGGCGACAGCGAGAGCCTGCAGGTGACGCGTTCGAACTCACATGTTCTCGATAAGGGCGGCGAGGGCGCGGTCACGGTGGTGGAGTTCCTGGACTTCGAGTGCGAAGCATGTGGGGCGTTTTACCCGGTCGTCGAAGAGCTGCGCGAGAAGTACGCCGGCGAGATCACCTACGTCGTGCGGTACTTCCCACTCCCGGGCCACTTCAACTCCAAGAACGCCGCGATCGCCGCAGAGGCAGCCGCACAGCAGGACCGGTTCGAGGACATGTACCACCAGCTCTTCCAGTCGCAGGCGGAGTGGGGCGAGGCGCAAGAATCCCGCGCCGACCTGTTCCGCGGTTTCGCTGAGGAGCTCGGGCTCGACATGGCCGCGTACGACGCCGCTGTCGAGAACCCCGAGACGTTGGCGCGCGTAGAACAGGACCTCAACGAGGGCCGGGCACTCGGAGTGAACAGCACACCGTCCTTCTTCGTCGACGGCCAACAGCTCGAGCTGCAGAACTGGACCGACCTCGAGGCCGCCATCCAGGCCGCCGTCGAACAGTGACCTCGACGGAGATGGCCCCGACGACAGGCAGTCAGCAGCGGCGAGGGTCAGGCAAGCTTCGACGTCGATACCGGCAACGATCGTCTCTGGAAGGAGCCCGTCATGGGCGCAGGACATAGCCACGACACCGGCCAAAGCGGCACGCCCCGCAACCGGCTGCTGATCGCTTTCTCGATCACTCTCTCGGTGTTCATCATCGAGGTGGTCGGCGCGATCATCACCGGCAGTCTCGCGTTGCTCGTCGACGCCACCCATATGCTCACCGACGTCATCGGACTGGCGCTGGCAGTCACCGCTGCGCACCTGATGAATCGGCCACCCACGGACCGGCACACCTTCGGGCTGCGCCGTGCCGAGGTGCTCGGCGCGCTCGCTCAGGCCGCGCTGCTGCTGGGCGTGGGGATCTTCGCGTTGGTCGAGGGTGTTCGCCGGTTGTTCGAGCCGCCGGAGATCGCGTCCGGCAGCCTGCTCTTTTTCGGCGTGGTCGGATTGGTGGCCAACATTGTGGCGCTTTTCGTCCTGATGAGCGGACGCAAGCAGAACCTGAATATGCGTGCCGCCTTCCTGGAGGTCGTAAACGACGCGCTGGGATCGGTCGCCGTGATCGTCAGTGCCATCGTGATCGCCGCGTTCGGCTGGTATCAGGCGGACGCAGTGGCCGGCATCCTCATCGCGCTGCTGATCATCCCCCGCACCCTGATCTTGCTGCGCGCGTCCGGCAGTGTCCTGCTGGAGTCCACCCCGCCCGGCCTGGATCTGGCCGAGGTCCGCACCCACATCCTCGCCCTGCCGCACGTCGTGGCCGTGCACGACCTGCACGCCTCGCAGGTCTCCACCGACCTCCCCACCCTCAGCGCACACGTCGTCGTCGACGACACCCTCACACCGGAACAGTCCGCCGCGCTGCTGCAGTCGTTGCAGGAGTGCGTGGCCGAGCACTTCCCGGTCAGCATCGAGCACTCCACCTTCCAGATCGAACCGCAATCACACCCCGGAGAACACATCACCCATGCGTAATCCCCGCCGCCGAGGCGGCCTCACCGCCCTCGCCACCTTGTTCTTGAGCAGCCTCTTCGTTGTTGCCACCGCGGGCCCCGCCGCCGCCCATGACGAATTCCTGTCATCCACCCCGGAAGCCGGCGACACACTTCCCGCAGCCCCCACCGAACTCACGCTTGCTTTCAGCGGCGAACTCAATTCCGATCCCGCCAGTGCGGTCATCGAAGTGATCGGCACCGACGGTCGGAACATCGCCACTGACCCGCCCGCCATCGCCGGCACCAACCTCACCCAGCCGGTACGGCAGGACACGCCCGCCGGGCCGTTCACCGTGCGCTGGAAGGTGGTCTCCAGCGACGGCCACCCCATCAGCGGCGAATTCGGATACACCGTCCAAGCCGCCCCCGCGGCCGTCGAAACCCCCACGCCAGAAGCGACGCCAGAACAGACCGCCGAACCGGCTCCCACCCACAGCGACACCCCCGGAACCGGTGGCCGCGGCGTGCCCACCGAGGCGGGCGCGCTCCTGCCCATCGTCGCTGTCATTAGCGGCGTAGTCGTCCTCGGCGGGCTGGTCATCGTGGTGCTGTTCATGGCGCGGGAGCGTCGCCGCCGCGACATCGCAGCCGGAACTCCCACCACGGGCGGTACGGCCGGGAAAACCGATGAGACCTGAGCGAGTGCGACGGTTCGCGATCGCCTGTATCGCCGCCGCCAGCGTCGTCCTGATCGACCAGGTCTCCAAAGCTGCCGCGCGCGGCGAACTGAGTCAGGACGAAAGGATCTTATTGCTCGGCGATCTGCTCGGGCTGCAATTGGCATTCAACCCCGGCGCGATCCTCTCCCTCGGCGCCGGAGCCACCGGGCTGCTCACCGTGCTCAGCATCCTCGCCGTAGCACTGCTGACCGTCGCAGCGGCCCGTTCCCGCAGCGGGTGGTGGGCGGCCGGGATCGGGCTCATCCTGGGCGGCGCGATCGGCAACCTCATCGACCGGCTATTCTCCCCGCCCGGGTTCGGTATCGGGCACGTCACAGACTTTCTCGCGTACGGCAATCTCTTCATCGGCAACATCGCCGACATCGCCCTCGGCGCCGGCGTGATCGTCCTGGCAGGCGCGATGTGGGCGCGGCGCCGCATCACTCCCACCACCAGGCAACCCTCGACAGGTGCGGCGGTGGGTGAATCATGACGGGCAACCAGAAGACACCGTCCCTGTATCAGCGGAACGCGTTCGCGCCGGGCCTGCTGGCGGCAGCGGTGCTGTTCCTCGCACCGGTGCTGATGGCCAGCGACTGGTACCTGGGAGTGCTGTTCGCCGTGTCTATCCTCGCGGTGGTCGTCGGCTGGTTCGCGATCCAAGCACGGCACTGGTGGTGGGTGCCGGTGTTCGCCGTGATCGCCGTGCTGTGGAACCCGGTGTTCCCGTTCCCGTTCACTGGCCCGGTGTGGACTGCCGCGCAACCAGCGGCGGCGGTCGTCTTCCTCGTGGCCGGCGCAATGATCAAGGTTCGACGCCAATGACCAGCCTGCTCCCCTCAAACATGCGGGGTAGCGCGCTCTTTCGCGCTACCACCGCTGCACTCGCGTTGGCCACCCTTCTCACGCTCGCGGGCTGCGCGAGCGACCCGCTCGCCGAGCAGTACCGATCCGGCGACAACAAGGGTTTCGTCGCGGCAGACGGCTTCCAGGTGGTCGAGATTCCGGCAGCCGAGCGCACCCAGCCGGTGCAATTCGAGGGTGTGCTCGACACCGGCGGCACAACCACCCACGCCGACTACGCAGGCGACGTCCTCGTGGTGAACTTCTGGTACGCCGCCTGCGCACCGTGCCGCGTCGAGGCGCCCGAGCTCGCCGCCGCCCATGCCTCGTTCGAAGGCCAGAACGTCGCCTTCCTGGGCGTCAATCTCTACGACGGCGCCGAGGCCTCGCGCGCATTCGCGTCCACCTACGGCGTCCAGTACCCCAGCGCACTAGCAACCGCAGACGGGTCAATCAAGCTCGCCTTCGCCGGAGAGACTCCACTCAACGCCGTCCCCGTCACGCTCGTGCTCGACAAGCAGGGCCGCGTCGCGGCGCGTGTCGTCGGCCAGATCGACGACTCCTCAATCCTCGAGACGCTCGTGCGCGACGCACTGGAGGAGCCGTGAACGTTGGCGCTCTCGTCGCCGACGGCTCCCTGCTGATCGCGATACCGATTGCGCTTCTGGCCGGCGCCCTCTCCTTCCTCTCCCCCTGTGTGCTCCCCCTCGTGCCCGGATACCTGGGCTTCATCGGCGGCGCGGCCGCCCCCGCCCGCCCTGCCCGTCGCGGTGCAAACTTCGGCGGGCTCAGCACGCGCGGGCGACAGGGCGACCAGCGCTCTTACTTCTGCCGCGGATATCCCTGAGTCCGTTGAGGCGCCGAGCCGGCGTCGATTGGTACTCGGCGTGCTGCTGTTCATCGCGGGGTTCACCGTCGTCTTCGTAAGCATGGCCATCCTCGGCGGCACCCTCGGCCGGCTCCTCCTTCAGGCCGCCGACCTCATCGCTCGCGCTCTCGGGGCGGTCATCATTGTGATGGGTCTCATCTTCGTCGGGTGGTTCGGTCGCGCACAGCGCAACACACATCTCAAGGTGCGCGGCGGCCTCGGGCTCATCGGCGCCCCGCTGCTGGGCGTCGCACTCGGAGTGGGCTGGGCACCCTGCATCGGCCCCACCCTCGCGGTCATCCTGACAATGTCGTTCAATTCCGGATCCGCCACACGGGCAGCGATTCTGGCGTGGCGTACTCGCTCGGTCTCGGCATCCCGTTCCTGCTTCTTACCCTCGGCTTCGGTTGGGCGACGCGCTCCGTCACGTTTGTCCGACGCCACATCCGGGCCGTCAACCTCATCGGCGGCGGGATGTTGGTCGCCCTTGGCCTGCTCATGGTGACCGGCATGTGGACCTCGCTCATGGCCCCGCTTCAAGCTTTGTTCTCCACCGTCCCAGCACCGCTTTGAGAAGTCGCCGACGAAGCCAGGTGCACTCCCCCGTGATCTAGGGACGTCGAAGCGGCGCCACGGCTACGTATCAAGTGAGCGATATGCGTGACATAGGAGGTTGGAACGCGCCGTCGATTGAGGGTGCGAAAATAGTGTTGATTCCGAGGTGCGAGGCGTAATGTCGCAGATATGAACGCGCGCGTAGCTTTCTCAGATCAGCGCCCCGGGTTGCAGGCGGCACGGGAGGCGGTTGAGCTTCCGCTGCCGGAGCTCGTCGAGCGCCTCCGCGATCTGGTCGGGGTGCGGCTGGTGGCCTATGTCGGCAACGTGAAGAACACAAGGCCAGTGAGCGACTGGGCCACCGGCCAGCGGTCCCCCGGTGCCGAGGACGAGGCACGGCTCCGCCTTGCGTTCCAGGCCGCACGGCTGATGCGGGAACGCTACGACACCGCCACTATCCAGAGCTGGCTGATGGGCTCGAACCCTGCTCTGGGTCATGAGGCTCCTGCCCGCTACATTCGCGAGAACCGTCCGATTGAGGCGGCCCGCGAGGTGATGGCGGCGGCAAGCTCGTTCACATTCGTCGGATGACCCCGCTGCAACTGCCGGTGTCTGGGGACCCCGGGCCGGTCTGGCGTGTCGGCTACGCCCCCGACCCGTGGCAGTGGACCCCGTGGGAGTACGCCAAAGACCGGGGTCGTTTCAACGGGCGCTGGGATGATCAGAACGCTGACTTCCGCACGCTCTACACAGGAGACAGCCTGCTGGGCTGCTTTCTCGAGCTGCTCGCCTCCCAACGCCCCAATGACCTCGCCTATGCGGAGCTCGCCGCGATCGAAGATGACGATCACGCCGCAAAGGACTACCCCGACCCCGAACGCGGCGCCATCGGCTTGGACTGGCTCAATGACCGTCTGTACGCGCGCGGCCTACAAATCGGCACCTACGCTGAGGTCACCCACGCCGAAGCGCTTGCCTTCCTCGTTGACGCCGGCGTCTTCGACCGGCTCGGCATCCCACCACACGACGTCGACGCCTCCCTCCTCAAAGATCCCAGGCAACGAGACATCACCCGAACGGTGGCGCGGTTCCTTTTCGACCTTCGCGACAAGACCGCGCTGCAGCCGCTCGTGGACGGGATCGCGTTCCGCAGCCGCATGGGCGACGACATCCGGTTGTGGGCGGTGTTCCAGCGCAGCGAGAACGACGTCAGCGAACTCATCACCCCAGACGGCCCCCCTCACCCGGTCACCGACGACAACCCCGACCTCGCCCGAGCGTTCACGTTGTTGGGTCTCCATTGGAAGGCAACTGGGTAACCGCCGCGTCTGACGGCGCAGTCGGCGGCTGCACCGACCGTCACCCACCTCACCGCATTCCCGCGAGGAGAATTCAGGTCACCGTCGAACGGCAAGCAGTCCTCCGCTCAGACAGATGGCCGCCATCACCAAGCTCATCGTCTGATACGAACCGAGCGTGCTGGCCAGTGTCGCTGCCACACCCGGCGCGAGAGCGGTAAACGCGGTGACCGGCGCGGTCAAGAGGCCGTTGAGCCGTCCGAAGGCGGTTGTCCCCCAGCGGTCCGAGACGGCCGAGGCCTGTACCAGGGTGAGCGCGCCGCGGATCGCGCCGGCGACGATGCCGGTGGCCAAGATCCATCCGGGTTCGGTGGCGATGGCGTAGCCGGCAAGCGTTGCGGCGCCGAGCACCCCCACGGTGGTGGGCGCGATCCACGGTGCGGCATGGGGCGGAAAGGCCAGGTAGAGGAGCCGGCCGAGTACTTGCCCGGCGCCGATGAGCCCGAGCACCCACGATGCTGCCTGCAGCCCGAGTCCCTTCTCTCCCGATGCCGGCACCGCGGACAGCGTCACCGCGTACAGAGTCCAAGGGACTGTTCGGCAAGCCCGTACCCGAGGTGCTCTACGTCTGCGTGCAGAACTCCGGCCGCTCCCAGATGGCCGCAGCGCTCACCCGGCACATCGCCGGCGACAGGGTCCATGTCCGCTCCGCCGGGTCGCAGCCAGGCGAACGCATCCTGCCCGACGTCGCCGTAGTGCTCACCGAGATCGGCTTGGATGTCACCGACGAGTTTCCCAAGCCGCTCACTGATGACGTCGTGCGCGCCGCGGACGCCGTGATCACGATGGGCTGCGGCGACGCCTGCCCGCTGTACCCCGGCAAGCGATACCTCGACTGGCAGCTGGACGATCCTGCCGGCCTGGACCTGGATGGGGTCCGCCGGGTGCGGGACGACATCCGTGCTCGCGTGGAGCACCTGCTCAGCGAACTCCTCACTCACTAACCCGCCCCTCGCATCACGACCTCGACAGGACACCTATGCACATCGTCGCCATCGGCGGCAGCGACGCGGGAATCTCCGCCGCGCTGCGCGCCCGCGAACTGGACCCGACTGTCGACGTCACCGTTGTCGTCGCCGACGCCTACCCGAACTACTCCATCTGCGGCATCCCGTACTACTTCTCCGGAGACGTCCAGCCGTGGCAATCCCTTGCCCACCGCACTCATGCGGACCTCGAAGCGACCGGTATGCGGCTGCGGCTGGACACTCTCGCCACCCGTATCGACGTTGCCAACCGGCGGCTTTCTGTTCGCGATGCCCACGGGGACAGCGAGATTGGCTATGACGAGCTGATCGTCGGCACCGGTGCGCTGCCAGCGTTCGCCGGCATCCACGGCCTGGACGCACTGGGACCGGAGTGCGGCGTTCACGTCATCCACTCCACGGGCGACACCTTCGCCCTCGATCAGCAGCTCAAAGATCGCGATCCCCGCACCGCGATCATCATCGGCGCCGAGTACGTCGGCCTAGAGATGGCCGAAGGGTTCGCGAGCCGCGGCATCCGTGTTACCCAGCTGCAGCGCGGCCCCGAGGTGCTGTCCACGCTGGACCCGGAACTGGCCGTAGTCGTTCACACCGAACTGCTCGACCACGGCGTCGACGTGCACACCGGCACCACGGTGAAGGCCGTCGAAAAGACCGCGACCGGCCTGGTCGTGCACGCCCAGTACGCCGGGGAGCCTGTCTCACACACGGCGGACCTGGTGCTCGCCGTCGTCGGTGCACGCCCCAACGCGTCCCGCCTCGAGGACGCGGGCGCATCTGTTGGTGCATTCCGGGCCGTGGCCGTCGACCAGCAGATGCGCACCGGCCTCCCACACGTATTCGCCGCGGGTGACGGTGTTATCACTCACCACCGCCTGCTCGGCGTGACCTACCCGCCTCTAGGTACCACCGCCCACAAGCAAGGCCGCATCGCCGGCGAGAACGCGCTGGGCGGCCAGGCCCGGTTCGCCGGGTCCGTCGGCACCCAGGTCGTCAAGGTCTTCGACGTCGTCGCCGCGCGGACCGGACTGAGAGAACACGAAGCGGCAGCTGCCGGCTACTCACCAGCCACCACTCAAGCCATCGCAGACGACCACAAGCGCTACTACCCCGGCGCGCAGCCCATCAACATTCGCATCACCGGCGACACCCACACCGGCCTATTGCTCGGCGCGCAGCTCGTCGGCCGACTCGGCACTGAGACCGCCAAACGCGTCGACACATACGCCACAGCCCTGTTCGCTGGCCTCACCGTCGAACAGATCAGCGACCTCGACCTCTCATATACGCCCCCGCTCGGATCCGCGTGGGACGCCGTGCAGACGGCGACACAGGAATGGTCGCGCGCACGCCATCCCGTTGAAGTCCCCGCATGACCATCCCGCTCACGGTCCTCTTCATCTGCCAGCACAACGCCGGACGGTCACAACTCGGCGCGCACCTCTTGAATGTCGTTGCACCGGGCCGATTCCTCTCTACCAGCGCCGGCCTCAATCCCGCGGACGAAATCAACCCCGTCATCGCCGTATCGCTGCAAGAAGTAGGCGCCGACACATCAACGACACGCCCACGCCTGGTGACCGAAGCAGACCTGTTCAATGCCGACGTGGTGGTGACAATGAAGCCAGGACTTCAGCTTCCCGCTCCGATCCGTGGGCGGCACGTCGAATGGGAGTTCCCCAACCCCGAGAAGTGGGACCTCGAAGGTGTGCGCACCATGCGTGATGCCGTCGCCGCAAGAGTTCGCAGCCTGGCCGTGGAGTTGTCGCCAAAGGGCGGCTGAAACTCGTCGACGATCACTACCGGGAAGCCTTAGGCCGTCCACCCCGTTATCGCGGAAGAGGTTTGCGTTCTGCCGTACGTTATGAGGTGAGGGATGGTGGCGGCGTGAGTATTCAGATCCTCCATATCGAGGCGTGCCCGAACTGGATTGACGCAGGCAATCGGGTCCGTGAGGCGTTGCGTTTTCTGGGGAGCGACGCTGAGGTGACGTTCCAGCTGGTGAGGTCTACCGAGGATGCCGCTGAGCTCCGGTTCGCAGGATCGCCCACCATTCTTCTCGACGGCGAGGACCTGTTTCCCGGTGGGGAGCCGACGTACGAGCTGGCTTGCCGCATATATGCGACCCCCTCCGGTTTAGCGGGTCTGCCGACCACCGAGCAGCTCGTCGCCGCGATCGGCTCGCATGAACGGTGACGAGCTCGTCCAATGCTCATGCTGCGGCAGAACATTGCCGCGGGCCAAGCTGCATCAGTTGAGCGAACCGGTGGGCTACCTGTGTCGCCGATGTGGTCTGTGGATCGCGCTGCGACCGCGCCGTGACGGGCCCCGATAGCCAGGGGCAGTGATTAGCCAGCGGCGGCCAGCGGGGCGAGCAGATGAAGCATGCCGACCGTGCGGACTAGCGGTCTCCCACTGCCGCCATCCGAGGGCGGCGAACCGCCGTTTAGTTGACCCAGCAGGAATGAACAACGCCTGTCGTTGCCCGGGCGACGGTCGGGATTGACTCAACGAACGCTTTCGCCGTCGTCTTTATCGCAGCGAATTCGATCACACGCCATCCCACGACACCGAAGTCCTCATCCAGAGCTTGCAGCGCGCAGACAAAAGGTGTGTTCGCGGGCGGCCCGACCTGAAACGACACCGTCACGGTGTGGTCGTCAACGATCTCATAGCCCGTGTCGTCATATGAGACATCGTCGAGTGAGTTCGACACCGTGGTCCACGCCAGCGCGGCCACCAACGCGCTGCCGATCAGGGCGACGAGGAGCCAACCAACCCGGCGACGAGCGATCCGCGGAGTGCGGCCATACCGATCTTCTAGCTGTTCCTTCGTGGTCACCGAGCGTCTCCGTTTTCAGCCGCCGGGAAATCGGAGTGGACCGCAAATTCGACAAGGAGTGGCCGCTGGCGCGTTTGTGGGTACGGGTGGGGCTGGGCAAGCACGACCGGGTGTCCCTTAGATTGCGTGAACCTCATCGGGTGACGGGAAGTAACGTCAGCCCGCTGTCGTCGGCGATAAGAATCTCGCCGGCGTCGGTGATGGCGATGGCCTGAGGCGTGCCGTGCGCCGTCCCAGCTCCGTGCCACCGGGTGTCATCGGCTGTGCTGGTCCAGATCGCACCTTCGCTGTCAACGCCGACCAGTCGCTGGTTGCTGGGTGAGGCGGAGATGAGCTGAATGTCCGGGGCATCAACAAGCGGAGTAAACGATGCGCCGTGGTCGTTGCTGAACTGCGGTCCGTCGATAGTGGTGGCAATGATTCGTCCAGTGGCGTCAACGGCGAGCCCGAACGCAAGCGGCTTCCCTGAGGTCGCATTCCACGTCGCGCCTAGGTCTGTGCTTTTCAGCAAGAGATTGCTGTCCGCGGCTTGCCCATATAGATCTCCGTCAGGGCTGGCGGTGAGAGCGTGGAAGTCCTTTTCCCCGGTGTAGGCGACCGGTTCCCACGTGGCGCCGCCGTCACTGCTGCGGATGATCCCGAGGTTCTGCTCCCCCAGCTCGGCTGGAGTGTTGCTACCGGGATGACCCGAGGCGATGAGTTCATCGCCGATTCGCGTGAGTCCCATCGCGTCGAAGTCGTTACCACCGACACGACGACCAAGTTCCCCCTCGGCGGATGCTCGATAGATGCCTCCATGGGTGCCAAGGAGGAAGCCCGTTCCCTGCGGGTCGGACACTATCCCGTGGACGTGCAGGGCGTTCGTCGAATGCTCCGCTCCCGTGGAGGGAGGGTTGGCAGGGGTGCAGCCCGTAAGGGTCAGGGTCAAGAACGCGACAACGGCCGTTGTCGCGCGCAGATGAATGCGCATGACGCACCTTTCGAGTCAGGGTAAGGGGCGCCCACGTGGGCGCCCCTTACCTGGCGCATCAGAGCTGCGCGAGCAGGTCCTGCATCGTGGCGATCTCGGCGGTCTGCGTGTCGACGATGGTCTGCGCCATCTGGACCGCGTCCGCGTTCTGCCCATCGTCGACTTCGTCCTGCGCCATCTCGATGGCACCGTCGTGGTGCATCGTCATCTGCTCGAGGAACAGCCGGGCCGCGTCGGCGCCGGTGGCCGCTTCCAGCGTCGCCATGTCTTCCTCGGTCATCATCCCGCCGCCGTGGTCCATGTCGTCCATGGATTCGGTGTCGGGATCGGCGCCCCACTCTTCCAGCCACTCCTGCAGCTGGTCGATCTCAGGCTGCTGGGCGGCCTTGATGTCCTCGGCGAGGGTGAGGACTTGCTCGTCGATGCCGTCCTTGGCGAGGATCATGTCGGCCATCTCGATGGCTTGCTGGTGGTGCGGGATCATCATTTGCGCGAACATGACGTCCGCGTCGTTGAAGTCCGCGGCGGGCGCGGACGACGAGGAGCTGCTGCCGTGGTCCATGCCGGGCATGGACTCCGAACCGGAGCCGGCGTTACCGCTGTTGCCGGCGCAGCCGGTGAGGGTGAGCGCGGCGGCGAGGGTGAGCGCGGCGGTCGCCGCGGTACGAATCTTCATCAGGGTCTCCAAACAGGGTGTACGTGACAGATGCGCCGGTCAGGATGACGGGCGGGCGGGTGGGAGCCGGCGGGAGGGGTGCCGGCTCGGTCGCTTCACGTACGGCTGATGCAGAGAGCGGTAAGAGACGGTGGGGGCACGTCCGGCTCCGCCCGAAGCCCAAGGCCGTAAGGTCGTGGGCGCGGCAGAGCCGACAGCTGGATCAGGCCGGCACGCGGCCGGGCGAACAGCAGCACGGTCGCTAGCAGGGCGAGTACGCACGCCATGGCCAGCATGTCGGCGTGGCCGGAGCCGCAGTCCGCGCACGGTTCGTCCGTTGCGGGGCCGCCGGTATGGTGGTCCTCCACGGTCGCGCTGGCGGCGGCGGTGACAGTGGTGTGGTGTCCGGTGTCCGCGGTGGCGTGGCTGTTGAGAGAGTGCATGGCCAGCAGGCCGGCGATGACCGCAGCGGTGAGAGCGATGAGCAGCAGCAGCGTGCGCGCCATCGACCGCCCGGCGCGAATCCGGTCCATCAGTGCGATCAGCGACATGTCACCTCCCTCCTTCCACGGTACGACACACCGGTCAGTGGTTGATCACCGCGTCCGGGCGCAGATCCAGCCGCCGCAGCAGCTGCGCGTTGAGAGCAACCACGATGGTGGACAGCGACATCAGGATCGCGCCGACCGACATCGGCAGCACGAATCCGATCGGGGCCAGGATGCCGGCAGCCAAAGGCACGGAAATCAGGTTGTAGCCGGCGGCCCACCACAGGTTCTGCTTCATCTTCCGGTAGCTGGCGCGGGACAGTTCGATCACCGACAGCACCGACCTGGGGTCGTCGCTGGCAAGGATCACCCCGGCGGACGCGATCGCCACGTCGGTGCCGGCGCCGATCGCGATACCGACATCTGCTTGCGCGAGGGCGGGCGCGTCGTTGACTCCGTCGCCGACCATTGCGACCTTGCGGCCCTCGTTTTGCAGTTGCTTCACCTTGGACGCCTTGTCTTCGGGGCGCACACCGGCGAAGAGCCGGTCGATGCCCAGCTCGGCGGCGACCGACGCAGCGACCGCTTCGGCATCCCCGGTGATCATCACAACCTGCACGTCGCGGGCGTGCAGCGCGTCGACGGCCTGCCGGGACTCGGGGCGGATCTCGTCTGCCAGGCGCAGTGCGCCGGCGACCTTCCCGTCGACGAGGACGTGCAGGATGATCGCGCCCTCTTCCCGCCAGTGGTCCGCGATGGGCAGCTCGTGTGCCTCGGCCTGCTCCAGCAGGTACGGTCCACCGACTTGCACGAGCTGACCTTCCACGGTCGCGCGCACCCCGACCGCCGGTGAGGACTCAAAGTCCGTCGACGCCGATACGGACAGGTGCTTGTCCCGTGCGGCGGCGACGATGGCGCGGGCCAGCGGGTGCTCGGAGTCCGACTCCGCCGCGGCCGCCAGTGCCACCAGGCGGTCCGCGTCGATCCCCTCCACCGGCTCCACACCGGTCACAGCGGGGGTGCCCTTGGTGAGGGTGCCCGTCTTATCGAACAGCACCGTGTTCACCGTGCGCATGCTTTCCAGCGCAAGCCGGTCCTTGATGAGCACACCGCCGCGGGCGGCGCGTTCGGTGGCGATAGACACCACCAGCGGGATGGCGAGCCCCAGTGCGTGGGGGCAGGCGATGACCAGCACCGTGATGGTGCGGATGACCGCGTCGTCGGGCAGACCGACCAGCGTCCACACCACCGCGGTGATGGCCGCCGCGATAAGAGCGAACCAGAACAGCCACCCGGCGGCGCGGTCAGCAAGCCGCTGCGCCTTCGAGGAAGAGTTCTGCGCCTCGGTGACCAGGCGTTGGATGCCCGCCAGGGCGGTGTTATCACCCACCGCGGAAACCTCCACCCGCACCCCGGAGTCGGTAGCGACCGTGCCGGCCACGACCGGGTCGCCGTCACTGCGGCGTACCGGGCGGGATTCGCCGGTGATCATCGACTCATCCATGCTCGCCGAACCCTGCACCACCCGTCCGTCGGCGGGCACGCGCCCGCCGGGGCGGACCACCACCACGTCACCGACTTGCAGGTCCCCTGGCGCGACGGTCACCGTGGTGTCCCCGACGACCTTCTCTGCCTCATCCGGCAGCAGCGCGGCGAGGGAGTCCAGTGCGGAGGTCGTCTGAGCCAGCGACCGCATCTCGATCCAGTGGCCCAGCAGCATGATCACGATCAGCAGTGCCAGCTCCCACCAGAAGTCCAGCTCGTGATCCAGCAGACCGAGGCTGGCACCCCAGGAAGCGACGAACGCCACAGTGATCGCCAGCCCGATCAGCAGCATCATGCCGGGTTTGCGGTTTCGGAGCTCGCTGACGGCACCAGTGAGGAACGGGGCACCACCCCACACGTACATGACGGTGCCCAGGATCGGGGAGATCCACCCCACCCAGGCCGCGTCCGGCAGCGGATACCCGAGCAGCATCGAGAACATTCCCGAGAAACCGACCACAGGGACGGCAAGGACCAGCATGATCCAGAACAGCCGGCGGAACTGCCCGACATGGTCACCATGACCGGCATGCCCGCCGTGCGCCATCCCCACATGCGCGCCTTCATGACCCGCATGCGCCTCGCCGTGACCGGCGTGCGCCTCGTGACCGGCGTGCGCCTCGTGCGCGTGTCCGGCGTGCTCGTCGTGCGGGGCGTGGCCGGTTTCGGGTTCGGCGACGGCTTCCCGCATGCCGCGGGCGGTGTCGTCGTCGTGAGGGGTGTGTCCGGCGGGTGAGTGGTGGTGGTCGTGCTGGCTCATGGCGAGCTTCCTTCCACGAAGCTGCATCCCCAAGGGATGCAGGTCAGACTCGAGCGGGAACGCGGGAGTCGGGTGAGGTGAGTGTCGATGTGGTGGCCGGGGCGGGACGGAATCCCCGCAGCCGCAGACTGTTGGTCACCACGAACACCGAGGACAACGCCATCGCGGCCGCGGCCACCAGCGGGTTGAGCAGCCCCGCCATCGCGACCGGGATGGCGGCGACGTTGTACGCGAACGCCCAGAACAGGTTGCCCTTGATGGTGCCCAGAGTGCGGCGTGCCAGCCGGATCGCGTCGGCCACGACCAGCAGGTCGCCGGAAACGACCGTGATGTCGCTGGCGGCGATCGCGGCGTCCGTGCCGCCGCCCATCGCAAGACCCAGGTCAGCGGCCGCCAACGCGGCGGCGTCGTTCACACCATCACCGACCATCGCCACTACCCGGCCCTCGTCCTGCAGCCGGCGGACAACGTCAAGCTTGCCGGCCGGGGTAACACCGGCGTGGACCTGGTCGATCCCGACGGTCGCGGCGATGTGGCGGGCGGCGCCGTCGTTGTCTCCGGTGAGCAGCACCGGCGTCATCCCCAGCGCCTTGAACCGGGCAACGGCTTCGGCACTGGTGGGTTTGACCGTGTCGGCGACTGCGATGATGCCAAGATGCTCCCCGTCACGGCCGATCGCGACCACCGTCGCCCCGGCCGCTTCCAGATTGTCCGCTTCCCGCTGCAGGTCAGCAGGAGGAGTGATGCCCCACTGTTCCTGCAGCCAGGAGGGGCGGCCGGCAACGACAAGAGATCCGTTCACGATGCCCTGCACCCCGAAACCGGCGTGGGACGCGAACGTCTCCGCCGCGGGGACCGGGCCGGTTTCGGTGACGATGGCCCGCGCGACAGGGTGCTCCGATCCGGACTCCACCGCCGCAGCCGCGGCGAGCAGCTCGGCAGAGGTGACACCATCGGTGGGGTGTACCGCGGTGACGGCCATAGTCCCTGAGGTGACGGTGCCGGTCTTGTCCAGCACGATGGTGTCAACCTTGCGGGTCTGTTCCAGCACCTGCGGTCCCCGGATGAGGATGCCCAACTGCGAGCCGCGACCGGTTCCCACGAGCAGGGCGGTGGGGGTGGCCAGGCCCAGCGCGCATGGGCAGGCGATGATCAGGGTCGCCACCGCAGCGGTGAACGCCAGCTCGAGCGAGCCTCCGACGATCAACCAGCCGGCGAACGCCGCGATCGCCAGCAGGATCACCACGGGCACGAACACGCCCGAGACCCGGTCGGCAAGGCGCTGCACCTTGGCTTTACCGGTCTGCGCTTCCTCCATCAGACGCCGCATCCGCGCCAGCTCGGTGTCCGCGCCGACTCGGGTGATCTCCACGGTGAGCCGTCCGCCGACGTTCACGGTCGCTCCCACAACTCGTGACCCGACGCCCACCTCGACGGGGGCGGACTCGCCGGTGAGCATGCTCGCGTCGATCGCGGAGGACCCGTCGACGACGAGCCCGTCGGAGGGGATCTTCTCCCCCGGTCGGACCAGCACGATGTCACCGGCGACCAGCTGCGCTACCGGAACCCGCTGCTCCACCCCGCCGACGATCTTCACGGCGTCTTTCGCGCCCAGCTCCAGCAATGCACGCAACGCCTCGGACGACGACTTGCGGGCACGGGCTTCGGCGTACCGGCCGGCGAGGATGAACACCGTAACCAGCGCGGCGACCTCGAGATAGATCTCGTGACCGCCGGCCTGCGGGGCGCCGACGAGCGTGAAAGTCATCGTCATGCCCGGCATCCCGGCCCCGCCGAAGAACAGGGCGTACAGCGACCACCCGAACGCGGCGATCACGCCAACGCTGATCAACGTGTCCATCGTCGCTGCGCCGTGGCGGGCATTGACTGCCGCGGCACGGTGAAATGGCCACGCACCCCACACCGCCACCGGGGCGGTGAGAGTAAGTGCCAGCCATTGCCAGTACTCAAACTGCAACGCGGGAACCATCGACATCACCGCGACCGGCAGTGCTAGGGCGGTGCTGATCAGCAGACGCTGCCGCAACGACACCAACTCACCATCCGCTGCCGGTGCGGCACCCTCGTCCGAGGAACCAACCGGGGGCGGAGCGGGAAGAGCGGCCTGGTAACCGGCGGATTCGACTGCCGCGATCAGCGCGGCCGGGTCGATCTCCTCGCCGCGCACTCGGGCTTTCTCAGTGGCGTAGTTGACAGTCGCTTCGACGCCGGGCAGTTTGTTGAGCTTGCGCTCGATCCGCGTCGCGCAGGATGCGCACGTCATCCCGGTGATGTCGAGTTCGACATCAACCGTGCTCATGATGAGCTGCCGGCCAAGGAGTAGCCAGCCTCCTCCACCGCTGCCGCAACTGCAGCGGTGTCCACCGGAGTGGCACTGCGGATCGTTACACGCGAAGTCCCACCGGCGTTGAGGTCCACCTCTACGCCCTCGACTCCCTCGATGGCGGTCAGCTCCTCAGTGACGCTCATGACGCAGTGCGAGCAGGTCATGCCCGCCACCAGCACCTCGGAGGACACCGCCGACGTCGACGCGTCCTCAATTGCGGGGGCTGATGCGGTTGAGCAGCACGCACAGCCAGCAGAGTCCTTCAGGCCCAGGTCGTCGCGGTTGTCGATGTTCATCACAGTCTCCTCGTGTGAGTGGGTCAATCGGTTAGGAACGGACGAGGCGAGCGATCGCGTCGTTGGCTTCGCGGATCTTCTCCTCCGCGACAGCACCGCCCTCGGCGCTAGCCTCGGCGACGCAATGCGTGAGGTGGTCCCCCAGCAGCGACAGCGCAACGCTCTCCAGCGCCTTCGTCGCCGCCGACACCTGAGTGAGGATGTCGATGCAGTACTGGTCCTCCTCAACCATCCGCGCAATTCCGCGAACCTGACCTTCCGCGCGGCGCAGCCGCTTCAGCAGGTCATCCTTGTTCGCCACGTAACCGTTCATGATCAATACCATACCCCCCTACGGTACGATCAGTCAATCGGTGCAGTGTCTCCGAGTGTGATGCCTCGTAACAACGGCCCCCGCCGGGCGATCCCGTCAAACCAAATGGGAATACCCTATGGGGGTATCTCAATTGCCATACGTGCCCGTGTGCTTCACCGCGCCAGCGGGAACCCATAACCCGTCCGCGTCTCGCGATGACCCGGTGGGCACTGTGAAGGAGGAAATTGATGACGCTGACAAAGACTCGTGAGCAAAGCGGTCTCGTACCCCTGCTCGTGATTGCGACGGCGCAGCTCATGCTCGTGCTTGACGACTCGATCGTGAACATCGCGCTGCCGAGCATTCAAACGGAGCTGCGGGTAGCCCCGGTGCACCTGCCCTGGGTGGTCAATGCCTACATCCTTGCGTTCGGCGCGCTGCTGCTCCTCGGCGGGCGACTCGGCGACCTATGGGGCCGCAGGCGCACGCTCCAGGTCGGCATCGCGGTCTTTGTGGTCGCCTCGCTCCTCGGAGGTCTTGGGCAGAATGTCGAGACGCTCATCATCGCTCGCGCCGTACAGGGCATCGGCGCCGCGATGGCAGCGCCGAACGCTCTGGCGCTCATCGCCACGACCTTCTCCGAGCGATCGATGCGCGACAAAGCGCTCTCGCTTTACGGCGCGATGTCAGGTCTCGGTATCGTCCTCGGGCTCCTTCTGGGCGGCCTCCTCACCGACCTGCTGGACTGGCGCTGGGTCTTCTTCATCAACGTGCCCATCGGCATCCTTGTTCTTTGGGGCACCCGTACCCTGCTCGCCGCCGACCGGCACGCCGGACGCCTCGGCATGATCGGCGCCGTGCTCGGAACTGCGGGCATGGTCTCGCTTGTCTACGCCATCACCCGCTTCGGCGAGGAGGGCTTCGCCGACGCGATCGCCTACACGCTGGTGGGCGTGGCGACCGTGCTGCTCGTTGTCTTCGTTCTCGTCCAGCGCTCCAGCTCAAACCCACTAGTTCCGCTGGACCTGTTCAAGGACCGCAGCCGAACCGGCGCCTACCTGACGATGCTCGGCCTGGCAATCGGTCCCATGGGCACCTTCTACGTAATCACCCTCTACCTCCAGGAGGTGCGCGGGTTCAGCCCGCTGATCACGGGTCTGTCCTGGCTCCCCTTTGCCGTGGGCATCGTCCTGGGCGCGGGCATCGCGCCGAAGCTCTTGGTGAAGCTCGCCCCGCGCTGGGTCGCCGCGACCGGCGCCCTCCTCGCGGCAAGCGGAACCGTGTGGTTCTCCTTCATCGGCCTCGAGAGCGGATACTGGCTCCACCTCGCCCCCGCGATGCTGATCGTTGCCTTCGGCTTCGGCATCGGCGTCATCTCCCTCACTCAGGCAGCGGTCTACGGGGTGTCAGCCGACAAAGCGGGCATCGCCTCCGCCCTCCTCAACTCCGCCCAGCAGATCGGAGTCGCGCTCGGCCTCGCCGTACTCGCCGGCGTCGCCGCGAGCGTCACCGCCGGGACCGTCACCGCCGGACCACAGGCACTTCTGAACGGGTACGGCACTGCACTGCTCGTCGGCGCGGGCATCTTGCTCGCCTCCGCGGTCCTGGCCGTTCTGACGCTGAGTGGGAGGCCCACCGTCGCTCCAACCGGGCACGAGATCCCGACCCCGTAGTCACTGGGAGCGTGGCTTTCGGCGGCGGTGCGCGTGTTGCCCCTCCTGCGCAATACATGAGCAGGCTCATGAAATGCGGCGTTAGGGAACCGCTCCCGTCGACGACCGCGCGCAGTGCCGTCAATTGCGACGGCGCCTCAGTCCTGGATGTCGGCCTTCCACCTTCCAACCTCGCCCTCAAGTTCGAGACGAATACGGAGGAATCGGACGCGGTGGCGAAACGCTCGTCCGGACAAGGCGACGTCGGCAGACCCTTCGACGACGACTGGGTCGATAAGGGTGAGCTGTATGGAATCTCGGCCGGCGTTCAAACCGGTCAGCGGCTCGCGGGCTAACGACTTCGGCCAAGGGTGCCGCCGCGCGGGGCAGTACTGGATTTGGTACCAATCAGCAATGAGCGCGCCGAGAGAGACCTCAAGCCCCGCTTCCCAGTCGAATTCGACAATGGGCGATTTGTAGAGGCCGGCCGGCGGTTCTGGAACAGAGCCAGTGCAGCAGGCCTGGCTCACAGATTGCCGCGCGTGACACATCTACTGGCACAGTTAAGCGCGACACGCCGTGCATCTAAGTGCATGGGGATGCTGGTGTGCCACTATTTCGGTCAGCCGAAATCCGCGGAATCACGCGGCAAAAGCGGGCATTTGCACCCCAGAAAATGAGAGTTCGAATCCCCTATCCTCCGCCACTTGTTCTCCGTCTCTGCAAGGGACTTCTGTCCGTCGACGTCGCCTCACCCGCGTGGCCGGTCGCTGTGATCCCTCAGTGACTCACCAGGCTCTTCAGGAGGATCAGCGCACCGCCGAACGCAGCGGTGACCAGCGCACCGCCGACGCGGACGTACCAGCGAGGGCTCCAGCGTGCGACAGCGATCCAGCCGAGCACACCGAGCAGGATGGTGTTGACGATCAGGGCCGTCCAGATCGCGGTGCCGTCGTCGAGCACGCGTGTCGCGCCCACCGTCAGGATGGCCAGCGGCGCGACGCTGGCCAAGAGCATTCCGGATGCCTCGAACGCCGCCGACCGCAGGCTCGTTCTCACGCTCCATCTCCTCTTGTCGGCCGCAAGGCGGGCCAGCGCTCCCGCATAGACATGCGCGGCGAAGAAGACGATGACCGTGACCGCGACGGTCACGAGCGCGACGACTGAGGTGGCATCCGCAGCGCCGGTGATCACCAGCATCCCGGAGACGAGGATGAGGCCGTAGATCGCCTCCTCCGTCAGAAAGATCCGTGCCAGGCGCGGGGCGGGGTCGACGGCGACATCGCTCATCGCATCACGTCTTGAGATCTTGCTGAGGCACGAGCACCTCGCGAATCACGAGCAGAATCGACGCGGTCACGGGAAGGGCGACGAGCACGCCGATGACTCCCATGAGCGCGCCGCCGACGAGCGCGGCGATGAGCACGAGAGCCGCGGGGATCGAGACCGCCTTGTTCATCACCCGCGGGCTGACTACGTACGATTCCAGCTGGATGTATATGAGATACGCGATCGCGAAGATCAATGCCTGAGTCGGGCTTGAGAACAGCGCGACACCCGACCCGATCACCAGGAAGATCACCGAGCCGAAGAGCGGGATGAGCGTGATCACGAACGCGATCACACCCATGAGCGCGGGAAACGGAAGGCCGATGAGCAGATGGAGGAGGAACACCACAGCCGCATTGAGGCCCGCGAGGATGATCGAACCGATCAGCGCGCTTCCGACCGAGGCGGTGATCCGTTCCGTCAGGTCTGAAAGGCGAGGACGGTTGCGAGCCGGCGCAAGGGAGTAGAAGGCCTCCTTGGCGGCGGCGAGTGAAGCCAGGAAGTACAGCGTCAGCGCGACGACGATGAAACTCGCCGAGACACCGCTGATGAAAGAGAAGGCGGCGGACAGGATGCCGCGGCTGAATGCTGCGAGCGTCGCCGGTTCGGCGACCCACACCGCGAGCTGGTCGAGTGCCGTCGCGACGGCGACCTGCGCATCGGGTTCCAGCCGCTGGAACCACTCGGACTCGGGGATGCCGGCGATGGTAGGCGGCACGGTCTCGATGAACTGCCCGATCTGTGCGAGCACCGGAGGCAGGACCCAGATGAGGAATGCCGCGAAGAGGAGTGCGAAGCAGGTGAACACGATCGCGATTCCGAGCGGACGACTGACGCGCCGCCGTTCCAAGGTGCGCACGAGCGGATCGAGCGCCAGCGCGAGGAAGAGCGCGAGGACGATCGAAAGGACGATGGTCGGAATCGATGCAACGGCTGCGCCGAGGACCAGTGCGCCCAGCACGCCCACGGTGGCCAGGAACCCGGCCGCGAGCGGGCCATCCAGTCCCACGCGAGCCCGGATGCTCCAGCGGGGCGCGTCCGCTCTCCCGGAGAGAGGCGGCGGAGAACGGACGCCGTTGTCACCTGGCTGCTCGTCTTCGCGGACGTCATCCATGCCGGCACCTCAGAGCGCGTCGCCCGAGGCGTCGGCCGACCGCTGCGCCGCGGCGAGGAAGCGGATGAAGACCGCGATCCATCCGAAGATGAGAGCGAAGACGATGATCTCGAACGCCGTCAACGAGAAGTACTGAACGATGAAGAGCACCAAAGAGGCGAGCGTCGCCGCCAGGAATGCCCACGAGGCGAGGAAGTAGGTGCGCGGCAGACCGCGCAGCAGCCGGGGCCCGGTGAAGAGGAGCCCGAGAAAGACCAGGGCCATTCCGGAGGCAGAGAGGTTGTGCAGGGTGAACTGCACGTCGACCGGGAAGATGCCGACGCACGCGAGCATCGCCCCCATGACGACGAAGAGGGCCGAGACGACCTGCGGCGCGCGCTCGTAGCCCAGGACTCCGACGTCGACCAGCACGGAGAGGTCGTGTGCGATGTAGACGGCGAACGTCGTGACCAGCAGTCCTCCCGCGATGAGCGTGCCGTTGAACATCCAGCTGGACAGCGAGTCGGATGTACCCAGCTGACTGAAGTGCACCGACCACCATTCCGGATCCGGGCTGGTGATCATCGCCGTGAGCGTTCCGATCCCGATGAACGCCATCAGCAGCGACGACATCCGTCGCGTGGTCATACTCGACGACGACAGATAGGCGATGTAGGCCGAGAGTCCGAGCGTCACCGCCATCAGGACCACCGCCCAGAAGATGACCACGGGAAGCCCGATGAACCCCAGCGCGAGAAGGAGATAGAGGGCATACGCGGCGAGGAATGCCAGCGCTGCGTGGACGATGACGACCGAGAGCGTGTTGACGGTGAACTTCCAGGCCGGCAGGCTGCGCCGCCACGCCTGGTCGGCCCGGCTGCGGGCGCGCCAGTAGCCGATGGCCGATGAGGTCGCGGCGACCGCGGCCGATCCCCACGCCGCCGCGAGCCCGAAGCGCCCCTCCCCCGCCAGTGTCAGCGCCGGCGACGCGAGCGCGATGATCAGGCCGTAGATCGCTCCGAGGCAGCCTGCGGCGAGCGCGATGTAGATCGCGTCGGATTCTGTCTGCGGAGACGGGGACGAGACCCGCGCCTCCGCCATCCGCGTGGCATCCTGCGAGGACATGGCGTCAGTGTACGAACGGCGGTATCACCTGAGAGGGGTGATTCTTGCCGCACACCGATTCACCGCGCCCCGCGATGTGGTTTGCTTCCGCCATGAGCGGCGAGGGAGGGGCGGCCCCTTTCAACGGGCGCCTGGCGATTCTTCTCGCGATGGCGATGTTCGTCCTCGTCGTCGACACCTCGCTGATGAACGTCTCGATCTCGGCTGTCGTCCGTGACCTCGGAGCCACGGCGAGCGGCGTTCAGGGTGCCATCGCGCTCGAGGCGCTGGTGTCAGCCGCCTTCATCCTCGTCGGCGGCAAGACCGGTGACTTGATCGGTCGCAAGCGCGCCTACATCCTCGGGCTCATCGGCTACGCGATCGGCGCGCTCGCGATGACTTTCGCCCAGAGCCTGATCGCCGTGCTGATCTTCTGGGCACTCATCGGCGGCATCGGCGCCTCACTCCTCCTCCCCGCCATGCAGTCGCTGATCCACGGCAACTTCGGGCCCGAGCATCGCAAGCGGGTCTACGCGCTGGTCGGCGCCTCCGCGGCGATCGCCGCCGCCGTCGGACCGCTGCTGGGCGGTGCGATCACGACGTTCCTGTCATGGCGGGTGGGTTTCCTGCTCGAGGCCGTCATCATCGGCATCGTCCTGATCGGCTCCCGCCTGGTGAAAGACGTCCGGTACACGGGCGAGCGCTCCATCGATCTCGTCGGGGCCGCCTTCTCCGTCGTCGGTATGGGCGGCGTCGTCCTGGGAGTACTGCTGTGGCAGGAGGGGGAGGCCTACGTCGGCCTGGCGATCGCGAGTGGCCTCGCATCGCTGGTCGCTCTCGGCTTCTGGCTGGTGGCTCGCAAGCGCCGTCACCGGCCCGGACTGCTCGATCCTGACCTCTTCCGCTCAGCGGTGTTCCGGACGGGCGTCACAGGTCAGCTGCTGCAGCAGATCACGCTGGGCGGCACGATGATCGTCGTTCCGCTCTACCTGCAGATGGTGCTCCAGTACACGGCGTTCCTGGCGGGGCTGTCCATCGCGCCGCTGTCGCTGAGCATGTTCGTCGTGGCGCTGCTCGCCGGCAGAAGGCGGCGCGGACGGGCAGCCAACATGGTCCTGCTCGGGTTCGGGCTGACTCTCCTCGGGGTCGGGGCACTGATCCCCATCGTGCCGATCGCGACGAACGGCTGGTATCTCGCGATTCCGCTGGTCGTCGCCGGCTGCGGGCTCGGACTTCTCGTCTCTCAGCTGAACAACTACACGCTCTCGCCGATCGAAGAGGAGAGGGTCAGCGAAGCCGCCGGCGTGAATTCGGCGGCGGGGTCGTTCGGCCTGTCGTTCGGCCTGGCTGTCGCCGGCGCCGTGCTGCTCGCTGCGCTCGCGTCGGCGTTCACCGATCTCTCGAACTCCAGCACCGAGCTGACGGCACAGCAGAAGTCGCAGGTCGCAACCGTGCTGGAAGAGGATGCGGAGCTGATGTCGAACGCCGGGCTCGCGGAGCTGCTCGAAGACGAGCCGCCCGAGGTCGCGGACGAGATCCTGCGCATCAACTCGGTGGCCGGCCCGCTCGCCTTGCAGATCGCACTGTTCGTGCCGATCGCAGCGGCGGGTCTCGGCGTGCTGAACGCCCTCGCTATGCGGCGCCTGCCCGATCCCACGCCGAGCTCACGGGAGCTGGAGGCGGGGACCCTGTGAGGCCCACGCGGTCCGGCGAAGTGGGCTGCTTACTCGTTGCCGGCCGCGAGATCCCGAGCGGGATCGGGATGCCGGCGGCGGCGGGCGCTCCAGGTGACGTCGAGGACGACCGCGACGACGAAGATCACGAGGACGGCAAGAGCGGTCTTGGGCTCGTTCACGAGCGTCGTCGAGACGAAGATCACGAACGTGCCGAGAGTCGCCACCAATGCGACGATGAGGATCCAGAGCTGCGCGCCGGTGTCGCGGAACGTTCGGAAGTGAGCGACGGTGACGGCCGAGAAGACGAGGAGGGCGACCGCGCTTCCCACCGACGCGATGCTGTTCAGGTCGAGCAGCAGCACCATCGCGATCGTGATCGCCGCGATCACGAGCAACCCGACCGGCGCGCGCCCGCCGACCCGCCGTTCGAACACCGGTGGGAACAAGCCCACCCGAGCGAGATGAGTCGTCATGCCGGCTGCAGGGTAGAGGCTCGCGTTGACCGCGCCTGCCGTGGAGAAGAGGGCCGTGATGACCATCAGGACGTAGCCCGCCTGACCGAGGGAGGGCTTGGCCGCCTCCGCCAGAGCGGTCGCGCCGTACTCCACGACCTGGTCGGCCGTCAGCGTTCCGAACACCCCCAGTGAGACGGCGACGTACACCCCGGTCGCCACTCCGAGTGCGATGTACATCGCGCGCGGAAGGGTCCGGCCCGGGTTGGGAAGGTCCTTCGCGGTGAAGGTGATGACACCGAACCCGAGGAAGGCGAAGAAGGTCAGCGCGACACTGGCGATGATGTCGCGAAGGCCGGGATAGTTCGCCGGCGCAAGCAGACTCGGATCCCAGTTGGCGATGGTGACCACCGCGAAGAGCGTGAGGATCGCGAGCACGACCTTGACGATGAGGGACTGCACGCGCGCCACCGCTGTCGAGCCGACGATGTTCAAACCGGTCATGACGACCACGAGCAGCACGGCGAAGACGGCCGCCCAGACCGGGTCGTCGCCGGCGACCACCGCGCTCGCATAGCCCCCGAACGAGCTGGCCACCATCGCGGCCACGATCGCACCCGTCATATAGAACAGCCACGACACGATGCCGGTGACGTGGCCGGCGCCGAAGCCCTTCGAGAGATAGGTGAGCAGTCCGCCGGATGACGGGTAGGCGGCGCCGAGTTTGGCGAACGAATATCCCTGCAGTCCCGCGATCGCGCCGGCGATGAGGAACGACACCCAGACCGCCGATCCGGCGACGGCGCCCGCGGCGCCGAGCAGCGCGAAGATCCCGGCGCCCACCATCGCTCCGACACCGATGAATGAGGCCTGGAGTACCGTCATCCGCTTGCCGGGAGCGGCTCCCCCGGTGCGTGCGTCGCTGGTCACCGTCGGGCCACGGCACGCACGAACTCGACCTGCGCGGCCGTCATCCGGGCGATCTCTTCAGGATCGACAGATTCGTCCGACGCATGGATCCGCGCTTTGGCCGTGTCTTCCGCGCCCCACAGTATGATCGCGGCGTCCGGCGCGACTCGCTGCAGCGAGGCGACGAGCGGAATCGAGGCGCCGCTCCCGATCGATTCGGGGGCTGATCCGTAGGCCGCCTCGAGCGCCTTGCCGGCGGCGATCACGACCGGATTGGATTCGTCGACCTTGAACGCGTGCCCGGTCTTCACCTTCTCGACCTCCACCACGCAGTTCCAGGGGCGCTGTGCCTCCAGATGCGACATCAGCGCTGCCAGCTGGGCGTCGGCGTCGCTGCCGGGGGCGATCCGCATCGACAGCTTCGCACGCACTTCCGGCAGGAGGACGTTGGACGCCTCGGCAACCGTGGGGAGATCCATACCGAGCACCGTCACCGACGGTTTCGCCCAGATCCGGTCCGAAAGCGAGCCGGAGCCGAGGAAATCGACCCCGGAGAGGATGGCAGAGCCTTGCCGGTACACGTCCTCGTCCATCGCGGCGCCCTCCCAGGAGCCGCTGTCGACGCCGGGAATGGCGGTGTCGCCGTTATCGTCGTGCAGCGTGTCGAGGATGCGGATCATCGCGGTCATCGCGTCTGGTGCCGCACCCCCGAAGAGGCCGGAGTGCACCGGAAACTCCAGGGTCCTCACCGTGACCGTGCAGGCCACGTCACCACGTAGCGCGGTCGTGAGACCCGGCCTTCCCACGACCTGACCTCCGATGTCGGCGATCACATAGGCGTCGGCCCGGAACATCTCCGGATTCGCCTCCACGAAGTCCTCCAGATGCGAGATGGTCTCCTCTTCGCCCTCGATCAGGATCTTGATCCGGCACGGCCGGTCGGGTCCGAGGAGTCGGAGCGTTCCGTAGTGGATGACCAGGCCCGACTTGTCGTCTGCGGCCCCACGGCCGTAGATGCGCCCATCCTCACCGGTGGTGGGTTCGAAAGGACTGGTCGACCACCCCTGTGAGGCGGGTGCCGGCTGCACGTCATAGTGGGCGTAGAGAAGAATCGTCGGCGAGCCGTCGGGGCCGGGAAGGTCCGCGAAGACACACGGGTACCCGCCCGGCACCTCCACCAAGCGCACCCCGGCCGCTCCCGCTGCCGTGAACAGCTCCACTACCGCATCGCCCATCTCGTGGACGGGCGCCGGGTCGAACCCTGGGAACGCGACCGACGGGATCCGCACGAGCGCTTCGAGCCGTTCGAGCATGTCGGGCATGATCTTCGCCACGTCTGCGGTGAGGGCAGGGGTGTCGGACATTTCTCCACCTTTTCCGTGAGACGCCTTCGTCGGAGCGGGATCGCTCGTCGCCTGGTGGCGCGTCAGACCGGGACGACGAGTTGGAAGATGAGGCCGGCCGCCACCACCGACGCCCACGAGACGAGCATCGGCACCGTGAACGAGTGCCATACCGGAATCTGGGTCAGCTTGGTCGAACCGGTGAGGTCCGTCTCGACGGAAGCGATCTGCGATCCGTTCGCGGGGAACAGCCAGACACCGATCAGCGACGGCCACATCGCCGTGATGATTCCGGGCGCCAGGCCCGAGGCCAGCGCGATCGGGATCAGGGTGTTGGTCGTTGCGGATTGACTCGTGGTCAGGCCCGCGACGAGGAACAGTGCGACGGCGAGCCACAACGGCTGGGCCTCGATCAGCGCGCCGAGCGGCTCGATGATGGTCTCTTCGTTCGCCGAGATGAACGTGTCCGCCATCCACGCGATGCCGAAGAGGGCGACCGCAGCGACGAACCCCGCTCGCAGCAGCGGCTGCTCGACGACCAGTGACGGCTTCACCCGTCGCACGAGGATGATCGCCAAGGCGGCGGAGAACATGACCATCTCGATCACGGTCGCCATGCCGATGGGAACGAGCTCGCCTTCTTCGTCCGGGAAGGCCGGCCGAAGTCCCGGGAAGAGCCCGAGGAGGACCACGAGGAGCGTTCCGCTGATGAAGATCAACGCAGCGGTCTTGCCGCCCTTGGGCACGGGATGCTCGATGACGGGTGCGCGCTCCGCACGCCTCGCGCCGGGTGTGGCCTGCGAACCGCCGGCTCCGGCGTGCGCTCCAGCAGCGCCTACCGCTCCCGCGCCGCTTCCGACCTTCGCCTCGTAGCGCAGCCGGAGGGCCTCGGGCATCTCCACGGTGCCGTCCTTGACCCGCTTGAGGTACTCGGGGTCATCGAGCAGGTCCCTGCCGATCCGCTGCTGCACCAGCGACGTGACGACGCACGCGACGATCGCTGCGGGGATGGTGATGAGCAGAATCTGTGGAAGCCCGTAGCCTGTGCCCTCCATGAGAACGAGGTAGGCGGCCATGGCGGCTGACACCGGACTCGCCGTGATCCCGAGCCCTGACGTGACGGTGGATGCCGCGAGAGAGCGTTCGGGACGCTGCCCGTTGCGGTAGGCGGTTTCGTAGATCACCGGGATGAGGGCGAAGAAGATGTTGGAGGTGCCGGACAGCACGGTGAACACGAACGCGACCAGCGGTGCGACGTACGTGAGTCGTTTCGGGTTCCGCTGGATGATCTTCGACGCGATCGAGACGAGGTAGTCGATGCCGCCCGCCGCCTGCATCGCCGACGAGGCGGTGATGACAGCGATGATGATGAAGAACGCGTCGACGGGCGGCGAGCCGGGCGGAAGGCGGAACGCGAAGACGAGCACCGCGGTCCCGACCACGCCCCACAGCCCGAGACCGATGCCGCCCGTGCGGACGCCCATGACGATTGCCCCGAGCACGACGCAGGCCTGCAGGATGATGATGAAAACGTCCATGTCTCCTCACTCCGTTCGGTGTGGTGCCGCTGCGCCCGGGTTGGGGGGTCAGCGGGGCTGTGTGAGTTCGTCGCCGTGGACGGTCAGTGCGTAGATCACGAGCACGTCGATGGCGATGATGATGGCGGACCACCAGGGTTGTGCCGACAGCAGCATGAGCTGTCCGGTGGCGCTGAGGATCGCGAGGATCACCGCGACCACCCGTCCCCAGGTCTGTCCGGCGAAGATCGCGACCGCGGTGAGGATCAGCAGCACCCCCACGATGAGGTTCCACCACCCCCATCCCGTGAGATCCAGCAGCCACAGCGATCCCTCCGCCACCGCGTAGTACGTGTTCGGGCCGATCAGCGCGATCAGTGCCTGCACCACGCTGAAAACACCGCTGACCAGCAGGATGACCCCGGCGAACACCGCCCATCCCACCCATCCGGTTGCCTTGACCGTGCTCATCGCGTTCTCCTTGCCTCGGTGTCCTCACCATCGAACCGGGGGTGTGCTCCCCGGGAGCTGCCGCCGTACCCACCCATGCCGGGTGTCATCGGGCCAGCGCCTTGGCCTTGAGCAGATCGAACTCCTGCTGCGAGATCGTGCCGGTATCCAGCAGCGACTTCGCGTCGGCGATCTCCGTCGTCGCCGACGCGGTGCCCGCCGTGGCCCGGATATACGCCTCCTGCTGCTTCTGATTCTGCGTCGCCAGCTCCACCGAACGCCGCTGCATGCCACTGCCGCGCGCGATCAGATAGACCAGAGCCGTGAGGAACGGAACGAAGACCAGGAAGATGATCCACACCGCCTTCAGCCCCCCGCTCAGCGCAGGGTCACGGAAGATGTCGGCGATGATCGAGAACACCACCATCAGGTACGCGACGAACACGAAGATCCAGAAGAACCACGCCACCCATTCCCACAGGTTCATCTCATCCCGCCGTTCTGTCAGAGCGGAGACCCTCCGCCGAGAAAAACGTAGGCCTGCGCCCCAAACCACAGCGTCACCCGATCCGGGTGAATCATCCCCGCTCCTCCAACGTGTTCACCGACAGCACCTCCACATGCATCGCGTCGAACATCTCCAGCAACCCGAACAGCTTCGCCTGATCAGGGATCCGCCCCCAGATACGACTGGCATTGCCGTCCGCTTCGACAACGAACTCGTCCAACGCAGCCCTGACATCAGGGCCAAGAGCGCCACGGACGACGATCTCGATCGTGCGGGCGCTCATAACGGCAGATCTCCCTCAACCTCGAAACACGAACGCCGACAACCGACGCCGACCGACCCAACCGATTGTCCACGCCCACCCCTCGCAAGGGCGTCACCCATGTGGGATGATTCGCTCGAGCGTTCCAGCACAATTCGGATCGGTCACGCTCATGCACAACTCTCGCCAACTGCCGCCGCACGCCGTCGACAGACCTGCGTTGCGGTCTCGTCTCGACAGTGGTCTGGATGCACCACTGTCGCTGGTCGTGGCGCCCGCTGGAGCCGGCAAGACGGTCCTGCTCTCGCAATGGATCAGATCGCGCCCCGAACTGCACTCGGCGTGGATCGACATCACCGCTGACGACGCGGCACCGGCTGTCGTCGCCTCCCGGATGGTCGAAGCGGTCTCGGCATTCGCCCCCGACGTGTCCCGCCGGAGGGCGTATCTCCTCACCGGCGGGGCGCGTCTGAGTGAGACGTTTCTCGAGAATTTCGCACAGAGCCTCGCCGGCGTCGGAAAAGTCGTCCTGATCTTCGACGACCTCGAGCGGATCTCGGGGTCGCCGGTCGTCACCGATCTCTGGCGCCTGGTGGATCTTCTGCCTCCGAACGTGCACGCGGTCTTCGCGTCCCGGGTCGACCTGCAACTGGGCTGGAGCAGACACCGCCTCGGGCACGGGCTCGTCGAGATCCGTCAGCGCGAACTCGCGTTCGATGACGAGACCACCGGAGCAGTGCTGCACCGGATCACGGGCCGTCCGGTGTCGCCCGAGACGCTGACGACGGTGACCGAGCGGACAGAGGGCTGGGCTGTGGGCGTGCAGCTCACTGCGCTGGGCTTCCGCTTCTCGGAGGACCCGGCTCGAGTTGTCGATGCGCTTCTCTATTCCGATCAGCTCGTCGTCGAGTACATGAGCGAGGAGGTACTCGAAGCACTCGATGCGGATCGCCGGGATGCGCTCATGAGGATCGCAGTACTGGACAAGTTCTCTCCTGACCTCGTCCGCGAGCTGACGGGAATGGAGGGCGAGCAGTTCATCGCAGGCCTGGAACGGGATTCCCTTTTCGTCGTCAGCGTGGCCGGGCGCCCCGGATGGCACCGCTTGCACCCGCTCTTCCGCGACCTTCTCCGTCGGAGATTGCACGCCCTCGATCCGCACGAGGAGACGGAGCTTCTGGCATCGGCCGCTGCCTGGCTCCTCCAGAGGGGCGAAGTCGAGGAGGGTCTGGAGTGTCTTTGCAGAGCCGGCCGGTGGGACGTCGTACTCGCTCGCGCGCTGGCCGAAGGCGAGCGTGCTCTGGACGCGGCTCAGGCCGCGGTCGTCAGGGGCTGGCTCGAACGGGTACCAGCGGACCTGAGAGCCACGAGCCCACGGGCGGAGCTTCTCCTCGCCGTCACGGAGGAGATGACAGGCCGAAAGACAGATGCTGTCGAATCGCTCCGAGACCTGCTGATGAACGACCGTCTCAGCTGCGGAGAGCGCCAGATCGCACTCTCCCATCTCGCCGCCGGCGTTCAATTCCTCCCACACCCCGAGACGTCGGTCGACGCGGCGCGGCGCGGACTTCGACTGCTCGACCAAGAACCGGACGCGCGACGGCCGAGCCTGCTGGGCATGACGAGTCGGCCGATGCTCACCCTGATGTGCGAGCTCTCTCTCGGTCGAGGCCTGCTCTACCTCGGCGATCTCGTCAGCGCCCGCTCCCCCCTCGAGATCGCGATCCGACACTCGGAATTCGCCCATACGCGTCACTTCCTGGACGCCCTCGGCTGTCTCGCCCTCGTCAACTCCTTCAGCGGACGCCTCGTCGAGGCGACCGAACAGGTAGAGAAGTCGCTGGCGCTGGCGAAGGAGTTCCGGCTCCTGGACGACCCGTCGCTCAGCGACGCGTTCGCCGCACGTGCGCTGGCAGGGGTGCTCAGCGGAGACCTCGCCGCAGCCGCACTGTCGCTGGAGCAGGCCGTCGTCCGAGCGGCCGCCGATGAACGCACCCCGCTGATGTGGATCGCACACCTCGTCGCGATCCTCATCGACTCGGACAACACCCAGCCGGTGATCTCCGCGGAACCCCCTGGCCCCCCTCCTCCGCTGGTGCGACGCGCGATGATGGCGCTCGAGATGCGGCGCGCCCGATTCGCCGGCGCACCGCTGCCTCCGCCCGGCACGGAGAGCCGGTGGTCCCCCCTCGCCTTCGAAGAGCTGGCCGGTCTGCTCACCGGCCACCGAACGGATACCGCGCGCGCTCGTCTCGCCCGGCTGCGAATCGACGAGAGTCCCCCCTCTCCCGTGGCGGTCGTCGAGCGCGACATCGTCGTCGCATGGATGTGGGCGCTCGACGGAAGAAGGCAGAGCGCTCGAGAGCGGCTCGGGTCGGCGTTGACGATCGCTCAGGCCGAAGGACTCGTCCATCCCTTCGTACGCGCCGGCGAGCACGTCGTCGGTCTCGTGGACGACATGTTCGGCGCCCACTCGGAATTCGCGCGGCGCGTCGTGCACGTCGCACGAGGCGCGACCACGAGATCACAGACCGCGCTTCTCCAGGAGCTCACGGCACGGGAATTGGAACTGCTGGCCTATCTTCCCAGCCGCCTCACCATCGGAGACATCGCCGAGCGCTGCTACGTCTCGACGAACACCGTGAAGACCCACCTCGGCCACATCTATCGCAAGCTGAGCGTGCCGGGTCGAAATGCCGCCGTCGAACGCGCGATCGAACTGCATCTGCTTCAACGACGCGATGCGGAGCCGGTGTCGCTCTGACCCCTCGATCTCGGTTGGACATGGCTTTCGTGCTCTCCTCCGACTACAGCGATGGTCGCTTCAGCGCATCGATGCTGCCGTGACAGCGCTATCCTGGTTCTGCGGTTCCGCCCGCATGCCTGTCTGCCGGCCCACGCCCGGTGGCACCCAGGGCAAAGGTGACGAGGTCATCGCGGGGTGAGTGCGACCGTTCCGTTCACGAGGTCGTCGGCGAGGAAGCGTGGGTGCATCGTCGACCGGCCGGAAACAGTGAATGATGAACGTCGAATACATCGAATCCCTCGAGCTGGCAGCGCCCGCAGACACCGTCTGGCGTCTTATCAGTGACGTCACGCGGCTGTCCGACGTGCTTTCGGGGATGACTGCTCTGGTCATCGAAGGCGACGACCCGACCCTGCGGGTGGGTCTGGCGTGGACTCAGACGCGCGTCATCGCAGGGCGGACCGGCTCGGAACGCCTTGAGATCACCGCTGTCGATAGCGGCCGCACCTATGTGACCGATGGCGGCGGTCACGGCATCCGATATGTGTCCACCTGGACCGTTGAGCCGATCGACCCGTCCCGCAGCCGGCTGACCTGCACGTTCGCAGGCATTCCGCACGGAGCTCTCGCCCGGCTCGCATTGCGGCTCTTCGGGGGGATGGGCGCCGGCGCGACGCGCGACGCGATGCGCGCAGACCTGCGCGACATCGCCGCAGTGGTCGAGGAGAGATCGCGATGACCGAGCGAAGGGCGTTCAAGGCTCGAGTTCGCGCCCGGATGGCTGAGACCGGCCAGACCTACGCGCAAGCGGCCGCGCTGTTGGAGGCGGGCAACCCGGCACGCGCGGTCGACACCCATCCCGCATCCGCGCTGGTCGTCGCGCTGCTCCGCACCGAAGGCATCGCGCTGGCCCCAGAACTGGCGTTCGGAATCGGCGGCGGCATCGGGTTCATGTATGCCGTCTTCTCGTACAAGGAAGTCGGACATCCGCTGCTGACCATCGTGTGCCAGCACCATCCTGAGCCGTGGGCGCCGGCGATCCTCGAGCGACTGCGCGTCCCGCACGTCTCGGTTCGAACGAGACCGGCCGTTGCGGCGCTCATCGGCGAGGGCCGCCCCATGATCCTTCCTCTGGGTCGCGGTCATCTGCCCTGGCTTCGCGAGTCGCAGGACCCGCGCGAGGAACACGTCGTACTCGCTCTTCCAGGGGCCAGTGGATGCCGCGTCCTCGACGGGTCCGGAGCATCCCATCACATGTCGGCGAACGACCTGCTGGCCGCGTATATGGGAACGAGGCGCACCCATCCGGTCATCTCACTCGAAGCCGGCGCTCGCGCCGCGTCAGACGCCGATGCTGCCTTGGGCGCCGGCCTTCGAGCCTGCGTCGCAGGGATGACCGGGCCGGTGCTCGGCAATGCGTTCGACGTCAACTTCGGCCTCTCCGGTCTGCGAAAGTGGGCACGACTGTCTGATGCAGCGGGCCGTGACGGGTGGCCCACCCTCTTCAAAGACACCGACATCTGGCGCCACCGCCTCGTCGACGGCATCGAACGCGAGCACACCGCCCGCACCGCAGGCCGCCCGCTGTTCGCCCGCGTCCTCCGGTCGGGCGGTGCAGCACGTGCGGCTCACACCTTCGAGCAGTCCGCACATCACTGGGCGAACATCTCCCACCGCGCCGCGTCGGGCACGATCACCTTCCCAGAGCTCGCACGTGAGATCACTCGCATCGCCGAGCTGGAAACCGAAGGCATCCGACTACTCAGCGCCCGATTGGACGGAGAAGAAGGAGGCAGGACGATCTCTCCGACGGCGAGTCGTTCCGGTTGATGGCTCGTCCTCCGAGACAACATCAGCTCTAGGCTCTGCGGTATGGGTCCAGCTTTCGCCGGTACCCCGGTGAGCGACCTCGGAACGGCCATCGATTAGTACGGCGGGCGGAGGAGCGCCTATCCGTCGGCGCTGCCGGCTCCCACCGTCTCGGCGGCAGTCTCACCGACGGGCGCGTTCTTCTCCTGCGCCCGCTCATTGCGAGCGTTCTTCTGCTGCATCTGCTCGGCGTGCTTGCGCGCCTCCTCGGCACGCGTGCGGCCTTCTTCGGCCGCCTTCTGCTCGGCCTGCGCCGCCTGCTGCTCTGCCTTCTCGGCCTGAGCCGCCTGCCGCTCCGCCTTCTCGGCCTGCTTCGCGGCTTCCTCAGCTCGTTCAGCGGCCTCTTCAGCGACTGCGGAGCCGTTCTCCACTCTGTCGATCGGCTGCGCGGGATCGTCGGTCTGCGTCGAGATCACCGGCGTCACGGGGGTCGTGCCATCGTCGGCCGGCACCTCGGCGACGACAGCGACGGGAACGGCGGACTGCTCGGTCACCTCCGGGACGGTCGCGACAACGGCCGGGGGCTGCACGGAGGCTCCCCCCGACCAGACGCCGAACTGAAGCGCCACCGCCACGGCAGCTGCCGAGCCGACCAGCGCGCCCGCCGCGATCCATCCAGGCTTTCGCTTCGAGCGCGCGCGATGCCCGACCGGGCGCAGAGCACGCCGAGTCACCGGCCAGGCCTCCGTCTCGCCTTCACCGGCGGCGCCGACCGCGGCCGCCGCGGGCGTCGGCGCAGGAAGCGGTGGCGGTACCGGGGCGGAGACGCCGAGCGGGGCGGTCGAGAGACTCAGAAGCGTGTCGGCGGGCAGAGTCTGCGTGCGCGCGGCCACCTCGAAGGCGGAAGGACGCACCCCCGGGTCGAGCGCCGTCATCCTCGTGAGGAGATCGACCCACTGCGGCATGAGCCCCTCGGGGATGGCCGGCGATTCCACGAGCCGGGCCATCACCGCACCGATACCGGAGGCCTGCGGGAACGCCCGTTCGCCGGTGAGCGCTTCGAGCAGGACGAGCCCCAGCGCGTAGATGTCCGAGGCCGGGGTCGCGGCTTCGCCGCGCACCTGCTCGGGCGCCAGGAACGCGGCCGTGCCGACGACCGTGCCGGGGGTCGTCAGATGTGTGCTGTCCGCCAGATAGGCGACGCCGAAGTCGGTGAGCTTCGCGTGGAACGGGCGAGAGGGAAGAGCGGCTCGCGCGAGCAGGATGTTGGAGGGCTTGACGTCGCGGTGGACGACCCCGGCCGCGTGGACGGCGTGCAGCGCTGCGGCGAGTTCCGACGCCAGATGCGCGGCTTCTGCGGGCGACAGGCAGCCCCGATCGAGCCGGTCCGACAGCGTCTGTCCGTCGACGTACTCCATGACGAGATATCCCGGGCCCCCGGGCGAGAGGCGGGCGTCGAGAAGCTTCACCAGCGACGGATGGTTCAGGGACGCCAGAACCGTCATCTCGGTTCGCGCTCGCGCGGGCGACGCCAGCAGGTCGGCATCCGTCCGCATCATCTTGATCGCAACGGTCCTGCCGAGCAGCAGATCGTCGGCGCGGTATACCCGCGCCATGCCGCCCTCGCCGATGCAGTCCAGAAGCTGGTACCGACCGTCGAGCAGCGCCATCGTCGGGATCTCTTCCCGCTGCGACATGTCGCGTCCCTCCCTCGCCGCGAAGAATGATCCGCGCGGCCTCCCTCTCGGAAGTTAACGCGATGATGTCGTCGACGGGTGGCGCTTGACAATCGAGCGTCGGCGTGCGAGTCAGCCCTCGAAATCCTCGGGCTCGACATCGTCGAGGAAGCGCTTGAACTCGTCGAGCTTCTCCGCCGCGTCGGTCTCGGTCAGCACGTCCGGCACGCCGGCCTCGGCCATCACGGGCTCGGCCACCCAGATGCTCGCACCGACGCGCGAGGCGAGGGCGACGGCATCCGACGGTCGCGCATCCACGATCTGCTCGCCCATGGCAGTGGTGAGCGTGATGTCGGCGTAGAACGTGCCGTCGTCGATGCGCGTGACTTCCACGCGGGTGACCTCGGCGCCGAGCGTCTCCAACAGCGACCGCATCAGGTCGTGAGCCAGCGGCCGCGGAACGGGCGCCTTCTCGACCGCGACCAGGATCGAGGTCGCTTCGAGCTGCCCGACCCAGATCGGCAGCACGAGGCCGTCGCCGGGAAGCTGATTGACCGGCTTGAGCAGCAGCACATGCTGACCGGTCGCGTCCAGCGCGACCCCGGCGATCCTCACCTGAACCATCGCGCCTCCTCTCGACCGACCTGCATTGCCATCGTAGGCATCGCACGAGCACAGCGGACAGGGGGTGCGTCACGATCCGACGAACGCGAGAGATTCGCCGTCCGAGAGTCGCATTCACCGGAATGGATGCCGCGCGCGTACCGTTGAAGACAGTCATGGAGCGCTTCGGAACCCTCTCATTCGGCCACTACGGCCCCCTCGGCGGTGGCCGTCAGCTGACCGCCGCCGACTCGATGCTGCAGGCGATCGACCTGGCGCAGGGCATGGACGAGCTCGGGGTGAACGGCGCGTACTTCCGCGTCCACCATTTCGCTCGCCAGCAGTCCTCGCCCATGCCGCTGCTCGCGGCGATCGCGGCGCGGACGCAGCGTATCGAGGTCGGAACGGGCGTCATCGACATGCGGTACGAGAATCCGCTGTACCTGGCGGAGGAAGCGGCATCCGTCGATCTCCTCTCGGGCGGAAGGCTCGCGCTCGGCGTCAGCCGCGGCTCACCCGAGACCGTCGTGCGCGGCTATGAGGCCTTCGGCTACACCGGCTCGGCCGACCCGCGGGGAGCCGACCTCGCGCGCGATCACTTCGAGCTGTTCCTGCGGGCGGTCGAAGGAGAAGGCCTGGCCGAGCGGGACTCTTCGTCGCCGTTCGGCGGCGGCACCGGGCTGCAGCGCATCGAGCCGCACTCCCCCGGTCTGCGCTCACGGGTCTGGTGGGGAGCCGGCAACCGCGACTCGGCTGAGTGGGCGGGTCGTCGCGGCGTGAACCTCATGTCGTCGACCCTTCTCACCGAGGCGGACGGCACGCCGTTCGACCTGCTGCAGGCGCAGCAGATCGACGCATTCCGCGCTGCGTGGCGCGAGGCCGGACACGTCGGCGAGCCGCGGGTCTCGGTCAGTCGCTCGATCTTCCCCATCACCACCGCCGAGGACCAGATGTACTTCGGCGGCCGCCAGGACGGCGACCAGATCGGCGTGATCGACGGCATGCGGTCCACCTTCGGCAAGACCTACGCCGCGGAGCCGGACGTGCTGGTCGAGCAGCTGAAGGAGGACGCGGCCATCGCGAGCGCAGACACACTCATGCTCACCATCCCGAGCCAGCTCGGGGTGGAGTTCAACCTGCGGGTCATCGAGTCGTTCGCGAAACTCGTCGCACCCTCGCTCGGCTGGAAGCCGAGCACGGAGGGCCCTGTCGACGCACACTCTCTCGACGAGACGGGGAGCGCCCTCTGAGCACGGTCGCGCTTCGACAGGCGTCCTTCCCGGAAGACAGCGCTTCTGTCTCGTCGCTCCTTGACGACTACCTCCGGCAGACCGAGACCGAGAAAGCAGAGCGCGGTCTCGTGTCACCCGCAGATCCGCTGCCCGAACGGTATCGGCAAGAGGTGGCCGATCCCGCCACGTCGTTGAACGGGAAGCGCGTGATCGTCGCGAGTGTAGACGGAGAGGACTGCGGGCTCGTCGTGGTCGGAACCTCGGCTTCAGGAGCTTCGGCGGAGATCAAGCGGCTGTGGACGACACCCGCGGCACGAGGTCGCGGTGTCGGGTCAGCCTTGATCGACGAGGCGCTCCGGGGCATCGACCGCCCCGTTCGGCTTTCCGTGTGGGCATGGCGAGAACCGGCGATCCAGCTGTATCAGAAGCTCGGATTCGTTTCGGCCATGCCATGGGACGACCGCGAGGAACTGCTCTGTCTTGAGCTCGCCTGATCCTCCCGAACCACCTCGGCGTGGAGTTCAACCTGCGGGTCATCGAATCGTTCGCGAAACTCGTCGCAGCCTCGCTCCGCTGGAAGAGCACGGCGGAGGCAGCGACAGCGGGGTAGACTCCGGCCACCGACCGACGGAGGACGGATGAACAGCACCGATCTTGCCGATCTCATGGAAGAGCTCGGGGCCAAGGCACGGGCGGCCTCGAGCGGACGCGCCGCCCGCACCATCCGCGGTGGGCACGAGCATGCGCTGCGCGAGACGGTGATCGCGCTTCGCGCCGAGCACGAACTCGCCGAGCATGAGGCTCCGCACGAGGCGACGCTGCAGGTTCTCCGCGGTCGCGTGCGGCTGGTCGCGGGGGCGGATGCCTGGGAAGGGAAATCGGGAGACCACCTGACCATCCCGCCCCAGCGTCACAGCCTGTTCGCGATCGAGGATTCCGTGGTGCTCCTCACCGTCTCGAACGACATGCGCTGAGCCCGCGCCGGTTCACGGCAGGCCGGTGACCGCGACGCCCAGCCATTCGGCGAGGTCGCTGATCTCTGCCCGCACCATCTCGGTCTCCTCCGGCTCGAACGGCAGGAACTCGTGGATCGCGTTCACCCGCAGCACCTCGCTCGCACGGTCGACCTCGGCGTCCAGCATCCCCACGAACCGATCGCCCATGAGGATCGGGTGGGCGAAGTACCCGTATCTGCGCTGTGGCTTGGGCTTGAACTGCTCGAGCACGTAGTCGAACTCGAAGATCTCGGACAGCCGCGGACGATCGAAGAGCATGCCGTCGTACGGGTTGAGCAGGGCCACCCGTCCCCCGCCGTCGTCTCCGCCGTCGAGCGCCGCCAGCGCCTCGGGATCGACGCGGAACTTCCACTTGCTGCCCTCGATCGTCGCGAGCTCTCCCGCTTCGCCGACCTGACTCCACGGCGATTTCTGCTTGGCGATGCCGGCGGCCTGCAGCCGCCGCTCTGCGAGTAGGCGGGCGGCCTCCTCCTCGTCGTACTCGGGGAGGCCGGTCGGGTACACGCGCTCGGCGAGATCCCAGATGCGGTTGCGGCCTTCGCGTCCGGCGACGGCGACCTCGCCCTGCCGCATGAGGAACTCGAGCATGAGCGGCACCTGATTCGTGCCGGACCAGCCGTCCGGCGCGCGGGTCACCTGCGCCGTGTCGGGGATGGCCTTCGCCGTGAGCGGACCCTCCGCTCGCAGCCGCGCGAGCACGTCGGCACGGAACATCGCGTTCGCCTCGAGCCACTCGCGGCTGCTCGCTCGCTGCGGCCACGTCCGCATGGCAGGGAGAAGGAGCGGCAGCAGGCCGATCGGCTTGAAGGTGCCTCCGAACTCGAACAGCAGACGGTCGAGCTCGACGGCCTTGGTGAGCTGTCCGGGTTCATACGACCATCCGATCCGCGACCACAGCACGGTGTGCTCGCATGGCGCGATCGTGGCGGTGGGGTCGATCTTGATCTCGCCGAGCTGCTCAGCGACCTCGACCACGTCGCCCGGGCGGTCGGCGTCCAGCAGCTGTGCCCGCACGATGATCCGGCGCGCGTCGTCGCGGGTGAGTCGGTGCGGGGTCATCCCGACGAGAGTACTGCTCAGACCCGGCGCAGCGGCGACAACAGGGCGATCGCTCCGGCGACGGCGAACACGACGACGATCCCCACCAGGCTCGGCGCGACCCCCACAGCCGCGACCGTGAAACCCGCGGCGAGCGCGCCGAGCGCCGCCATCGTGCGATTGGCCGACCGCATGGTGGCACTGGTGCGGCCGAGCAGGGCGTCGGGTGTCACCGTCTGCCGGTACGCCATCTCGTTCGCGTTCTCGAGCCCGCCGACGAAGCCCTGCAGCGCCATGGCGGCGAAGAGCGCCACGAGGGCAACGGACTCTGTCGCGTTCGTGAGTGCGACGAGCGCGATCGCCGCCCAGGCCACGGGATAGACGATGCGGGCCACGACGATCACGCGACCCGAGCCCAGCCGCCGCCCCGCCCACGGGGCCGCCGCGGCACCGATCAGCGACGCGACCCCCGCCACAGCGAAGAGAACGCCGTACAGGGCCGGAGAGAGCTCGAGCTGCCGCAGGGCGAAGAGCGCCAGCACCGTGAGTCCTGCCGCGTTGGCGAGGAACCACACGTGCGTCGACACCGCCAGCGGAGCCAGCGAGGCATGACGGTAGGTCCAGCGCACACCTTCGCCGATCTCCCGCCGCAGGCTGCGACCACCGGGCGCCTCGGGCGCCGAGACCGCACGGGGGCGCAGACGCACGACGAGAAGTGCCTCCACGAGGTAGCTGACGGCGTCGAGCGCGAGTGCGAGCGGCGCGCCGAGCAGGCCCACGAGACCGCCGCCGAGCACGGGCCCGGCCGTCTGGGCCGCGGCATCGGTCTGGTCCAATCGCGCATTCGCATGCAGCAGACGAGAGCGCGGCACCAGCTGCGGAAGCAGCGATTGGGATGCCGCGAACCCGAACACCGCGCACGAGCCGAAAGCCAGCAGCAGCGCGACCAAGGACCAGATCTGCAGGGCATCCAGCAGCCACAGCACCGGAATCAGTCCGAGCGAGACGCCCCGGCCCACGCTCGCCCAGACCAGCACGCGGGTGCGCGGCCAGCGATCGACGTACACGCCCGCGAGAAGGCCCAGCAGAGCGTAGGGCACGAACTGGGCGGCGTTGACGACCCCGACCTCGACCGGTGTCGCTCCGAGCACCTGCACGACGAGCACCGGCATCGCGACCGCCGTGATCGCCGTGCCGAACGAGCTGATGGTGGCTGCGGCCCAGAATCGGGGAAAGGATGCCCCATCCCGCGGCGCTGCGGCTGTCATCCGGTCCACTCCTCCGTGCGTCGCCTCCACCCTACGGAAGCGCGGACCGCCGCCGCCCATCCGGTCAGGCTCCGGTGGTGCTGTCCTTCTCGAGGGCGAAGGCCCCGCGCAGCACGCGCGCCCACTCGGCGTGGAAGGCCCGCGTGACCCCTGCCCTGCGGAACACCGCGTCGAACCCGTGGAACGCTCCGGGCACCACCGAGAGCTCGCACGGCACACCCGCCTCTCGCAGGCGCCGGGCGTACTCGACGTCCTCGTCATGGAACAGGTCGAGGGTGCCGACCCCGATCCACGCGGGAGGCAGGCCACTGAGGTCGGCGCGCCGCGCCGGAACCAGAGCCGCCTCGACACCCGGGCCCCCGGCATCCGTTCCGAGATACGCCGACCACGCGAACCGATTGCTCTCGGGAGACCACATCCGCAGGTGACGCCGGTCGATGTCGTCGCGCAGCACGGTGCGATCGTCGAGCATCGGGTAGACCAGCAGCTGGAAGACCGGCTGCGGCCCGCCCTCGTCATGCAGGCGCTGGGCGAGAGCTGCCGCGAGACCCCCTCCGGCACTGGCTCCGCCGATCGCGATGCGTGCGGGATCGATGCCGAACTCGTCCGCACGTGCAACGAGCGCGCGGAACCCGGCGACGAGGTCGTCGAGGGCCGCCGGCGCCGGGTGGTCGGGCGCCAAGCGGTACGACGCCGAGAAGACCGCGATGCCCAGATCCCGCGCGAGAGCGAGGTTGGAGGAGTCGTCCTGCTGCGGCGTGCCCAGGATCAGGCCGCCGCCGTGGATCCACAGGAGCGCGGGCGTCCGCTCGGAGCCCTCACCCGATCCGCCGGGTCGGAAGAGCCGGTACCCCATGTCCCCCGCCGGCCCGGCGAACGGCACCGTCTCGATTCGCACGCTCGGGTCAGGACGGGTGGGGGGCGGACTCAGCCGGAACATCCACAGCGTGCGCGGGCCGGCGCTCACCAGCGGGATCCACCGCGCGGCCGCGAGGTCGGGGTGGAACGGCTCGGGTTTCGTCCTTGTCGACACCGGACGATGCTATCCGGAGCCGTCGCCGCCGGATACCTCGCGCCAGAGCGCCGCCCACTGCAGCGGGCGCAGATCGCGCGGGAGGCCGGCGTCAGCGACGCCGAGGTCACGCAGTACCCGCCGGGCCGAGCGACGGGTCAGCGCTCCGCTGCGCTGGAGGATCGCAGCCAGATCGCCGCCCGCACCGGTGAACGTGTCACGCACGAACCGGTCGTACCGCCCGCGGTCGCGCGGGTCGATGAGCGGTGATGCCCGACGCGTCACGCTCAGGATGCCGCCATCCACGCTGGGCATCGGACGGAAGTGCCGCGCCGGCACCCGGCCGTGCAGCGCGAACTCGAACCACGGCGCCGACTGCGCCGTCATCATCGTGCCGCCCCCGACGCCGGCGCGCTTGCGCGCGACCTCCCACTGCGTCAGCAGGACGGCGTCGCGCCAGCCCGAGCCTGTGAGCAGGCGTCGAAGGATCGGCGTGGTCAGGTGGTACGGGACGTTGCCGACCAGCACCGGTCTGTCGAGGGGGTGTCGCAGGGCGTCGGCGTGCTCGACGCGTACGCGCGGCAGTCGCTGCCGGAGGGCACGTACGCGATGCTCGTCGATGTCGATCGCCGTGAGGTCGCGTCCGAGTGTCGCCAGCGGCGCCGTCAGGGCGCCGTCGCCGGCGCCGATCTCGAGGATCGGGCCGGTTGTCGCAGCGACAAGATCGACGATGCCGCGAATCGTGGGGCGGTGGATGAGGAAGTTCTGGCCGAGTTCGTGACGGCCGCCGTGCGTCGAGCGACGTTCGGAATGGAAGGATCGGTGGGCAGATCGGTTTCGCATGAGCGCTCCGGAGAAAGGTGTGGAGCACCCCGCCACAGACGTCGGAGAAGAGCCGTCTCACGGCTGAGGGGACGCGCGGCGGGGTGCAAGGACTCCCGGACGACGGTGCGCTTACGCGGAAACCAGCGAGCGCGCCGTCAGGCGCGGCGGTCGCGGATGTAGAAAGCGCACACCGTCATCGGCGCGCTGCAGATCGTTCCCATACGTCGAGCCTAGCCCGCCGCGGATTTATCACGCCAGTCCAAGCCCCCGCAATCCCCCGGCGGGGCCCGAAGCCCGCGCGTATCGTCGCGGCCATGACGAGATTCGGCTACACCCTGATGGGCGAGCAGAGCGGACCCCGCGAGCTCGTCCGGTACGCGCAGGCCGCAGAAGACGCCGGCTTCGACTTCGAAGTCTCGAGCGACCACTACTCCCCCTGGCTGGTCAGCCAGGGGCACTCCCCGTACGCGTGGACCGTCCTGGGCGCGGTGGCGCAGGCGACGTCGCGGGTCGAGCTCATGACGTATGTGACGTGTCCGACGATGCGGTACCACCCCGCGGTGGTCGCCCAGAAGGCGGCGACGGTGCAGCTTCTCAGCGAAGGCCGCTTCATCCTCGGGCTCGGCTCGGGTGAGAGCCTGAACGAGCACGTCGTCGGCCAGGGCTGGCCGAGCGTCGACAGCCGCCAGTCGATGCTCGTCGAGGCCATCGAGATCATCCGAGAGCTGCACTCCGGCGATCTGCTCACGTACGACGGGGAGTACTTCCGCGTCGACTCCGCGCGGATCTGGGACGTGCCCGATGCGCCGGTCGAGATCGGCGTCGCGGTGTCGGGCAGCGAGTCCATCGAATCCTTCGCGCCGCTGGGCGATCACATGATCGCCGTCGAGCCGATGTCCGACCTCGTCCAGCAGTGGGACGACGCGAAGGCCTCCTCAGGCGGCGGATCCTCGCGCAAGATCGGTCAGGTGCCCGTGTCGTGGGATCCGGATCGGGATGCCGCGATTCAGCGCGCGCACGACCAGTTCCGGTGGTTCGGCAGCGGGTGGCCGGTCAACGCAGAGCTGCCCACGCCCGCGAGCTTCGCTGCCGCCAGCCAGTTCGTGCGCCCCGAGGATGTCGCGTCGTCGATCGCCTGCGGGCCCGACATCGACGAGCTCGCCGAGAGCGTGCGCCCCTACCTCGAGGCCGGCTTCACCGACATCGCGGTCGTGCAGATCGGTGATGAGCAGCAGGAGCGCTTCCTCGCCGAGGTCGCGGAGCCGCTGCTGGAGAAGATGCGCTCGCTCGCCTGATCAGCCGCTCACACCCGGCCGGTGAGGATGAGGTTCCAGTACACCCACGGGAGAACCCGGCGGTCGAAGATCCACGACAAGCGGCTCTCGCGGTACATCGTCTTCCAGAACGGGATGGTCGGATCCAGTTCCCCTTCGGCGTCGAACTCGGCCCACACCACGGTCGAGCGCGACACCGTCATCGGGCACACCCCGTACCCGTCGTATCGCGACGTCGGCGCCTTGCCGCCAAGCACGGCGACGAGATTCTTGGCGAGCACATAGGTCTGCTTGCGCAACGCGCCGCCGCACTTCGAGTTCGAGGTCGCCGCGGCATCGCCCAGCGCCCACACGTTCGGGTAGCGGGGGTGTCGAAGGGTGGCGGTGTCGACCTCGACGAAACCGCCTTCGTCCGCAGCATCCGCCAGCGTGGACTCCGCGAGCCAGTCCGGTGCCGACTGCGGCGGCTCGACGTGCAGCACGTCGTACGAGATGCGCTCGGCGCCGCCCGGTCCGCCGATGACGACGACGCCGGCTGCCGCATCGACGTCGAGCAGCTCGCTCCGGGTATGCAGCTCGATGCCGTACTCCGCGATCTTCCGCTCGAGCTCCTGATCGATCGCCGGGATGCCGAAGACCGTGCTGGTGGGCACGACCATCACCACACGGATCCGGTCGAGCACGCCGATCGCGCGCCAATAGTCGCAGGCCTGGTACATCGGCTTCTGAGCGGCGCCCGCGCACGAGGCGTCGCCCGGCGGCTGCGTGAAGACGACGGTGCCGCCCTTCACGTCGCGCAGCAGCAGCGACGCCTTCGCGGCCAGGTCGAACCGGTAGTTCGAGGCGACCGACGGCGTCGCGAGGGCGTCGACGAGTCCGGGCACCCGGTCCCAGTCCTGCTGGATCCCAGGGCAGACGATCACGTGGTCGTAGGTGACCCGGTCGCCGCCCTGAAGAGTGAGGGCTCTCGCATCGGGATCGATCGAGGTCACGGCATCCTGAATCCACCGGACGCCCTTCGGAATGACGTCCCGCTGCGGGCGCACCGTGATGCTCGCCCGGGCGGTGCCGCCGGCGACATGCGAGAACAGCGGCTTGTAGAAGTGATCGTCGTTCGGGTCGATGAGCGCTAGGTCGGCCACACCCTCGCGCCGCAGGCGCGCAGCGACGGAGATCCCGCCGTTCCCGCCTCCGATGACGACGACCTGGTGGTGCCTGGATGTCTCGGGCATGGAACCACGCTACGACTCCATCGCGACGGCGCCGAGGGGTTGCCAGAAGGTTCCTCGGCGAGTAGACCGGCGCACGCGGTGCCGCACCAGCGGCCGCCGACGGTTGACCCGCATTCCGCCATGCCGATACGTTCGGCCGGAGCGCGTCGTGCGCTGCGACACACGTTCGCACGGACCGCCACCTGGGGAGAGCACATGATCACGGCGGATGAGCTGCGCGCGCTTCCCGTCTTCGCTTCGGTCCCGACTGAAGGTCTGATGTACCTTGCTGGGGCGGTCGAAGACATCCCGCTCGCCCCCGGAGAGTACTTCGCACACGAGGGCGACGACCGCGCCCTCTTCGTCGTCGTCGACGGGCGTGCCGAGATCACCAAGGTCGTCGGCGGAGACGAACGAGTGATCGGGACGCGCAATCCCGGCCAGTTCTTCGGCGAAGTCCCGATGACGCTGAGCACGCCGTTCCCGGCGAGCGGTCGGGCGGCCGCAGAGTCGGCGCGAGTGCTGAAGCTCGACCCCACGGTGTACTACTCGCTCGCCGCCTTCGCGCCCTCCGTGCCCGACCGCGTTGCCAGACTCGCACGCCGGTACCTCGATTCGCTCCAGACGATGGCGTCCGAGCAGCGAGAGCCGGACGTGCGACTCCTCTGTCCGCGGCGCAGCCCCCGGGCGCATCGCATCGTCGGATTCCTCACCCGCAATCAGGTCTCGTTCGAGCGGGCTCTGGTCGAGGCGCAGGCGGACGACGACCGTTTTCCGATCGTCGAACTCGCCGATGGCCGTCAGCTCGAGAACCCGTCGATGCGCGCGGTCGCCGACGCGGTCGGGCTCGACGTGGCCCCCTCCTCGTCGGTCTACGACGTCGTGATCCTCGGGGCCGGACCCGCAGGCCTGACGGCGGCCGTCAACGCTGCCGCGGAGGGCCTTCGGACCCTCGTCATCGAGACGTTCGCTCCCGGCGGCCAGGCCGGCACGTCGACGCGGATCGAGAACTACACCGGCTTCCCGTTCGGGATCTCAGGCGACGACCTCGCCAGCCGCGCGTTCAAGCAGGCCAAGCGACTCGGAGCCGAGATCGTCGTGACGCGCACCGTCGAGGCGCTCGATCCGGTCAGCCACGAGATAACCCTCGACGGCGGTCAGACGGTCCACGGCGCGGTCGTGATCGTCGCCACCGGTGTCGTCTGGCGCACGCTCGGCGTTCCGGGAGTCGAGGGCTTCCTCGGGAACGGCGTCTACTACGGCGCCGCCCGGAGTGACTCGGCGGTCGCCCAGGGCGCCGACGTGTGCATCATCGGAGCCGGCAACTCGGCCGGTCAAGCCGCGCTGTTCTTCAGCCGGCACGCGCGATCCGTGACGATGATCGTCCGAGGCCCCTCGCTCGAGACCAGCATGTCGCGCTACCTCATCGATCAGATCGCCGCGAACGCCGGCATCCGGGTAGAGACGCGAAGCGAAGTCGTGGGGCTGCACGGCGAAGACAGCCTGCGTTCCATCGAGGTGGCCGACCGGCGCGCGGGCACGGTGCAGCAGCGAGACGCGAGCGTGCTGTTCGTGATGATCGGCGCCGATGCTGAGACGGCATGGCTTCCCGCCGAGGTCGCCCGAGACGACCGCGGGTTCGTGCTGACCGGAACGGATGCCTCCGACACAGGCAGGTGGTACGAGTCACGCCGTCCGTTCAGCCTCGAGACGACGGCGCCCGGCGTGTTCGCCATCGGCGACGTGAGGTCTGGATCGGTCAAGCGCGTCGTCGCCGGGGTGGGCGAAGGCGGGATGGCCATCGCGTTCACCCACCAGTTCCTCTCACTCGAACGGGAGCGCATCGCCTGACTTCTCGCCCACCGTCCCTCATCGGGGCGCGGGCGCGTAGGCTCTCGCCATGGCGACGCACGCCGACCCCGGGTGGTACGACGACGGCACCGGCAAACAGCGCTGGTGGGACGGAGCGCGCTGGACCGAGGAGTACATCGACCTCCGCGAACCCGACGTCGCTCTCCACACCGATACCGCGCCGACAGCGGGTGCAGCGGCAGCGGGCTGGTACGACGATCAGCGTGGGCGGCTTCGGTGGTGGGACGGCCGAGCGTGGACGACGGCGGTGCGCTACAGCGGCGATGAGCAGGAGTTCGCGGGCGTCATGATCGACGGGCGATGGGTCCATTTCGGCATGCTGAGCCAGCCGGTGGCAGGGGCGGCGGCATCCGTCGAGTCCGGCGACGCACTGCTGCGCAGGCCCGCCTTCACGCGGCACGCCGTCGACCGCCGGATGTTCGGCCCCGGCGGGCAGATCACGCCGCGGACGCTCAATCGCGCGATCCTTCGAGCGGGTCTTTACCTCGTCGTCGCGGGAGCAGAGCAGGTATGGGTGACGCCGGCACCCGAGGGACAGGACGCCGCGGCCCGTCGCTTCGTCAGCTGGGTGAACACGAGCGCAGAGCACTACCGATACCGCTGAGCGACGATTCTTTGGTGGTCCGGCGAGTCCCTCTGATCAGCCATTTCGGGCCAACGCGCTCCCACCGGGCGTCCAGGAAACGCACCGGAACCGTTCAGGAACGACGGGCAGACTCGCTGACTTGTGCCCGCCGGAGCGGTCGCACGGCGCCGTACCCCGACGGTGCAGACACATACGGAACTCGGTTTTTTCATGCGCTCGATCACGCCCTCCGCCCCCGCTCGCCGCGTACGCCGCCAGGCAGAACGTCGCAGCCGCCGCCGCCCCGCGATCGTCGCCACAGGCCTCGCCTTCGCCGTGCTGGTCACCGCGGGCGTAACGGCGACCGCGCCGACATCTCAGGCAGAAGCGGCCGGATCCTTCACCAACTTCGCGCTCGCCTCTTTCACCACCGCGACCAGCCAGGACGCGACGGGCACCGGGATCGGTGCCGACGCCGTCTCGAGCGAGGCCCGTCGAGCCCTCACGGCGGCCGACACCACGATCGCCGCCGCCGCCACCGTCACCGCCGACATCACCGCATCGGGACTCGACATCGGTCAGGCCGAGACGTCGGTCGACATCGCGCCGCTCCAAGAAGCGGTGGAGCGTCTTGAGGGCGCCGATCTGCTTCCCGCTCCGCTGGTGCCCGCCTTCACCGCCGACGTGACGGAGCTCATCTCCCAGATCGACGAGCGCGTCGCAGGCCTGCGCGGCAGCCTCGATGCGGCGATCGCGCTCAAGGCCGAGCAGGAGGCCGCAGCCGAGAAGGCACGCCTCGAGGCCGAGGCAGCTGCCGCGGCGGCCGCCGAAGCCGCCGAGGCCGAAGCAGCTCAGCAGTCGTCGGGATCGTCCCGCTCCTCCGGCTCTTCCGCTCCGTCGCCCGTCTACGCAGCAGCCGGCACGAGCGCCGCCGATGCTCAGGCCATCGCCCGCGACATGATCGCCGGCTACGGCTGGGGCGACGACCAGTTCGCGTGCCTCGTGCCGCTGTGGCAGAAGGAGTCCGGCTGGAACTCGCAGGCCCACAACCGCTCGAGCGGCGCGTACGGCATCCCCCAGGCGCTGCCCGGAAGCAAGATGGCAAGCGCCGGCGCCGACTGGCAGACCAACGCCGCCACACAGATCTCGTGGGGCCTCGGCTACATCTCGGGGCGCTACGGCACGCCGTGCGGCGCCTGGTCGCACTCGCAGTCGGTCGGCTGGTACTGACCCTGTAATCACCTCGAACGAGCGGATGCTGCGCGCTGCGGCATCCGCTCGTGTCGTCTCTGCGCTACATCTTCGTCGCGCGCTCGGCCGACACCTCGGTCAGCACGTCGCGCCGCCGAAGACCCCTCATCAACGCCCGGTGTCGAACTGCGGCAGGATGAGCGGGAGTTCGACGGTGGGGTCCCACGGCTCGGTCCAGCCCAGTCGGTCGAAGAGCCCGTCGAGCACCATGCCGGTGAACCCCCACACCAGATGCTCGCCCGTCGCATGCCGCACCAGGAACCCGGGCCCGCGCCACTCGTGACCATCGCGGCGGATGACCGTGGACCCGCGGTTGGCCGGATCCAGGAGGTCGGCGACAGGCGCTCGGAATACAGCCGACGACTCGGCTTCGTCGACCACTCCGACCGGTGACGGATGCCGCCACCACGCCAGCACCGGGGTGACCAGGTGCTGCGAGAAAGCGACCGGAAGGTTCTCGAGCGTGCCGAGCACATCGACGCCTGCGGGGTCGAGGCCGGTCTCCTCCGTCGCCTCGCGGAGTGCGGCGGCGACCGGTCCATCGTCGCCGGGGTCGATCCGCCCGCCCGGAAAGGCGACCTGGCCGGCGTGCGAGCGCAATGTCGCGGCCCGCGAGAGGAGCAGAACGTCCAGGTCGCGCGAGACCGCCGGGGCGTCGGCCCGGTGCGCGCTCGGAAGCGCGTCGAGCACCCCGAACAGGATGAGGACGGCCGCCGGGCGGGCGTCAGCGGGCGTCGGCAGTCCGGCGAAGGCGTCGAAGCCCTGCGTCCCGGGGGGCGCTGCGGCCACTGCTTCTATGAGCGAGCGGAACTCCGCTCGAGCGCCGTCGGGAAGAGGATCAGCAGGCACGCCTTCAGGCTAGTACCGCGCGCCGACACGAGGCCGGCGCCAACCGGCGGCCGAGACCCCGTCACCGAAGGAAGTCGGCGGGGTCGAACTCTTCGATCGGGATGACGCGTACGCGCGGCAGAGGCGCATCGAAGGCCTCGACGTCGTACTCGAGATCGAAGAACTCGACCCCCGGAAGCCCGGAGAACTCGCTGCTGCGGAACTCGTGGAATGCGATGACACCCACGCGGCGCTCGCCCCCGGCGAGACGCGCGACGTCGTCGGCGAAGTCGCGGTCGTGGCTGACGAGCACCACATCGCCGTCGCGATGGGCCAGCTCTTGCAGCGTGCGCTGGATGGCGATGTCGACGATCTTCTCGTCGGCGGGACCCGACAGCGGGACGGGCTGATAGCCCAGGGCGAGAAGAGCCTGCACGAACGGCATCGGAAGATGCGAGGTCGCGTTGAGGAAGAACAGTCCCCGAGCGGGCTGGTTCCAGCGGTCCGCGACGAACGCCAGGATGCGGTCCCACCGGGGCCGCTCCTCCGGCTGCGGTCTGCGACCGAGGATCGAACCGCCGAGTGTCGCGTCGATGTTCTCACCGTCGACGAGCACCCAGCTGCTGCGCTCTGCCACGTTTCTCCCCCGCTCTGCCGGACCCGCGAAGGACCCGGCGATCCCGACGCTAGCAGGGGTCCGCAGCCCTGGCGCATGTCAGCCGCCCGGAGTAGACACGAGCGTATGACCAAGGCGAGCGACTGGCTGAACGGCTACATCACCGCGTGGACCTCGAAAGACCCTGCCGCCGTCCGGGCGATCTTCGCGGACGACGCGGAGTACTGGTTCCGCCCCGACGACGACGAGCCGGTGATCGGCATCGACGCGATCGTCGAGATGTGGCGCGACCCCGAACCGAGCGATCCCCGGCACGACCTGCGCGTGCTGATCGAGAACGAAGACCTTGCGATCATCACGGGCACCGTGGAGTACCCCGGCCACGAAAGCTACTCGAACATGTGGGAGGTGTGGTTCGCGCCCGACGGACGCGCGAAGAGGTTCGTCGAGTGGTTCATGACGCCGCGCTCTCGCGACGACTGACGCCCGTCAAGCTTCAGCATCATCCTGCGCGCAGGATCTTCTCCATCGGCCTTCCCTTCGCAAGCTCGTCCACGAGCTTGTCGAGGTAGCGGATTTTCTGCATGAGTGAGTCTTCGATCGTCTCGACCCGCATGCCGCAGATGGCGCCCGTGATGAGAGACGCGCGGGGGTTGAGCGTCGCGTCGGCGAAGAAGTCCTCGAACGTGGTGTGCTCATCGAGATGCCGCGAGAGCTCGGCGTCTCCGAACCCCGTGAGCCACTCGATCACCCGATCGAGCTCGGCGCTCGTTCGTCCCTTCTTCTCCACCTTCGTCACGTAGTGCGGGTAGACCGATGCGAAGCTCGTGGTGAAGATCCGGTGCACCTCGAAAGCGTAACCTCCTCCCCGCCGCACCCGCGACGGAGTTCATGGCGCCGTCGACTCCCGCCACAGCTCCCGAAGACGACGGTTCGGCTCGGGAGCAATGCGGTTGCCGGAGCGGAATTGGAAGCGCCACGCCACCTCCGGCACGACGACCTCGAGCACATCCCTCGGAACACGGCCCCTCTCGACCACGAGCTCGTCGAAGGCGACATCGACCGAAGCTCGCGGTGCGACGCGGGTCGGCGAAGTGGACGTCCTCGTAGGGATCGGTGAGCACCGTCCCGTGCCCGATGATCCCGTACGACCCGCCCTGTCGCAGCAGCCAGGCGTCGGTGCCGGGCTCGACCTGGCGCCGGGACCCGACCGACCACTGCGTGACGTATGGCTCGCCGGCAGCGACGCCGGCCACCACGCCGGCGTATGAGCCCGGCCACTCATCCCAGAGGCTCGGGTTCCAGCCCAGGATGATGCCGGCGTCGTGCCAGAAATCGGATGCCGCGGCCATCCGCCGACGATATACCGGGGTGAGCCGTCTCGGAGTGCGCTTGACTACTGGCGCCGAGAAGCACCGGAGCCGGTCGGTCCGCCGTCTCCGTCAACCGGCCGCAGACCCCTTGCCGACGACGCTCCCGCGGTCGGCAGCAGCGCCGTCACGGTGAAGGCTCGCCCCGCCGACGCGGCCCACGCGATCTCTCCACCCGCGACGCGGACACGTTCCCGGACGCCGAGAAGACCGTACCCGCTCGACAGTTCGGCAGCGTGAAGTGGCTCCGCACCGGATCCGCTGCTGACCACCCGCATGCTCACCGCATCGGCGTCCCAGTCCAGCGACACGTCGATCACCGCGTCCGGCCCGTCGTGCTTCACCGCGTTCGCCAGCGCCTCCCTCACGACGCAGAAGGCGGCCAGGTCGACGCTGGGTTCGAGAGGCCGCGCGATCCCGTTGATGTCGAGGTTGATCCGCCCGACTGCCGCCCGCGTGCGTTCCACCAACTCGCCGATGTCCGCCAGTCCCCGCGCGCGATCCGTTCGGTGTTCCGCCTCAGGCGAGTATCCGCTCAGCACCTCGACGAGGTGCCCCAGCTCCGCCGATGCCTCCGCCCCTGCCCGCTCGACAGCGGCAACCGCGGCCAGAGCCCGCTCAGGGTCGCGATCGATGATGCGCGCCGCTCCGGCAGACTGCACGACCATGATCGTGATCGAATGGCCGATCACGTCGTGCAAGTCGTACGCGAGACGAGCCCGTTCCTGCGCGATGGCGCGAGCGACGGCATCCCGCCTCGCCTGAAGCTCGGCAATCTGACGTCGCCTCACCCCGGAGTACGCGCCGGCCGCCCACACCGCGACCACGACGAGGCCGTAGGTCGCGAGATTCTGCGCGAGCACGTCAGGGTAGGCGAGACCCGGCACAGCGAGGTACGCCCATGTCACGACCATCACCGGAACCGAGATCCACCGCGATCGCTGCGCGGCGACAGCGAAGAGAGCGACCAGCAACGGCACCAAGGCTGTGAAGGTGTCCCACGCGAAGTCGCCCTCGTTGAACAGCAGCACAGCGCCGGCGTGCGCCGCGATCACCAGCGCGAGCACGGCGACGGGGAACAGGCGGCGCCACAGCAGCACGAGCATCGTGGCGGCGAAGTACGCACTCGCGAGCCAGCGTTCCTCGCCGGTCATCGACAGCATGGTGAGCGCGACAGTCGCGAGAACGGCCGCCCCTGCTCCGGTCACGTCCCCGCGCGTGACATCTCCGAGGCGACGCAGCACGGATCGCCGGCCGGCAACCTCATGCACGTTCGCCTCGTCATCGGCGAAAGAAGGGTCGTCTCGCAGCACGTGCAGAAGCCGTCGCAACTCGTTCATGGCCTCGACGCCGATCGCCTCGACCGATCGCAGCGCGTCGACCGCACGCCCTTGGTCGTTCGCTGCGTTCCGCGCCGCCGCAGCGCCTCGGCGCATCCGGTCGACCTCCACGCTGATGATTCCGTTGAGCTCGAACGCGACCCGGGCCCGCTCGTCCGCGACCGCACTCGCTGCACGATCCTGTTCCGCGCGCAGGCGCGCCAGGCGGCTGCGATTGGCGTGGGCGAGCAGCCCCAAGCTCCAGGCGAGCAGACTCATCGCTGTCGTGGACTGCAGGAGCCAGGCGGCATCAGTCCCAGGAAAGGCGAGCAGGAACGCCGTGACGGTGTACGACCACGTGAGCAGCAGACACAAGAGCCCGACCCAGAAGGGGCGACGAGCCGTGACCGTCCCCAGTGCGATGAGCGGAGCGATCACCGCGAACTCGGCGTCGGGAAGCCGGAATCCGTCGAGCACCCCGAGAACGAACGCCTGCAGCGCGATCACGAGGATCAGCACGAGGACCGGCGCCCGCGCGACCCAGAGCAGCGGGACTGCCGCCAGCATGAGCAGGGGAATCAGAAGCCACACCTCCAGCGGTAGCGTCGCTGCGGTGACCGGTCCCACGACGAGCAGACAGCCCAACCCCGCGAGGTACAGTGCGCCGAGCGGCTCGGGTGCAGGAAAGCGTCGCGACGAAGCCGGGACGCCGACCGACGGCGACTGCTTCTGAGCCATCACGCCTCCCTCTTCGCCGAGGTGACCAGCTTCGCGCTCGGATCGATCCATCGCACCCCTCCCGTGCGTCCGCGTGTGCTCGGTTCCCCGGCGAAGTGGCGCGCAGGGCGCGTGAGCGCGAGACTGAGCGAGTGGGGACAGATGCGGGCGCGCGGGGAGCGGGACCGGTGCGGGTCATCCTGGTGGACGACGAGGCGCTGATCCGAGCGGGCCTGCGCATGCTGCTCGAGGTGGAAGACGGCATAGACGTCGTCGGCGAGGCGCCCGACGGGCGCGCCGCTCTGGATCTCATCGCCGAACTCGCGCCGGATGTCGTCGTGATGGACGTCCGCATGCCCGAGCTGAACGGGGTGGAGGCGACACGGATGCTGACATCCGGCGGCCTCTCGCGCCCTGGCCAGAATCGACCCGAGATCCTGATCCTCACGACGTTCAGCGACGATGCCTCCGTACGCGAGGCGATCCGCGCAGGCGCCGCCGGGTTCATTCTCAAGAACTCCGCTCCGGCGGTGCTCGGGTCGGCCATCAGGGCTCTGGCGGCGGGAGCGGGCTGGCTCGATCCCTCCGTGACGCGCCGGCTGCTCGACGACTACGCCTCCTCGCCCGAGCTGTCTCGGGCGACGACCGCCGAAGTGGAGCAGCTGACCCCGCGTGAGCGCGAAGTGCTCACCGCCGTCGCCCGCGGTCGAACCAATCAGCAGATCGCCGCCGACCTCTTCTTGAGCGAGGCGACCGTGAAGACCCACGTTCACCGGATCTTTCTCAAATTGGGTTGCAGCGACCGGGCACAAGCCGTTTCGTTCGCGTTCCGCACGGGCATGGTGACAGCCGGGCCGACGGATCGCGGGTCGATGGGCCGATAACCCTCCGCCGAGACGACGCACGGTGAGCCGTCACTCTCGCAAGCCGGAATGGGAGTCGGATGCGGCGCCTGGGCTGTCGGCGTCCGTGCACGTGATCAGCGGGAACGGGAGCCGGCGCACGCACCGCAGCGCGTAGCCTCCGCGCGCTGCCGCCGGCCCGCACACCATAGCGGAACCGCCCGACTCCCACGAACGACTCTCCACTGCCGCGAAGGCGGGCGACGCCGAAGCCACGGCGGGCACCTGGCAGGCCCCGACGGCCGTCACGAGCGACAGCCCGGCGACGCCCAGCATTCGTCGCGACCGCGCGGCGGCTCGAAGACCGAGAGAGATGGCCGAGCGATGCGCGAAGAACATGGTGTGCTCCCGAGGAGTGACCTGGCAGATGTCTCCAGGGTGCTCCGGATGGTCGCCTGACACATCGTCCTCCGGAGGTGTTCTCGACGTACACCTGGGGGTGCACGGTCCACCCCGGCGCCGCGCTTCTGGACGAGACCCTTCCACCCACGGGTGTACCTCGGAATGACGTCTCAGGGCCGACGCGCCATCTCCCTCCCGGGCGGCACAGTGAGAGCCACTTCCACACGAAAGGTGCGATGACATGCACGAACCAGATCTCGAGCGCCAAACGAGCGCTCTTCACCTCGTCGCTGGTGCTGCAGCGCTCTTCGGGGGGCACGCTGCTGGCGCTGACGGCCGTGATCCACTCCTCGGAGCCGGTGGGGTGCATCGGTCCCGAGGAGTGCGCGATCCGGCCCATGAGAGAGATGTCGACGCTCGTTGCGATCCTGGGGACCGCTTCACTGGTCCTGATCGCCGTCGGCCTGGCAACGCTTGCCGCGCTCTCATATCGAGCGGGGGGCAACCGTGTTCTCGCTCGCGTCGGATCGATCACGCTCACGCTCGGCGTCGCGTGGTTGTTCGTCGGCGTGCTCGCTCAGGCTGTGTTCTTCGACGGCGACCTCCCCTGGATGCCGCTGTTCGTGGGTCCCGGAGTCATCGGGGTGCTTGCGGGAGTGGCGCTCATCGCAATGAGCGTGTTCAGCTCAGGACTGCTCCCCACGTGGCTGAGCATCCTCCTCGCGGCGAGTGCGGTAATAGCGCTGGCGTGCAACGAACAATCCGACGCCGTCCTCTTCATCGTTCCGCTTGCGCTTGCCGTCGCGGCAACGGGTCGATACCGGTGCGTGACGTTCCTCCGACGGTCGCACCCTCAGAGGCTCGGTGCGGGACCACTCGCCGGCTGATCCGTGCCCGATTTCAGACGAGGAACCGAGAAAGTTCTCCCGTCATGTCGATTTCCTTCCCGCCCGTTCGACGCGATAGTGAGAGGGACGAAAGGTCACTCCAGAATTCGCGACAGGGAGCGAAAAATGAAGCACATGCTGATCATGCGGGCCACGCAGCAGGCGGTCGAGGACTACGGGAACATGGACTTCGAGGCGATCATCAACGCGATGGGCGCCTACAACGAGTCGATGATCAAAGCCGGCGTGCTCGTCGCCGGTGAGGGTCTCGCACAGGAGCCGGGCTACGTCGTCGACTTCGCGGGCGAGGCGCCGATCGTGAGCGACGGCCCGTACGGCGAGGTGCATGAGCTGTTCAACGGCTTCTGGATCATCCAGACCGCCACGGCCGAAGAGGCGCTCGAGTGGGCCAAGCGGGCGCCGCTCACACCCGGCAACAAGCTCGAGGTGCGCCGGGTGACCGATGAGACCGACTTCGCCGGGTTCGAGGGCAACGAGTTCCTCGAGAAGGAGAAGGGCTGGCGGGCCGAGCTCGGCGCCGAGTGAGACGCCGCCGGGAAGCGTACGACCATGACTGACACCCGGCGAACGGTCGAGGCCGTCTGGCGCATCGAGGGCCTTCGGATCGTGGCATCCGTCGCCAAGATGACCGGCGACCTCGGCCTCGCCGAGGATGTCGCCCAGGAGGCGCTGCTCGAGGCGCTCGGTTCGTGGCCGAGGGACGGCATCCCGTCGAATCCTGGCGCTTGGCTGACTGCCGTCGCCAAGCGCCGAGTGATCGACGCCTGGCGGCGCCGCGAGAAGCTCGACGAGCGGTACGCGGCGATCGCCCACACGCTCGACGAGGCGAGCGACGACGAATGGCAGCCGATCGACGACGACGTGATGCGCCTCGTCTTCACCGCCTGCCACCCTGCACTGTCTCGAGAGTCGCAGGTGGCCCTGACGCTGCGTGTGGTCGCGGGTCTGTCGACGGAAGAGATCGCACGGATGCTGCTGACGACCGTGCCGACGGTGCAGGCGCGCATCACACGGGCGAAGAAGTCACTGGCTGCCGCGCGCGTGCCCTTCGAGACGCCCGACCCCTCGGAGTTCAGGGGACGACTGTCGGCGGTGCTCGGCGTCGTCTACCTCGTCTTCACCGAGGGCTATGCGGCCACCGCCGGAGACCGGTGGGTGCGCCCCGACCTCGCGGACGAGGCCCTGCGGCTCGGCCGCATCGTCTGCGGGCTGCTGCCGCGAGAACCAGAGCCGTTCGGACTCGTGGCACTCATGGAGTTCCAGCGATCTCGCTTCGCGGCCCGGGAGACGCGGACGGGTGAGCCGGTGCTGCTCGCCGACCAGGACCGCTCCCGCTGGGACCGCGGCCAGATCCTCCGCGGCGTCGAGACCCTGAAGAAGGCGGATGCCGCCGCCGCAGCGCGCGGCCTGAGTCGAGGCTCGTATGCCCTCCAGGCCGCGATCGCCCAATGCCATGCGGTGGCCCCCAGCGTGGCTGAGACGGACTGGAGCCGGATCGTCCTGCACTACGAGGTGCTCGGGCGCATCGCACCGAGCCCGATCGTCGAGCTCAACCGTGCCGTCGCGGTGTCGATGGCGCACGGACCCGCCGATGCGCTGCGGATCGTCGACGCGCTCGAAGCCTCGGGCGCTCTTCGGGGATCGCATCTGGTCCCGAGTGTGCGCGGCGAGCTGCTCGCCCGACTCGGTCGCCGTGACGAGGCACGGTCCGAGCTGCTGACTGCGGCCGGCCTCACCGCCAACGCCGCTCAGCAGCGGGTGCTGCGCGAGAAGGCCGACGCCCTGCGCTGACCGCCGTCGCGTCGAGCGTTGCGCTCACGTTGCGGTTGCCGCGGGACCGCTCCCACGCCCGAGGAGATCTTGTCGCGATCTTGCGGAAGCGCCAGTGGTGGCTGGTCGGGACGTTGCGGTCCCCGGTCGAGACTTTCAACGTGCTCAGGAAGGGCCGGATTCGAACCGCCCGCTCATGAAGCTCCCACTCTCCCACCACGGCGGCGAAGGCCGCAGAAGGACATCACCATGAAGAAGATCGTCAAGGCCTCGATCGCCACCACCGCCGGCGTCATCCTCCTCCTCGGCGGCGCGGGAACGTTCGCCACCTGGAACTCGTCGGCCACCGCCCAGGGCGCCTCGATCGTCGCGGGAAACTTGGTCGTCGAAGACTCGAAGACGGCCGGCTCGTGGACCGCCAACGGCGCTCCGATCTCGATCGACGGCTACAAGGTGGCGCCCGGCGACGTCCTGACCTACACCAAGACGATGAAGGTCGCCGCCGAGGGCGACAGCCTCACCGCCACTCTCGCGCTGAGCGAGGCCTCGATCACCCCGGTCGACGCGAAAAACACCGCCGACGTGGCGCTCGCCGGCTACCTCGTCGAGTCGGCCGTCCTCAATGCTTCCGGCACGGGGATCACGGGTACCGGCCCGACCTTCACCGTCGCACCGGGCGCAGGTGCCGTCAGCCAGGACGTCACGGTGAACGTCCAGATCACCTTCCCTGCAGGCGACACCGTCGGCGGCAACAACAACGCGATGAACGGAGCCGTCACTCTCGACGCGCTGACCGTCAGCCTGACGCAGAACATCCAGTGATCAAGAGGCGGGCTCCCTCCGCACAGGGAGCCCGCCGAGCCCGCCGCTCGCCCGAGACCAACCGGAGATTGAGAATGAGCCGCCACACCAGCCGTCGCACCGCCCGGCGCGAGCGACGTCGCGCTGCGCTGCTGCCGCGGCTGCTTCTCGGCGCGCTCGGCACCGCCGCTGCCATCGTGCTCGGTGTCCTCACCGGCGGCGGAACGTACGCGGCGTGGAACGTCGCGGCGACCGCTTCGGCGGCAGCCACGCTCCAGGCAGGGTCGGCCGGCCTCACTGCCTCGAACCTGCAGCTCTCCGCTGCCGGCCTCTACCCGGGCCGCACGGTCTACGCGGCCAGCACAGTGCGCAACACCGGCACCACGGCTCTTGCACTCACGATCGACCCGGTGAAGGGCCCTGCGGCTCCGACGCCGTTCACGCAGTCTCTCGTCATCTCGGCGGGAAAGGCAGCCACGGCCGCCGACTGCAGTGCGGGCAGAGCGACGGCCGGCGCAACGATCGGCATCGGTGCCGCGACCGGATCCGACCTCAAGCTCTCGCTCGCTCCGGGCGCATCGACCCTGCTCTGCATCGGTGTCGGACTGCCTCAGAACGCGCCGGCCGCGGCCGCTGGCGCAGCGGCGTCCGCCGTCACCATCACGATCTCGGGAACACAGGTGCGCTCATGAGGCGCCGTGTCCACCTCGGCGCCGTCGCCGCACTCGCCACTCTTGCGGTGCTCGGCAGCGCGGGCGGTGCCGCAGCCACGTGGGTCGCGAGCGCCTCCCTGGCGGCATCCGCTTCTTCCACGACCATCGCCACGACCGCTGAACAGACCGGCGGCCTGACGACGAGCTATCGGTTCGCAGGGACGACGTCCAGCGCCGCAGCCGGTCAGCTCACCATCCGGAACACCGGCGGTGCCCCGCTGTCGTACACACTCGCGAATCAGGCGTCAGGCAGCACGGCTCTCGCTCAGAAGACGGCCCTTCGACTCTGGACGGGGACGTGCGGCACGACCGCCCCCTCCGACGCGATCACCACCACGCTCGCCGACAAGGCGCCTGCTCTTCCGAGCGCGGCGCGGAGCCTCGCCGCCGGCGGGTCCGTCGTGGTCTGCGTGTCCACGCAGGTCGTGGGAAGCACGAATGCGACGCTGCAGGGACAGAGCGCGACAGCCACCTTCAGCGTGACGGGCGCTGTCGGAACAAGCTGGACGACCTCGGCGAGCGCCGCCGCCATCACCCAGTCCGTGTACCGACTGGCCGCCGCCGGCAACCCGACATGCGCGGCCCTCCCGTGGGATGATGTCAGGCTGACCTGGGGCGCTCCACCGAACCGGGCAGACAGCACCCCTGTGACGTACCGCGTGTTCGACGCCTCGTCGGGCACGACCATCACCACGGTGAGCAGCGCCAGTGCCACCGTCTCGGCCGACATCAGCGGACACGCCATCGGCGCGAACGGCGCCTTCAAGCTGGCGATCGAAGCCCGAGAGAGCACCGGCTCCGCCACCACGGCCCCCGCGTCTGCCCCCGTGGGCGTCACACGCTCCACCGGCTTCCTGGACCCGCTCCAGCTCTTCCCCCGCTACAACTGCTCATGACTGGTTCCACGCTGATGACTGACGCCGCCATCCCCACGTTCACCGCCTCGATTCCGACCCGTCGCATCCGGCGCGCGGACGCCCGCCGACACCACGAGGGCAAGAGCCTTCTGCACTATCTCGCCGTCTCGCTGAGCGCGTCCGTGCTCGTGCTGCTGCTCGGCGTCGCGGTGGCCGTCATCGGCCTCCCGACCGTGGTCGGGGGCAGCGCGATGACCGTGCTCACCCAGTCGATGGAGCCCGGCCTGCCGCCCGGCACTCTCGTCGTCATCCGCCCGACGCCGGTCGACGAGATCAAGATCGGCGACGTCATCACGTACCAGATCCGTTCGGGCGAGTCGGCGGTCGTGAGCCACCGCGTGACCTCGAAGACCTACACCGACGGCGAGCCCACGTTCATGACGAAGGGCGACAACAACGATGCCGTGGACCCCGAGCCGGTCCGGGCTGTGCAGATCCGCGGGACGCTGTGGTACAGCCTGCCGCTGCTCGGGTGGGTCAACAGCCTGCTCACCGGAGCCAACCGCGCCGTCGTGCTCGCGATCGTCGCCGGCGGACTCTTCCTCTATGCGGCTGTCTCCGTCGTCGACGCGGTGCGGGAGCGCCGGAAGAAGGCTGCCACGACCGCTGCTCTCGCAGACGCCGCCAGCGATCGCTGAGAGAGCCCGCTCAGCCCAGGAAGTCGACGATCGCTCGGGCGACGGCATCCGGCGCTTCTTCGGCCATGTGATGCCCGGAGTCGATGCCGTACCCGACCACCTGCGCGGCCCACTCGCGCCAGACGACACGAGGGTCGCCGACGAGCTCCTCGAGGTCGTCGCGCTGCGACCACAGGGCCAGCACCGGCATCGCGAGCCGCCGGCCGGCGGATCGGTCGGCGCGCTCGAGCTCTGCATCGACGGTGACGCCGGCGCGGTAGTCCTCGAGCATCGCCCGGACGACCTCCGGTCGCCGAACGGCCGCTCGCCACTCGGCGTGGTTCTCCGTCCCCATGATGGAGGGATCGCCGCCGTACCAGGCCTCCGGGTCGGCGCCGATGACCCGCTCAGGGATCACGGGCTGCGCGTAGAAGAACCAGTGCCACCAGTGCAGCGCGAACCGCGTTCCCCCGTGGTCGAGGTGATGAGTGAGCGGCACGCCGTCGAACACCCCGAGCGCGCGGACGCGGTCGGCATGATCCAGCGCGAGCCGGAACGCGACGTAGCTCCCGCGGTCATGCCCCATGACTGCGAAGCGGTGATGTCCGAGGCGGGTCATCACGTGCGCCATGTCGTCGGCGACCGCGCGCTTGGAGTGGGCGACGTGATCAGCGGCGGGCGGCGGACCGGTCGATCGGCCGTAGCCGCGCAGGTCGGCGCAGACGACGGTCAGACCCGCCTCGACGAGCTGCGGAGCCACCCGATGCCACGTCGCCGACGTACGGGGGTGCCCGTGCAGCAGCAACACAGGCTCGCCCGGGCCCGCGTGCCGGACGAGGATGCGCGCCCCGCCGGTGTCGACGAACTCCTCCGTGAACCCTTCGAACATGGGGGACAGTCTGCCCGAGGAGGCTCGCCCGGCGCCGCATACTCCGGCGGCGGACACAGCCTCGGCGTAGTGTCGGGGTGTGAACCTCGATCGAGCCATCCTCGACGCGGCCGCCGCCAAGAATTCGTTCTCGGGAGTCGTCACGATCGACGAAGCCGACGAGCGCACGTTCTCGAGCACCTATGGCTTCGCCCATCGTGGCTACGGGGTCGAGAACAGCGCCGACACCCAGTTCGCCATTGCCAGCGGCAGCAAGGCGTTCACGGCGCTGACCGTCATGAGACTCGTGGAGGACGGCGTCTTGCGGCTCGACCAAAGGGCGCGAGGCATCCTCGGTGCGGACCTGCCGCTGATCGATGACGGCGTCACCGTCGAGCATCTGCTCACCCACTCGTCCGGCATCGGCGACTACCTCGACGAGGAGGGCGAGTGGGAGCCCTCCGATTTCGTGCTGAGTGTTCCGGTGCACACGCTGACCTCGGCGGAGGCCTTTCTCCCGCTGGTGGACGGCTTTCCGCAGAAATTCGCGCCCGGCGATCGATTCTCCTACTGCAACGGCGGATACATGGTTCTCGCCATCCTGCTGGAGCGGGTGACGGGCAGGGTGTTCCACGACATCGTGCGAGAGCAGGTGTTCTCGCGGGCGGCGCTGGAGGACACGGATTTCCTTCGCTCGAACGAATTGCCTGGGACCGCCGCGACCGGGTACATCTTCGATGAGGGAGACACGACGAACACGCTTCACCTTCCCGTCCTCGGCAACGGCGATGGGGGCGCGTTCACGACAGCGGCCGATCTCCATCGGTTCTGGCGGGCGTTCTACGCCGGCGACATCGTCTCATCCGACTCGGTCATCGCGATGACGCAGCCCCGGTTCGACGTTCCGCACGAGCGCAAGCGCTACGGCATGGGGTTCTGGCTGCACCGAACCACGCCGGCCGCGTCATCGAAGGGTACGACGCAGGCGTGTCTTTCCGCTCGACGCACCTCCCCGCGTCGGAGACGACCTGGAGCGTCCTCGGCAACAGCTCGGAGGGCGCATGGCCGGTGATCGGCGCGGTCGAAGACGCGATTGACAGTGCCCTGGCCTCCTGACGGCAGCGAGGCGGTCGGTATGAGGTGTATCGCATTGCTGCGGAACGTCAACCAGGGTCAGCGCGGTCATCCGTCGACCGCCGACATCCTGGCGGCTTTCGCCGATGCCGGATGCTCTGACGCCGTGCCGTTTCAGAGCAACGGCACCGTCCGCTTCGACTCGGACGAACCCGCAGAGGTGACAGCGACCGTCACTGCGTCGATCGAGGCTCGAACCGGGTTGGAGCGTGACTGCTTCTGGATCCCGTTCACGGTTCTCGTAGAGGTGGTCGACGCCCATGGCGCGACGTCGGAACCGCGCCGATACGAGTTCACGCTTCATCGAGGAGCCACGATCGACCCCGCCGACCCGCGGGTGATGCAGCAGGCGGCGGCGCGTCGGTGCCGCATCGTCGACGCCGGCCCGGGTTGGACGCTCACCCGAAACGACCGCGAAGGGGAGGGCAACGCGACGCCGGTCATCGAAGGCCTGACCGCCGGTCGCGCAACATCCCGCGGCTTGCCGACGCTCGTGCGCCTGGTCGACCGTTTCTCCGACTAGGGGACGCGTGCTCGGTTCGACTCCGAACGCGCGTCGCCCCGCTGTGGCCGGAGCCACAGGTGGCACTCAGCGGTTGTCGCCGGAGACGTCGATGAGCACTTTGCCCACGGCGCCGTGCTCCACGGAGTCGTGGGCCGCAGCGGTCTCTTCCAGCGGGAACCAGATCAGCGGGAGCCCGGCCTTCTCGCCGACCGGAAGCGCACCGTCGCCCAGGGCGGCGGTGATGTCTTCGACGGCGGCTGACAACGCCGCTTCACCGACCGTATAGAGCAGAAGCCCCTGGATGCGCACGTTCTTCGCGAAGGTCGGACGCAGCGGGATGGTGGCCTCCTCGCCACCGTTGTCGGCGTAGTACGCGATCGAGCCGTGGTTGGCGATGACCTCTCCGTCGAGTGCGGCGTTCTGCGCGATCGACACCTCGACGATGTGGTCGACGCCGTCCGGCGAGATCTCGGCGATGCGCTTCGCGGCATCTTCCGTGCGGTAGTTCACGATGTGGTGGGCACCCGCAGCTCGCGCGAGCGCGGCCTTCTCGTCACTCGAGATCGTCGCGATGACGTTCGCGCCGGCCCACGCGGCGAGCTGGATGGCGGCGTGCCCGACGGCACCCGCTCCCCCGGCGATCAGCACCGCACGCCCGTCGAGCGACCCCCGCGACAGTCGCGCCGGCCCGAACTCGTGCACGGTGAGCGCCCGGTGCGCCGTCATCGCCGGAACGCCCAGACTGGCGGCGATGTCGAAGCCGATCCCTTCAGGGAGCTTCACCGCCCGCTCGGCCGGGATCACGGTGTACTCCTGCGCGGTGCCGGTCGGACGCTGGTGCTGGGTGAGGTAGAGCCACACGCGGTCGCCGACCGCGAGGCCGGTCACCCCCTCGCCGACGGCGTCGATCACACCCGCGCCGTCCTGATTCGGCACCACCTCGTCGAACGCCGACTTCGCACCGCTGCCGGCCCGCGCCTTCCAATCCGTCGGGTTGACGCCCGAGACGGTGACCTTCACTCGGACCTCGCCCGGCCCGGGGTTGCCGGGCTCACGCTCCTCCAGGGAGAGAACGGACGAGCTGCCGGTGCGGGAATAGACGATCGATCGCATGCGAAAGGGAACGCGTTGGTCGCGGGGAACATTTCCGGGACGCGCGCCGGTCCGTGGCCAGTTCGAGGCGAGGCTGGCCACGAGGCGACGGCGGCGAACCCTGACGGCCGGTTGCGCGCTCGGCGATTCGAGCGAGGGGTCAGCGCCTGGTCTCGTCGAACGCCACTCCTCGGACGGGCGCGCCATCACCCTCGAGACGCAACGGGAAGAAGCCCACCCGTACGCGTGTCGGCAGACCCTCCAGCCCACACACGTTCTCGACGATCAGCCCGTCGCCGCCCAGCACCACCTCGTGCACGGGAAAGGCGCCGTTCGAGCGATCCGTCGGATCCGGACTCAGCGTGTCGACCGCGAGCACTCGCATGCCTCGCCGCAACAGCTCGCGCGCCGCATCGGCATCCAGTGAGGGATGCCGAAGCGCACGCTCGTCGCCGAACCACTGCGCCCAGCCGGTGTCGATGATCACGATCGCCGGCAGCGACTCGGGAATTCCGCCGTCGACGTCGAAGTCGCCCCACTCGTACCGCGCGTTCACGGCGGCACCCGGCACGCGCAGCACGATCGCGTCGCCCACCAGTTCGTCCAGAGACACGTCGGACATCGTGCGGCCGCCGGGCACCGTGTGGGCCGGAGCATCGACGTGGGTACCCGTGTGCGAACCCATATCAAGTCGCGCCACGGCGACGCCGTCCGACTGCAGGGAAAGAGCTGATCCGATGGACACCCCGGGATCCCCGGGATAGACCATCATGCCGTCGCGGATCGGGTGACTCAGGTCGCGCAGCATCATGCCTTCACGGTTGCCGAGGCATCCGTCTCGTCGGAGAGATTGCCGACCCGCGTGACCGTGCCCTGAGACCGCGATGGCCATGACACCAGCAGGTACACCACGAACGTCACGACGAAGGCCGGAGCAGTCGAGCCGAACGGCAGCGGCCACACGTACGCCCACACATACGCGAGCACCGCACCGATCACCCACGCACCGATCGCGAGCCAATTGATGCCGGCGATGTACCAGTAACGGCCGCCGGTCGGTCGCAGGATGTCGCGGTCGTATGCGCTGCGCTTGATCACGTAGTAGTCGACGATCATGATCGCGAAGATAGGCGCGAACAGCGCCCCGATCGTCACGAGAAATGTCGTGAATTGCGCGAGCAGCCCGAAGAACGTGGCGCCGATGATCGAGATGAGTCCCACCACGATCGCTGTCGGCAGGAACCGGATGCGCCTGCCCGGCAGGGCGTTGACCACCGTCGTAACCATGCCGTAGACGACCATCGTGTTGGTCGCCATGACCGACAGAAAGATCGCTACGCCGAACACCCAGCCGAACGGCGCGATGATCGTCACCGGGTCGAACGGGATCGCGTCGCCGCCGCTCAGGATGACGTACCCCATCGCGGTGGCGCCCAGCGACATCGAGATGACGGTCGACAGCGTGTAGCCGACGCCCGAGCCGATGACGCTCGCGCGCGTGCTGCCGGCGAAGCGGTTGAAGTCGGCGGAGAGCACGGTCCACGAGATGGCGGTCGCGAGCACGACGTCGAACACCAGACCCGGCGAGTAGAACGGCTCGGCAGGCGCGGCGATCCCTGCGTACTCGGCGGGACTGAACGAGATGAACGCCACGACGAAGATGTACGCGGCGATCGCGAGGATGACCACAGCGAACCACGGCTCGACACGCGCGACGCCGGCGTGACCGAAGATCGCCAGGATCACCACGATGGTCTGGCACAGCACCGCGAAGATCACCGGATTCGAGAACCCGGTGAAGGTCATCACGATGTAATCCAGCGCGATGCCGGCGAGCATCGCCTGCACCCAGCTCCACCCCATGAGAATGATGACGTTCGCCGCGACGGGCAGCAGGCTTCCTCTCGTGCCGAACGGGCCGCGTGTCAGCGCCATCGTCGGCAAGCCGGTGCGGCGGCCGATGGTGCCGACCGCGACCAGCACGGCAGCGCCCGCGACGGTGCCGCCCACGATCAGCAGCAGCACGAGGCCGTATGGCACGTCGGGGATGAACAGCGTTCCGGTCAGCAGCGTCGTGACGACGAGGTTTGCCGCCAGCCAGATCATGAAGAGGCGGCCGGTGGAGTACGTGCCGCGCACCGGGCCGGCGTCGTCGGACTGAGCCTCGAGCCGTTGCTCGAGGCGGGTGTAGAGCGACATCATCGGGCTCCTCAGAGGTTCGGGTGTTCGGGTCGGGCTGCTGCAGTTCGGGGCGCTTCCGGGGCCTGCTCGGTGAGATCAGCCGGCAAAGGGCGAAAGGTGCTCGTGGACGGCGACCAGGCGATCGCCGTCGGCTGCGAACACGATGCTTTCGCGCTCGCGGTACGACTCGGGGCCGTCGGCCGTCTGCACCGACGTGTCGACGGTGTGCGTGAACACCGCGCCGCCATCGAAGACCTGCACGTGGGAATCGCTCGATGCGCAGGACGTCACCCGCCAGCCGCTCGCGACCCACTCAGCCCACAGGTGCTCGTACTCCGCACGATCGTCGAGGCGGTGCGGTTCAGGGTGGAACACGAACGTCGCATCGGGCGCAAACGCCGCGAAATAGCGCTCGGCGTCGGTGGCGGCGAACGCGTCGACGATGGCGGACGCCGCCGCCTCGACGGCTGCCGGGTCGGGGGTTGTCATGCTTCTCCTTCGGAGTCGATAACGGACGTTGCCTACCGCGGCACCATCGCGCTCAGCAGCTCGTACACGACGTGGCTCGCGGCCACGGCGGTGAGCTGCGCGTGGTCGTACGCGGGCGCCACCTCGACCACGTCTGCACCGACGATGCGCAGATCGGCCAGGGAGCGCAGCATCCGGAGCAGCTCACGGCTTGTGAGACCGCCGGCCTCGGGAGTCCCGGTGCCGGGAGCGTGCGCCGGGTCGAGCACGTCGATGTCGATCGAGATGTACAGCGGCTTGTCGCCGATGCGGGAGCGGATGCGCTCGACCGCGGCAGGCACACCGTACTCTTCGACGAACTCGCTCGTGACGATCGCGAAGCCCAGGAGGGCGTCATCCTCGAGGTCGCTCTTGGCGTAGAGCGGGCCACGGATGCCGACGTGCATGCTCGCCGTGAGGTCGATGAGTCCCTCCTCCGACGCGCGTCTGAACGGCGTTCCGTGGGTCGTCGGGGCTCCGAAGTAGGTGTCCCAGGTGTCGAGATGAGCGTCGAAGTGCAGCACCGCAACCGGTCCGTGCTGCGCAGCCACCTCGCGCAGCAGCGGCAGCGCGATCGTGTGGTCGCCGCCGACCACGACGAGTCGGTCGGCGCTCTTGCGAAGCTCGCGGGCGCCGGCCTCGATCTCCGCCACAGCGGCGGAGATGTCGAACGGGTTCGCGACGAGGTCGCCGGCGTCGGCGACCTGCTGTGCGCCGAAGGGGAACACGTCCTGCGCTGGGTTGTACGGACGCAGCAGCCGCGATGCCTCGCGCACGTGCGACGGGCCGAATCGGGCCCCCGGCCGGTAGCTCACGCCGCTGTCGAAGGGCACGCCGGCGACCGCGACGTCTGCCCGTCCTACCTCGTCGAGACGCGGCAGGCGCGCGAAGGTCGCGATCCCCGCGAAGCGCGGCACCACGCTCGCGTCGACGGGCCCCTGCGGTTCTGTCGGACTCTGTTGCATAAGAGACAACCCTCGATCCTCTATAGGAAACCGTGGCCACAAGCTACGCTCAGGACCACACGCCGTCAAGTAGGACGCCAGCCAGGAGCCGCCTTGCGCGCCATTCATCCGGACGCCGACGCGAACGCCACGCCGATCGGCGCGAAGCTGCGCGCCGCACGCACCAGCCAGGGAATGTCGCTCGGACAGCTCGCCGAGACGACCGGCCTGTCGAAGGGGTTCCTCAGCCGCGTCGAGCGCGATGAGACCTCTCCCAGCGTGTCGACGCTCGTGCAGCTGTGTCAGGTGCTCTCACTGCCCGTCGGCGCCCTCTTCACCGAGCCCGAGGTGCAGAAGGTGTCGTACGCCGACGCCCCGCGTATCAATCTCGGCGGAGTGCACGCCGACGAACGCCTCATGTCACCACGCGGCGAGCACCGTGTGCAGCTTCTGCGCTCGGAGCTCGAGCCCGACGCGCACGGTGGATCGGACCTGTACACGATCAACTGCGAAGTCGAGGTGCTGCACGTGATCGACGGACGAATGACCGTGCGCTTCGCGGACCGTTCGATCTCGCTCAGCGCCGGCGATGCGCTCACCTTTCCCGGCCGCGAACCGCATACCTGGCGCGTGGACGGTGACAAGCCGGCGACAGTCGTGTGGATCATCGTGCCCGCGCCCTGGAGCGGGTCCGCCTGACTCGGCCGGACGTCCTTCAGGACGCACCCGAGTCGCCATCGGAATCTTGACGTGGGAGCGCGGATCAAGGAGGCTAGAAAACGTTTCATCGGGAAACGCTTTCCGGCATGACCACGGCGGTCGTGCCGGATCATACGATCAAGGGAGATTCCGTGCGATCCACTCGTCGTCCCCAGCGACTGAGAACGCTCATCACCGCAACCACCGCCTGCGCGCTCGTCGCGTCGAGCGCCTTCCTCGCCGCGACGCCGGCAGCCGCGGCCGACGAGGTCGACTTCTCGTTCGATTTCGGCGGGCCCTCCACGCCGGTCGCCGAGGGCTGGCTCGGCGTGCATCCCGGCACGGCCTACTCGGCCTCGCAAGGATATGGCTTCACCACGGCGCCGGCGGCGAACGGCTTCCGCGATCGCGGCGGCGACGACCACATGGCACGCGACTTCACCATCGGCAACACGGCGGCCTTCGCGGTCGACGTGCCGAACGGCACGTACGAAGTCACCACGTGGGCGGGCGACCTCATCGCCGGCAACGCGACGAGCTTCGACGTCGAGGGCACCGCCTTCTCGGGACCGCGCACCTCGTCCGGCGCGATCCATGAGGAGTTCTTTCCCGCGGTCGCCGTGACCGACGGGCAGCTCAACATCCGCGTCAGCGGCGGCGACGGACGCATCAACGGCATTCGCGTGCAGACACCGCTCGCTGCTCCGGCCGGGCTCGCGGCGACCGTCGACGCGTCGGCCGAGGCGGTCTCTCTCACGTGGCAGCCGGTCGCGGGCGCCACCGGCTACGCGGTCTTCCGCTCGGAGCCCGACGGCGAGCTCGCCGAAATCGGCCGGGTCGACGCGTCCAGTGATCCGGCCGACGCTCCGACCTTCACCGACACCGACGTCGAGCTCAGCGAGTCGTACGACTACGCCGTGGCCACGGTCGTCGGCGAGCGCGTGTCGCGGCCGGGCGACCGGGTCGAGGCATCCGTCATCGACGAATCCGTCGTCAAGCCAGCCGCGCCGACCGGCCTCGCCACGACGGCGATCGAGCGCAACAGCGTGACGATCGGGTGGGATGCCGCAGCCGAGGTGGTGCAGTACAAGGTGTTCCGCTCGACCCGGGCCGACATCCCGTTCGAGCAGGTCGCGACCGTCTCCGAGCCGAGCTTCACCGACACCGATGTGCTGACCACGCGGCCCTACCTCTACCAGGTCGTCGCGCAGAACGCCGGCGGATCGAGCGAGGCGAGCGAGGCGTTCGCCACCGAGATCGCGACGACGCTCGTGCGGCAGGCCGAGTACCTCGACCGCTCCCCCGTCGCCGTCAGCACCGATGACGGCATCTACCTGGGCTGGCGCCTGCTCGGTCTCGACGCGCGCGACCTCGCCTTCGACATCTACCGCGACGGAGCGAAGATCACCGACTCGCCGGTCACCGACACGACGAATCACCTCGATGCCGAGGGCACGAGCGAGTCGACCTACCTCATCACCGCCCACATCGGCGACCGCGAGGTCTCGGTGACGGACGAGTTCGGCGTGTGGGATCAGAACTACCGCGACATTCCGCTCGACAAGCCGGCGGATGCCACGCTCCCCGACGGCAACACGGTGACCTACGCGCCCGGCGACGGCACCGTCGGCGACGTGGACGGCGACGGCGAGTACGAGCTGATCTTCCTGTGGAACCCGTCGATCGCGAAGGACAACTCGCAGTCCGGCTACACCGGCAAGGTGTACGCCGAGGCTGTGAAGTTCGACGGCACGAGCCTGTGGCGGATCGACCTCGGCGTGAACATCCGTGCCGGGGCCCACTACACGCAGCTCGAAGTGTTCGACTTCGACGGCGACGGTGCGGCCGAGGTCGCGTTCAAGACCGCCGACGGCACGGTCGACGGCGCAGGGACCGTGATCGGCGACGCGAGCGCGGATCACCGCAATTCGAGCGGCTACATCCTCAGCGGGCCCGAGTACCTCACTGTCTTCGACGGCCCGACCGGCGCGGCCATCGACACCGTCGAGTACCTTCCGGGGCGCGGCAGCGTCGGCTCGTGGGGTGACAGCTACGGCAACCGCGTCGACCGCTTCCTTGCAGGCGTCGCCTACCTCGACGGGGAGCATCCGTCGCTGATCACAAGCCGCGGGTACTACACCCGCTCGGTGATCGTGGCGTGGGACCTCGTCGACGGTCAGCTCGTTCAGCGCTGGACGTTCGACTCGAACGAGGCCGGCGCGCAGTACGAGGGGCAGGGCAATCACCAGTTCGTCTCCGCCGACGTCGACCGCGACGGGCTCGACGAGATCGTCTTCGGCTCGATGACCATCGACAACGACGGCACGCCGCTGTACAACACGCGCCTGCACCACGGCGATGCGCTGCACGTCAGCGACTTCGTCACCGACCGTCCGGGCCTCGAGACGTATGCGGTGCACGAGAGTCCGAGCGGCAACGGCGGCATCGTCGCATCGATGCGGGATGCCGAGACCGGCGAGATCATCTGGTCGAACTCCGGCAACCGCGACACCGGTCGTGGCGCGGCCGCCGACATCGACCCGGGCTCTCCCGGCGCCGAGGCATGGAACATCGGCGGCGACTACGCGTGGAACTCGCGCGTCGGCACCCTCAACGCGGCGGACGGCGCGGTGCTGTCGACCGACATCCCCGCGGCGAACTTCCTCACCTGGTGGGACGGTGACCTCACCCGCGAGATCACCGACCACGACTACGACGCGACGACGAGCTCCGGCGTGCCCACGATCTCGAAGTGGGACCCGGCCGCGCAGGAACAGGTGCTCCTCGAGCGCTTCGACGGGACCCTCACGAACAACACCACGAAGGGCAACCCGGTGATCCAGGCCGACCTGTTCGGCGACTGGCGGGAGGAGCTCGCCGTGCGCCTCGACAGTGGCAGCGGCATCCGCATCTACACGACGACGGATGCGACGGACGTGCGCATCCCGACGCTGATGCACGATTCGCAGTACCGGCTCGCCGTCGCCAGCCAGAACTCGGCCTACAACCAGCCGCCGCACCCGTCGTTCTTCATCGGCGCAGGCATGGACGAGGCGCCGGCGCCGTCGATCAGCTACGTCGGCGCTCCTGTCGCCGACGAGACCGCGCCGGTCATCGACGGCCTGCCGACGGGCACGATCGTGGCCGACGAGCCGCTGCAGCTGGCGGTATCGGCGGAGGACCCCGAGAGCGGCATCCGTTCGCTCGTCGTGGCCATCGGCGACGAGCAGGTCGCCCCGGACGCGGCGATCGACTTCGCCGAGCTCGGCCTCTTCGGCGATGTGCGAATCACGGCGACCGCGACCAACCACGCCGGGCTCGTCAGCGAATCGTCGTCGAGTGTGCTGGTCGTTCGGTCGGATGCCGCGACCACCGCGCCGGGGCGCGGCACGCTGTCGAACACCAGCGGGCGGGCATACGGCCTGCACGACGGCACCTACGACGTCGTGATGAACCTGTGGTGGGGCGCGCCGGGAAGCATCTTCCGGCTGTACGAGAACGGCGAGCTGATCGAGACGCGCGCCCTTCCCGAAACGGCCGGCATGTCGCAGACCACCGGCGTCAGCTTCGAGGGCAAGCCGAACGGCACCTACGTCTACACCGGCGAGCTCATCAACGCGCGCGGCACGACGGCGACGACCTCCACAACGGTCAAGGTGGTGCACGCGGCCCCCGCGGTGCCCGTCGTCTCGCACGACAACTGGGACAAGGACGGCTCGTTCACCGCCACCGCCAACCTGTGGTGGGGCACGAACGCGACCTCGTACCGGTTCGAGCTCGACGGCGTCGTCGTCGGGTCGGGAGACCTCGTCGCCCGCACGCCCGACGCGCAGCGCGCGACCGTCGACCTCACGGGGATCGCGCCCGGCACGCACACGCTCCTCGCGGTGTTCACCAACGCCCGAGGCGAGACGGCATCGAAGCCGGTGACGGTGGCGGTGCGCTAGCCGTACGACCGCGCCGGAAGGGCCGGGTCGTCGCTGCGGCGGCGATCCGGCCCTTCGCCGTTCGGTCGGCTCGCCGCGAGATCAGTCGAAGATCCCGACCGACTCCGACAGACGGCTCACCTCGTCAGCGGTGAGCTCGAGGTCGGCGGCCTCGGCCGAGTCGGTGATGGATGCCGCGCAACGTCCCCTACCGAGGCCCGTGCGCCTCCTCCACCGTTTCGCCGACCAGGCGTCGCGCCCGGTTGGATTCGAAGCCGCTCAGCGGAGTACGCGCTCGAGCAGTGCCCTGCAGTAGAGATCCGATCGAATCTGGCGGCGAACGCCAACCCTTGACGCGGACCACCCTCTGATCTGAGTCGAACAAGGTGTGATGTCGGTCTGATCCGATAGGAATCGTGCATCGATACGCGGCGCAGATTGGCGAATTAACGCATCCATTCCTTGACCGACTGCGCGAACCGCAGTACCGTAACCCCGAATCCGATCGGATTTTATTTGTTCCGGTGGTCACAAAGGAGTGCAATGGTGGACTACGCAGAGATCGAGAAACTGTACGCGGGCCTCCGCGTCTCGGACGTGCGTGACGGTTTGGACTGGATCGGGCTGTTCAGCAAGGGCTCGGTGGATCAATCGATCCGGCCGCTCTTCCCCGGGGTGCGCATCGCCGGCCCCGCCCTGACCGTGCGCCTGGTCGCCTCGCACGAGCAAGCGCCGCCGATGACCGCGGACGAGTACACGGACTGGGCATACGCGCACTGGTACGGATCGCGGCACATCTCTCCGTACAAGGCGGAGATCTCGCGCGGCGACGTGGTCGTGATCGAGGCACCGGACCTCGGTGTCGGCCAGCTTGGATCCAACAACACCCTTGCGTTCCTCACGTTCGGGGCACAGGGCGTCGTCTCCAGCGGCGGAGTGCGCGACACCGACGAGTGCCGGCTGCAGGGCGTCCCGGTCTTCGCTCAGCACATCAGCCAGACGATGACGCAGGGCCGGATCGAGTACCTCGAGCACGGCGTTCCCGTCACGATCGGCGGACAGCGCGTGAACCCCGGCGACCTCGTGGTCGGTGATGGGGACGGAGTGATCATCGTTCCCGAGCAGCACCTCGAAGAGGTGGCGAAGTATGCGAGGCAGGAGGCGGACAACGACAAGCGCGGCCGCCGCAAGATGTACGAGCAGCTCGGCTGGGCGCTCGACGACACAGTGCAGATCGCCTGAGCGCCCGGCTCGGGTCGAAAAGGAAGCGAACACCATGAGAAACACGAAGACGTGGGCCGTGGGAGTGACGATGGTGGGTGCGCTCGCGCTCGGAGGTTGCGCCGGCGGTCAGGGCCAGGCGGCACCCGAGCCGACGGCGGATCTCGGCGCCGTCGAAGGCGAGATCCAGTACGCCTGGTGGGGCGGCACCGGTCGCAACGAGAAAACGCAGGCCGTCATCGACCTCTACACCGCTGCGAACCCGGAGGTGACCGTGAAGGGCACCACCTCCGAGTACAACGCCTACTGGGAGAACGCCAGCGTGCAGGCGGCGGGCGGCAACCTCGCCTGCATCCCGCAGATGCAGAACCGCGTCATGGCGGACTACGCCGACCGCGGCGCGCTGCGACCACTGGACGATCTGGTGGAGAGCGGGGTGATCGATGTGTCGGAGATCCCGGAGGGAGTGCTCGACAGCGGCCGGGGCAAGGACGGGAATCTGTACATGATCCCCTACGGCGCCGCCTTCGGCGCGCTCCTGGTGAACGAGACGCAGGTGGAGCAGTGGGGCGAATCCGTCCCCGAGGACGGGTACGACTGGGAGGAGCTGTCGGACTGGCTGTCAACGCTGGTCGACGCGTCGGGCACCCCCGCGATCGATCTCTTCGGCGGCAACGACGACCAGCTCGAGGCGTGGGTGCGCAGCCAGGGGGACAACCTCTACGGCGAGGACGGCGGCCTCGGATTCGGCAAGGACTCCCTCGTCGACTTCTGGAACTACAGTGAAGCGCTGCGCGAGGACGGCGTGACCATCAGCGCCGAGCGCGGCTCGGAACTGCTTGGCGTTCCTCTCGAGCAGCAGCCGTTCAGCCAGGGGCAGCAGCCGACGTTCTTCTGGCCCGCGAACGGTCTGTCCAGCGCCCAGGCGACGATCGAAGGGGTGACGCCGGGCACCGCGCTGACTGCCGTCGTCATGCCCAGCGGTGAGGCGGGACCGGGGAACGCCCTGTGGCTGTCGGGTCTGGCCATCTCGAAAGACTGCGACAACGTCGCCACGGCGGCGTCGTTCATCGACTTCTTCGTCAACGACGAGGAGGCCGCCCTCGTGTACGCCTCCGACAACGGAGCCAACACGAACACGGCGAATCTCGAAGCGCTGCTGGACAGCCCCGACATCCCCGACACGCGCAAGACCGAGTTGAGGCTGTACGCGTACCTCGCCGATGCCGACATCGCCCCGGTCGTCTACGGCAAGGGGTATCAGAGCGTGTTCCTGGACGCGCTGGCCCGTTACTACCAGCAGGTCTCCTTCGGTGAGCTCTCGGTCGAGGACGCCGCCGATGCGTTCATCGCGGAGGCGGAGGGCACGCTCGGCTGAAGTCGAGCACTGCCGGATCGAAGGCTCCGAGGCCTCTATAGAGGCCTCGGAGCCTTCTGGTCGTTCACCTGGACCCACGCGCCCTGCTGATCGGCGGACTGCTCCGCGGTCTCGATCAGGCGCACGACAGCGCGACCCTGGGCAGCCGTGGCGCGCAGCGGGGCGCCTGTGCGAACGGCTGCGAAGAGATCGTCGTACACCTGCTCCCCGAGAACGCCGGGGGCGGTCAGCCGGTCCACCTCGAAGGAGGCACCGCGGTGCGGGCGGACGAGGATGCGCGTGCCGTCGGTCGCCACCGCGGCGCCCTCGTCGCCCCACACCGCGAAACGCGGGACCGGTGGCCCCTGTCGCCGGAAGACCTCCACGCGACCCGAAAGCGCTCGGCCGAAGTCGATCTCGATACCGGCCCAGCTCTCGACGTCTTCACCGCCCTCGTGTGCGACGCGCGCAGAGACATACTGCGGCGGCGTCGCCGCCAACTGCAGGACGTGGTCGACGGGGTGGGGCCCGATGACGCGCATCACCCCGCCTCCATAGCGCCGGGACCGTGTCCACTCCAGCACGCTGTCGCCGGCATGCGGGCGGTCGGGCGTGGACGCGACGTACTGGTTCTGATGACCCCGCGATGCGACGACACGCCACGGCACCCCGATGTCGCCACGGTCCACGAGTTCCTTCAGGGCGACGAAGTCCTCTTCCCAGCGTCGCTGATGGTGGACTGCCAGAACGGCACCGGACGCCGTCGCGCGGCTGAGCAGATCGTCGGCCTCGGCCGTGGTGACCGTGAGCGGCTTCTCTACGAGGACGCTCACCCCGCGGTCGAGGAATGGGGCGGCGATGCCGTGGTGCAGGTGGTGCGGGGTGGCGATGACCACCAGCTCGATCCCCGGGTCTTCCAGGAGACCCTCCCAGCCCCGGTGCCAGGGCACGCCGAACGTCTCAGCCGGACCACCGGTCGCCGTGGCGACCGCCCGAAGTTCGAAGCGCGGGTCGTTCCGGATATGCGGCAGATGGTAGTGCCGCCCACTGTTGCCGAGGCCGACCAGGGCCACGGCGACGGTGCGCTGCGAGCCGTCAGCCATCTGCAGGGTGCCCGTACAGCACCTCCTCGAGGGTCACCGGTGCACCTCCGCGGGATGCCGACCGATACGCCGCCTCCATGATGCCCATCGTCCGCAGGTTGTTCCGCGCACTGTGAGCCGGCTCTCGCTGCTCCTGGATCGCTCGCGCGAACTCGACAGCGCTGGAGCCGTAGGACACGGCGGCGTGCTCGCCGTCGGCCGTCTCGGCGAAGTCGATGTGCTCCTCCTCACCGCCGAATGCGGCGATTCCTCGCGCGGTCCCCGACATCGGCAGCGATCGCTCGACGACAGCCGAGCCCGTGTCGGTGTCGATGCGGAACGTGTTCGACGGCAGCGCGCGGCTGGTCCAGGACGAGGTCACCGACCCGACGATGCCGTCGGCGAATTCGACCAGCAAGGAGCTGAACTGCTCTCCCGAGATGGCACTCCCTCGCCGGCGGCGTGTGAGCGCGCGTACGCTCGTCGGAACGCTCGGCGCCAGCCATTGCAGTCTGTCGATGAGATGGACGCTGAAGATCGCCATCTCCAGCTTCGCCTCCTCGGAGCGCCAGACGCCCGGAGCCTGCGGACGATTCTGGAAGGTGCGTGCCTCCAGGAAGTCGGTGCGACCTGTATCGGCTCGCTGCACTCGGGACGCAAGCCACGAGTATTCGGGGAACCAGCGAAAGTTCTGGCTGACCGCCATGACGACCCCCGCCGCCTCCGCAGCCTCGGTGAACCGCACCGCGTCCGGCCCCGACTGGGCGAACGGCTTCTCGACGAGGACATGGAGACCACGCTCGAGGGCCGGTGCGATCACCTCCCATCGGACGGAGGGCGGTGTCAGCAGCACCACCGCGTCTACGGTGCCGGAGGCCATCATCCCGTCGGCCGTTTCGAAGCGGTGAGGGATCCCGTGGCGATCGCAGAACTCGTCGAGGACCGCTCGGCGAGGGTCGCACGCGGCGACGATCTCGACATCGCCGGCAGCCACCCCCTGAGCGCCCGCGACGTGCTGGCCGGCGACCCAGCCGGTGCCCACGAGCCCGAGCCTGATCCTGGCCGCACTCATGCCTGGACCCCGTACCAGCGAAGCGCGGTACCGCCCAGGACATCGTCTCGTGCGGCTGGGGCGAGCGCCCCGAGCGAGGCCTGCGCACTCTGCCACGCGGCGGCGTGCGAGGCCCGGAGGAGGACCACGGGCCAGTTGCTGGCGACCATGCACCGCTGCGGGCCGAAGTGCTCCAGAGCCGCATCGACGTACGGCCGCAGCGCTTGCTCATCCCACTCCTCCCAGCGCTGGAGGACTGCCACGCCCACGGAGAGCTTGATCGCCACCTGCGGGGAGGCGGCCAGCCGGCGAAGGCGCTCGATCCAGGCATCCCGCGCTCCGTCGTCGTCGACAGGAGGGGACGCGAGGTGATCGACGACGATCCGCAGCCCGGGCAGCGCCTCGGACACGCGGCATACAGCGTCCACCTGCGCATCGGTGATCGGAACCACATCCCATACCAATGAGGCGGCCTCGGCTGAGCGCAGCGCCGCGAGTCCTCGGGCCTGCGATGCCCAGGCCATGGGATCGTCGCCGACCAGGCAGCGCAGGCCGACGAGCTTGTCACCGCCCGCCGTGGTGCGGTGCTCAGCGAGCGCGGCGACCTCGCACTCCGGGTCCGAACCGGGCAGGTCGGCGTAGCCCACCCATCCCAGGATGCGACTGCTGGACGCTGCATACGCGGCGAGGCGCTGGTTCTCGTCAGCGGCATCGACCGACTGCATCAGGATGCTGCCGTCGATGCCCGACTCGTCAAGCGCCCGTTCGAACTCGCCGAGCTCGAAGGCCCGCCGCAGCACCGCGTCGTCCGCGGGTCGCCAGGGCTGGCGGTGGATGGCATCGAGCGGCCAGAGATGGTGGTGGGAGTCGACTGTCGTCATCATCGTCCTTTGAAACGAGGGGAGCGTTTTTCGAGGAACGCCTCGACGCCCTCTGAGAAATCCGCGCTGCCATAGACCGCGCGGTAGACATCGTCATGCTCGAGAGCGCCGAGCTGCGCGTCGATGCGCCGCCACAGGAGTCGGAAAGAGCGGATCGTAAGCGGCGCGCAGGCGCGGATGGCGGTCAGGATCTCGTGCAGGCGGTCCTCGAGCGGCGCCTCCTCGAGGACCGCGGTGACGAATCCGGCGGCACGGGCCTCCTCGGCGTCGAACAGCCGCGCGGTGAAGAGCATCTCCGCGGTGTTCCGCCTGCCGAAGGTCGCTGCCAGCCGATGGATCGAGGTGGGCGAGAGGGTGTTGCCGATCGTGCGGGCGATCGGGGACCCGAAGCGGGAGCGGGGCGTGCACAGGACGAAGTCGCTGAGCGCGGCGAGGACGATCCCGCCGCCCACGCATGCACCGTCCACCACCGAGATGACCGGAACGTCGAGGTCGGTGAGGGCGCGCTGCACCTCGCGCATCCGCGCCTCGTACACGACGCCGTCCTCACCGGACGCGACATCCTCCAGCCAGCGGATGTCGGTGCCGCCCGCGAACGCGCCTCCCGCGCCACGCAGCACCACTGCCCGCATTCCGGGGTCGTCGGCGATGGCCTGCAGCTCGGATTCGAATCGCGCGTACATCTCGGCCGTGATGGCGTTGCGCCGTTCGGGGTGCGAGAGGGTGATTGTCGCGACGCCGTCATCGCGCGTCGCCGAGACTGAGCCGCTCACGACGCTTCCGCGCCGAAGATCTCATTCTGGTGCTCCCCCAGCAACGGCGGATGGCGCCGCGCGACCGCGGGAGTCCGGCTCATCTTCACCGGGAATCCGAGTGTCTGGACCGTGCCTTCGACCGGATGCGGGATCGTCTGCACCATCTCCCGGTACTGCGTGTGCGGGTCCCGCAGGACTTCGTCGTAGCCGAGAATCGGCCCGCAAGGCACACCGGCGGCGAGCAGACGGTCGACCCAGTAGCCGGTGTCGTGCTCCGCGAGGATCTGCTCGATGATCCCGGCCAGTTCCGGCTTGCGCTTCATCCGCTCGGAGTTCGTCGCGAACCTCTCGTCCGCCTCGAGCTCCGGCACGCCGAGGGCGGCGCAGAGGAATCCCCACAGTCGCTGGTTGTTGGCGCCGATCGTCATCCAGCCGTCCTGCGTGCGGAACGCCTGGTAGGGCGCCGACATCCGGTGGGACGACCCGGTGCGAGCGGGAACCTCTCCGCTGGCCCAGTACTCCGTCGCCTCCCAGACCGTCAGCCCCAGCGCCGCCTCGAACAGCGAAGTCTCGATCCGTTGCCCTTCCCCCGTCTGCAGCTTGTGCACATAGGCGGTGACGATGCCGTACGCGCAGAACAGGCCCGATCCGAGGTCGGCCACGGGGACGCCGGCCTTGGCGGGCGGTGCGTCCGGGTGCCCGGTTACGCCCATGACGCCCGACATGCCCTGTGCGATGAGGTCGTAGCCGGGACGGTCGGCGTAGGGTCCCGTCTGCCCGAAGCCCGAGATGCTGGCGTAGATGATCCCAGGGTTGAGCGCCTTGATGGACTCGTAGTCGATGCCCAGGCGCGTCGTCACGCCCGGGCGGTAGTTCTCGATCAGCACGTCCGCGTCGGCGACGAGCTCGAGGAACGAGGCGCGACCCGCGTCGCTGCGCAGGTCCAGCACGACCGAGCGCTTATTGCGATTGAGGGCGAAGAACGCCGGACCGTCATCGCCCTTCCCCGACCGCCCCCACGAGTGCCGCGTCTGGTCGCCGCCTCCGGGCGGTTCGACCTTGATCACATCAGCGCCGAAATCGGCGAGCAGCATCGTGCAGAAGGGCCCTGCCATGACCTGCGTGAGATCGACGACTTTCATTCCGTTGAGTGCGACCGGTTCCATGTTCTCTCTCTTGTAGGGATGCGGGCGGACGAGCCACCGAGGACGGAACCGGGTGGTCCCGTCCTCGGCCGTCGTCAGCCGATGGCGCCCTCGGCCTCGGCGGTGAACTGCTTCGCCGCCTCCTCGACCGTCAGCTCGCCGAAGGAGACCTGCTGGTAGTAGCGGGTCACCGCCTGCTGGAACAATGTGGCGTAGCCCTTGCCGTACACGGTGGGAGCGACGCCGGCGTCGGCCAGCGTCTCGTAGAGCGCCAACTCGGACTTCTTCGCCTCGGAGGTGGCCGAGTCGTCCATCAGCGCTTTCAGGTTCTCCGTCTGCGTGTTGGCGCCGTTGTCCGACGCGTAGACCAGAGCCGCGTCAGGGTCGTTCACGAAGAAGTCGATGAAGTCGGCAGCCGTGGCCACGTTGTCGCACTTCGCCGAGATCGCCAGACCCGAGAGCCAGAAGGCGCTGCCGTTGCCGGCCGATCCGCTCGGCAGCGGGAAGGCCTGCAGCTCGTGGCCGGGGGCTGCCTGGTCGATCGTCGCCTGCGCCGTGCCCAGGCCGTTGGCCGGCCAGAACACGGTCGCCTGCTTGCCCTGACTGAAGTCGTTCTGCTCGAGAGGGAGGCCGGTCGTCTCCGATGCCCGCTCAGCCGAGATGGACACGCCGCGCTCCTGCAGGCCGGCGGCGTAGTCCCAGAACTCGGCGACGTCGTCCTCGGTGAACCCGACCGCCCCGTCCTCGTAGAAGTCCGCTCCGTGGCTGCGCAGCCACGCCTCCAGGACGTCCTGCTGGTTGCCGACGATTCCCGTCGCCGGCGTCCCGGTCTTCTCGGTGATGTCCGAGAGCCACTCGTCGAGCCATTCCCAGTCGTAGCCCTCGGGAGGCAGCGGCAGCCCGAGTTCCTCGACATCCGTGACGTTCACCAGAAGCGAGCCGAAGGCGGCGCCGTAGGGGATCATGTACAGGTTGCCGTCGGCGGCGCGCGCGCTGTCCAGGACGCTCTCGGGGATGTTCGACACGTCGATAGTGCCGTCTTCGACGAGGTCGTCCAGCGGCAGGAGCGCACCGCGGTCCGCATAGTCCGCCATGAGTCGGTTCTGCATCTGCGGTACGCAGGGCAGGCTCCCGCCCGCCGCCTGGACGCTGGCGTTCTCGAAGTACGCCGCGAACTCCGACGTCGTGCCCTTGACCGTCGCTCCGGGGGTGGCTTCCTCGTATAGGTCGATGACGGCCTGCGTCTTGTCGTTGCGGGCCGGTCCGCCCCACCAGGCGTACTGGATCTCTCCGCCGACCTCGCCGAGCTCGCCGGTGTCTGCGGTCGGGGATTCGGCCCCACCGCCGCAGGCGGTGAGGGCGAGCGCTGCGACAGCGGCGACGGCGCCGATGCTCGCGAGACGATGCGGGAATTTCATGCTCTCTGCTTTCTCTTGGTGTGTCGGGTTTCGCGTCACTTCATGCCTGTCGTTGCGATGCCCTGAGTGAGCAGTCGCTGAGAGGCCAGGAAGAACGCGATGAGGGGGACGATGGACAGGGTCGCCATCGCGAAGAGGGCGCCGAGGGAGGATTCGCCGGTCGAATCGACGAACTGCACGAGGCCCTGGGGAACGGTGTAGCGCGACGTGTCCGACAGGTACAGCCGCGGGCCGAGGAAGTCGTTCCAGGTGGCGATGAAGGTGAACATCGCGGTCGTCGCGATGGCCGGCCCGAGCAGCGGCAGGATGATCCGCCGGAAGATCCCGAAATTGCCGCATCCGTCCAGCCGGGCCGCTTCGTCCAGGTCCCGGGGCAGCCCTCGGATGAATTGCACCGTCAAGAAGATGAAGAACGCGTCGGTCGCGAGGAACTTCGGCACGATGAGCGGCAGATACGTGTTCAGCCAGCCCAGCTCATTGAACAGGATGTACTGGGGAACAATGGTCACCTGGTATGGCAGAAGCAGGGTGACCATCAGGAGTGCGAACATGGTGCGCTTGAACGGGAAGTCCAGGCGGGCGAAGGCGTAGCCGGTGAGCGTCGCGGCGAACAGGTTCCCGAGCACAGCCAGTACGGCGATGATGAACGAGTTCATGAAGAACACGCCGAAGTTCAGCGTCGAGGATGCCGTGAAGCCGGCGATGTAGTTCTCCAGCGTGAACGTGCCGTTGAAGGGGACCAGATCGTTCCCGATCTCGGCGTTCGGGTGGAAGGACGCGTCGACCATCCAGACCACCGGATACAGCATGACCACCAGCACCGCGATGGTGACGGCGTGCCGGGCCCACCCCGCGAGCAACCGGTTCTTCGTCGGGCGCGTGGGGAAGAGCCGCACACGACGTCGATTGGCCGTCGTGATCGTATAGGTGTCGGTCATGAGTCCTCCCCATAGAAAACCCAATAGCGGGAGCTCCAGAAGATGCCGGCCGTCAGGAGGCCGAGCGCGATGAGCAGGGCCCACGCCATCGCCGACGCGTACCCCATCTGGAAGTCGACGAAGCCCTTCTGATACAGGTACACGGTGTAGAGCAGCAGCGAATCGGCGGGCTGGCCGGTTCCACCGCTGATGACGTAGGCCGGCGTGAAGGACTGGAGCGAATTGACGAGGGTGAGCAGGCCGTTGAAGAAGATCACGGGCGTCAGGTGTGGGAACGTGATCGACCAGAACTGCTGCCACCTGTTGGCGCCATCGATCTGCGCGGCCTCGTAGTACGACATCGGGATCTGACGCAGCCCGGCGAGGAAGATCACCATCGTGCTGCCGAACGTCCATACCGCCAGGGCGACCACGGTGTACAGGGCGGTGTTCGGGTTTCCGATCCAGCTCTGCCCGTCGATGCCGAACAGCCCGAGGAAGGCGTTGAAGATGCCGCCGGATCCGAAGACCTGAAGCCAGAGCACGGCGATGGCCACACTGCTGCCCAGCAGCGAAGGGATGTAGAACAGCGCCCGGTAGACGGAGAGGAACCGCATCCCCCGGTTGAGGAACAGCGCCAGCAGCAGCGAGAAGATCAGGATGCAGGGCACGCTGAGCGCCGTGTAGGTCACGGTCACCGCGACCGACTTCAGGTACCGCGGGTCGGACTCGAACATCCGGACGTAGTTGTCCATGCCCACCCACGCCGGCGAGCCGATGAGGTCGTAGCGGGTGAACGACAGGTACAGCGACGCGATCATCGGCCCGAGGGTGATGACCACCATGCCGATCATCCACGGCGAAAGGAAGCCGTACGCCGACAGGGCGTTTCGTCGGCGGTTGCGACGCATGACGCGGCGACGCTCGGGGTCGGGCGACAGTGTGTCGCCGCCGAACGTGTTCTGCGGCAGCTGATCGGTCAGCACAGCCTGGGTCATCACTCCCCCTCGGTCTGTCGGGCGTGCGACTCGACGCCTTCGGCCAGGATCTGCGAGAGGAGAGCGGCCATCGGAGCACTGGTGCCGGCATGGCGCGACGCCGCAACCATGTCGAACAGGTCCTTGCTCCACGGCCGGAATCGCACCTCCACGCCCGCGTCGTCGTAAGCGCGCGCAAGCTTGTCGAAGAAGCCCCAGTTGCGCGCCACCCAGGTGTCGCCCGTGGACGTCTCCAGCGTGTCCAGGACCAGGGAGGTGTCGACGTCGTAGGCGTCGGTGAGGCGCAGACCCTCGTACAGCGCCTGCAGCGAAGCCAGCATCGACAGCTGATTCGCGAGCTTCACCGCCGCCCCGGCGCCGGGGCGCCCGCAGCGAACGACCGTGCCGAGAGCGTCGAGCACCTCTTGAGCTGCGGCGCTCGGCTCGCCGCCGACCATGATGGTCAGCGATCCCTCTCGGGCCCGTGCGGCGCCGCCGCTGACGGGGGCGTCCAGTATCTGGACTCCCCCGTCGGCGGCGGTCGCCAGCCGGTCGACAGTATCGGGCAGAACGGTGCTGTGGATGAGCACGGATCCGGAGGAGAGTATGCCGAGAAGATCCTGCTCGAACAGGATCGACTCGACCACGGAGTCGTCCGGTACCGCGAGGCACACGACCTCGCAGTCGCCGAAATCATCTACGCCGGCCCCGGCCCTCCCGCCGGCATCGCGCAGACGGGCGAGTTTCTCCTCCGTCAGGTCCCACCCGACCACGTCGAACCCGTGGTCGACGAGGGCGAGCGCCATCGGCATGCCGATATCGCCCAGCCCGATGAATCCGACTTGCATGGCTTCTCCTTCGAATCCGCGCACACGCCAGCGTGCGCGTCAGTCGACCTGAACGGTCTCGTCGAGCGCCCAGCCGAGCTGCTCGTACATCTTGCGGCGGCCGCGCTTGTCGTTGACGGCCTCCTGACGGGCGTACTTGGCGACCTCCTCGATGTGCGCCTCGGGCACGATGATCACGCCGTCGCCGTCGCCGACGACCAGGTCCCGGGGGTTCACGCGCTGGCCGCCGATGGTGATCGGCGTGTTGTGCTCGAGGTACTCGATGCGGCCCTGCGTCATGGACTGTCCGATGAACTGCGTGAAGATGGGCACGCCCTGCAGACGGCACTCGTCGGTGTCGCGCACGCCACCGGAGCTGACGACGCCCTGGGCGCCGTTGAGGAAGAAGTTCAGCGTGTTCCACGAGCCGAGCTGGCCCACGCCGAGGTACGGCGCCTCGATGACGATGACATCACCCTTGACGATGTCGCTCACGTACGGCTCGATGTGCTTCACCTTGTACCAGTGGTTGCGAGCCCACTCGGTGTACTCGTCCGGCGAGATCGGCGGCGCCTGGTCGTGCGACGCCACGAGCCGGACCGTAAGAGCCGGGCCGCACAGGCGTGCGCCGTCGAAGAGCGGACGGATGTCGCGAGACACGCTGCCCTTGCTGAAAAGCCCGATCCAGTCCATGCCGTCGCGGACGTCCGAGACGCGCAGCCCGTCGAACAGTTTTTCGATTTCCGAGTAGTCCATGCGGCTACTGCCTTCCTTTCGTGGTGGTCTTTCGCGCGGCCTTCACCAGTTGGTCGCGACGTACTTGGTCTCGAGGTACTCGTGCAGGCCCTCCGTCGAACCCTCCCGACCCAGACCGCTCTGCTTCACCCCTCCGAACGGCGCGGCGGGGTCGGACACGAGGCCACGGTTCAGCGCGATCATCCCGGCCTGCAGACGAGCCGACAGGGCGAGCCCGCGGCGGAGGTCTTCGGTGTAGAGGTAGGCGACGAGCCCATGGATCGTGTCGTTCGCCGTCTCGATGACGGCCTCCTCGTCTGTGAAGCGCACGATGGGCGCGACCGGACCGAACACCTCCTCGTGGAGGATCCGGGCATCGGCCGGCACATCGACCAGGACGGTGGGCGGATAGAAGTATCCGGGACCCGCGGGGGCGGTTCCGCCCAGGAGGATGCGTGCACCGCGGTGCACGGCATCGTCCACCAGTTCCTGCACCTTGCGGCGGCTCTTGTCGTTCACCAGCGGGCCGACCTCGACGCCGGCGTCGGCGGCGTCGCCCATGCGCAACGCGCCCATCCGCGCCACCATCGCCTCGGCGAAGCGGTCGTGGACGCTCTCGTGGACGTAGAGGCGGTTGGCCGCAGTGCACGCCTGCCCGCCGTTGCGCATCTTCGCCAGCATCGCACCCTCTACCGCCGCGTCCAGATCCGCATCCGCGAGCACGAGGAACGGCGCATTCCCTCCGAGCTCCATGGCGGTGCGCAGTACGCGGCGGGACGCCCGCTCCAGAAGGTGCCGGCCGACCTCGGTGGATCCGGTGAACGAGAGCAGACGCACGTCCTCGTGTTCGAGGAGGCGGTCCACGAGCGGTCCGGCCGACGAGGTCGGGAGCACGGTGAGCACGCCGTCCGGCACGCCCGCCTCGGCGAGGATGTCGGCGATGGCCAGAGCGGTCAGCGGCGTCTCCGCGGCCGGCTTGAGGATCGCAGTGCATCCGACGGCCAGCGCCGGGCCGATCTTGCGCGTCGCCATGGCGGCCGGGAAGTTCCACGGCGTGACGAGGACGCAGATGCCGACGGGCTCGTGCGAGACGAGGACCTTGCTGGTGCCGGGCGGGTTGTCGAACTGCTCACCACGCACCCGGACGGCCTCCTCCGCGTACCAGCGGAAGTACTCCGCCGCGTAGGCGACTTCGGCGCGCGCGTCCGCCCGTGCCTTTCCGTTCTCCCGCGAGATGAGTGCCGCCAGGTCCTCCTGGCGCTGCATCATCAGGCCGAAGGCGCGCAGCAGGATGTCGCTGCGCTCGCGGGCGGGGCGTGCCCCCCATCCCGGAGCCGCGGCGCGTGCGCGGGCGACGGCGGCGTCCGCGTCGGCCGGCCCGGCATCGGCGACCTCGGTGATGACCGACCCGTCCGCGGGGTTGATGACGGCGAAACGCGCCGAGACGTCGGAGGCGGGGTCGGTCGTGAGCGAAGCGGTCAGGGAAGTCATCGGGTTCCTCCGATCGGAGCCAGCAGCGTCGTGAGTGAGCCGTCGTAGGCGGCTTCCAGGATCCGCAGAGCGGATTCGGCAGTGAGGGGCACCGGGTTGTTGTCGGCCAGGCGCTTCGCCTTCAGCCCTTCCTCCGCCGCCCACGCGAGCCGCTCGCGCGGGAAGTCGAGGTCGGCGAGCGAGGTGGGGATGTCCAGGTCGCTCATCAGCTCCTGCACCAGACGAGGAGCCTGCAGCGCCAGGTCGGCTTCGTCGGCCGGGGCGGCGCCGAGGGCCAGCGCGATGTGCGCGAGCTCCGCCTGGCGCGCCGGCGCGTTCACGGCCATGACGTAGGGCAGCAGCAGACCCACGCCCACACCGTGCGGGGTGTGAGTGACCGCCCCGACGGGGTACTGGAGCGCGTGGGCGCCGGCTGTCCCCGCGGTCCCGAACGCGAGTCCGGCGAGCAGGGAGCCGTAGAGGGTGAGCGAACGCGCTTCCAGGTCGTCGGGCGCGCGATAGGCGCGGACCAGCCCTGCCGCGATGCGACGGACCGCCTCGAGGCCGAGCAGGTCGGTCAGGGCGGTCGACCCCATGAAGACCCTCGCCGATGCCGTCGCCTCCGGGTCGCCCTTGGCCGCCGTGTAGGACTCGATGGCGTGGCAGAGCGCGTCCGCGCCCGACGCCGCGGTGACACCGGGCGGACAGCTCAGCGTGAGCTCCGGATCGAGCACGGCCACCGCGGGGATCAGATGAGGGCTGGACACGCCCACTTTGGACTCCCGCACCGGGTCGGTGATGACGGCCACGGGCGTGACCTCGGAGCCGGTGCCGGCGGTGGTGGGTGCGGCGATGATCGGCGGCACCGGACCGGGAACGTTGCCCTCCCCGTAGTAGTCCGACACCTCGCCGCCGTGCGCGGCCAGCACCGCCGCCATCTTCGCGGTGTCGATGCTGCTGCCGCCACCGACGGCGACGAAGACGTCCGCGCCGAAAGCGGCAGCGGCCCGAGCGGCGGTTGCGATCGCGGACACCGGCAGCTCGGGGACGACCTGATCGAACACTTCCGAGGCGACACCTGCCGCTGCCAGGCCCTCCCGCAGATCCCGGACCACCGGCGCAGCGGACAGGAACGGATCGACCACGATGAACGCCCGAGTACCGCGCTGCGCGACCAAGGCTGGTATGCGGTGCCGTTGCCCACGCCCGAAGACGATCTGCCCAGGCGATCGCAACACTGCGTACATTCGCTGATCCTCCGTTGGAAGCGTATCCGATACGATCTTGCCCGATTCACGCTAACTGCGGCCCCTCGGGCTGTCAACCACAGTCCGGGGTTTCGAAACTCCAGTGCTTGTCGCGCGCCGATCGCGCGGTCCGAACTCCCTGTAATGACGCAGGTGGCGCGGATCAGCGATGAGGAGTGGAAAGCGATGCCGAAGTGCGGCAGACTGGGGCAGAGGGCTAATACGATCCGATATGATCAAGCCTCAAAGAGGAGGACGATGTCCACGGATTCGCACGCGGAGACAAGCGTGGAGAAGAGTGACGCAGCGCGCGTGCGGGACGGGTCAGGGCGGACGCCGCTGGGCACCGAGATCTATGGTGCGATTCTGTCACGAATCCTCACGTCGGATCTGGGCCCCGGGGATCGCCTGACGATCGACACCCTTGCCCGCGACTTCGGCGTGTCCCAGACCCCGATCCGAGAGGCACTGCATCGGCTGGATGCGGAGGGCATCGTCGTCCGCAACCATCTGGCCGGCTATCGCGTCGCGCCCAAGATCGGCCGCGAGCAGTTCGAGGACATGGTCGAGATCCGACTTCTCCTGGAGCCCGCGGCAGCCCGCCGCGCCGCCGAGCGCATGACGCCGGAGGCGGTCGCGGAACTCATCAGGCTCGAAGCGGCCATGCAGTCGCTGCACGCGCAGCGTGGGTCGGACATCGCCTCGTACGCCCGCTTCTCGGAGATCGACGCGCAGCTGCACGACGGCATCGCCGCTGGAAGCCAGAACGGGTACATCCGCGACTCCCTGGCGAGGCTGCACCCGCACGTTCACCTCTTCCGGCTGCGCAGCACCTCCGCCATCACAGCGGAAGCCCTCGACGAGCACCGTCGGATCCTCGACGCCATTTCGGCACGGGACCCCGATGCCGCGGCCTACGCGATGCGCCGGCACATCGAGAAGTCGGCCGCCCGCTTCGGCGCGGGCTTCGAGAAGTGAAGTAGACATGGGCGGTCAACGGCGATCTTTTCGCCGCGCCGTCGAGACTGCCTCGACAGGGAGTGGAGCCGACGTTCGCCGTCACGCCGACGGTCTATCGAGACCGGTCGCCGCCGCCCGAGCAGTGGTCGGCGCACGCCCCTCAGTCGAAAGAGACACCCGCTGCCAGGAGTGAGCGCAGTCCTGTAGCCATCAGCTGGGCGCACAGACCGGCGCGGATGCCGCAGCTCACGCTCGTGGCACGTCGAAGGCGGAATGCGCAACCGTGACATGGATCATCGTGCCCGTGCGGGGAGCGGCTCCGCTTGAGCGGAGGCCGAGGTCAGTCGAAGATCCCGACCGACTCCGACAGACGGGTCACCTCGTCAGTGGTGAGCGCGAGGTCGGCGGCCTTGGCCGAGTCGGTGATGGATGCCGCGCGCCGCGCACCGGGGATGGGGATGACGTGCGGGTCCAGCGCGAGCTCCCACGCGAGCACGGCCTGCTGCGGGCTGACGCCGTGCGCCTCGCCGACCTCGCGGAAGACCGAGAACCGGTCGCCGACGCTGCTGGCGCCCCCGCCCGTGCCGCCGAGCGGGCTCCACGGCAGGAAAGCGATGTCGTGGTCGGCGCAGAACCGCAGTTCGTCGATGCTTCCCGGATGCTTCGGCGAGAACTCGTTCTGCACGCTGGCGAGGTTGCCCTCGCCGAGAACGTCGAGGGCGATCTGGATCTCCTCGACGCTCGCGTTCGAGATGCCGATCGCGCGGACGAGGCCGTCATCCTGCAGCGACTTCAAGCCCCTCATGACGTCGGCGTACACCCGGGTGCGGTCTGGACGGTGGTACTGGTACAGCTCGATGTGGTCGACTCCGAAGATCTCGACGGATCGCTCGACGGCGGAGCGCAGATACGCGTGCGACCCGTCGCGTCCCTTGGAGCCGTCCTCGCCGAGGGTGATGCCGCCCTTCGTCGCGACGAAGATGCTCGACGCGTCCCCGTCCCACCTGCGGAGCGCCTCGGCGACGATCCGTTCGTTGTGGCCCATCTCCTCGCCGTCCGGGGCGTAGATGTCGGCGGTGTCGATAAGGGTGACGCCGGCGTCCAGCGCCGCGTGCACGGTGGCCACGGCATCCTCGAACGAGGGGTACTTCTTATCGTTGTTCATCGACAGCGGCATGGCGCCGAGGCCGATCGCCGAGACCTGTCGTCCAGCCAGAGTGCGCTGCTTCATTGCTTATCTCCTTCTCGAGTGTTCATGACCTGCCAGGTGAGATCACGGGCGGGTCACCCTGCCCGACGTTCGAGCAGGTCGTTCTCGGCGACGGCGTGGAGCGACAGCACCTTGTAGCCCTCGCTCTCGAAGAAGACCTTGATGCGGTCGTCTTCCGCCGACACGACGGTGCCATCGCCCCATTCGACATGTCGCACGCGATCGTCGACGCCGAAACCTCTCTCGACTGCACGCGAGTCATCAGCGGCCGCTGTGGCAGCACCGTGGTCGCATGTGTCGCAGTTGCCGCACGGCTCGCCGAGCTGCTGACCGAAGTATCCGAGCAGCACCTGGCGCCGGCAGCGGCGCGTCTCGGCGTACTCGCGCAGCATGTCGATGCGCGACTCGTCGATCCGCTGCCGATCCTCGACGCGTCCGATCGCAGCGGCGACAGCGTCGGCCCTGTCGGCGTTCCGCCGCAGACGCGCTCCCGACCGCCCGATGACCACAGATCCGGTGTCGACGAAGAGAGTGAGCAGCGCGGCCACCCGTCGAGGAGAGAGCCCCGATGCCTCCGCCAACGCCGCGCGCCGCACATGGCCGTCGCGCAGGGCGTTGAAGAGGGCACCCATCTCCGAGGGATCAGAATGCCGCGCCGCGAAGTACCTGCGCAGCCCGAGATCCTCGGGGCGATAGTGCAACGTCGCCTGCGCAGACTCGCCGTCCCGGCCGGCCCGTCCGAGCTCCTGGTAGTAGCCGTCGATCGAGTCCGGGGTATCGGCGTGCACCACGAAGCGCACGTTGGCTTTGTCGATACCCATGCCGAAGGCCGCAGTCGCCACGACGACATCGACCTCGTCGGCGGCGAACGCCTCGTGGACCCGCCGGCGGTGCGAGGCGGAGAGGGCGCCGTGATAGGCGGCCGTTCGGAGGCCTCGCTCGGCCAGTTCGCCCGCGTACTCCTCAGTCGCCCGCCGGGTCGCGACATACAGCAGGCCCGGACGCGGAAGCGTCGAGACCTCCTCGAGCACGGCGGCGCGCTTGTCGCGGTCCTCGGTGTGGCGGCGCACATCGAGTCGGATCTCGGGGCGGTCGACGTCGCCGAGGAACACCGCAGGCTCGCGCAGATGCAGACGCTCGATGATCTCTTCGCCGACGGGCGTCGACGCTGTCGCCGTCAGGGCCACGATGGGCGGGCGACCGAGTCGCTCAGCAACGGCGCCGATGCCGAGGTAGTCCGGACGGAAGTCGTGACCCCACGACGCGATGCAGTGCGCTTCGTCGACGACCAGCATCGACACTTCGAGGCGGGCGAGCTCGTCCCGCACGTCTTCCTTCGCGAGCTGCTCGGGCGCGAGCAGGACGATCGCGGCCTCACCCTCACGCAGCCGCCGCCACGCGTCCGCCCTGAGGCGCGCGCCACGCAGCGAGTTGAGCGCGACGGCCCGCGGAGCGTGCGGGGTGTCGCTCAGACCGGCGAGCTGGTCCTCCTGCAAGGCGATCAGCGGCGAGACCACCACCGTGATCCCCTCCCGCAGAGCGGCGGCGACCTGGTACACGGCTGACTTGCCCCATCCCGTCGCTCGCACCACGAGCACATCCCGGCCCCTCACGGCCGCCTCGATGGCGTCGAGCTGGTCGTCGTGCAATCGCTCGAGTCCGAACGATTCCCGGGCCACCCGCCGGATCTCGTCTCGAGAGACGCCGGCTGCCTCGGATTCCGCTTCCCGGACGGATGCCGCGGCACCCGTCATGATTCGCGGGTCTCCGACTCCCCTGCCGTCGCCGCGTCATCGGTGCCGTCCGTGCTGCCGCTCTCGTCATCCGCCTCGAGCTGGCCGTCGGTGAGCTCGTCGGTGAAATCCCCGCCGGCGAGCGCGTCGTTCTCGTCGCCGCGCTCGCGACGGCCGTCTGCATCGGTGTTCATGCCACCAGACTGCCGTCGCGGACGAGGGTCGCGAGCGGGCTTGACAGAGTGCGGGGCAGTGCTACGCGGCCCCACTCCCCATCGTCAGCCCGCAGCGTCCGCTTTCATCTCGGGGCATGTCCCGCCCGGCGAGGTCGCGAGCTCGAAGTGCCACCGCTCGTTCGCGTAGATCTGGCACAGGCCGTACCGGGCCCCGTGCTCGATCAGCCACAGCTGAGCGTCGAGAGGAACGATGTCGACCGCGTCCCCGGTCACGTGGCTGGAGGCCTCGGGCGTGGCGACGAACCGCCGAGCGATCTCCTCGCTGGCGTAGTGCTCGACGGCATCGTCGAACAGCCAGCGCTGATAGCTCTCGCTCCGCCAGCCGCTCGTGATCTGGAATCCGGGAGCGCCGGCGGCGACCGCCTCCGTCTCGGCGCGACGCAGGGCGTCGAGCAATGCCGGCTCCAGCTGGGCGATCGCCGGCACATCGGCATCGGCGAGGGTGACGACGGTGCCCTCGGCGATGTGACCCTCTTTCGCGGTCGGCAGGAACGGCGCGCCGATGCCGGGCATGTGCAGTTGTACGAGCACGGTCGCGAACCCTGCCAGCAGCGCAGCCACACACAGCCCCAGGCCGACGAATGTGAGCTGGCGGATGCGTGAGGGCGGACGGACGAACACGGTGGGCTCGAGAACGGATTGCTGCATGACACCCAGTCCAGGGGCGCCCGCGTTGCCACGGCGTACGCGCAATCGCATATGTCCGCGATATGCCCTGCGACCTAGGCTGGGCGCATGCGCGTGCTGATCGTCGAGGACGAGCTCTACCTCGCCGAGGCGATCCGCGACGGGCTGCGCCTCGAGGCGATCGCCGCGGACATCGCAGGTGACGGCGATTCGGCGCTCGAACAGCTCGCCGTCAACGCATACGACGTCGTCGTGCTCGATCGCGACATCCCCGGGCCGAACGGCGACGACATCGCCCGGCAGCTCGCCGGCAGGATCGAGAGCCCGCGCATCCTGATGCTGACCGCGGCAGACCGCCTCGATGACAAGGCGTCCGGCTTCGAGAGCGGGGCCGACGACTACCTCACCAAGCCGTTCGCCCTCCGGGAGCTGGTGCTGCGGCTGCGCGCTCTCGGTCGGCGGCCCGCGACCGGCACTCCGCCGGTCATCGATGTCGCCGGTGTGCGACTGGATCGGTTCCGGCGGGAGGTCTATCGCGAGGGCCGCTACATCGCGCTCACACGCAAGCAGTTCGCGGTGCTGGATGTGCTCATGGCGGCGAGCGGCGGCGTGGTCAGCGCCGAAGACCTGCTCGAACGCGCTTGGGACGAGAACGCCGACCCGTTCACCAATGCGGTCCGGATCACGATCTCGACGCTGCGCAAGCGGCTCGGCGAGCCGTGGGTCATCGAGACGGTGCCGGGCGTCGGCTACCGGATCAGCACGTGACCGACCGCACCGGCGAGCGCCCGCCGGGGATCTCCGTCCGCGTCAAGCTCGCCCTGAGCTACGCCGGGTTCCTCGTCGTCGCGGGCATCGCGCTGTTCGTCGTGGGGTTCCTTCTCCTGCGCTTCGTGCCGACCGGGGCGATCTTCGTCGCCGACGGCGGCTGGGCCCCGAACCGCAGCGACCTCATCGAGGTCTTCGTCCGCTACGCGTCCTGGGCGATGGCGGCGCTGGTCATCTTCGGTCTCGTGGGCGGCTGGCTGCTCGCGGGGCTCGTGCTGCGCCCGTTGGGCCGGATCACGGATGCCGCGGCGCACGCCCGTGACGGCCACTTCGGCCATCGGGTCGCACTGCCGGGGCCACGCACGGAGCTGACCGATCTGGCCGACGCCCTCGACGCGATGCTCGACCGCGTCGAGCACACGATCGATGAGGAGCGTCGCTTCGCCGCGAACGCCTCGCATGAGCTGCGCACGCCGCACGCGATCATCCGCACGATGGTAGAGGTGGCGCAGGCAGACGCCGAGGGTCGCGACGTCGATGTCGTGCTGCAGCGCATCGCCACGACGAACGACCGGGCGATCGCGACGACCGAAGCCCTCCTCGCGCTGTCGCGGGCCGGACGCGACGGCGGCGCCGTCGAGAAGAGGCGGGTGGATCTGACGGCGATCGTCGCGGAGGCGATCGCCGCAGAGCGAGCGGATGCCTCGGCACGCGGCATCCGTTTCGACACCTCGTTCGCTCCCGCCGTCGTCAGCGGCGACCCGACCCTGCTCGCTCAGCTCGCCGCGAACCTCATGCGCAACGCGGTCGTCCACAACAGCTCTCGCTCGCCCGGGGATGGCGGCTGGGTGAGGGTCGCCGTGTGGAACTCGTCGCCGGTCGAGCTGATCGTCGAGAACAGCGGCCCGGTGATCGACCCTCCGGCCGTGGCGACCCTCACCGAGCCGTTCGTGCGTGGTGAGGGTCGAACCCGTGGCGCCGGCGACGGCGCGGGGCTCGGCCTCGCGATCGTCGCGTCGATCGTGCGCGTGCACGGCGGGACGCTGACGGTGAACGGCATGCCCGAGGGCGGGTTTCACGTGCGCGTCGCCCTTCCGCGCTGACGTCTGCGCCGCATGACGGCGGCGATCTGCCGCGGCGCCGCGACGACCGCCACGCCGATCACGGCGCCGACGGTGTTCCACAGCACGTCGGCGGCATCGGGAACCCGCCCGGGGATCGACGCCTGCGCGAACTCGACCGTGGCCGACAGCGCGAGACCGGAGAGGCTCGCGACCCACCACAGGCGCCGTGTCAGGAGCAGAGCGACGGTGGCGCCGAGCGGCACGAACAACAGCGTGTTGAGCACCCGCTCGGTGAGCCCGCCCGGGATCCACAGCACGAGGGGCTCGGCGAGGGTCACCATCGACTGGATGAAGACGCGGCGGGCGGGCGCGGCGATCGAGGGCGGTGCGAGGGTGAGCCCCGCTACGACGGCGAGGACGACGGTCGCTGCGAAGACACGGATGCCGCTGCGACGCGTCGTGGTGATGTCGGTCATGCCGGCCTTTCCGCCGGAACTCGGGTGGACCGGCAGCACCAGTCCACGCGACGCGATGTTGCGGGAGCGTATCCGTTCCCGTCAGGGCGCAGACCTCTCGGCGAGCAGGGGCAGCGCCGCCTCGGCCAGCACCCCGGCCAGATCAGCGCTGAACTCGGCGGTCAGGTGGTGCGAGTCACGGTAGACGAGGGTGTTGCCGATGATGGGCGGGCACCAATCCTCGTCGCACAGGTACTCGTTGAGGTCGATGAGCGGGATGCCGCGGCTCGCGGTCGCCGAGACCTGTGCGTCGCGAGCCGCTCCGTCCAGCGCGCGCTCCCGCGGCTGCCCGCACGCCCCGGCGTCGGTCAGGTGCGCTGACAGGCACGGCGCGGGATCCTCGAGCATGTCGGGCGTGTCCGCCAGCACCGCGGTGGGCACGTCGAGGGCGTCGAGGGTGCGTCCGAGCGCGGCATCCCACATCTGCGGATCGTCCTCGACGCCCGGCGCGAGCTCCGCGTCCGAGAAGCTGGCCAGCAGCACCAGCGCCGGTTGCGACTCGTTCACGAGATCGACGACGGCATCGCGCCACTTCGGGCATTGCGGGTACGGACTGCCCTGCCGCAGCGTCTTGATGTCGGCGGCCGGGCACGAGCTCTTGGTGTGCACCTCGACGGCGTATCCCGACGCGGTCGCGAATGCCTCGACCGCGGGGAACCAGTGCGCCGCGTGCGAATCGCCGAACAGCACGATGCGCGGAGCCTCGGCGTCTCCGTACAGACAGCCCTCGGCATCGGTCGCACCCGTCCCCCGATTGCACCCGTCGTCGTAGATCTCGGGCAGGCTCTCGCGAGCCTCGCGCAGCTCGGGGTCCAGATTCTCGGGCACGTAGTCGGTACCTCGCGGCGAGTCGACGATGACGGTCTGCGACGCCGCCCGCGGCGCATTGAGCGACCGGTTGTCGGCGAGCGCGTACGCACCGGTCGCCACGAGCAGGCAGGCCACCGAGCCGGCGGCGGCGCCGCCCAGCGTCAGTCGCGCGCGCGCCCGTGTGAGAACGGGCGCCGTGCGCACGGGATCTTCGACGAACCGGTACAGCAGCCACGCCGCCGGCACGCAGGCCGCGGCGATCAGCAGCGTCGCCCAGAGCGGAAGACGCCCGGGCGTCGCCGCCTCGGGCAGGACGAGCGCCGGCCAGTGGACCAGGTACAGCGAGTACGAGATGGCGCCCACGAAGACCATCGCCCGCACCGACAGCATCCGCGTCGGGCCCTTCGCCGTCTCGCCCGCAGCGATGACGGCCGCGGTGCCGAGCACCGGGAGGGCGGCGGCCGCCCCCGGAAAGAGGGTGGCGGAGGAGAACAGGAAGACCGAGGCCGCGATCGCCGCCATGCCGAGCCAGCCGAGTGGCGCGGCGAATCGCTCCGGCACGGCGCGCGCCCGGTGTTGCAGCAGCACGGCGACCAGGCCCCCGACACCCAGCTCCCAGGCACGGGTGCCGAGCGAGAAGAACGCCCAGGGCTGCGACTGGAACGTGAGCCAGACACAGAGGGCGAAGGAGGTGACGACGACCGTGGCGAGCACGACGACGAGCGCTCGACGCGTGCGGACGAGAGCCCACACCAGGGCGAGCAGCGCCGGCCACAGCAGATAGAACTGCTCCTCCACACCCAGCGACCAATAGTGCTGGAACAGCGACGGGGAAGAGGCCTCGGCGAGGTAGTCCGCGTCGGTGGCCGCGAAGAAGTAGTTGGGCACGTACAGCGCGGTCGCCACCGCCCCGGCCCAGACGTCCCGCATGAGCAGCGGCGGATACCAGACGAGCGCGGCCACGACCGAGAGGATCAGCACCACGAACGAGGCGGGGAGGATGCGGCGGGCCCGGCGTGCGTAGAACTCGCCGAACCGCAGTCGTCCGTGCCGCTGCAGCTGGTCGAGCAGGTGCGCGGTGATCAGGAACCCCGAGATCACGAAGAAGACGTCGACTCCGACGTACCCGCCGGGAAGGAACGGCACCCCTGCGTGGTAGAGCAGCACTGCGCCGACCGCGACGGCACGCAGTCCCTGGATGTCGGCCCGGAACCCCGAGCGCGCGGGCCGGGCGCGGGTTCGCTGTTCCACGCGACGGAGTCTAGGCCGCCGGGGGAAACAGCGGGGATCCCCTTGACGTCGCCCGTCCGAGCCGCCCCGTCAGAGTGCGACCATCTCGGCGCTGCGGTCCCACAGCATCTTGGCCAGCGCGGGGTCGTCGGCGAGGCGATTGGTGCGGGCGAGGCGGTTGTTCGCGTAGAACCCGCCCGGCTCCCAGTCCACACCGGGCTTGCCGAGGGCCAGCCAGGTCAGCCGGGAGCCGCCGAGATCGTTCGAGGCCAGAAGCGGCTTGGTGAGCCGGCTGGTGTAGAACCAGCGCATCACCCCGTGCGACGCGCCGGCGAAGCTGCTCGCGATGACTCCTGGGTGGAAGGCGACGGCGTGCACCCCGCCGTCCCCGTATCGACGGTGCAGCTCCTTCGTGAACAGGACGTTCGCGAGCTTGCCGTTGCCGTAGGCGGCGCCCGCGGAGTAGCGGCGCTCGCCCTGCAGGTCGTCGATGTCGAAGCGGGCGAAGCGGCGCGCGGCCTCGCTCGAGGTCTGGATGACCGAGGCGCCGCTGTCGATCAGACGGTCCAGCAGCAGGTTCGTGAGCAGGAACGGCGCCAGGTGGTTCACCTGGAACGTGGTCTCGTAGCCGTCGGCTGTCAGCTCGCGCTCGGCGAAGATCCCGCCCGCGTTGTTCGCCAGCACGTCGATGCGCTCGTACCTCTCGAGCAGGTCCGCGGCGAGGCGTCGCACGTCGGCGAGGTCGCTGAAGTCGGCGCTGAACGAGTCCGCGCCCAGAGCTCGGGCCACGGCGCTCGTCTTCGCGGGGTTGCGCCCGACGATCACCACCCGCTCCCCCGCCTCATGCAGCTGACGGGCCGAGGCCGCACCGATGCCGTCGCTCGCTCCGGTGATCACGATGGTGCGGGGCACGGGACTCCTCGGGGTCGGCGAGATCTCAGGCTAGCGGTGCGTCGCCGGGTCAGAGCTCGACGAGGCTCACCTCGGTGAGGGCGCCATCATCGACGGTCGCGGTCATCAACGTGTGCGCGGGCTGCCGCCGGCGGTCGGTGGGCGAACCGGGGTTGAGAAGCCGCAGGCCTCTGGGCGTCGCGGTGTCCCACGGGATGTGACTGTGACCGAACACGAGCACATCGGTGTCGGGGAACGCGGCATCCATCCTCATCTCGCGCCGGGGGGCGGGTCCCGTCTCGTGGACCACCGCGAATCGCACGCCTTCGATCGTCCGCCGCGCGATCTCGGGAAGTCGCGCGCGCAGGTCCGCACCGTCGTTGTTGCCGAAGACGCCCAGCACCTCGGCATGGCGTTCCAATTCGTCGAGAACGGATGCCACGACCCAGTCCCCCGCATGGATGACCAGGTCCGCGGCATCCGCCTCGCGGAGCACCGCCTCGGGAAGGCGGCGTGCCCGCCCGGGTATGTGCGTGTCCGAGATCAGGAGCAGTCGCGTCGCCATGCCTTGATTCTCGTCGGCCGGGGCCCGGGGCGGAGTCCCGACCGGTTCACGTGCGACGGGACGCCGGACGCACGATCGCGCGCCCGAGCTTGAAGATGAGGACGGCACTGAGCACCCACGGCCCGATCACGAGGATCGGATCGAGCCAGGCGTGCTTCAGATCGACGCGACCGCGACCGAAACGCGAGGCGATGGGGCGACGACCCCGCTCTCCCAGCACTCCCGACTGCGTGATCGGATCATCCGGTCGCTTCGTGAACAGCGACTTCACATGCGCGCTTGCGGAGTCGATACGGTCACCTACGACCAGAAGCAGCCAGTGCGCGGCCTGACCCTCGCTGTAGGTGTCGTAGGCGTACCGTCGCACCTTGCCCGCGACACCGCGCAGCGGCTGGGCGGTGCCGAAGACCGGCGTGAGGCGCTCGTGCTCGACAGAGCGCTCGCGCGGACCATGGGCCTTCTGCTGCTCGGGGAGCTCCCAATGGGCGCCGGTGGCGATGCCCGGCTGCTCGCGAGGGAAGGCGGGACGATCGGCGGCGTCGAGATCGGCGCCCCAGCCGGGGATGCGGGCTTGCAGCTCATCGGGGTCCGGCGTACGTCCAGGCTTGTTCGCGGTGTACGGCATGGTCTTCTCCTTCGCTGATCGTCAGGACGCCGGCGTGATGACCGGCTTGATGATGTCGTCGAGCTTCGACGAGAACACGTGGTACCCCTCGGCGATCTCGTCCAGCGGGAACCGATGGGTGATGAGGTCGCTGGGCTTCAGGTAGCCGGCGCGGATGTGTTCGAACAGCCGGGGCCACTGCCGCTTCACCGGCGCCTGGTTCATGCGCAGGGTCAGCCCCTTGTTCATCGCATCGCCGAACTTGACGGCGCTGAACAGCGGCCCGTAGGCCCCCATCACTGAGACCGTCCCGCCCTTGCGCACCGAGTCGATCGCCCAGTTCAGCGCGACCGGCGAGCCGCCCTGCATCTTGAGCTTCGCCGACGTCACGTGCTGGAGCACGTGGCCGTCCGCCTCCGCACCGACGGCGTCGATCGCGACATCCGCTCCGAGGCCGTCGGTCATCTTCTTCAGCTCGCGCACGATGTCGCCGACCTGCCCGAAGGCGACGGTCTCGGCGTAGGCGAACTCCTCCGCCTTGCGAAGCCGATAGTCGAGGTGGTCGACGACGATCACGCGCCCGGCGCCCATGAGCCAGCATGAGCGGGCTGCCGCCAGGCCGACAGGACCGGCGCCGAACACCACCGCGGTGTCGCCTTCCACGATGTCGGCGAGCTGCGCGCCGAAGTATCCCGTCGAGAACGCGTCGGTGAGCAGCAGCGCGTCTTCGGCCTGGATGTCGTCGGGGATCAGGGCCGGGCCGACATCCGCGAAGGGTACGCGCACCATCTCTGCCTGCCCGCCGTCGTATCCGCCGGTGGTGTGGGAGTAGCCGTAGATGCCGCCGACCGCGGTCGCGTTCGGATTGACGTTGTGGCAGTTCGAGAAGAGCCCACGCGCGCAGAAGAAGCACGAGCCGCAGTAGATGTTGAAGGGCACCATCACCCGATCGCCGACCTTCAGATTCTGGACCGATCCGCCGACCTCCTGGACCGTCCCGATGAACTCGTGGCCGAACGTGTGACCGATCCGGGTGTCGGGCATCATGCCGTGGTACAGGTGCAGGTCGGAGCCGCAGATCGCAGCGAGCTCCACCCGCACGACGGCGTCGTTCGGGTGCTCGATCTTGGGCTCGGGCTTGTTCTCGACGCGGAGCTTGTACGGTCCGCGGTACGTCATCGCTTTCATGCGCTCCTCCAAAAGGGTGTCTCCAACACCCTCGACGCAGTACGGAGGATTGTGGGAGGGGCTTGCGCTGGGCGAGAGGACCTGTCAGATCGGGAGTCGACGCGAACTCAAAGCTCGTTCCCAGGTTCGCGGGACCAAATGGGAGGCGGCATCCGTTCTTCTCCTATGACGACGCAGCCAGCGTCGTCGCCCGAGGAGGAATCCCGAAGTGAAGAGCACCGATTACCGCCCCACATCCGAGGCGCTGAGTCGCCTCACCGACACCCAGTACCGCGTCACCCAGCAGGACGCCACCGAGCCTGCGTTCCGCAACGAATACTGGAACAACCACGAGCCCGGCATCTACGTCGACGTCGTCTCGGGCCAGCCCCTGTTCTCGTCTGTGGACAAGTACGACAGCGGCACCGGCTGGCCGAGCTTCACGAAGCCCATCGACGCCGAGGCTGTGGACACCAAGACCGACTGGAAGCTCCTGATGCCGCGCACCGAGGTGCGCTCGTCCGGTGCCGACAGTCACCTCGGTCACGTCTTCCGTGACGGACCGCGCCAGGCCGGCGGCCTACGGTACTGCATGAACTCCGCCGCCCTTCGCTTCATCCCCGCCGCCGACCTCGACTCCGAGGGATACGGTGAATACCGCGGACTCTTCGAGCCCACCACGAACGACCAGGAGCACGCATCATGACGAGTGGACCCACCGACACCGGCGCCATCACCCAGAACCCCGACACCGAGACGGCTGTCTTGGCGGGTGGCTGTTTCTGGGGCATGGAGGACCTCATCCGCCGCCAGCCCGGCGTGCTCGACACGCGCGTCGGCTACACCGGCGGCGAGAAGGATCACGCGACCTACATCAATCACCGCGGCCACGCCGAGGCGGTGGAGATCGTGTTCGACCCGACGCAGACGTCGTACCGCGACATCCTGGCGTTCTTCTTCCAGATCCACGACCCGTCGACGCTGAACCGCCAGGGCAACGACATCGGGTCGAGCTACCGTTCGGCGATCTTCCCGCTCTCACCCGAGCAGGAGCGCGTGGCGCGCGACACCATCGCCGACGTCGACGCCTCGGGGCTGTGGCCGGGCAAGGCCGTCACCACGATCGAGCCCGCCGGGCCGTTCTGGGAGGCCGAGCCCGAGCACCAGGACTACCTCATCACCTACCCCAACGGCTACACGTGCCACTTCCCGCGTGCGGGATGGGTGCTGCCCAAGCGCGAGGACGCCTCCGCCACGGCGTGACCGCAAGAGAACGGATGCCGCGACCCGGCCGGGTCGCGGCATCCGTCGTTCCACGGCTCAGGAGCGAGCCGCCTGGGCGAGCTCCTGGAAGACCGCGAAGGCCGGGTTGGGCACCCGTTCGAGGACCTGGTCAGCGCCACGCCTGAGGTCGACGATGCCGAACTCCATGAACCACTCGTCCGCTGGCCGATGATCGAAGCGGTACAGCCAGTCGACCATGGTGAAGAAGGGGAACCAGGTGAAGCCGACGATGTCGTGCCCTTCGCTGCGCAGGGCCGCAATCTCGGCAGCGGACTCGCGCAGCCACTCGATCTTCTCCTCGGCGGTACCCACCAGTGACGTCTCGGTGATCGCGATCGGCAGACGGTAGCGGTCGGTGTACAGCTCGACGAGGGTGCGGAGTCCGCGCGCATCGGAGCGCACGGGGGTGAACGCGCCGTCCTCCAGGCGCCCGTTCGAGAATCGGGGGTAGTAGTTGACCCCGATCACGTCAGGAGTGACCGCGTTCTCTCGGAACCACTGGAGGTCGGCCGCCGTCAGCCCGTGCTCTGCGAGGTACGGATAGATGGGTGCACGGTCGTCGACGCGGCCGGAGATCAGATCGAGTGCCAGGAAACGGCGCTCGTCGAGCACTCCCCGCGGCACCGGCGACGTCTCGCCCTCATAGAGGAAGCCGGCGTCCACGTGGACGAACGTGGCTTCGGGAAGCACTGCAGCGATCTCCTGCTGGCTGCGCACCATTCCCCCTCGCCAGCTGCAGGAGCACCTTGACGAATCCGTCCTGTCCTGTCAGGTACGGCGGCCAGGCCCCGTTCTGGCCGCACCACTCGGCGTTCACCAGGGGCTCGTTGAGCGGCGTGTAATCGGTCCAGACATGCCCGTAGCGCTGCGCCACCGAACGGGAGTAGGCCGCGACGCGTTCCGGGTACCCCGCATTGAGGAACGAGTTGTCCAGCCACAGCGGGGTCCCGTAGTGCATGAGGTCCACGAGGCAGCGGATGCCGAGTTCGTCCATCTTCGCCGCGACCTGGTCAGTCCACGACCAGTCGAATTCGCCGGGCCGCGGCTCGACGAGATACCAGGGCACCCCCCAGCGGAGGAACTCCGCTCCGCTCTCGGCGACGCGTTCGAGGTCTTCCCGCCACCGGCCGTAATGCTGCGTCAGTTCGTACTCGTCGAGCTTGCGGTGCCCGAGCTTCTCGTGGGGAATGAAAGTGTCTTCGATTCCCACGCCATAGTGAAGTCGGTCTTCGCGGTACCAGGGGGTGTCGCTCACGCGGCATCCTTTCTCCGTCGGCAGTCGTGCTGACGATGGGTCATTTCAGGCCGGTCGTCGCGATGCCCGCGACGAAACTCCGCTGAATCAAGAGGAAGAAGATCACAACCGGAAGCAAGGCGAGCAGCGACCCCGCCATCAGCAGCCCGTACTCCACGACGTGCTGGCCCATGAAGAGAGCGAGCCCGGCGGGGAGCGTCGACGTCTCGACGGACGACGACATGACTAGCGGCCACAGCAGATCGTTCCAGTTGTACTGGAAGTGGAACAGCCCGAGCGTGAGCAGGGCCGGCCGGGCAAGCGGCATGATGATGCCCCAGTAGATCCGCCACTCCGATGCACCGTCCACCCGGGCCGCCTCCTCGAGATCCTTGGGCAGCGACAGGAAGAACTGCGTGAGGAAGAAGATGCCGAAGGCATTGGTCATCCGAGGGATGATCAGGCCCGGCAGGGTGTTGGTCAGCCCCAGCCCGTTGAGCATGTCGTAGAGCGGGATGAGGGTCACCTGGAACGGCAGCATCAGCAGCAGCAGGATGCCGACGAAGACCACCCCGCGGCCCTTGAAGGGCAGCCGCGCGAGAGCGTAGGCCGCCATCGAATCGAGGAGCAGGGAGATGATCGTCACGCCGCCGGCGAAGATGATCGTGTTGACGTAGAGACGGGCGAAGGGAATGCGCTCCCACACGTCGACGAAGTGCTCGAGGGTCAGTTCCCGGGGCCAGAGCGTCGGCGGGTACGAGACGATGTCGACTTCCGGCTTGAAGGCGGTGAAGACCATCCAGATGATCGGGAGCAGCATCAGCAGCCCGATGAGAATCGTCGTGATGGCCAGCAGCCATGTCGCCGCCCGCGGCCCACGGGCGCGCCGGCTCCTGTCGATCGTCGGATCGGCCAGGGTCTCCCCTGCGGCGGGGAACGCGGTCACGGTCATCAGTACGTCACCTGCTTACGACGGAGGAATCCGAATTGGATCATGGACAAGACGAAGACGAAGACCAGCAACACGAAGGAGATCGCTGAGGCGTATCCGAAGCGCAACTCCTGGAAGCCCTCCCGGTAGATCAGCATGACGAGCGTCTCGGTGCGGAAGAACGGACCTCCGCGGGTCATCACCCAGATCTGATCGAAAGCCTGCAGCGTGGCGATGAGCGCCAGGACCGACACAAGAAGGGTCTGGTTGGACAGCAGGGGCAGGGTGATGCTGCGGAAACGCTGCCAGGGGCCGGCGCCGTCAAGTCGCGCCGCCTCGTACATGTCCACGGGGATGGACTGCAGGCCGGCCAGGTAGATGACCATGTAGAAGCCGACGTTCTTCCAGACGCCGACGATCATGACCGCTGCCATCGCATAGCGAGGGTCGCTCAACCATCCCTGTTCCGGCACGATGCCGATCAATCCGAGCCAGTAGGACAGCAGGCCGATGTTGGGGTCGAGCAGGAAGGCCCAGGCGATCGCGATGATGCCGAGCGACACGATGAACGGCAGGAAGATCGCCGTCCTGGCGAAACCGCGACCGGCGAAACGCTGATTCAGCATGATCGCGAAGACCAGGGCGAGAATGACCGTGACGGGCGTCACGACCAGTGCGTAGAGGATCGTGTTGCCGAAGGCGTTCCAGAAAGAGGCGTCCTGGAACAGCTCGACGTAGTTGGCCAAGCCGACGAACTCGGCCGCTCGGATGAGGTTGTAGTCGGTCAGCGACAGCCACACCGCCTGCACCATGGGGTAGAGCGTGAAGGCGATGAGGATGAGCAGCGCCGGAGCGAGGAAGAGCCAGGCGGTACGCGCCCGGCGCGTGCTCTGCGGAACGCCGCGGCGTCGGGGCTTCGCTGTCGCCGTGCCTGCCGGGGGTGCGGCGGTGGACGTCGTCGTCATGGGGAGTACCTTCCGCGAGAGCGGGCAGCAGATGGTCTGCCGCCCGCTCTCGATGTGGGCTACCTGTCGAGCTCTGCCTGGACCTGGGCCGAGGCCTCGGTGAAGATGTCCTCCACGGTGCCCTCGCCGTTCAGGGCCCGCTGGAGAGCCGGAGTGAAGACCGTCTCGAGGATCGGACCGCCGGCCGCGACACCGGGCATGAGCACGCGTGCGCTGTCTGCCACGTCGGGTGCGCCGAAGATCGCGGGGTACGGGCTCTCGGTGACCTTGTCGGCGACGTCAGCGCGGGTGGGGGGGAATCCGGATCCGTTCGCCCAGGTCGTCTGACCATCGACCGAGTTCCAGTAGGCGAAGAACTGATACGCGGCATCCTTGGTCGCGTCGTCGGTGTTCGCCGGAAGACCCATCGACACGACGTCGGCGAGGACCGCGTCGTCCGCCGGCCCGGCGAACGGCTTCGCCAGTCCGTAATTGAGACCGGCCTCGTCGAAGCCCGTCGTCATCCACGGTCCCACGATCTCGATCGCTGCCTTTCCGGTCTGGAAGAGCTTGTCGGCGTCGGCGCCGTTCAGCCCTACCGGGGCCGCCTGCTGCTCGCGCACCATCGACACCCAGAAGTCCAGTGCTTCGATGGATTCCGGATCGCCGAGCGTGGATGTGGTGCCGTCCTCGGACACGATGCTGCCGCCGGTGCCCCACAGCAGCGAAGGGAAGATCGGCACGGTCTCGTGATCGGCGAGCGCGATCGCGTACTGCTCCGGCTTGCCGTCGCCGTTCTCATCGACGCTGAGCTTGGGGACCATGCCGGCGAACTCTTCCCATGTGGTCGGTGGCGCCTCGGGGTCCAGGCCCGCAGCTGTGAACAGGTCCTTGTTGTAATACATCATCATCGGCGCGTAGTTGACGGGCACGCCGTAGTTCGCACCGTCGTAGATGGATGCCTCCACCGCCGCCGGGGCGAGGGCATCCGTGTCGTTGTCTGCATCCTCGTAGTAGTCGTCGAGCTCCATGAAGAGCCCCTCATCAGCGAACTGCGGAATCCGCGTCGCCGACATGGCGATGATGTCGGGCCCGTCGTTTCCGGCGACAGAGGTCAGCACCTTCTGGTACAGGGTGTCCCACGGCATGATGTTGGTCTTGACCTCGACCTCGTCCTGGGACGCGTTGAAGTCGTCGACGACCTGCTGAAGAGCCGGCCCGTCCGGGCCGGTGAACCCGTTCCAGAAGTCGAGGACGATCTTGCCTTCGGCGTTGGTGTCGTTTCCTCCGCCGGAGCCCTGCCCGGCGCAGCCGGAGAGCAACAGAGCAAGAGCTGCACCGCTCGCCGTGATTGCGGCGATCCCTCTGGTGCGGCCGCGGAGTACACGGTGCTGTGTGTTCATCGATCTTTCCCCTTCGAATTGGCGTTCAACGTTGAACGATCGGATCGATCACTGTTATACATGACCGGTAATCGTTGAACAACCCACCAGGCTGTGTCAGTGTGACGACGCGACGCCGCCGCGAGGAGTCAAGGAGGGCAGATGCCTCGAACGACGCTGAAAGATGTCGCCGCACATGTCGGGGTGTCGGCCAAGACCGTCTCGAATGTCGTCAACGGCACCGGGTGGGTCACCGACGATCTCGCCGCTCGCGTGCGGACAGCTCTCGTCGAACTGGGCTATCGCCCGAACGCCGCGGCGCGTCAGCTGCGCAGCGGACGCAACGGCATGATCGCGCTCGCGCTTCCCGAACTGAGCCAGCCGTACTTCGCCGAGCTCGCGTCGGAGCTGGTCCGCGCGGCGCAGGAGCGCTCCATGACGGTCCTGGTGAATCAGACGGATGGCCGACCGGAAGCCGAGCGTCGGATCAGCGACGGGATCGACGGTCCGGCTGTGGACGGGCTCATCCTCAGCCCGCTGGCTCTGGGGGCGAAGGAGCTGGAAGGGAGACTGGACAGCACTCCTCTGGTCCTGCTGGGCGAGCACATCGGCGACAGCACCTTCCCGCACGTCACCGTCGACAACACCGCCGCCGCCAAGGCCGCGACCGAGCATCTGATCGCACTCGGCTGCCGGAGCATCGCCGCGATCGGCGCTCAGCAGTCCGGGCCGAACGAGACGTCGGAGCTTCGGCTGGCGGGGTACCGAGCTGCGCTGGACGAGGCGGGGATGGCGTGGGACGAGCGCCTCGTATTCTCTGTCGACGAGTTCCACCGCGCGGACGGCGCGGATGCGGCACGCCGCATCCTGGACTCGGATCTGCGGCCGGACGGCGTCTTCGCCTTCAACGATCTGCTTGCGCTCGGCGCTCTTCACGTCTTCGTCACTTCTGGTCTCGACGTTCCACAAGACCTCGCGATCATCGGGTTCGACGACATCGAGGAGTCGCGGTACAGCACTCCTGCGCTCAGTTCGATCGCTCCGGACACGGCCGCTCTCGCGCGCCGAGCGATCGACCTCCTCTTCGACCAGCCGGCGACACCGGGCATGCACACCGTCGGATTCACCATCGCGCATCGCGCGAGCACGAAGGGACCGGTCCAATGACGGCTCACCGCCCGATCGACGCCACCACACTGGACGGAACGTATCCTCGACCGCAGTTGGTTCGGCGAGATTGGTGCGACCTCTCAGGCGAGTGGGATTTCGCGCGCGACGACGATCGAAGCGCGCGTCTCGAGGACGTGGTGTTCGACCGCACGATCGTCGTCCCGTTCCCGCCCGAGTCGCCGGCCTCCGGCATCCACGAGACCGGGTTCCTCCCGTGCGTCTGGTACCGGCGGGCGTTCGGACCGAGCGAGCTGGCCACGGCGGGTCACGGGGATGCCGCAGGCCGCGTGCTGCTCCACTTCGGTGCCGTGGATCACACGGCGACCGTATGGGTCAATGGTCGGCTGGTCGCCACACACGAGGGAGGACAGTCGCCGTTCGTTGCCGACGTGACCGAGGCAGTGGATCCGAGAGGCGACAATGTCGTGGTCGTGCGCGCCGTCGATCTGCCCTCCGATGTCTCGGTGCTTCGCGGCAAGCAGGACTGGCGCGAGGAACCGCACTCCATCTGGTATCACCGGACGACCGGCATCTGGCAGCCCGTCTGGCTCGAGTGCGTCCCGGAGACATCGATCGGCGCCGTGGCGATCCGGTCGGATCTCCCCTCGGGCGGCGTCGAGGTCGACCTGACGATCGACGGCAGCCCGCCTGCCGACGACACGTGGGTACGTGTCGTGGTATCCCACGACGGAGGTGTGCTCGCAGAGGGCCGAGTGCGGACCATGGGCCGAACCGCCGTCGCAATCCGCCTCGTTCTCCCTCACCAGCTCAACGGCCAGCAATACGAGGAGCTGCTCTGGTCGCCGTCGCGGCCGACGCTGCTCGCGGCATCCGTCACCCTCGAAACCGCCGACTCGACGAAGGTCGACGAGATCGCCACCTACCTCGGGCTGCGCAGTGTCGCCACCTCTGCGGAGGCGCTGCTCCTCAACGACCGCCCGATCATGGTGCGAGCGGTCCTCGCGCAGAATTACTGGCCCGAGACACACCTCGCGGCCTCCGGAGACATGCTCCGCCGGGAAGTGGAGCTGATCCTGGATCTCGGCTTCAACACCGCACGCGTGCATCAGAAGGCCGAGGATCCGCGCTTCCTCTACTGGGCGGATCGACTGGGACTCATGGTCTGGGCCGAGACGGCGAGCGCGTACTCGTTCGACCAGCGAGCGATGAGCAATCTGGTGAGTGAATGGTCCGCCATCGTCCGCCGCGATCAATCACATCCGTCGATCGTGGTCTGGGTGCCTCTCAACGAGAGCTGGGGCGTCCAGCACATCGCACATGATTCTCGCCAGCAGGCCTTCAGCCGGTCGATCGCCGATCTCACGCGAGCGCTCGACGGAACCCGGCCGGTCATCTCGAACGACGGCTGGGAGCATGCCGCTTCCGACATCTGGACGGTCCACGACTATGAGTCGGATCCGGATGTGCTGGCACGCCGGTACGGCGATGAGGACTCCGTGCGGTCGATGCTGGCGGGCTTCGGCCCGGCAGGACGGCGCATGAGCGTCGGCGCCGCCGCAGGGCCCCTGCCCGTCATGGTGACGGAGTTCGGTGGGGTGAGCCTGGGAAACCGCGACGACGGCTGGGGTTACTCCACCGCCAGCGACCCGGCATCTTTCGAGCAGCAGGTCACCGCCATCGTGCGGGCGGTGGCGTCTGCACCGCCCCTCGCCGGCTTCTGCTACACACAGTTGACCGACACCGGTCAGGAGACGAACGGCCTGCTGTTCGCCGATCGATCTCCGAAGGTGCCCACCTCACACATCCGCTCCGCGGTGCGCGGGGAATCGCACACGTGAGTTTCTCGGCGACCTGAGCAGCAACATGCACTAAGTCCCGAGAAGTGCAATAATGCACTTCGTGATCGAGAGTGCAATTCCCACCCGCGAGCGACGCCGCGCGGAGACGACGCGCACGCTGGTGTCGCTCGCCCGGCGGAAGACCGCAGCCGGCGGGCTGAACGGCTTCACGATCGAGGAGCTGTGCGAAGAGGCGGGCATCTCGCGCCGCACCTTCTTCAACTACTTCGCGTCGAAGGAAGACGCCGTCCTCGGCATCCCGCTGCACATCGATACGGCCGAGGCCGACGAGCTGTTCGTCGGCATGCGACCCCGCACGGCGCCGGGAGCGATCTCCGCGTCGCTGCTGACCGACCTGGCCGCTCTCCTCGAGGGCCGTTGGGCCGCGCTGGAGTTCAACCGGGCGTCGGCGCAGGAGCTCATGGCCGCCGCAGAGCGAGACCCGCGCCTGGTCACGCACATGCTCGAGCGCCATCACCGGGACGAGCAGAACGACATCGCGCTCGTCGCACGCCGGGAGGGCGTCTCAGCCGACGACCCGCGCGTGGTCGCCGCCGTGCAGATCGTCGGTCACCTCGCCCGCCTCGCGGTGCCCGCCTCGCTCGATCCTGACGACCGGCGCACCTTCGCCGAAGTGCTCGACGGCTCGCTCCAGAGCGCCCGCGAGCTGTTCGCCTCGCAGGCGTCGACCCGTCCTTCGTGAACCCCACCGTCCCGACCGACCCCGAAAGCACCCGATGACCGCCACCGCTCCCTCGCCCGTCGTCGCCACCGGCGACGCCCCGATGCTGCTCACCAAACGCCGCATCTGGATCATCTTCTCCGCCCTCATCGCCGGCATGCTGCTGTCGAGCCTCGATCAGACGATCGTCTCGACCGCCATGCCGACGCTCGTCGGCGAGCTCGGCGGTGTCGAGCACCAGGTCTGGATCACGAGCGCCTACATCCTCGCGACCACGATCGTCATGCCGATCTACGGCAAGTTCGGCGACGTGCTGGGCCGACGCAACCTGTTCCTCATCGCGATCGCGATCTTCACGCTGGCCTCGATCGGCTGCGCCTTCGCATCCGACTTCTGGATGTTCGTCGTCTTCCGGGCCATGCAGGGCCTCGGCGGCGGCGGGCTCATGATCCTCTCGCAGGCGATCATCGCCGACATCGTCCCGGCTTCGGAGCGCGGCAAGTACCTCGGGCCGCTGGGCGCGATCTTCGGTCTCTCCGCCGTGGCCGGTCCCCTGCTCGGCGGCTTCTTCGTCGATCACCTCACCTGGCAGTGGGCGTTCTACATCAACATCCCGGTCGGGATCGCTGCGTTCCTCATCGCGGTGTTCGCACTGAAGCTGCCGAGCAAGAAGGCGACCAAGCCCATCGATTGGCTCGGCGTCGTCTTCCTCTCGGCGGCGACCACGTGCCTGATCTTCTTCACCGACTTCGGCGGCGACCGCGACCACGGCTGGGACTCGCCCGCCACGTGGGCGTGGGGCGCCGGACTCGTTCTCGCCGTCGCACTGTTCATCCTCACCGAGTCTCGTGCGGCCGACCCGGTGATGCCGCTGTCGCTGTTCAAGAATCCGGTGTTCGTCAACACGACGCTCATCGGGTTCGTGATCGGCATCGGGATGTTCGCCGCCATCGGGTTCGTGCCGACGTTCCTGCAGATGTCGTCGGGCACGTCAGCCGCGGCATCCGGCCTGCTCATGATCCCGATGATGGTCGGGGTGATGGGCACGTCGATCGTGTCGGGGCTGCTCATCACGAAGACCGGCCGCTACCGCATCTTCCCGGTGCTGGGCACCCTCATCACCGGCGTGACGATGGTCCTGATGACCTCGCTCACCGCCGACACGCCCATCTGGCTGATCTGCGTGTACCTGTTCCTGTTCGGCGCCGGCCTGGGCCTCGTGATGCAGGTCGTGGTGCTCGTCGCGCAGAACTCGGTGCCCGCGACTCAGGTCGGCACGGCGACGAGCTCGAACAACTACTTCCGCGAAGCGGGCGCCGCGCTGGGCATCGCCGTGTTCGGGGCGATCTTCACGAGCCGGCTGACCGAGAACCTGCTGGCCGCCTTCACCGGCGCCGGCATCCCGGCCGACCAGGCCTCGCAGGCGGCCGCGACGATCGACCCGGCAGCCCTGAACGATCTGCCGGAGCCGGTGCGAGACTCCATCGTCACCGCGTACGCCGATGCCCTGGCGCCGGTGTTCTGGTACCTCGTGCCGTTCATGGCCATCGCGTTCATCCTCTCGCTCTTCCTCAAGGAGATCCCCCTCTCCGACGTCGCCGGGCTCGTCGCGCGCGGCGAGGCGATCGGCGGCGATGAGGCGGAGCGGCTGGAGGCCGAGCAGCGCCAGGCTGCGGGCGCCGCCCGGGTCGACCGCGCGCGCATCGAGAACGAGAGCACGACAACACCGGTGGAGTGACGTCGGGAGGTGACAACGGATGTCGCGGCGCTCGGCCGCGACATCCGTCGTTCACTCGTGCTCGGCTTCGCCGGTCTCTTCGGACTGACCACGCGTCGACGACTCGGCCTTCTCGCCACCGGCCTCGAGGACGTCTCCGGCGGGCAGCTCCTGATGTCCACCGAACTGCAGGCGCATCGCCGACAGCACCTGATTGGCGAACTGGTCCTCGTCACGCGAGGCGAAGCGCTCGAAGAGGGATGCCGCCAGCACCGGCGCCGGAACCCCCGTGTCCACCGCGGCCTTCACCGTCCATCGCCCTTCGCCCGAGTCGGAGACACGACCCGCGAGCCCGTCGAGCGTCGGATTTCCGTGCAGCGCCGCCGCGGTGAGATCCAGAAGCCAGGAAGAGATGACCGAGCCGCGGCGCCACAGCTCGGCGACCTTCGGCGTGTCGATCGTGAACTGGTAGAACTCCGGCTCCTCCAGAGGAGCGACCTCGGCGGAGTGCTCGGTCTGACGGATGCCGGCATCGGCGTGCTCGAGGATGTTGAAACCCTCGGCGAGCGCCGCCATGACGCCGTACTCGATGCCGTTGTGCACCATCTTCACGAAGTGGCCCGCTCCGGATGGACCGCAGTGCAGGTATCCGAGCTCTTCGGGCGCGGGATCCCCGTCGCGGCCGGGGGTGCGAGGCACCTCACCGCTTCCCGGCGCGATGGTCTGCAGAATCGGCTCGATGCGCCGGAAGGCCTCGTCGGGCCCGCCCACCATGAGGCAGTACCCGCGCTCGAGACCGAACACGCCGCCGCTCGTTCCGATGTCGACGTAGTGGACCCCGGTGCTCTGCAGCTTCGCCGCGCGGCGGACGTCGTCGCGATAGTTGGAGTTGCCGCCGTCGATGATGATGTCGCCCGGCTCGAGCAGCGCGGCCACCTCGTCGACCACCTTCCCGGTAAGTCCGGCGGGGATCATCAGCCAGATCGCCCGTGGCGCCTCCAGCTTGGCGACCAGGTCGGCGATGCTCTCGGAACCCACCGCCCCCTCCCCGGCGAGCGCGGTGACCGCGCCCGGATTCACATCGAAGACGACGCACTCGTGCCCGTCGCGCATCAAGCGCCGGACGATGTTGCCGCCCATCCGGCCGAGGCCCACCATTCCCAGTTGCATTCGCCGCTCCTCGTGTCGTTGACGTCAGTTCTACAGGCTGATCGAGGTGCGGTGTCAGGGAGTGGGCGAACCTCCGGTCACGGCCAGGGTCTCGCCGGCGACGTAGCTGGACTCGGCAGAGGCCAGGAAGACGTAGGCCGGAGCGAGCTCAGCCGGCTGTCCGGCGCGTCCGAGCGGCGTCTGCTCGCCGAACGACTCGATCTTCTCCTGCGGCTGGCCGTCACTGACCTGCAGCGGCGTCCAGATCGGGCCCGGTGCCACGGCGTTCACCCGGATGCCCTTGGGCGCGAGCTGCTGGGCGAGCGCCTTCGTGAAAGCGTTGATGGTCGCCTTCGTCGACGCGTAGTCGACGAGGATCTCAGACGGCTGATACGCCTGGATCGACGTGGTGTTGATGATCGTCGACCCGGGCTTCAGGTGAGGGAGCGCCGCTTTGGTGATCCAGAACATCGCGTAGACATTGGTCTTGAACGTGTCGTCGAACTGATCGTCCTCGAGGGTCGTCAGGTCTTCGTTGAAAACCTGCTTGCCGCCGTTGTTGACGAGGATGTCCAGTCCCCCGAGCCCCTCCACCGCGCGGGCGACGAGGTCGCGGCAGTAGGCGGCGTCGCGCAGGTCGCCCGGCAGCGTGAGCACGTTGACGCCGGCGTCCTGCAGAATTCCGGCGACTCGCTGCGCGTCGACCTCCTCCTCGGGCAGGTACGACATCGCGACGTCTGCTCCTTCGCGCGCGAACGCGATGGCGGTGGCGGCGCCGATGCCCGAGTCGGCCCCGGTGATCAGGGCCTTCCGACCCTTCAGGCGCTCGGTGCCCCGGTACGTGTCTTCGCCGAGGTCGGCCTTCGGCTGAAGCTCGGCGTCGAGCCCGGGCTCAGGCTGGCGCTGCTTCTTGGGGTCGAAGTCGGCGTACAGCTCGGCGGGGTTGGTCAGCGTGTACTGGTCGCGGGACATTCTTCCTCCTGGGTCGGATGCGAACGTGTGCGATCCACGCTAGGCAGGGGTCTTCGAGCGCGCTCAGGGGTTGCACGACGGCTCAGAAGTCGTTAGTGCCGCCCGGTGCCGACCGATCGGCAGCGCAAGCCTCTTGGACCCGATCGCGCGGCTGTCTATGGTGTCGTGCAACGAATCGGAGGAGGACGCCGTGGCGAAGGATCTCAAGAAGGGCGACCGTGTCAGCTGGAACACGTCCCAGGGGCGGACCCAGGGCGAGGTGGTGGAGAAGAGGACGAGCGACTTCCAGTTCGCCGGCCAGCACTTCACGGCGTCGGACGACGAGCCGGCCTACATCGTGAAGTCGGAGAAGAGCGGCGACAAGGCGGCTCACAAGGCCGGCGCGCTGCGCAAGCTCTCGTAGCCGCGGCAGAGCCGAAGGTCAGAGCCCTCGCCGATCGACGAAGCCGCCGAACACCGCGTGAAGGAACGGCACCGCCGACGACACCATGAGAGCGATGCCCCAGATCGGGTCCTCGGACCGCAGAACGGCCCCGCCGATGAACAGCCCGGCGAAGAGCACCGCTGACACCGCTCGGCGCCCGAGGCGCTCGAGGCGCTTGGCGCGCTGATCCAACCGGGGCGAATCGATCGACAGCCGGCCCTCCTCGGCACGGGTCACGAAATCGTCGAGGCGACGGGGCAGCCGCGCCGCGATGGCCGCGACCGAGACCGCCTCTCTCGCCACGGCGGTCACCGCATTGCCCCGCTCACCGCGGATCAGCTGGTCCGCGTACGGCTCGACGGCGTCCCACATGTTGAACTCCGGCTCGAGCGAGCTGCAGAGGCCGGACGTCAGCGACACGGCGCGGACGATGAGCAGGAAGTTCTCGGGCAGCTGGAACGGCAGCGACCGGATGACGTCGCCGAACTCCGTCGCGAAGTCCTGAAACTCCCGGGGATCGACGCGCTGCAGCTCGGCGAAGCCCATGCCGCCGAAGCGCGCGAACAGCGCCGTCATCGCCCGCTCGAGCTCGACGGTGTCGGCCGACGGCAGCAGCACTCCCACATCGCGGATGCTGTCGACGAGCTGCCTGCCGTTTCGTGAGGCCACCGCGATCACGAGCTGCTGCAGGTCGCGCCGCAGCCGCTCGGGAACCTCGCCCATCATGCCGAAGTCGACGAAGGTCAGGCGGAACGGTCGCTCCTGCGTCGACATGGGCGTGACGAAGATGTTGCCGGGATGCGGGTCGGCATGGAAGTAGCCGTCGCGGAAGAGCTGGTCGAACATCACGTTCGCGAACTCCGAGGCGACCTGGGCCGGGTCGATGCCGGCCTCCTTCAGCGCGGCGACGTCGTTGATCTTGATCGCCGACACGTCCGACAGGGTGAGGACCCTCCCGGTCACGCGCTCCCACGCGACCTCGGGCACGTCCACACGCGGGTCGTCACGGAAGTTCTCCGCGAACCGCTCCGCGTTGGCGGCCTCGTGCAGATAGTCGATCTCCTCCTGGCTGGTCTGCGCGAACTCCTCGATGAGCGCCGGGAGATCCACATGGTCGGCCACGATCCGCACGCGGCTGAGCCATCCGGCGACCTTGCGCAGTGCAGCGAGGTCGACCGCGACGATCTCGTCGATGCCCGGTCGCTGGATCTTGACCACGACGTCCGCGAAGCCGGTGTCGGCGGCCTCGGCATCCGTCAGTCGCGCACGGTGCGCCTGCCCGAGGGATGCCGCGGCCAGCGGCGCCGGGTCGATCCACGCGTACGCCTGCTCCAGCGGCAGACCGAGCTCGGCCTCTGCGAGAGCCCGGATGTCTGCGAAGGCGACAGGCGGAACCTCGTCCTGGAGGCCCTCGAGCTCTTTCGTGATCTCGGGCGGAAGCACGTCCAGGCGCGACGACATGAACTGGCCGACCTTGATCATGAGCCCGCCGAGCGAGACGGCCAGTCCGTGGAAGCTGCGCGCGATCGTGCGCAACCGAGCGGCGCGGCCGCGCGCGGCGAATCGCGCGAGTCCGATCCGCGGCAGGAAGAGCTCGAACCACCAGGCCTGCGCGATGTACCGGGCCGCGAAGCGCAGAATGCGACGGTAGCGGGCGCGCGAACCGGCGGCGTCGGCCATCGAATCTCCCTGATCCCGACGCTCGGCGTCGGCGCTCGCTCGGCCCTCGGTCAGTCCTGCGCGAGGATCGAGAAGAGCTTACGACGCGCCTCCTCGAGGACCTCGACAGCCTGCTGCACCTGCTCGGGCGAACCGCTGCTCGCCACCTGCGCGGCGGCCTGTGCCAGCTTCGCGCCGGCCTTCGGCAGAGCGGTGGCGCGGGCGGCTTCCCGGGCGCCCGGAGACTCCCACGGTGCGGAGCGGCCCTCCGTGGCGTCGACGGCAGCGCGACCGGCCTCGGTCAGCGAGTAGGTCTTCTTTCCGGCGGACTCCGTCGCACTGATGAGGCCCTCGTCGGCCAGAAGCTGGAGAGTCGGGTACACCGAGCCGGGACTCGGCTTCCACGTGCCGCCGCTGCGCTCCTCGATCTCGTGGATGATCTGGTACCCGTGCATGGGCTTCTCAGCCAACAGCGACAGGACGGCCGCGCGCACATCTCCCCGCGCCATCCTGGGCGGGGTGAAGCGCTGCTCGAACGCGTCGCGCAACTGATCCACGGCGTCCCAGATCCCTCCACCGACAGAGCTGGAGCCCTGTCCCGGCTGCCGGGCGCCGAACGCTCCTCCGAAGTCGAAACCGTTCATGATGACCTCCTCGTATCGACGAGCGATACCTTCGCGATACTCAACGATATATCGCTATCTGCGATCTGACTAGGCCGGGACATGCGCCCGCTATCGATCCCGTACGACGGTGTCAACCGCCGCGACGCCGCCTGGTGACGTGGCTAGCGTGGAGCGCGAGCCACCGAGGAGCCGACGTGACCCGCACTGCCCCGCACACTGCGACGGTGTCGGTCGTGATCCCGGTGAAGGACGACGACCGGGAGCTCGCGCGATGCCTGCGCGCGCTGTCGCTGCAGACGAGGAAGCCCGACGAGATCGTCGTCGTCGACAATCGGTCTTCGGACGCCTCCGCCGAGGTGGCACGGGACGCGGGGGCTCGTGTGATCCGCTGCGACGAGCCGGGAATCCCGGCAGCGAGCGCGGCAGGATACGACGCGGTCGCCGGTGACCTCATCCTGCGGCTGGACGCGGACTGCCTCCCGTCGGCGAACTGGGTGGAGGCGGTGACGAGCGCGTTCGCGCATCGGCCCGATATCGCCGCCTTCACCGGCGGTGCCCGCTTCATCGACGGGCCGCGCATGCTGCGGGCGCCCTTGGCCGCCGCCTATCTCGCCGCCTACGCCGCCGTGCTGACCCCGACCCTGGGCCATCTGCCCGTGTTCGGGTCGAACCTCGGACTGCGCCGCGACGCCTGGCGCAGCATCCGTTCACGCGTGCACCGGCACGATGCCGACCTGCACGACGACCTCGACCTCGCGTACCACCTGGGCGAGCGCTTCCAGATCCGCTACCTCCCCCACGCTGCCATGGGGATCTCGATGAGACCGTTCGGCAGCGGCCGTGGCTTCCTGCGACGGACCTGGCTCGGCGTGCGAACGGTGATCGTGCACTGGCCGGCGGACTTCCCGCCGGTGCGGTGGACGCGCCTGCTTCTGCGCCGGGCGCTGGAACGGTCTCGCCGCGATGCAGCCCCGCCTCGGAGAGAGGGAGGGGAACGGTGACGGTGCCGCTGATCGGACCCGTCGATCCGCCGGGCCTGCACGTCACGACGTTCAACATCCGCCGCCGGATGGACGGACTCGCGTGGCGGCGCGCCGACCGTTGGCGGCATCGCCGGCCGGCCGCGCGGGACCTCCTGACGAGCGAGCGACCGGCTCTTCTCGGTCTCCAGGAGGCCATGCCGGACCAGGCGGACGACGTGCTCAACGCCCTCGGGCCCCGGTACCGCTTCGTCGGCCACGGGCGGGGCGCCCGCCGCACCGGCGAGGGGTGCCCACTGTACTTCGACACCGAGCGCCTGGAACTGCTCGAGTGGGACCAGACCGCTCTCTCGGAGCACCCGCACCAGCCCGGATCCCGGTCTTGGGGCAACCCGATCCCGCGCATCGCCGTCACGGCGCGTCTGCGTGACCGCGCGACCGGCACGTCCTTTCTCGCGATCAACACCCACCTCGATCCCTTCTCGCCCCGATCGCGACTGCGCTCCGTGGACACGCTGCGCGCTCTCGTCGGTGACGGCCCTGCGATCCTGACCGGCGACCTCAATGCCGGCGCCGAGTCCCGCACGCTTCGAGCGCTCCTCGCGGACGAATCGCTGAAGGATGCGTGGACCGTCGCGGAGCACCGGCTCGGCGCCTCGGTCGGCACGTTCGCGAACTACCGCCCGCCGCGCACCGGTACGACCCGGATCGACTGGATCGTGGTCACTCCCGACTTCGCCGTGGAGCGGGCGGGGATCAACGCGCGCCGCTTCGACGGGTCCTGGCCGTCCGACCATCTGCCCGTCCAGGCCGTCGTACGGCTCGGTGAGGAGAACGGCCCCGTATGATCGCGAACTTCCTGCGCGCGCCGGCCGGCCCGGGCGAATGGCTCGCCGATGCGGTCCGCGCCCTGGGCCTGTTGAGCGTCGCCGCCGCGTTCGTCTGGTGGACGGCGACGGATGCCGGCATCCTCGCGCTCGCCCTTCCGGCGCTCGTGGTCCCGCGCTTCGTCGGAGTGCGCCCGGGCTTCGACATCTTCTTCGGGATAACGGTGCTCGTGGCGGCGTGGAGCAACGTGCTGGGGTTGTATCGCGTCTGGCCAGGGTGGGACCTCGCCGTGCACGTCGTCTGCACGGGGGCCGGCGCAGCGATGCTCTATCTCCTTCTCACTCGCCTGGACGTCGTCCCGCTCCCACGGGCGGCGGGTGCGAGGCGGCGCACGCCGATCGTGATCGTGACGGCGCTCGGGCTCGCGGTCAGCGCGGTGTGGGAGATGGTGGAGTGGCTGGGCAAGACCTTCGTCACCGCCGAGATCTTCGTCACGTATCAAGACACGATCGGCGATATGACCGTCGGCGGCCTGGGGGCTGTCGTCGCGGGGGTTCTGGTCGCCACGGTCCGCCTGGAACGCGCCGCCTGAGGCGAACCGAGGACAACCGCCCCTATCGCTCGGGCCGCGGGTCGCGGGAGCATCGGGAGGTGCACTCTTCACGTCCCGCGGCGCGGCACGCGGCGCCGCGATCCTGGTCCGCGTGAGCGGATATCGAGGCGCGGTTGCGCGTCCCGGCGACGCGCCGGTCCACTCGCCACGCCCGGCACTCACCTTTGCTCACTCGCCGGCGCCGCCGACGCGCATCGGACTCGCACTGGTTCTCCTCGCCGTCCTGCCCTCGGTGATCGCGCTCATCCTGGCGGTCTCGACAGCCACGGATCCCTCGCCGATCGCCCGCCTCGTCGTCGCGGCCGTCGTATACGCGCCGGTGGCGGCGGTCGCGCTGTCGCTTCGCCGCCGGGATGTCGCCGCCCTCACCGGCGCTCTCGCGATCACGAGCGGGTGGCTGGCGCTCGTCCTCGTGCTGAGTCGCCTGCTGCCCGATACGTCTGGGATCGGCACCGTGGTCACCGTCACTGCGCACCTCGCGCGACTCCCCGAGCTGGCGGCGCTCGCCCTGCTTCCGTGGCTGCTGGTCCGCGATCACGCGCACCCCCATCGGGTGGCATTGGCCATCGGCCTCGGCGCGCCGCTGTCGAGCCTCGTCGTCTCGATCGTCACGCTGATCGGCCCTGTTCCGCAGTCGGTCGACGTGGCTCCGCTCCTCTGGGCGATCGCCAGCTTCGTCGCCGGCTCGGTGGCCGTCGCCCGGCGCTGGCGCGACGGCATCGATCGGGAGCGGGAGTCGGTGGCCTGGTTCGTCGCCGGAGTCGTTCTTCTTGTCGCGAGTTACGGACGCCTGGCGGCCGCTCTCCCGGCGCCGATGGCACTCCTGGCCGATGCCGCCTTCGTGCTCTCGCAGGGACTCCTCCCGGTCGGGATCCTCGCCGCTGTCGCCGTGCGCGACGGGAGTCATCTGGCGTCACGCACCGTCGATGCGATCGCCGGTGTGCAGTCGCTGGCGTTCGCCGTCGCCGCCTACCTCGTGACCACCGCCGCCGGGCGGGCGCTCGGGCTGGACGCCGCGCTCGCGGGCGCGATCGCCGCCGCCACGCTCGCCCTCGTCCTCGGCACCACCGCCCGTCGGCTGCGTCTGCGGCTCGGACGATTGTTCACCGACGGCGCACCCGAGGCCCGACACGTCCTGCGTCGGCTGGCCGAGGCCGTGACCCCGTCCGGCGAGGAGGACGCCGACTCCGCCGAGATCGGACGGGACGGGGTGCGCAGGATCGCCGCTTCGCTGCGAGAGACGTTCCGCTTGTCGTCCGTCGAGATCGCGCTCGCGTCGGCCTCCGCTCCTGTCCGTGTGGGAACGATCGCCGCCGACACGGTGTCGGTCGACCTGCTCTCGGGTGGCCGGTCGATCGGTCGTCTCACCGTGACCGATGATCCCGGTCGGCCGATCGACCGAGCGGCGCGACCGGTGCTGGAGCAGACCGCCGGTTTCGTCGCCGCGGCCGTCCTCCTGGCGACGGTCAACGAAGACGTGGCCGCGACGCGGCGCCGGACGCTCGGCGTTCGGCGGGAGGAGCGCCGCCTACTGCGAACCGAACTGCACGATCGGCTGGCTCCGGCGCTCGCCGGCATCGGATTCGGGATGTCGGCCGCCGACGCGCTCATCGCGAACCAGGATCCCCTGGCAGCGATCGCCGTCGCCGAACTTCGAGGCGACACGACCGCGTGCGCCGACGACGTTCGCCAGCTCGCACGCACGCTGATGCCGACCGCGCTGGACCAGGGGGATCTGGAAGCAGCGCTCGACGAGCTGGCGACGACGGCCTCGCACGGCGAACTGCGCGTGGCCACGACGGCTCACGGCGCGGACGTGCTGGACTCGGACCTGCAGTTGGCGGTCTACCTCGTGATCGCCGACGCGGTGTCGCGCGCGCGAAGGGCTCCCGGAGTAGCGGGGGTCGCGGCATCTGTCAGCATCGAGGATTCGCGCGTTCGCCTGGGTGTTCGATTCGATGGCGACTCGACGGTGACGACGGCTCTCGCCGAGGCGGTGCGGCAGCGCGCCGACGAACTCGGTGCGCGGACCGAGCTGCCCACCACGGGCGGCGTCCATGCGGAGATCGCACGATGACGCCCCGGCTGCCGGTCGGCGGAGGGGATGCCGCTCCCCGGCGATGGATCGCCGGCGGTGTGTGGGCAGTGTCGTGGACGCTCGCCATCGCTTCCCTCGCCATCGCCTGGATCGCGCAGCTTCCGGCCGAGCCCCTTCCCGGCGTCTTCCTCTCCCCCGCTCCGCCCGAGATGCAGGCGCGCTTCGACGACATCGGGGTGACGGTGGCTCTGATCTACGGGCCGGTCAGCGCTCTTATCCTCGCTCGACGACCGCATCCGGTGGGCGTCATCATCGCCCTGCACGCAGTAGGGTCCGGCATCGCGGCGTTCGGCGTGCAGTACGGCCTGCTCGGGGCACAGGTGCCGGGTCTTCCGCTGTGGGGACTGGTCGCGTTCGCGGCGGGCTGGGGATTCGTTCCCGGCACGTTCATGACGGCGGTGCTGCCGATCCTCGTCACGCGCGCCCCGCTTCCACGCTGGCAGCGCGCCCTCGTGGCGCTGTGCTCGGTCTTCGCCGGCGCGGCCTTCTTCGCGAGCCTCACCCAGCAGACCGTGCCGACACCGCGCAACCCGCTGGCCATCGACATCGCCGCATACCAGGCGGCGCTTCCACCCGTGTACACGGCCCTGTCCTTCGCCGCCGTAGCGATCTCGTTCGTCTCGCTCGCGGTGCTGATCGCGCGATGGACGCGGGCACGAGGCCGCACCCGCGTGGGTCTGTCTTGGCTGACCATCGGGCATCTCTTCCTCACACTGTCGTACCTCGCACTCGTCCTGCCGGAGGGTCTCGATCTGCCCTCGTGGGCGGTCGACTTCGGGCTCGTGGCGCCGGTGCTGGGACAGATCCTCTACCCCGCCGCGATCCTCGTCGTCGTCCTCGGGCAGCGACTGTGGGGGGTCGCGCTCGTCGTGAGCCGTCTCTTGCTGTGGTCGCTGCTCACCTTCGCCGGCGTCGCCCTTTACCTGGTGCTCGTCGCCGCGCTCCCGGTGACGCTCGCCGGCGTGGACGCGCTGTCGCTGCTCGTGCCGGTCGTCATCGCCCTCGCGATACTCCCTCTTCGGGGGTGGCTGCAGCGCCGGATCGATCGACTCGTCTACGGCGACGGCGCCGACCGCGCCCACCTGCTGACGCGCCTCGGTGAGCGGATCGGCGAGCTCCCGCCGGGAGCGGCCGGCCTCACGGACCTCGCCCACACACTGCGCTCGGTGCTGCGGCTCGGCTGGGTCGAGATCCACGCCGGCGGGCAGCGTGCGGAGTCGGGTGTGCGGGTGACGGGCGAGCCGGCCCGCGTGCCACTGTCGACCGGTGGCGAGGCGGCCGGCGAACTCCGAGCCCAGCCCATCGGCGGCCAGCGATTCGACCGCCGCACGCTCGTCGTGCTCGCCGACGTCGCGGGGCTCGTGAGCACCGTGGTGCGCCTCGCGGAATCGTACGAGGTTCTCGACACGGCGCGCAGCGACCTCGTCGCCCGCCGGGCGGAGGAGCGACGGGCGATTCGTCGCGAGCTGCACGACGGCCTCGGTCCCGCCCTCGCCGGGATCGGATTCGGGCTCGCCGCGGTCGAGAATCTCGCCGCGAGCGACCCGCGACGTGCCCGCGACCTGTTGGCGGAACTGACCCACGACATCCATCGCCGGCTGCGAGAGGTGCGCGATCTCGCGAACGCGGTCTCGCCGAGTCCGCTCGATGGCGAGGACCTCGCGGACGCGCTCCAGCGGCTCGTGAGCCGTTTCGCGTCCCCGGCGCTCCGAGTGCACGCCACCGTCGCCGGCGATGCTCACCTGTCTCCCGACATAGCCGAAGCGCTGTACCTGGTCGCGGCAGAGGCATTGGCCAACGCGGCGCGCCATTCCGGCGCGCGCCACGTCGCGGTCCGCGTGACGGCGAGCGCAGAGTCCTCGGTCCTCGAGGTCTCCGACAACGGCCGAGGGATCCCGGAAGACGCGACGCCCGGCATCGGGATGACCTCGATGCGCGAACGGGCGGCCGCACACGGCGGAGTCCTGGACGTGTCGAGCGGGAGGCGCGGAACGGTGGTCACGGTCTCGCTTCCCGCGGCTCGGTCGGCGATCCAGGACTACGCGTCCTGACGTCCGGGACACCGGGACCTGCAGGCTCGAAGCGCAGACGCGGATCGACGCAGTCCGTGTGGGCGCCGGAGACGGCACAATGAAGCCACGAACCGCGGCGAGATCGCGGCGGAGGGAGTCGAGATGAGTCAAGGCCACGCACTCAAGGTCGCCGTCGTCGACGATCACCCGCTTTTCCGCCGAGGCATCACGTCGCTGCTGGACACGCTGGACGGCGTGGAAGTCGTCGGCGACGCGGCGACGATCGCCGACACCCTGGACCTGGTGGGTCAGCACGCCCCCGACGTGGTGCTCATGGATCTGGACCTCGGATCCGAGTCCGGCATCGACGCCACGCGGATGCTCACGCAGCAGCATCCCTCGACCGCCGTGCTGGTCCTGACCATGCTCGGGGACGACCGTTCCCTGTTCGCCGCAATGCGCGCCGGCGCCAAGGGGTACCTGCTGAAGGTCGCCTCCCCGCTCGAGGTCGAACGCGCGATCCATGCCGTCGCCGACGGTCAGGTGCTGTTCGGAGCGGATGTCGCGGCCCGCGCCGTCGCGTATCTCAGCGGCAGCGCGTCCGATACGGGCGCCCGGAGATTCCCCGAGCTCACCGATCGCGAATCCGAGGTGCTCGACCTCGTCGCGCGGGGCCTCGACAACGGCTCGATCGCACGCACGCTCGTGCTCACGAGCAAGACGGTGCGCAACTACGTCTACAGCATCATCACCAAGCTGGGTGCACCCGATCGCAGCGCGCTGATCGTGATGGCGCGCGAAGCGGGGCTCGGCTCCCGCCATGGAACAGCCGGCGCCTGAGCGTGCCTCACCCGCGCCAGGCCAGTCGAGTGTCCCGGCGGGCGTCCCAGGCACATCGAGGACTCACGCACCTGACCGCCGGGCGGCCAGGCGCCCGAAGCTGGGATCGAGCCGCAACCGCGGCTGCGTGGCACCGGGCCGCGCTCCCGAACACGAAGGCCAGGCCATGTCCTCGACATCCGATCTCACCCAACCCGGCGCCCCGGCGCCGTCCCGTGCGCCGCGAGGCCGATTCGCGGGATGGCCGCTGTGGGCCCTGCTCGCCGGGCTCGCCGGCACCACCGGCACCGTCGTCACCGACCTTCGCCCCGAGGCCGAGCTGGCGGCCGCCGACCGGGGCGAGCAGTACATCGTCACCGCAGCCGACATGCTCAGCCTCGACCCGCTGGTGGGGCGCATCGGGTTCTTCGCCGGCCTGGTCTCCGTGCTCGCGCTCATCGTCTTCGCCGCCGCGTGGCGACGTCACGTGGATGCGCGCTTCGCGCGTTCGACCGCCTCCCGGGTCGTGAGCGGCGGAGTGATCGCCGCCAGTGGTGCCCTCGCCCTCGGATACGGCTGGCGCGGAGCATTGGCGAACTACCTCGGGCCGGAATCCGGCCTCTGGGACGGCACCGGCCTGTTCGTCTACTACGTGCTCACCGACTTCGGCGCCTACATCGGCTGGACGGGCCTGATCGCGAGCGCGCTGGCCATGGCGTGGATGGCATTCCGGGAGCGGAGCGTCTCACGGATCCTCGGCACCGTTGCAGCACTCGCGGGTATCGCCACCCTCGGCGCCGTCTTCGCATCCGGGGTTCCGGGCCTTCCCGGCGTTCTCATGCCGATCTGGCTCGCCATCACCGGACTCTGGCTCGCCGTGGGGCGCAGCCGCATCACAGACCGCGCGGACGCCTAGGCGGGCCCGCGGGCCGGCGTTCGGGTCGTCGGCCGAGGATGCCGCCACTGGGGCTCGCGGCATCCCGCATACGCCCGCTCCGTCGACCGACCGACGGAGCGGGCGTTCCGCGCGTTCAGCATCGGGGCCCCGGCCGGTCAGTCCGCGGCATCCGTCACCGGCTGACGCAGGATCGTGCGCAGCTTGGACGGATCGGTGCGGCGGAGGTCGCTGAGATAGATCTCGTGGTGCTTGCCCGTCATGCGCAGGCCGTGGTCAGGGATGTACTCGTCGTGCAGGCGCGCGAGCACCGGCCCCTCCTCATCGAACGGCCCGATGTGGAGCGACTGCACGCAGCGTCCTTCGGCGAGCGTCTCGATCCGCACCTTTCTGATCGCCGGCGCGTCCTCAGCTGCGGCGAGCGCGCGGTCGACGAGGTCTTCGGTGATCCAGTCGGGGATCATGTTGAGCGCGGTCCAGTCCCACTTCGACTTGTCTCGGCCGGTGGTGAACGCTGACATGTCGTCCGACCACCACAGTGCCTCCAGCGGCATCACGACGTAGTCGCGGTCGAGCTCCTTCTTGCTCAGGAACTTGAGCTTGTAGGCGACGGGGAAGATCGTCGAGATGGCGTCGGCGTACTCCTGCGCGTTCGGGTCGCCGTGGCCGTCGATCATGAGGTACCGCAGCGGCGGCACGTCGACGACGTCGAAAGCACCGCGACGAGCCGTGTAGGCCCGGATCTCCTTCTTGAAGTCCGTCTTCACGGGAGGGACATTATCGCCTCATGCGGACTTCAGCTGTCCGCGGACGATCGAGTCGCCCGAATGCGCCGGGTCGCCGTCGACCGGCTCGAACGAGATGTCGACGAGGTCGTATTCACTCAGATCGACGCCCTCCGGGATGGGAAAGGTGCCGGTCGAGCCTTCCAGCAGCCCGAGGCTGATCAGCGCCGCGCCATCGTTCCCGATGAGCCACACCTCGCGATAGGCGTCCGACTCGGCGGCGCCCTCGAGGGTCACAGTGAGGGTGCGACGCCCGTCCCGGCTTTCGTCGACCTCGGCCGCGCCCTCGGCCTGCGGGTGCGAGGGGAAGGCGTCGAGCGAGGCCGCGGCGACGACAGTCGGCGTCAGTCTGGCCGAGACTCCGGCCCACAGTCCCCCGCCTACGGCGAGGATGAGGACGACGGATGCCGCGAGCACCCACATCGACCGGGTTCGACGAACTCGCCGGCCGACGCGTTCCGCCGACGCGGACGTCTCGAGCGGGGCGGACGCGGCCTCCGCCTGCCCCGACGTGTCCGCGGGCTCGAGGGCAGCCGCCGCCGAAGACAGCGGATCTGCCATGACGGCCTGTCCGAGCCCGAGCTCTTCGTGGATGCGTCCCCACACGCGGGACGACGGTGCCTCGAGCACGCCCTCGTCGATCGTCGAGCGCGCGACGACCGCCGCGTGCGTCATCTCGGCGACCTCCGCCGTGCACGCCGGGCAGGACGCGAGGTGAGCGCGCTCCTCGTCCGTCGCGACGGCCTCGCCCATGGCGACCAGGGCGAGCTGCTCCGGGTCAAGGTGTGACACGGGTCACCTCCAATCGGTCGCGCATCCGCATGAGACTTCGCCGGATGTGGCTCTTCACGGTACCCAGGGGCATCCCGAGCCTTCGCGATATCTCGTCGTGCGTCAGATCGTCGTAGAAGGCCAGGCGCATGACGATCTGCGCGTCGGGCTCGAGCTGCTGCAGCTCGTTGGCCACGAGCAGGGTCTCGGAGAGGTCCGGGGCCTCCCGGACCAGGTCGTCGGGGCGGGTGAGTCGCTCCATCTCCGCCTGGATGGCCCGCACCTTCGCACGGGACTCGTGCGTGTCGGCGATGCGATGGCGGGCGATCGCGACCAGCCATGTCGACAGCCGCGCCTTGTCGGGGTCGTACGAGGCTCGGGAGGTCCACGCCGACACGAAGGTGCGCTGCGTCACGTCCTCGGCGTCGCCCCGGTCGCCCAGGGACCGGAGCGCCAACGTGAACACCACGGGCGACCACCGTCGGTACACCTCCGCGAGCGCGGACTCGTCACCCGTCCGGAAGCGCGCGTTCAGCTGCGCTTCGGCGTCGGGCTCGGCATCCGCTGCCACGCTGTCCTCGCTTCCGGGCGTCATTGCTGTCGTGCGATGGCGACGACGTTATCGCGGTATCGGCCGGTGGTGGGGTCGAACGGTCCACCGCACGTGATGATCACGAGCGCCGGCGCCCCCTCCCGGGCGAACAGCTCTGCGGTCGGCAGGGCGGTCTTGTCGTAGAACGTGAGCGACTCCACCACATACCCGCGCGACGACCCGTCGGCGGCGTCGATCGACAGGGCGGCGCCCGGACCCAGTTCCCGCAGTCGTGCGAGAGGCCCGATGGGATAGTCGGGAGCGTCGACGTGGGCGGCGAGCATGACGTTGCCCGCTTCGCTGAGCGCATCCGGCCCGTACCGATACCAGCCGGCAACGGCCGGGTCGACCGGCAGCTCCATCTGACCGCTGGGTTCGATCCCGACGTCGGTCACCGGCATGTCGACTCCGAGCGCATCGATGCGCAGCCGCACGGGAGGAACCGCGGCTGCCGGCGCCGACAGCGCACCCGACTGCACGGGCACATCGATCGTCGGCGTCGGCAGCGCGGGGGGTGGGGTGGGAGCGGAAGGAGACGCCGTCGCGATGCGACGGGGAGTCGGCGTCGCATCTCCCGCTCCCACCGGTGTGCAGGCGACGAGGCACGCCGCGAGGACCGTTCCCGCGAGAACGCAGACCATCGACTGCTCTCTCCGGAGGCCTCGCGACGTGCCCCGCGCCATCAGTGCGAAGCTCCCTGCCGAGCCCGCACGACCGTGACGGCTCCGGCAGCCACGGCGATCGCGAGCACGCCGGCGCCCGCGATCATCAGGAACGTGGTCGACGCGTCGCGCTGTGCGAGGTAGCCGGCCGATCCCGACGGCACGCCGTCAGGGCTGGAGTGCAGCCCCGTGACGGTCTGCGCCGCGATCGCGAGGTTGCCGTCCTCGGCACTTCCCCACGCGTACACGATGGTCAGGACGCCGTCCTGGATCTGCACGTCTGTCGGGCCGAGCACCGGTTCGGTGGTCCCGGCGAGGGCGACGGCTGCAGAGACCGTGCCGGCCGGCAGGTTCAGCGTCGCCTCGTTCGGGTTCGTGAGCCCTTCGACGACCGGCGATCCGCCGGCGAGCACGTCCACCGCGGGAGCGGCGGCGACATGCCGGACCGTGAGACGGCCCTCGCCCGCAGCCGTGGTCGCGGTGTCGTTGGTGAAGAGGTTCAGCCCGGGTTCGCCGGCTTCGGTCAGGTGTGCGACAGCCGTGTAATTGGAGCCCGCGGCGAGCGTGAGCGTGGCAGGTCCGAGCACGGGAGAACTCGCGTCCGCGGCATCCGTCGCCGTCAGAGCGACCTCATAGTCGCCTGCCGGGAGCTCGAGGGGGCCGGCGAGGTCACCCGGCTGGAAGTCGTCGAGTGTGAGCTCTCCGTTGACGTAGACGTCGACGGGGGTGTCGGGGATGCCGTGGAGCACCGAGAGCTGGGCGGATCCGTTCGTGTCGGCCGATGCCGGCATCGCGAACCCAAGAGCCGCGATGATGCCGACGGCGAGACCGGCGGCTGCTGTCTTTCGCACTGTCTTCCTCCTCATGAAGGGGGCGGTCCATCACCACCCCATGACAGTGCTTTCCGGCGCCGGAGCCATTTCGGATGCAGTTGCATGAAACTCTTTTTCTGCGGGACGTCACCAGCCCATCGAACCGGGCGCTCCCTTGAAGGGGCCGACGATGTCCGGAGTGATCCAGCCGCCGTAGAACCCACCCGGCTGCGGCTCGACGATCACACCGTCGACCGTGCACACGTCCATGTGGCCCGGGTACACCGCGGCGCGGTCCGCAAGCGACGCGAATCCGGGCGACGGGTCGGGATAGTTCCACGCCCCGCGGGTGCGGAGGACATCACCGCCTCGGACATCCAGGTACCGGGCGGCGCCCTTGTACTCACAGAAGGACGAGCCGGCTCCCGAGCTGAGCGCGCCGCCTGCGAACGCCGCGATCGGCAGGTAGTACACCGGCGGATGACTGGTCTCGAGCACTCGCACGACATCGTCGGTGTCGACGATCAGCTCGCCGCCGAGGATGATGCGGACGCGGCGAGCGACGCGCTCGATGCGCGGCGGACGAGGATAGTCCCAGACGGACTCCTGCCCGGATGCGACCGGGTCCGGCAGCGGATGTCTCATCTTGCCTCCTCGCCGCCAGCGTAGGCGTGGTCCTCGTGCGCGGGGTCGAACCCGGTGATCTCACAGCCGCCGGCGGACCGGTCCGCCGGCGAGGGCTGTCAAGGCCCTCGTCCGACGGAGCGATCGTGCGTAGCGTGCCGAACGTCGACGACGAAAGGATCTCCATGCTCCGCGCACTCGCCCTGAACTGCACCCTCAAGCCCTCGCCCGCCGCTTCCAGCTCGGAGCTGATGGCGCAGCAGGTGCTCGATGCCCTGGCCGGGCACGACGTGACCGGCGAACAGGTGCGCGTCGTCGACTTCGATGTGAGACCCGGCGTGGAGGCCGACATGGGCGACGGCGACCAGTGGCCGCAGATCCGCGAGAAGCTCATGGCGTCCGACATCCTCGTCTTCGCGACGCCCACCTGGGTGGGTCACATGTCGAGCGTCGCGCAGCGGGTGCTCGAGAGGCTCGACGCCGAGCTCTCCGAGACGGACGACGAGGGCCGCGCGATCCTGGCCGGCAAGGTCGCCGTCACCGTCGTGGTGGGCAATGAGGACGGTGCCCACGGGATCACCGCGGATCTGTACCAGGCGCTGGGCGATGTGGGCTTCAGCATCCCGTCGCAGGGCGGGGTGTACTGGAACGGCGAGGCGATGAAGACGACGGACTACAAGGACCTCACGGCCACGCCCGAGAAGGTCGAGTCGACGATCGGCACGCTCGCAGGCAATGCCGCGCATCTCGCGACCCTGCTGAAGGAGCGTCCCTACCCCGCGCCGCCGAGCTGATGCGGCCGAGCGTCAGCGGCCCCAGGCCTCGAGCCAGCGCAGCCAGACCTCGCTGAGCGTCGGGTACGACGGCACCGCGTGCCAGAGTCGATCCATGGGCACCTCGCCCACGATCGCGACGGTCGCGGCGTGGAGGAGCTCGGCGACGTCGGGGCCGACGAACGTGGCCCCGATCATCACCTGGCGCTGTTCGTCGACGATCGCGCGCGCCTGACCGCGGTAGTGGTCGGCATGCGTGCTCGCTCCGGCGACCCACGAGAGGTCGTAGTCGAGAACCCGGATGCCGATGCCCGCCTGGCGTGCGGACGCCTCGGTGTGCCCTACCGACGCCACTTCGGGCTCGGTGAAGACGACCTGCGGCACGGCGGAGTGATCTGCGGTGGCCACGTGCTTCCCCCACGGCCGGTCGTCCACGTCACCTCCGCGAGCACGCACGGCGATGACGTCGCCCGCGGCGCGCGCCTGGTACTTGCCCTGATGCGTCAGGAGCACCCGGTGGTTGACGTCGCCCACCGCATAGAGCCAGTCGAACCCTCGGACGCGAAGGGTGTCGTCGACGTCGAGCCACGCGCCGGGCTCTCCGCCCACGTGCTCGAGCCCGACATCCCCGGTGCGCGGGACGCGCCCGGTCGCCACGAGGATCTCGTCCGCACGCACCTCCGACCCGTCCGACAGCGCCAGGACGACCTGGCCCGCATCGTCGCGCTCGACCCGCTCCACCTGCACACCGGTGCGCACGTCGGCTCCGGCATCCGTCAGCGCCCGTGCCACCGCCTCACCCGCGAACGGCTCCACGCCGCCCAGCAGTCCGGATCGCGCGATGACGGTGACCTGCGTGCCGAACGATGAGAACAGCGTCGCCATCTCGCTTCCGACGACGCCCCCTCCCAGGATCGCCAGCGACGCGGGAACCTCGCGCACCCCGGTCGCCTCACGGCTCGTCCACGGCTGCGCGTCACGCAGACCGGGGATGTCGGGCAGGAGGGCCGCCGTTCCCGTCGCGATCGCGACCGCGTGACGCGCCCGAAGCGTCGTCTCGGTGCCGTCCGCGTGGGCGACCGCGATCTCGCGCTCCGCGGTCATGCGCCCGTGGCCGCGAACAAGATCGATGCCGGCCGAGGCGAGCCATTCGGCCTGCGAAGAGTCGTTCCACTCGTGCACGACGGCATCTCGCCGCTTCAGTGTCGCGGCGACATCCACGGTGCCCGTGACGGCCTGCGCCGCCCCTTCCACATCGCGCGCGGCCCTCAGCGCCGAGCCCGCGCGCAGCAGTGCTTTGGACGGCATGCACGCCCAGTACGAGCACTCTCCGCCGACGAGCTCGCTCTCCACGATGACGACCGACAGGCCGCCCTGCGTCGCCCGGTCCGCGACGTTCTCTCCGACCGGGCCGGCTCCGATGACGACGAGGTCGTACTCTCGTGTGCTCATGGCGTTCACGGTACTTGCCCGGGCCGCCCGTGACGAACGGCAATCCGCCGGGAGCCGGGCGCCGAACATCACACAACGGTCACACCGTGTCAACATCCGGCCAACTCGGGCGCGATGTCGGTGAGGTGTGGTTTTCTGGGAAGCCCGCCGAAAGGACAGCATGGCGATCGAATTCCGCGCGGTCTCGAAGCGGTTCGCCGACGGCACGCTCGCGGTCGACGACTTCAGCCTCATCATCCCGGCTCACAAGACGACCGTCTTCGTCGGATCATCAGGGTGCGGCAAGACGACGCTCCTGCGCATGATCAACCGCCTCGTCGAGCCGACGGCAGGGCAGATCACGATCGACGACGAGCCGATCGCGGATCGCGACCCGGTCACGCTGCGCCGCGGGATCGGCTACGTGCTGCAGAACGCGGGCCTGCTCCCCCACTTCTCGGTCATCGACAACATCGCGACCGTTCCGGTGCTGTCGGGCGTTCCGCGCGCGCGTGCGCGCGAGCGGGCGCAGGAGCTCATGGATGTCGTCGGCCTCGACCGAGCGCTCGCGCCGAGGTATCCCAGCCAGCTCTCGGGCGGACAGCAGCAGCGCGTCGGCGTGGCACGGGCACTCGCGGTCGATCCGAACATCCTCCTCATGGACGAGCCGTTCGGCGCCGTCGACCCGATCGTGCGCGCAGAGCTGCAGACCGAGACGCTGCGCCTGCAGGAGGAGCTCGACAAGACCATCGTCTTCGTCACCCACGACATCGATGAGGCGTTCCTGCTGGGCGACCAGGTCGTGATCCTGGAGAAGGGCGCGCACATCGCCCAGGTCGGCACGCCGAGCGAGATCATCGAGAATCCTGCGAGCGACTTCGTCGCCAGCTTCATCGGGGCCGAACGCGGCGCACGGGCGCTGCACCGCAAAGAAACGGAGCGCGGCACCGTCCTGGTCGACGGCGCCGGACGCACCCAGGGCGTCCTCGTGGAGGACACCGCGTGAACTGGGTCCTCGACAACCTCGACCTGATCGGCGAGCTGACGGTGGATCACCTCCGTCAGAGCAGCATCGCGATCATCCTGGGGTTCGTCGTGTCCCTGCCGATCGGCTGGGCCGCGTTCCGCTACACGAGACTGCGCGGGCCGGTCCTCACGGTGGTCGGTCTGCTCTACACCATCCCGTCCTTCGCGCTGCTGCCGGTGATGGCAGTCGTCATCGGGTTCCCGCTCCGGTCCGAGATCACGCTGATCGCCGTTCTCACGGTGTACGCGGTCGCGATCATGACGCGCTCGGTCACGGACGGCCTGGCTTCGGTGAACGCCACCACCCGCGGAGCCGCGGTCGCGGTCGGCTTCGGCCCGTGGCGCAGATTCTGGACCGTCGACTTCCCGCTCGCCGGCCCCGTGATCATGTCGGGACTACGGGTCACCGCCGTGTCGACGATCTCGCTCGCCACCGTCGGGGCGATCGTCGGGGTGACCAACCTCGGCTATCTCTTCACGAACGGGTCGCAGCGGCGGATCATCGGCGAGGTGCTGGCCGGTGTCGTCGCGGTCGTGGTCATCGCTCTCATCATCGACCTGCTGCTCGTCCTGCTCGGCCGCGTGCTCATGCCGTGGGTACGGCGCACCGCACCGCGGCAGGCGAGAAGACGGGCAGCACGTCGAGGGGCGGTGACAGCGTGAACCTGTTCATCGACGCGATCGCGTGGATCTTCTCTCCCGAGCGGCTGACCGGATCGCTCACCCTGCCTCAGGCCATTCTCCAGCACCTGGCCTTCACGTTCTTCGCGGTGCTCATCGCCGCCGTCATCGCCGTCCCTCTCGGCTGGCTCATCGGCCATTCCGGGAAGGGGCGCGAGATCGCCGTCTTCCTCTCGGGAGCCGCCCGGGCGCTGCCCGCGCTCGGACTGGTGGCGCTGCTCGTGCTGCTGATCGGCGTGACGCTGAAGACCGAGGCGGCGATGGTCGCTTTCGTGCTGCTCGCGATCCCCTCGATCCTCGCGGGCGCCTATGCCGGCATCGAGGCGATCGACCGGACGGTCATCGACGCCGGCCGCGCGATGGGAATGACGCGCTGGCAGATCCTGTTCAGAGTCGAAGTGCCCCTCGGGTTGTCCCTTCTCATCGGCGGCTTCCGCTCCGCGTCGCTCCAGGTGGTCGCGACGGTGACGATCGCCGCCTACTTCGGCCTCGGCGGCCTGGGCTATTTCATGATCAGAGGTCTCGCGACTCGCGACATCGCCGAAGTGCTCGGCGCGTCGATCGTGGTCGTCGTGCTCGCCCTGGTGCTCGACGGCGTCTTCGCCGTCCTGGCGCGCATCGCGGTCCCGCGCACCGAATCGCGACGCACGCGACGATCTACTCTGCCGCGCGCCCGTCCTGCCGTCCCCGAACCTTCCTGACCCCACCACAACACCGGAGGATCCGAAATGCCCATCACACGCACACGACTGTCGCTCGCGCTCGGCGCGACCGCTGTCGCCGCGCTCGCGCTCGCCGGATGCGCCTCGAGCGACCCGCTCGAGAGCGGCGACGCGGGCGGCGACACCGAGGAGTCGTCGGCCATCGTCATCGGCTCGCAGGCCTACTACTCCAACGAGATCGTTGCCGAGATCTACGCGCAGGCGCTCGAGGGCGCCGGCTTCGAGGTCGAGCGGGAATTCAACATCGGCCAGCGCGACGCCTACATGCCGTCCCTCGAAGACGGCTCGATCGACCTCTTCCCCGAGTACACCGGCAACCTGCTGCAGTACTTCGACGAGGCGGCGACCGCGACCACGTCCGACGACGTCTACGCGGCCCTGCAGGAGGCGCTTCCCGAGGGCCTGACGGTGCTCGATCAGTCGTCCGCGACCGACCAGGACTCGTACAACGTCACGGCGGAGTTCGCCGAGCAGAACAGTCTCTCGTCGATCGGCGACCTCGCCGGCGTCGAGGGCCTGGTGCTCGGAGGCGCACCCGAGCTCGAGGAGCGTCCGTACGGTCCCACGGGCCTGCAGGAGGTCTACGGCGTCACCGTCGCCTTCGAGGCGACGGCCGACACCACCGTCGACGAACTCGTCGCCGGCAATATCCAGATCGCCAACGTCTACAGCGCCGACCCGCGCATCGAGACCGAGAACCTGGTCACCCTGGAAGACCCCGAGGGTCTCTTCCTCGCCTCGAACGTGGTGCCGGTGGTAGGCGCCGATGTCGCGGACGAGATCGCCGACGTCATCAACGCGGTGAGCGCGGCCCTGACACCGGAGGGCCTCGTGGCGCTCAACGTCCAGTCGACCGAGGAGGAGCGCTCGTCCGAGGACATCGCCGCGGACTGGCTCGCCGAGAACGACCTCGCCTGACGGTGAGCCCGTGGGGGCGCTCGTCAGCGCCCCCACGGCCACGTCGTCGTCACACGTCACCTCGTGCTACGCTGGCGATTGCCCATTCGGGTCTCCGCGTCGAATGCACTGCCTCACTGTGGAGAAGCAGACCGCCCGACGTCCGACCGCCGCAGCACAACCGGCCCCTCCTCTTCTCCTTCGACTTCCCGCGCTAGAGCCTCAGAGCCCGCGCATCTTCTCCTGAAAGACCTCTTGACCTTCGTCACCCACACCACCTCCCCGTCGCGCTCGATGCTCGACTGGCGCCAGGCCGACGACGACGTCTTCGTCGCGACCAGCGCCGGCGAGTACGCCGGGTTCGTCGGCGTGACCCCGCGCGGCTATGAAGCCCACGGTGCACGCGGCGAGCACCTCGGCCTGCACGCGACCCGCGACCTCGCGAACCGAGCGGTGGCAGCCGTCGCCACCCGGCTCGCGCCGGCACCTGCGCGCACCGCGCACCTCACACGTCCGTTCCGAACACGTTGGAACGGCGCCCCTGGTCGCTCACGCGGCCCGAAAAGTAAAAGGAAAGACACGATGGCCACTGGCACCGTGAAATGGTTCAACTCCGAGAAGGGCTACGGCTTCATCGCTCCCGATGACGGCTCTGCCGATCTCTTCGCACACTTCAGCGCGATCACCGGTGAGGGCTTCAAGGAGCTCCGCGAAGACCAGAAGGTCGAATTCGACGCCGAGCGCGGTCCGAAGGGCATGCAGGCAGCCAACATCCGGCCGCTCTGATCCCCTCGTCAGCCCGGGACGGCATTGGCCGTCCCGGGCTGACGCATGTCCGGGCACCGATCTGGTGACCGACGGCATGCCTGACGAGTGCCTGGGAGTACCGGTGTATTCCGGTCGCCTCATGTGAGGGGGCGTAGCGTGGGACTCAGCGATCGGCACCCGCCTTTGGCTTCCCGAGGCCAACGCGGTCCCCGATCGAAACCCAGGTTCCCTCATCTCTTCCACCACCCTCGAGCCTCGGCTCGGACCTGTGCGGCAGACATATGCCGGCACTGCGGAGTTCCCCCCGATCACCCGCGCGTACACCGACGTCTCGCAGATCGTGCGCGAGACCGGTCTGCTGCGCCGGACCCCCTGGTTCTACGGCATCGTGGGCACGGTCATCGCCCTCGCCTTCGCGGGCTGTGTCGCCGGATTCATCCTTCTGGGCGACAGCTGGTTCCAGCTGCTCATCGCCGCTGCGCTGGGCATCCTCTTCACCCAGGTCGCGTTCCTGTCGCACGAGGCCGCGCACCGCCAGATCCTCTCCTCCGGTCCCGCCAACGACCGCCTCGCCCGCATCCTCGGCAACGCCGTCGTCGGCATGAGCTCCTCGTGGTGGACCACCAAGCACACGCGTCATCACGCCAACCCCAACCGGGTCGACAAGGATCCCGACATCGAGATCGACACGATCTCGTTCCTCGAGACGGATGCCGCGAGCGCGCGCGGACTGCGCCGCTTCATCACGCAGCGCCAAGGCTGGCTGTTCTTCCCGCTGCTCACGCTCGAGGGGCTGAATCTGCATTTCATCGCGTTCCGCCACCTCTTCAGCCGCGAGCCGGTCAAGGGCCGCTGGGTCGACCTCGCGATGCTGGTCGGGCGCTTCGCCGTCATCTGGACGCCGGTCTTCCTGTTCCTGCCGCTCGGCATGGCCTTCGCGTTCCTCGGCGTGCAGCTGGCCGTCTTCGGGGTGTACATGGGCGCCTCGTTCGCGCCGAACCACAAGGGGATGCCGATCATCGCGAAGGACGCGAAGCTCGACTTCTTCAGCAAGCAGGTTCGCACCTCGCGCAACATCTCCGGTGGATGGTGGGCGACCTGGATCATGGGCGGCCTGAACTATCAGATCGAGCATCACCTCTTCCCGAACATGCCCCGCCCGCACCTCGCCCAGGCGCGTGAGATCGTGCGCGATCACTGTCGCACCCTCGACGTGCCCTACGTCGAGACCACCATGTGGAAGTCCTACGGCATCGTCATCGACTACCTCAACCGCGTCGGGCTCGCCGCCCGCGACCCGTTCGACTGCCCCGTCTCGGGCCAGTACCGCCGGGCCTGATCCTCACCGTCTGCCCGCCGGCGCGGCGAGCAGGCTGGCTTCGCCGCGGGCGCGCCCCGAGGTAGAGTTCCGGGTGTCGCGGGCACCGCGGCATCCCACTCTTCCCGCCGGTGAGCCGGCCCAGCGCAACGGTGCGCTCGTCATCCGAGGAGCCTCCGTGTCTGCCGTCGCCCCCGCGCCCGATCCCGCCGGTCGCTACCGCATCGAGCCGACCGTCCGGCAGGCGCTGCGGAGCCCCCGCCTCCTCACCCGCGAAGTGGTCGCCGGCCTGGTGGTCGCCCTCGCGCTCATCCCCGAGGCGATCGCGTTCTCCGTGGTCGCGGGCGTCGACCCCCGGGTCGGCCTCTTCTCCTCGTTCGTGCTCGCTGCGGTCATCGCCTTCACGGGCGGGCGTCCCGCGATGATCACCGCCGCTGCGGGCGCGGTCGCGCTCGTCATCGCGCCCGTGGCCCGCGAGTACGGCGCGGACTACCTCATCGTGACCATCGTGCTGGCGGGGCTCATCCAGATCGTGTTCGCAGCGCTGGGGGTGGCGAAGCTCATGCGCTTCATCCCCCGCAGCGTGATGGTGGGATTCGTCAATGCGCTCGCGATCCTGATCTTCGTCTCGCAGCTGCCGCAGCTCATCGATGTGCCCTGGCCGGTGTACCTCCTCGTCGCGGTCGGGCTCGGCATCCTGTTCGTCTGGCCGAAGATCACGCGAACGGTCCCGGGTCCGCTCATCGCCATCGTGCTGCTCACGGCGGCCGTCGCGATCTTCGGAATCGCGGTGCCGGATGTCGCCGATCAGGGCGAGCTGCCGCGGAGCCTGCCCGAGCTGCTCATCCCCGACGTGCCCCTCACCTGGGAGACCCTGCAGATCGTTGCTCCGTTCGCGGTCGCCGCAGCCCTCGTGGGCCTGCTCGAATCGCTCATGACCGCGAAGCTCGTCGACGACATCACCGACACCCACTCGCGCAAGACGCGTGAGGCCTGGGGTCTGGGAGTCGCGAACATCGCCTCGGCGTTCTTCGGAGGAACGGGCGGCTGCGCCATGATCGGCCAGACGATGATCAACATCAAGACATCCGGCGGTCGCACCAGGATCTCGACCTTCATGGCGGGCGTCTGGGTGCTGGTGCTGGTCGTCGTGCTCGGCGACATCGTCGGGATGATCCCCATGGCCGCGCTCGTGGCGGTCATGATCCTGGTGTCGTTCTCGACGTTCGACTGGCACAGCGTCCGCCCGTCGACGCTCAGGCGAATGCCGGTGAGCGAGACGCTGGTGATGGTCGTGACCGTCGCGATCACGGTGTGGACGCACAACCTGGCGATCGGCGTCGTGGCCGGCGTGCTGACCGCGATGGTGCTCTTCGCTCGGCGCGTGGCGCACTTCACCTCGGTGACGCGCACGGTCACGCTCACCCACGATGGTGAGGTCGCGCAGTACCGCGTCGACGGAGAGCTGTTCTTCGCGTCGAGCAACGACCTGACGACGCAGTTCGAGTACGCGACCGATCCACCGCGGGTCGTGATCGACATGTCACGCTCGCACATCTGGGATGCCTCGACCGTGGCCGCGCTCGATGCGATCGTGACGAAGTACCAGCAGCATGGCATCGTCGCCGAGCTGGAGGGCATGAACGACGCCACCACCGCGTTCCACCGCCGGCTGAGCGGGGGCCTCTCCGGCGAGTGAGGCGCCTCATCGCGCCGTCGGACACCCCCGTTATCCGGGCAGCGGCCTGCGGTCAAGGGGGTGGGTTCGGGCGCGCGCGACGACGATGCTGGAAGAACAGACACCGGCCGGCCGAGGTCCGTCCTCGCCGGCGAAAGGAGAAGCCATGAGCCAGATCATCGAGAGCATCGACGTCGACGTGCCCGTCACGATGGCCTACAACCAGTGGACCCAGTTCGAGAGCTTCCCGCACTTCCTCGACGAGGTCGAGTCCATCACGCAGATCGACGACACGCACCTGCACTGGAAGGTGAAGGTCGGTCCGTTCACGCGCGAGTTCGACGCCGAGGTCACCGAGCAGCACCCCGACGAGCGGGTCGCATGGACCAGCATCGGGGGCGACACGGCCCACGCCGGAGTCGTGACCTTCCACAAGCTCTCCGACACGTCTTCGCGGGTGACGGTGCAGATCGACTGGACCCCGACCGATGCCGTCGAGAAGCTCGGCTCGCTGGTCCGCGCCGGGACGCACGCCGTGAAGAAGGACCTGAAGAACTTCAAGGAGTTCATCGAGAACACCGACCGCGAGACCGGTGCCTGGCGCGGCGACGTCGAGAACTGATCGCTCGCCTCACGCCACGGCGACACGAAGCGGATGCCTCGGATTCGAGGCATCCGCTTCGTCGTCCGTCAGCGCGCCGCCCTGCCGCGCCATGCGCCGTCGCGGGCTGGAGGCCGCGGTCGGTCGGCGTGATCGAGGGCAACCGGATCGTGATCGAGACCGGCCTGCGCCACCGCGCTTAGCGGACGGATGCCTCGGCGCGGCGGACTCGCCCACGGCGGACGAGCACCGCGACAGCACGCCAGCCGACCAGGGCGATCAGCAGCGTGACGGCCGCCACGATGACGAACGGCAGGGCCGTACCCTGACCGGATGCCGCGCGCAACAGCATGCCGCCGACCAGGGTCGCCGCCCACACGCCCAGCCCCGTGCGCACAGGGGCCGAAGGAGCCCGCCACGCGAGCGTCACCAGCCAGCCGCCGGCGAGGCCGGCGAGGAACGGCCACGCCGTCTGCCACAGCCCCGACCAGACGTCCGAGTCGTGGCTGGCGCGGCCGGTCGCGGCGAACGCGATGATCAGCACGGCGTCGAGGACGGCGGCGAGAAGGATGGCCGCAAGTCCGGCGCGGTGGGCTGCGTCGGGCATCAGGCGGCCTCGGCGCGCGGCGCCAGTCCGGGAGTGAGGGCTTCACGCTCGTCGAAGACGAAGCACTCCCCCGTCCAGTGATCGCCGCCCACGTGCTCGAAGTAGCCGAGGATCCCGCCGTCGAGCTGGAACGCCTCGACGCCCTCTTCGCGCAGGTAGAGCGCCGCCTTCTCGCACCGGATGCCGCCGGTGCAGTAGCTCACCACCGTCTTGCCCCGAAGTTCCGCCGCGGCGGCGGCAGCCGCATCCGGAAACTGGGTGAACCGCTCGAGGCGCCAGTCCAGCGCCCCTTCGAACGAGCCGTAGTCGACTTCGAAGGCGTTCCGCGTGTCGAGCAGCACGATCTCGCGGCCGTCGTCGTCGCGACCTCGGTCGAGCCACCGCCGCAGGGTGGCCGGCGAGACGGCGGGCGCCCGACCGCCACCCGGGCGGATCGTCGGGTGATCCATGCGGATGATCTCGCGCTTGACCTTCACGAGCAGCCTGCCGAAAGGCGTGGCGGTCGACCAGCTCTCCTTCGCCGTGAGTCCGGCGAAGCGAGCGTCCCCGCGCAGCTCTTCGAGGAAACCGCGCACGTCGGCAGCCCCGCCGGCGAGGAACAGATTGATTCCCTCCTCGGCGAGCAGGATCGTGCCCTTGAGCTCCGCCGCGACGGCACGCTCGCGCAGCGTCGTGCGCAGATGCGCGGCATCGTCGATTCGGGTGAACAGGTACGCCGAGACGTTGAGAACGGATGCCACGACCTCTAGCGTACGTGGCGCTACTCGACATTGACCCCCAGGTCAAGGGGGTCGCTCGACGCGAGAGCGACGTGGATGCTGGTCATCTTGCCGCACGGTGGACCCATGCCGGCGGACCGATGGGAGCAGCGATGACCGATCCGACCCCTCCGCCGTCCACTCCGGGTGAGATGCCGTCAGGCCCCGGTGGACCCGGAGCGCCGGGCTCTCCTGATGCGCCCTCGCCGTCGCCGGCGACGGCGCCCCCCGGTGGACCGGTCGAGCCGTCCGCGCCGTACCCGGACGAGCCGCTCGCGCCGAACCCCGAAGAACCGACTTTCCCCCAGCCGCCGGAGACCCCCCTTCCCTAACGCCCCGGTGGCGCGAGGCGGAGCGATCGTGATCGGTTGCTCCGCCTCGTTTCTACGTCCGAAGCCCGGCACCTCGGCCCGGTGCCGACGTCACGGCTGAGGGTGCGGCATCCGGGCGAGCCGCATCTCGACGTCTCGGGCGGCGGCGACCGCCACGGCCTCGCCGAACATCGGCCCGATCAGCTGCACGCCCGAGGGCATGCCATCGGTGCCGAGCCCGCTCGGAAGAGCGAGCGCGGGAAGTCCCAGGAAGTTCGCCGCCACCGTCAGCCGCAGATCCCGCCAAGCGTGGTCGGCCGGCTCCCTGCCGCCCAGGTCGTAGTCGGGCTCGCGCATGCGGGACGCCGACACCGGCCCGAGGACGAGCGGCACCTCCACCTGCAGTCGTCGCCAGTCTGCGGCGATCACCGCCCGGCGCGCCCACGCCTGCGCGTACTCCGTCGCCGTCTCGTACGGCCTCGCGGCGGCGGTGCTGTCGCGCAGGAACCGCGTGGCCGACCCGCCGAGCGGCGTGCCGAGCACGGACGGGTCGAGCGAGATCAGCATGTCGGTGCACGACAGCCGGCGCCACAGCACCGCCGCCTCTTCGAGAAGCGGAGCCTCGACGTCGACGACATCCCAGCCCGCATCGGCGAGGGATGCCGCGGTTCGGGCGATCCCGGCGGCGACTTCCGGGTCGACCCCGTCGCCCACCGGGTCTCGCACGACTCCGACCCGACGAGGTACGTCCTCGGGCTGCACATGCGGAGCATCCAGCGACACAGGATCGTCGGCATCCCATCCGCTCAGAACGCGGAGGGCGAGCTCGAGGTCATCGACACCCCGTGCGAGCGGTCCGTTCACCGAGAACTCCTGGAGGGTGAGCGCGACCGGGTGCCGCTCGACGGCCGCGCGGGGCACCCTTCCCCTCGAGGGACGCAGACCGTACACCCCTGCGGCGTAGGCGGGCAGGCGGAGCGATCCGCCGAAGTCGTTGCCGAGGCCGATCGCGCTCATCCCGGTCGCCACCGCGACGGCGTCGCCGCCGCTCGAGCCTCCGGCGCTGCGCGCGGCATTCCACGGATTGACCGTGCGTCCGAAGAGGTCGTTGTCGGTGTCCCACCGCATCCCGAAGTCGGGCATGTTCCCTCGCCCGATGGGCACGGCGCCCGCCTCCCGCATGCGCCGCACGATCGTGGCGTCGCGATCGGGGACCGCGTCGGCGAACCCGCGCCACCCGTTCGTCGTGGCCGACCAGGTGAGGTCGATGTTCTCCTTCACCGAGATCGGCACACCCGCGAGCGGACCGGGGTCGTCTCCGGCGGCGACGGCCGCGTCGACCGCGTCGGCAGCGGCCCGCGCCCGATCTGCGAAGACGACGGTGAGCGCGTGCAGACCCGGATTGACGCGGGCGATGCGATCCAGGTGCGCGTCGACGACCGCACGCGCCGCCACCTCTCCGCGGCGGACGGCGGCCGCGATAGCGGTGGCGGAGACGATCTCGTCGGGAAGGGCGAGGTCGGAAGGCGGTGCCGGTTCGGATGCGGTCATCTGTCCCATCCCACCACGTCGCCGGGTAGCACGTCATCGGGGGGAAGGCAATCCCCGGGCCTGCGACTCGGGTCCTCGGTAACTTTTCACACATCCCCACGAACGGAGTGACAGTGGCCACCACCGCGACCAAGAAGCCCACCGCCAAGTCCCAGGCCGGTTCCGCAACCTCCGGCAAGCGGCGCCCCGCACGCGGCGGCGTCGGAGCCGAGCTGACCTCGGAGCAGAACGCCGAGCGCGGGTTCTCCGCGTCCGAGACCCTCAGCGAGAACCTCCAGAAGGTGCTCGTGGATCTCATCGAGCTGTCGCTGCAGGGCAAGCAGGCTCACTGGAACGTGGTCGGACGCAACTTCCGCGACACGCACCTGCAGCTGGACGAGATCATCGAGGCCGCACGCGACTTCGCCGACACGATCGCCGAGCGGATGCGGTCGCTGCATGCCCTCCCGGACGGCCGCAGCGACCTGGTCGCCCAGACCACGACCCTGCCGGAGTTCCCCCAGGGAGAGATCGCGACCACCGAGGTCATCGACCTGATGACCGAACGACTGGACGCGGTCGCCACCACCTGCCGCGACGTCCACGACGACGTCGACGAAGAAGACCCCACCAGCGCTGACATCCTGCACGCGATTCTCGAGCGGGTAGAGCAGCTCTCGTGGATGGTGAGCGCGGAGAACCGCACCCCGCAGCGGTGATCCCAGGCGCCCTGACGCTGCCCGCCTCTCCCCGGACCGGCGGGCAGCGCCCGTTAACAGGGCGGCTGGGAGCCCGGTCGCTACGCGGTGTGTGCGGCGTCGGCTCGGCCGACCGCGATCCGGTCCGGCCGTGAGTACAGGTTCATCGACCGTCCGCGGACGAACCCCGCGAGGGTGAGCCCGGATGCCGCGGCCAGCTCGACCGCGAGGGACGAGGGTGCCGACACCGCCGACAGAACCGGGATGCCGGCCATCACCGCCTTCTGCACGAGCTCGAAGCTCGCACGGCCCGACACCTGCAGGACCGTCCCCGTGAGCGGCAGCCGGTCCTCGAGGACCGCCCAGCCGACGACCTTGTCGACGGCGTTGTGCCGGCCGACGTCCTCGCGCAGGACGAGCAGCTCACCGGTGGAAGCGTCGAACAGGGCGGCGGCGTGGAGGCCGCCGGTCTTCTCGAACACCGCCTGTCCCGCACGAAGCGCGTCGGGAAGCCCTGCGATGAGGGCAGCGTCGACGGTCACCGGGTCTGCGGCGACGTCGTAGCGCGACGACTTCTCGATCGCCTCGATCGACGCGGTGCCGCAGACCCCGCACGAGCTCGTCGTGTAGAAGTTGCGGGCGATGTCCGTCGACGGCGCCTCGACTCCGGGCGCGAGCGTCACATCGAGGACGTTGTACGTGTTCTCAGTGGATGTGAGCCCCACGGTGCCCGTGCCCGGTCCGCCGCAATGGATGGCGGAGCGGAAGTGCCCGCCTGCCGAGATGACGCTCTCCGAGACGAGGAAGCCCGCGGCCAGCTCGATGTCGTGCCCGGGCGTGCGCATCGTGACCGTCAGCGGCTCGCCGCCGAGGCGGATCTCGAGCGGCTCCTCCACGGCCAGCGTGTCGGCGCGACGTCGCACGCCGGGCGCGACGTCGTCCAGGCTGATGCGGGTGACCGGACTGCGCGCGGTGAGGCGGCCCACTTCAGCCGCCGATCGCGTTCATGCCCCGCGCAGGCTGCAGGAACGAGGGGTCGTTGATCGCGTGACCCGGGAGCTTGCCGTGCACGCACGACCGCAGCATCCGGTCGATCGCGGCGTCGGCGGACGCTTCGACAGGCTCAGCGACCACCTCCGTCTCCGGTCCCTGAGCTTGTCGAAGGGCCGCTCCCGCCGGCCCCTGAGCCGCTCCTGCCGGTCCCTGAGCGGCTCCCGCCGGTCCCTGAGCCGCTCCTGCCGGTCCCTGAGCTTGTCGAAGGGCCGGCAGCAGGTCGTACTCGGTCGTCGAGAAGAGGCAGTTGCGCAGCTGTCCGTCGGCGGTGAGGCGCAGCCGGTCGCAGTCGCCGCAGAACGGCGCGGTGACCGACGCGATGACGCCCACGGTGTGAGGGCCGCCGTCGAGCGTCCAGCGGGCGGCGGGGGCGCCGCCGCGGCCGGGCACGGGCGTCAGGGCCCAGCGCGTGCCGAGCGCTGCCAGGATCTCGTCCTGCGTCACCATGCGCGACCGGTCCCACGTGTGGCCGGCATCCAGCGGCATCTGCTCGATGAACCGCATCTGCGCGTCGTGCGCGACCGCGAACTCGACGAGGTCGACGAGTTCGTCGTCGTTGACGTCACGCATGGCCACGGCGTTCAGCTTCAACGGGCGCAGAGCCGATGCCGCCGCCGCTGCGATCCCGTCGAGCACATCGTCGAGCCGGTCGCGGCGGGTGAGATCGCGGAACCGGTCACGCCGCAGCGTGTCGATGGAGATGTTCAGACGCGACAGCCCGGCGGCGATCAGCCCCGGCAGCAGTTCGCGGAGCCGGATGCCGTTGGTGGTCATGGCGATCTCGACCGGCCGACCGTCGGGACCGGTGAGAGCGGACAGCCGTCGCACCACCTCCACGATGTCGGTGCGCAGCAACGGCTCGCCGCCGGTGAGGCGGAAGGTCGTGATGCCGTCAGCCGCGGCCACCCGCGCGACCTGCTCGATCTCGTCGAGGGTCAGGATGCTCGTCTTGGCGAGCCACTCATTGCCCTGCTCGGGCATGCAGTACGTGCAGCGCAGCGAGCAGCGATCGGTCAACGAGATCCGCAGGTCGCGGTGCACGCGACCGTGCGTGTCGACGAGAGGCGCACCGGCGGACGGAGCGCCGGCGTTGAGGACGCCGGAGCGAGCGGGTGCCGCGGGCAGCGGCATCCGTCGCCCGATGACGACCGGGATGGCGCTCACGTGCGCGCCGCCCCGCTCGAGTGCCCCGTCATGCTTCGAGGGTAGTCGTGCTCAGCCGACGCGGGGCCTGGCTCCTGTGGTCTGACCACATGATAGTGTGGTCAGACCACATCGGATCAGCTCGTGATCGGAGACCGCACCGTGGATCTGCTGGACCCCCTCCTGCTCGCCCGTTGGCAGTTCGGCCTCACGACGCTGTACCACTTCCTGTTCGTGCCGCTCACCCTCGGCATGGCGCTGACCGTCGCGATCTTCCAGACGACGTGGTTCCGCACCGGCAACGTGAAGTGGCTGCACCTGACGCGCTTCTTCGGGAAGATCTTCCTCATCAACTTCGCGATGGGCGTGGTCACCGGCATCGTCCAGGAGTTCCAGTTCGGCATGAACTGGTCGGCCTACTCGCGCTTCGTCGGTGACGTGTTCGGCGCGCCGCTGGCCTTCGAGGGGCTGATGGCCTTCTTCTTCGAGGCGACGTTCATCGGACTGTGGATCTTCGGCTGGGACAAGCTGCCCAAGGCGCTGCACCTGGCCAGCATCTGGATCGCGACGATCGGCGCGTGGTTCTCGGCGTTCTTCATCCTCGCCGCGAACGCGTTCATGCAGAATCCGGTCGGCTTCCAGATGGCCGAGGACGGCTCACGCGCCGAGATGAACGACTTCTTCGCGGTGCTCACGAATCCGGTGGCGCTCGCGGCACTCCCCCATACGCTGTTCGCGGCCTTCATGATGACAGCGGGCGTGATCATCTCGATCTCGGCCTGGCACCTGCTGCGCAAGCAGAACGTCGAGATGATGCGCTCGTCGCTGAAGTACGGGCTGTGGGGCATGGTCGTCGCCTTCGCCGGCGTCGCGCTCTCGGGCGATCAGCTGAGCCTCGTGATGGTGGCGACGCAGCCGATGAAGATGGCCGCGGCCGAAGCCATGTTCAACAGCGCGTGCGGAGCGGACGCGTCCTTCTCCGTGTTCACGCTCGGAACTCCGGACGGCTCCACCGAGCTGTTCTCGATACGGATCCCGTATCTGCTGTCGTTCCTGTCCACCCACACCCTGGACGGCTGCGTCGAGGGCATCAACGACCTCAACACGCAGTACAGCACCGAGCTGTTCCCGCAGTTCGCCGACCAGGTCGAGGGCAACTTCGCGCCGATCGTGTGGGTCACGTACTGGTCCTTCCGCTGGATGATCGGCCTGGGCGGCATCGCTGCGCTGACCGCCGTCGTCGGCCTGTGGCTGACCCGCAAGGGCGCGAAGCGCGATGTGCCCGCATGGGCCTGGCGTCTCGCGATCTGGGCATGGCCGGCGTCGCTGTTCGCAATCCTCGTCGGGTGGGTCTTCACCGAGATGGGCCGCCAGCCCTGGATCGTGTTCGGGCTCATGCTCACCGAGGACGGCGTCTCGCCGAGCGTCCCCGGCTGGAACGTCCTGATCTCGCTGGTCGCCTTCACCCTCATCTACGCGGCGCTCGCCGTGGTCGAGGTCGGCCTGATCCTCAAGACGGGTCAGCGGGGCCCTGACCCGCTTCCTGGCCCCGACGACCCGGACCCGCGTGACCTCGCGGTCGAGCACACCCCCACGACGGTCTACTGAGAGCTTTCGGAGCACGCTATGGATCTCGCCTACCTCTGGTTCTGGATCGTCGGATTCCTGTTCGTCGGGTACTTCGTCCTGGACGGCTTCGACTTCGGCGTCGGGATGTCGCTGCCCTTCCTGGGCCGGGACGACATCAGCCGCCGCCAGGTCATCAACACCATCGGCCCCGTGTGGGATCTCAACGAGACCTGGGTCATCGTCGCGGGCGCATGCCTGTTCGCGGCCTTCCCGCACTGGTACGCCACTCTCTTCAGCGGGTTCTACCTCGCGCTCCTGCTGATCCTGCTGGCGCTGATCGCGCGGGGCGTCTCGTTTGAGTACCGCCACCAGCGCGACAGCTTGCGATGGAAGCGCGGCTTCGACCGCATGATCGTCATCGGCTCGGCCGTGCCGGCACTGCTGTGGGGCGTCGCGTTCGCGAACATCGTGCAGGGCGTGCCGATCGACGAGCACATGGAGTTCACCGGCTCGTTGCTGACACTGCTGAATCCGTACGGCCTGCTCGGCGGCGTGACGACCCTGCTGCTGTTCTTCACGCACGGCGTGTACTTCGTCGCCCTGAAGACCGACGGCCAGGTCGCGGCCGACGCCCGCCGGCTGGCGGCGCAGTCCGGTGCGGTGACGATCGTCGTCGGCGCGGCATTCCTGGCCTGGACCGTCTTCATGGCCTTCGCGCAGGGCCGTGAGCTCGCCGCCGCGACGGCGGTGCTCGCCGTGATGGCCGCGGTGACGCTCATCGCCTCGTGGATCTCCAACGCCCGCGGGCGCGAGGGGTGGGCGTTCGGCTTCGGCGCCGCGACGATCGTGTCGGCCGTGCTCGCACTGTGGTTCGCCCTGTTCCCGTTCGTGATGCCCTCGACCACAGCCCTCGAGAACTCGCTGACGATCGAGAACGCCTCCAGCACCGACTACACCCTGACGATCATGTCGTGGGCGGCGCTCATCTTCCTGCCGCTGGTGCTGCTGTACCAGGGCTGGACGTACTGGATCTTCCGCAAGCGCATCACGCGGTCCCACATCGAGGCCGCGTCCGCCGTCGCGCACTGAGACGCGGCATCCGCAGGCTTGACTAGGGTCGAAGGAGCGATGAACGACACGGACGACGGCCCGCCCCGCACCTCGGGCAAGCCCGTCGACCCTCGCCTGCTGCGCTACGCCAGCGCGTCGCGCGGCTTCTTCGTCGCGATCGGCGCCATCGCCGTCGCCCAGACCGCCGTCATCATCGCTTTCGCATGGCTGCTGACCCGCGCCGTCACCGCGGCGATCGAGGGGATGCCGCTGCCCGAGCTCGCACCGACGCTCGGGGGTCTGGCCGCCGTCGTCGCGCTCCGCGCCGGGCTACTGTGGGCGCGTGAAGCGGTCGCCTCTCGGGCCGCGGCGCGGGTGCAGTCGCAGCTGCGCGCGGCACTCATCGGCGCGGTGGGCGCGTTGGGCTCCGAGTGGCTGGGCTCCCGCAACTCGGCGCAGCTCGCCGTCACCGCGGGCCGCGGTCTGGACGCGCTCGAGGCGTATTTCGGGCGCTACCTGCCGCAGCTGGTGCAGACGGTGGTCGCCACGCCGCTGATCCTCGCGGTGATGTGGTGGCAGGACTGGATCTCGGGGCTGACGGTGCTGCTCACCCTGCCTCTCATCCCCGTCTTCATGGTGCTGATCGGCCTCGCGACCCGCACGGTGCAGCAGCGTCAATGGCGCACCCTCCAGCGGCTTGCAGCCCGTTTCGCCGATACCGTGCAAGGCCTGTCGACGCTCAGGGTCTTCGGGCGCCAGCACCGGGCCGCGGCATCCATCGAGCGCGTCACCGAGGAGTACCGCCACGAGACGATGCGGGTGCTGCGCGTGTCGTTCCTCTCGGGCTTCGCCCTGGAGTTCCTCGCGAGCATCTCGGTGGCGATCGTCGCGGTCTCGATCGGCTTCCGGCTCATCGAGGGGTCGCTGACGCTCGCGGTGGGTCTGTTCGTCCTGCTGCTGGCGCCCGAGGCCTACCTCCCGCTCCGACAGGTCGGCGTGCAGTTCCACGCCGCCGCCGAGGGGGTGGCGGCGACCGACGACGTCTTCGCCGTCCTGGATGCCGCGCGCCGGCAGTCCCCATCAGCTCTCCCGAGTCGCCAAGACACGCCGAGCCTTCACAGCTCGGTACGGCGTGTTCTGACAAGTGACGCCGACCAGGGTGAGGGGCAGCGAGCGGACCTGGTGCTGCGCGGGGTGCGGGTGCAGAGAGGCGAGCGGATGCTGTCGCCCGTCGGCTTCGCGGCTGGCCCGGGCACCGTCACCCTCGTCGAGGGCCCGAGCGGCGCCGGGAAGTCGAGCCTGTTCGCGGCGCTGCGTGGTGCCGCGCCGTTCGAGGGAGACGCGGCCCTCGCGGGCATCGACGTGCGCAGTCTCCGCTCCGCGGACTGGCTGGCCTGGGCGGGCCAGCGGCCCGGGCTGCTCACCGGAACCATCGCCGACAATGTCGCCCTCGGCGACCCGGCGCCGCAGCCGGCGCTCGTCCGCACCGCTCTCGACGCCGCCTGCGCCGGCGGCCTCGACCCCGACCTCGAGCTGGGCGTGCAGGGGGCGGGCCTCTCGGGCGGCCAGGCCCAGCGCGTCGCAGTCGCTCGCGCGCTCTATCGGCACCTGCGCAGCCGCGCGCCCGTGATCGCGCTCGACGAACCGAGCTCGGCGCTGGACCCGGCCACCGAGGCCAAGCTGTGGCGGCATGTCCGCGAGCTCGCCGACGCCGGCGCGACGGTACTTCTCATCTCGCACCGAACGAGCGCACGCGAGATCGCCGATCAGGTCGTCCGCCTCGAGCCAGTCGAGGTGCCCGCGTGATCCGTACCTTCGGAGAAGAGACGCGCGTGCGAGAAGACCGCTCGCCCGCACCGCGCGACGCCTCCCCGCCCGCCACTCCTCGCACCGTCCTGCGTGGCGCGCTGCCGCCCGCCCGCCGGTTCTGGTGGGCACTGGGCGCCGGCTTCGCCTCGGAGGCATCCGCTGTCGCCCTGCTCGTCGTCAGCGCGTGGCTGATCGTCCGCGCGAGCGAGCAGCCGCCTGTGCTGTACCTGTCGGCCGCCGTCGTCGGCGTGCGGTTCTTCGCCATCTCGCGCGCCGTCTTCCGCTACCTCGAGCGCCTCACTGGGCACGACGCCGCACTGCGCCAGCTCGCCTCGACGCGCGCCGACCTCGTGCGGCGCCTGGTGCCGCTGGCACCCGACGGCCTGGCGCGCACACGCCGCGGCTCTGTGCTCGGCGCGCTCGTCGACGACGTCGACGATCTGCAGAACCTCCCGCTGCGTGTGGTCCAGCCGCTGGTGTCGTCGGCGCTCGTGGCGATCGGAGCCGTGGTCCTCGTCGCGTTCGTCTGGTGGCCGGCAGCACTCACGCTGCTCGCCTGCCTCGCCCTTGCAGCGCTCGTCGCCACACTGTGGGGCTGGGCGGCCGGTGCCCGCGCCGAGCGATCGATCGCGCCGCTGCGGGCACTGCTCGCCGACGCGGTGCTCGATCATCTCGGCAGTCTGGACGTGCTGATGGCGTTCGGCGCCGAAGAGCAGAGCCGTGCGCGCATCGCGGCGGCCGACGCCGCGCTGCGCCGGTCGGTGGTGCGACGCGCGGGCGCACAGGCCGGCACCGCTGCGCTGGTCTCGCTGCTCGCCGGCGTCGCCTCCCTCGCCGCGGTCGCCGTCGCCGCTCCCGGCATCGCGTCCGGCGCACTCGGCGGTCCATGGCTCGCAGTCGTCGTGCTGGTGCCGATGGCCGTGTTCGAGGTCTTCGCGTCCGTGCCGCTCGCCGCCGCGTCGTGGCGCCAGGTCCGCGCTTCGGCCGAGCGCATCGCCGAGGCCCTTCCCGCCGAACCGCCGGCCGCGCTCGTGCGCGAGTGGGTCGCGCCTACCGGCGTGGGACCCCCGGCTCGGCGACGGCATCCGGCTGCGCGGCGCGTCGGTCCGGTGGCCGGAGGCCGCGGACGCCGGAGCCGTCGGTCCGGCCGACCCCGCCGCTCTCCGCGCGGTCGACCTCCAGATCCGTCCCGGCGAGCGCGTGCTCGTGATGGGGTCCAGCGGCGCAGGGAAGACGACCCTTGCGCACGCGCTGGTCCGCTTCCTCGAGACCGACGGCGGCTACGACATCGGCGGACGTTCGGTGCACGACCTCGCCGGCGATGACGTGCGGCTGACGGTCGGCCTGTGCGAGCAGCAGCCGATGCTCTTCGACGAGGACGTCCGCCAGAACCTGCTGTTCGCACGCGAGACGGCGTCCGATGCCGACCTCGAGGCCGTGCTGGCCCGGGTCGGCCTCGGGTCGTGGCTGCACGAGCGCGGCGGGCTCGATTCCCGGGTCGGCGAACGCGGTGCCCTCGTCTCGGGCGGTCAAGCGCAGCGGATCGCCCTCGCGCGGGCACTGCTGCGCGGATTCCCGGTGCTGGTGCTCGATGAGCCGACGGCCGGCGTCGACCCCGCGGCATCCGATCTTCTGCTCGCCGACCTCTTGGGCGCGGTGCGAGACGACCAGGCCGTGGTGCTGATCTCGCACGTGGCCGTACCCGACGGGCTCGTCGATCGCGTGGTGCGGATCGAAGACGGCCGCATCCGCGCCTGACGACGGGTCGGCGCGAACCCGGCGTGCGCTCTGCCGGCTTCAGCCGGCGGATGCCTCCGCGGTGGCCGTGATACGGCGCGCCATCCCGGCGAAGATGAAGCCGTGGAACGGCAGCACTGCGAGCCAGTACAGGCGGCCGGCGAGCCCGCGGGGGAAGAAGACAGCGCGCTGGTCATACCAGGACGCGCCGTCGTTCGCGGCGTCCGGCGTGGCCCGCAGCTCCAGCCAGGCGAGCCCGGGCACTTTCATCTCTGCCCGCAGCCTCAGCATCCGTCCCGGTTCCAGCGCCTCGACGCGCCAGAAGTCCAGCGCATCGCCGACCGCGAGCCGCGCGCGGCTGCGGCGACCACGCGCGAGGCCGATCCCGCCGACGAGACGGTCCATCCAACCCCGGGCGGCCCACAGCAGCGGTGAGGAGTACCAGCCGTTCTCTCCGCCGATTCCCTCGATCACGCGCCAGAGGGCGTCGGGAGATGCCGTGGTGTGCGCCGACCGCACGTCGGTGAAGGCTGTGCGCCCGGTCCAGTCCGGATCGCTCGGCAGCGGGTCGCTCGGCACCCCGAGCACCTCCGAGTCCTGCCAGCTCGTCTCGATGGTGTCGGCCTCGACCCGGCTCAGCGCGGCGCGCACGGCGGATCGGTACGACGTGAGGCCCTCGGCGGGCGGCGGGATGAGTTGGTCGACGTCGTGGTCCTTCATGACGCACTCGTTCTGCAGCGACTCGACGAGCGGCCGCGCGATCGACCGGGGAATCGGCGTGACGAGGTTCACCCAGTGCGACGCGAGGCGCGGCGTCAGCACCGGCAGCGAGGCGATGGGGCGCTGGTGCAGTCCCGCCTCGAGCGCGTACCCGTTCATCATCTGTCCGTAGCGCAGCACGTCGGGACCGCCGACGTCGACCGCGCGATTCACCTCCGGCGCGACGCGCGCGGCCCCGAGCAGGTAGTGCAGCACGTCCCGTACCGCGATCGGCTGGATGCGGTTGCGAACCCAGCGCGGCGCCGGCATGTACGGCAGCACCTCGGTGAGGTGCCGCACCATCTCGAACGAGGCCGATCCCGATCCGATGACCACCCCCGCCTGCAGCACGATCGTCGGGACGCCCGAACGCAGGAACACCTCGCCCACCTCGACACGGGAGCGCAGGTGCGGCGACAGCTCCACGTCGTCCGGGTGCAGGCCGCCGAGATACACGATGCGCGCGACGGATGCCGCTGCCGCCGCCGTGGCGACCGTCTCAGCTGCGAGGCGATCGGCCGATTCGAAGCCCTTGCCCGCCGACATGGAGTGCACCAGGTAGAAGATCACGTCGACGTCGGTCACGGCATCCGCCACCGCGTGGACGTTCGCCGCATCGCCTTCGGCGATCTCGACGGCATCGGCCCAGGCGAACGCGGTCACCCGCCCCGGGTCGCGCGCGAGGACGCGCACCTCGTATCCGGCACCGAGCAGCCGGGGCACCAGCCGTCCGCCGATGTAGCCGGTCGCTCCGAGCACGAGCGCCCGCGGCGCGGAGCCGTCTTCGCGGGGAACCGCGGTGAGCATCGGCTCGCGGCCGGTCGGCGTGGAGAGCTCGTCCATGGGGGCAGACTACGGCTCACGTCCGGCATCGGCCGGGGCTGGCGCGAAGCGCGGGGGTGTGCTTCAGAGCACCTTGCCGAACGCCTGCGTCCCGTCCGGCGACTCCAGCGGCGTGAAGCCGACGCGGGGGTAGAACGCGATGGCTCCGACGTTCTCGGCCGAAGCGACGAGGTGCAGGCCGGCGACGCCCGCGCTGCGCAGTGCGAGTTCGAGTCGCGCGATGAGATTGCGGCCGAGGCCCTGCCCCTGTGCTTCGGGGAGCAGATCGATGTGCAGGTGCGCCGGATACTCGGCGCCGAACGGCTGCGAGCCGCCGACGCGCGCGTACGCGTATCGGAGGAGGCCCTCCTGGCGCGACTGCACGGGCGTCTCGGGCGCCGCGACCTCGGGGCCGGCGGCCACCTCGGCGGCGTGCGTCGGAGGCAGACCCGCGGGCTCGGGCCACCGCTCGGCGTGGCGCGGCCACCACTGCGTGGCGAACCATTCCTCGAACGCGGCGGTGTCGGGCGCTCCGACGATGTACCCCACGACGCCCTCGTCATCGTTCTCGACGACGAACGCGAAGTCGGGATGCCGCTCGACGTAGGGGAGCACGAAGATCTCGGCCCACAGGTCGTCGTCGTCGAGGATCCCGGTGGCGTCGGCACCGGCATCCGCCGTTCGGAGGCAGATGTCGGCGAGCGCGGCTTCGTCGCCGGGGTGGAAGGGCCGGATGCGGGTCACCCGGGCGAGTCTATGAGACGCGCTCGACGTGCGCCGGGACGAACCGCACCTCGGCCGGATCCAATCGCAGACCGACCGTCGCGCCGACGGCGAGGCCCGTCGCGCTCTCGGCCGCCACGTCGACCGCGACGTCGGGGTCGGCGGTGCGCACCCGTACCCCTGCGGGCGTCTGCTCCAGCCGGACGACCCGCGCGCGCCAGGCACCGTCGCGCGCGTCCGCTCCGACGTGGGCGGCCGCGATCCTCACCGCGGAGGGCCGGAAGATCGCGGCGACAGCAGCGCCGGATCCGGGTGCCGCGGCCGGGCCGTCGTCGCGTGCCGGGAGCGTGAGCCCGCCGCTTCGCCACCGACCGCTCTCCCGTCGCCCCTCGACGCGGTTCAGGCCCGCGACGGCGGCGCTGAACCGGGTGGCCGGCGCTGCCAGGACGTCGCGCACCGGTCCCGACTGGGTGACCCGGCCGTCCTCGAGCACCACGAGCCGCTGCGCGAGCGACACCGCGTCGACGGCGTCGTGCGTCGCGACGATCGCCGTGGTGCCGGTGGCGACGAGCTGCTCGTGCAGCAGCGCGCGCACGTCGGCCGCCGTCTCGGCGTCGAGCGACGTCAGCGGCTCGTCGAGAAGGAGTGCGGCCGGACCGGTCGCCAGGGCGCGGGCGAGCGCGATCCGCTGCTGCTGCCCGCCCGACAGCTGGGAAGGGCGCCGGGCACCGAGCCCCGGCAGTCCGACGCGCTGCAGCCAGTCGTCGGCCACGGCTGCGGCATCCGTCTTCGGCACGCCGTGGATCCGGAGACCGAATGCGATGTTCGCGTTTGCGCTGAGATGGGGGAAGAGGCGCGGATTCTGGCCGAGCAGCACGATGCCGCGCCGGGACGGCGCCACCCGCCGTCGGCTCGGGACGGCGCTATCGAGGATCCGCTCCCCCAGCCTCACGTGCCCGTCATCGAGCGCGACGAGCCCGGCGAGAACGCCGAGCAGGGTGGACTTGCCGGCGCCGCTCGGCCCCATGAGGGCGACGACCGTTCCCGGCTCGGCCTGAAGTGCGGCATCCAGCCGGAATCCGTCGCGGTGCACGACGACGCGGGCATCGAGGCGGCCCGTCGCGGCCCGGCCCGGTGCTCGGATCGCGCTGTCGCTCACCGCGGTGCCTCGGCACGCCAGGCCCGCACGAGGAGCAGCACCCCGACCGCCGTGACCAGCAGCAGCAGCGACAGCGCCACGGCGGTGCCCTGCGAGACGCCCGCGCCGTTGAAGGCGGTGTAGATGGCCAGCGGCATGGTCTGCGTCACACCGGGGGCATTGCCGGCGAAGAGCGCGGTCGCTCCGAATTCTCCGATCGCCCGCGCGAAGCACAGTACGATGCCCGCGATCAGGCCCGGAGCGGCGAGAGGAAGCGTGACGCGCGCGAGGATGGTCCAGCGGCCCGCGCCGAGACCCGCCGCTGTCTGCTCGTAGCCGATGCCCGTCGACCGCAGCGAACCCTCGAGAGCGAGCACCAGGAAGGGCAGCGCGACGAAGGTCTGGGCCAGCACCACGGCGGCGGTCGTGAACGGGATGCGGACGCCCCACTCCCCGAGCACACCCCCCAGCCAGCTGGTGCGCCCGAAGAGGAACAGCATCGCCACGCCGCCGACCATCGGCGGCAGCACGAGCGGCACGGTCACGATCGCGCGGAGCACCGCCGCGGAGCGGGCATCGCTGCGTGCGATCGACAGGGCGAGCGGAACGCCGAGCACGACGCAGACGGCGGTGGCGATGAGGCCGGTCAGCAGCGACAGTCCGAGTGCCGACAGGGCCGCGGGCGACGTGACATCGCTCCACAGCGTCGCCCACTCGACGCGCAGCACGAGCGCGGCAAGCGGCAGCACCAGAAGCGCCAGCCCGAGGACGGCAGGCACCGCGAGGACGCGGGGCACGAACCCGGTCCGGTCGGCGCGCGATCGCCGGGTGAGCGGGAGAGGTTCGCCGCGGTGTGCGGTGACCGCGCTCATGGCGTGCCGAAGCCGAAGCTCGAGAGCACCGCCTGGCCCTCGTCCGACGCGACGAAGGCGACGAAGGCTGCGGCCGCCGGCGGGTTCGACGCCCCGGTCAGGGCCGCGATCGGGTACCGGTTCACGACGTTCTCGGCACCGGCGGCGGCGACAGGGCGGACGTCGTCGCTCGCCGCGGCATCCGTCGCGTACACGAGCCCGGCATCGGCCTCGCCGGTGGCGACCTTGGTCAGCACCGCGGTGACGTTCTGCTCGAGGCTGGCGGCGGTCACCGCCACGCCGTTGTCGGCGAGCAGCGCCCCGGAGGCCGCTCCGCACGGCACCTCGGGCGCGCACAGCACGACGGTGGTCTCGGGCCACCCGAGATCCTCGATCGTCTTGACTCCGCCGGGGTTGCCGACAGGCACGGCGATCACCAGCGTGTTGCTCGCGAAGAGCTCGAGATCGTCGACGAGACCGGCGGCGGCCACCTTCTCCATGGTCCGCTCGTCGGCCGCGGCGAAGACATCGGCCGGCGCGCCCTCGATGAGCTGCGTCGCCAGCGTGCTCGAGCCGTCGTACGAGATGGGGCGGACGTCGACCGAGGGATGCCGCTGCTCGAACATCTCGGCGAGCTCGTCGAAGGCGCCCGCGAGCGAGGCGGCCGCGAAGATCGTCAGGTCGCCTGAGACCTCGCCGCCGACCGGGGAAGTGGACGGCCCGGCGGACACACCCGCGCCCGGCGATCGGTCGGGTGCGGCACAGCCGGCGACGGCGACGACCAGGGCACCCCCGGCGAGCAGCGCGGCGGCATATGTCGCCACCCCGCCGCGGCGCATACCGGGCACGAAGGGAGCGCGGGGCCGAGGCATCCGTCAGCCCCTCGGCGTCTCGACGATGACGTGGGTGGCCTTCACGACCGCCGCCGCGAGCGAACCCACCTCGAGGCCCAGGTCGTCGGCGGCCTCGGCCGACATGAGCGACACGACGCGGTGCGGTCCCGACTGGATGTCGACCTGCGCCATGAGTCCGTCGCGCTGGATGCGCGTGACGAGCCCGACGAAGCGGTTGCGTGCGCTGCTCAGGACGTCGGCGGGATCGGCGGCGCCCGCCGCGAGCTCGATGGCGCGAGCGGCGAGCGCGTCTCCCGGGACCTCCGCCGGCGACGCCCCGGTGGTGGGCAGGGTTCCCGCGTCGACCCAGCGCCGCACCGTGTCGTCGCTGACGCCGAGCAGCCGGGCCGCCTCGGCGATCTTGAAGGTCGGCATGTCGTCACCATAACACCGCATCTGCGGCTATTGGCCGTAGATATCTCCGCTCGTGCGACTGATCGGGAAGGAATCGCCCGGCGCTGGCGCGGCGGTCGTAGCCTGTGAGCATGTCTCTTCCCCCGCTCGTGGAGCCGGCCGACGCGCTGAGCGCTGCCGAGCAGACGCGCACGGCGCGCCATCGGGTGCTCGCCGGGTTCGGCGACGAAGCCCAGCGCCGTCTCGCCGCCGCGCACGTCGCGATCGTCGGAGCCGGCGGCCTCGGCTCCCCCGCCGTCCTCGCCCTCGCGGCCGCGGGCGTCGGCACCCTCACCGTCATCGACGATGACGTGGTCGAGGCCTCGAATCTGCAACGACAGGTGATGCACCGGGTGACCGACGTCGGGGCACTCAAGGTCGACTCCGCGCTGCGGGTCGGCGCCGACCTCTCGCCCGCGACCGTGGTGTGCGCGCTGCCCCAGCGGATCACCGCCGACACCGCGCGCGACCTGCTCGCGGGCGCCGACGTGGTGATCGACGGCAGCGACACGTTCGAGACACGTGCCGTCGTCGCGACAGCGTGCGAAGAGCTCGGGGTCCCCCTGGTGTGGGGCGTCGTGCAGGAGTTCCATGCGCAGGCGACGGTGTTCTGGTCGGCGCCGCCGGCGGGTGTGATGCCCGTGCTGCTGCGAGACCTGTATCCGCCGGATGCCGTGGGCGACGTTCCCTCGTGCGCACAGGTCGGCGTGCTGGGCGCACTGTGCCTGCAGGTCGGCGCCCTGCTCGCGACGGAGGCCATCAAGCTCCTCACCGGCATCGGCGAGCCGCTTCTCGGCCGTGTCGTCGTGATCGATGCCCTGCGCGGCCGTACCGACGAGGTGCCGCTGCGGCCGGCGCAGGCGTCCGCAGCACCGGTCGAACCGCGTGAGAGCGCCGTGCGGTTCGAGGTTGCACCGTCTGGCGCCGCAACGACCGCACAGCTCTCCCCCGCCGAGGCGCGGGCCGCGCACGCTGCGGGCGCGGTGTTCGTCGACGTCCGCGAGACGTGGGAGACCGCGCAAGGGGTGATCCCCGAGTCGGTGCTCGTGCCGCTGGGCGACCTCCTCGCCGAACCCACGCGAGCCGGCGCCGGTCCGGTCGTCGTGGTGTGCCAGGTGGGCATGCGTGCACAGCGTGCGGCGACAGCGCTGCGCGCGGCAGGGATCGAGGCATCCGTCCTCGCCGGCGGCATCGAGGCGTGGACCCGCGCCGGCGCACCGGTGACGGTTCCCGCGTGAGCGGGCTGCGCAGCGTCGAGGAGCACCTCGGCGAGATCCTCGCGGCCGCTTTGGCGCTGCCCACCGAGACGGTGGCACTCGACGACGCCTACGGCCGCACCCTGCGCGCTCCGGTGCGCGCCGCGGTCGACATCCCGGTGTTCGACAATTCGGCCATGGACGGCTTCGCCGTGCGCTTCGCGGATGTGAAGGATGCCGCGGCCACGGCTCCGGCCCTGCTCCGGGTCGTCGCGGACCTGCCCGCCGGCACCACCGACGACCCGGCGCTGCGTTCCGGCGAGGCGGCCCGCATCATGACCGGGTCACCCGTTCCCGCCGACGCCGACGCGATCGTGCCGTTCGAAGACACCGCGGGCGGGCTCGCAGACTCGCGCGACGAGATCCGTGTCGTGGCTGCACCTCGCGGGCCCGGCGTGCACGTGCGCCGGGCGGGTGAGGACGCCCGTCGCGGCGACGAGGTGCTGCCCGCGGGCGCGCTTCTCGGGCCCCTCCAGGTCGCCGCCGCCGCCGCGTGCGGGGTCGCCGAGCTCGTCGTCTCGCGGCAGCCGCGGGTCGCGGTCATCTCGACCGGCAGCGAGCTCGCCGAGCCCGGTGCGCCGTTGCGTCGCGGGCAGATCCCCGAGTCGAACAGCCGCCTGCTCAGCGGACTGGTCGCTGAGACCGGCGCCCTCATCGTCCGCCGCGCGAGTGTCAGCGACGAGGGCGACCAGCTGCAGACGCTGGTGGCCGAGCTGACCGATCCCGGCTCCCCCGAGCGCGTCGATCTCGTGGTGTTCTCCGGCGGGGTCAGCGCGGGAGCGTACGAGGTCGTCAAGACCACCCTCGCCGACGCGATGACCTTCTCGAAAGTCGCGATGCAGCCCGGCAAGCCGCAGGGGTTCGGACGCCTGAACTCGGGCACGCTGCTGTTCGGGCTGCCCGGCAACCCGGTCAGCGCGGCGGTGTCGTTCGAGGTCTTCGTGCGCCCGGCGCTGCTGCGCCTTCAGGGCCGGTCGGAGGTCCAGCGCCCGACGCTCGCGCTCGCCGCGAAGGCCGCGTGGCGTACCCCGCCGGGGCGGCGCCAGTATCTTCCCGTGACTATCGACCGCTCCGACTCGCACGCGTGGCGTGCGGTGCCGGCCACGACGGGCGGATCGCACCTCGCGGGCGGACTGGGGCGGGCTGAGGCCTACGCGGTGGTGCCCGCAGATGTGGAGGCGGTGGCTGCGGGCGACGTCGTCGATGTCATGCTGATCTCATGAGCTTCACGCACCTCGACGAGGCCGGCCACGCCCGTATGGTCGACGTCACACAGAAGCAGCCGACGGTCCGCTCCGCCACCGCCCGCGGGTTCGTGCGGTGCACGCCCGAAGTGGTCGCCGCCCTCCGCGAGGGGACGGTGCCGAAGGGCGACGTCCTGGCGGTGGCCCGGATCTCCGGCATCCAGGCGGCCAAGCGGACTCCCGAGCTGCTTCCCCTCGCCCACGTCATCGGGGTGCACGGCGCGGCCGTCGATCTCGCCGTCGAGGACGACGGGGTCAGCGTCGAGGCCACCGTCCGCACCGCCGACCGCACCGGCGTCGAAATGGAGGCCCTCACCGCCGTCTCCGTCGCCGCCCTCGCCGTCGTCGACATGGTGAAGGGCCTCGACAAGTCCACGTCGATCGAGAACGTGCGGATCGTGACGAAGACCGGCGGCAAGAGCGGCGACTGGCACCGTCCCGGCGAGAGCTGATGCCCGAAGCCGCAGCGACTCCCCGCCCCGCGGCCGTGCCGGGCGGTCTCGGCGCGATCCTGCTCGCGGGCGGACGCGCCACACGCGTCGACGGAGCGACCAAGGCCCTGTTCGAGGTCGGCGGCCGCACCCTGCTGGCCGCGGCCGTCGGTGCGGCGAGGGATGCCGGGGCCCGGCCTCTCACCGTCGCGGCCCCCGTGCTCGATGAATCGCTCCCGGTGACCTGGGTTCGCGAGGAGCCTCCGTTCGGCGGGCCGGCGGCTGCGGTCGTCGCGGCATTGGAGTCTTGGAGGCAGGAGAGCAGCCCTGAGTGGACACTCCTGCTCGCGTGCGACCTCCCCGGCGTCGGTGCGGCGGTGGCGCGCTTGCTGGCAGACATCGTGCTGCTTCCTGTCGATACCGACGGCGTGTGCCTCGGCGACGCCGCGAGCCGGCCGCAGTGGCTCACCGGCGTCTACCGCACGGAGGCGCTGCGGGACGCGGCATCCGCTCTCCCGGATCGCGGCCGGAATGCTCCGGTCCGAGCCCTCCTCGACGACCTGGCCATCACCGTGATCACCGCCTCCGGCGATCCGAGCCAAGACGATCTCATCGACGACATCGACACGTGGGAGGATCTGGAGAAGGCCCGGCTGCGCGCCGGGAACGCGTCCTCCGATCGAGCCTTCGACCGCGGCGCGCCCCATCCTCCGGAGGAGCCCTCATGAGCGATCAGTCCCGCACCCTTCCGCCCGAGGCGCTCGACGCGTGGGCCGCGGCCCTGCGCGAGCGATTCGGTCTCGCCGAGGACGACGTGCCCGTCGCAGCGGTGCTCGACCTCACGCGCGACGTCGCGAACGGGGTCGCGCGTCCCGCAGCGCCCCTCGGCGCCTTCGTCGCCGGCCTGATCGCCGGGCGCGCCGGCACCGACCCGGCCGAGATCCGCGCCGCGCTCGACGCCGTCGCGGCACTCGCCGCCGACTGGAACCAGTAGTGGCGGTCGTCCGGTACTTCGCCGCCGCGCAGGACGCAGCGGGACGCGACAGCGAGCGGCGCGCGGAGGCGACCCTCGGCGACCTGCGCCACGCCGTCGCGGCCGCCTACCCCGAGCTCGGCGGCATCCTCCCCCGATGCGCCGTCCTGGTCGGCGGCGCCCGCGTCGACGACGACACCCCGCTCGCGGCCGACGATCTCGTGGACGTCCTGCCGCCTTTCGCCGGCGGCTGACCGCCTGCTCAGCCGCCGAGGCCGAGCCAGGTGGCCGTGCCGTCGGACTCGACCTGGCGCTTCCACACCGGAAGGTCGTGCTTGATCGTCTCGATGATCGCGCGGCAGACCTCGAACGCCTCGGCGCGGTGCGCCGCGGCGACCGCGATCACAACGGCGGCATCGCCGACCTCCAGCCGCCCGATCCGGTGCGACACCGCGACCACGGCGCCCGACGAGCCGACGGACTCCTCGGCGATGCGCTGGAGTGCGGTCTGAGCGTCGGGGTGAGCGGAGTACTCCAGCGCGACGACAGGGGCGGCGGCATCCGGATCGTGATCGCGCACGCGACCCACGAACGTCGTCACCGCGCCGGCGTGCGCATCGTCGACCGCGCGCAGATGAGCGTCGAGGTCGAGCGGCTCGGCGCTGATCGCGGCGACGCGGACGCCCGGCATCAGTGGTCGCTCCCGCCGAGCTGATCGATCACATGGCGCGCGACCGACAGCACCACCGGCATGCCGGAAGCGACCCCGCCCGGCGAGCCGGGCAGGTTCACCACGAGCACGCCATGGGGGTCCACGACGCCGGCGACGCCACGAGTCAGCATGCCCGCGGGCTTCTCGGTCGCGCCCCGGCGGCGCAGCTCCTCGGCGATGCCGGGGACCGTGCGCGTGATGACCCGCGCGGTGCCCTCGGGCGTCTGGTCCCGCGGCGCGACCCCCGTGCCGCCCGTGGTGACGACGAGCTTCACTCCCGCGACCACCTCGGCGGTCACCGCGCGCTCGACGCTGTCGGCACCGTCGGGCACCACGACGGCGTCGGCGCAGTCGAAGCCCGCCTCACGCAGGGCCGCGACGGCGATCGGGCCGCTGACGTCCTCGCGCTGGCCGGCGGCGGAACGGTCCGAGACGGTGATCACGGCGGCGCGGGTCATGGCTCCAGCCTAAGACGACGCGCGGTTCGACCAGGCGGCGTGCGTCACGCCCGGCGCTCGAGCCGCACGATCACCGACTTCGAGGTGGGTGTGCCCGAGACGTCGGCGACCGAGTCCAGCGGCACGAGCACATTGGTCTCGGGGTAGTACGCGGCGGCGTTGCCGCGGGGCGTGCGGTAGGCGACGATGCGGAACTCCTCGGCACGGCGATTCTCGATCGTGCCGTCGGGACGCGTCCACTCCGAGACGAGGTCGACGATGTCGTCCTCGGCGAAGCCGAGCGCGGTGATGTCGGCGGCGTTGACCAGCACGACCCGCCGGCCGCCGTGGATGCCGCGGTAGCGGTCGTCCTTGCCGTAGATCGTGGTGTTGTACTGGTCGTGCGAGCGCAGCGTCTGCAGCAGCAGGCGGCCGCGCGGGATCACCGGGTATTCGAGCGGGTTCACCGTGAACCGCGCCTTGCCGTCGGCCGTGGCGAACTGGCGCCCGTCGCGCGGACCGTTGGGGAGGAAGAAGGTGCGACCCTTCTGGATGCGCTCGTCGTAGTCCTCGAAACCGGGGATGACGCGCTCGATGTGAGCGCGGATCCGGGCGTAGTCCGACTCGAGGGAGGCCCAGTCCGCCTGCGGGACGTTGGACGGATGCCGCAGTCCCACCGGATCCGGACCGTCCGCCTCTTCGGGGATCGAGCGCTCGGGATAGTTCCAGTCGTGGCGCGTCGCGTCGGCCGTGTCTTCTCGTGCCCCTGCCGGGCCCGCGAGTGCCGCAGCGTGCGGCGCTCCCCCGCCGAACAGCAGCCCGCACAGCCGCGCGACGATCGCGACCTCGCTCAGCAGATCCTCCGCCGGAGGCGCGAGCCGCCCGCGCGAGGCGTGCACCGCACCCATGGAGTCCTCCACGGTCACCCGCTGCTCACGGCCACCGCGGCGGTCCCGGTCGGTCCGCCCGAGGGTGGGCAGGATGATCGCGCGACGGCCGGTCACGACGTGGGAGCGATTGAGCTTGGTCGACACCTGCACCGTCAGGCCGACGCGGGCCATCCCCGCCTCGACGACCGCGGTGTCGGGGGTCGCCGAGACGAAGTTGCCGCCCATCCCCATGAAGAACCGCACGTCGCCGTCGCGCATCGCGCGGATGGCCTGCACCGTGTCGAACCCGTGCTCGCGGGGCGCGGCGAACCCGAACTCGGCGTCGAGCGCGTCCAGGAACGTCGCCGACGGCTTCTCGTAGATGCCCACGGTGCGGTCGCCCTGCACGTTCGAGTGCCCGCGGACCGGGCACACGCCGGCGCCCGGCCGGCCGATGTTGCCCTGCAGCAGCAGCACATTGACGACCTCGCGCAGGGTCGGCACCGAGTGCTTGTGCTGCGTCAGGCCCATCGCCCAGCACACGATCGTCGCCTTCGAGGTGCGCACCGCCTCACCCACCCGGCGCAGCGCCTTCTCGGGCAGACCGGTGGCCACGACGAGCTCGCGCCACGAGGCATCGGCCATCGCCTGACGGTAGGCCTCGAAGCCGCTGGTGTGCTTTTCGATGAACTCGTGGTCGAGCACCGCAGAGCCTGTGCCGGAGCCTGTCGAGGGGTCCGCCTCGAGCAGGTGCTTGCCGATCGCCTGGAACAGGGCCTGATCCCCGCCGAGACGGATCTGCACGAAGGCGTCGGCCAGCTTCGTGCCGCCGAACGCGACCCCGCGGACCGTCTGCGGGTTCTCGAACCGCAGCAGCCCGGCCTCGGGCAGCGGATTCACCGCGATGATCGTCGCTCCCCGCTGCTTGGCCTTCTCGAGCGCCGACAGCATGCGCGGATGATTCGTGCCCGGGTTCTGCCCCGCCACGATGAGGAGGTCGGCCTCGTGGATGTCTTCGATCGAGACCGTGCCCTTGCCGATCCCGATGGTCTCGGTCAGCGCCGAGCCGCTGGACTCGTGGCACATGTTCGAGCAGTCGGGCAGGTTGTTCGTGCCGATTCCGCGGACCAGCAGCTGGTAGAGGAACGCCGCCTCGTTGGAGGTGCGCCCCGACGTGTAGAAGACGGCCTCGTCGGGGTCGTCCAGGGCCGCGATCTCGTCGGCGATGGTCCGCAGGGCGTCGTCCCACGAGATCGGACGGTAGTGCGTCGCGCCCTCCTCGAGGATCACCGGCTGCGTCAGCCGCCCCTGCTGCCCGAGCCACCAGTCGTCATGGCCGCGGAGCTCGTCGATCGAGTGCGCCGCGAAGAACTCGGGCCCCACACGCCGCAGCGTCGCCTCCTCGGCGACGGCCTTCGCGCCGTTCTCGCAGAATTCCGCGAGGTGGCGCTTGTTCTCTTCCGGCCACGCGCAGCCGGGGCAGTCGAAGCCGTCCTTCTGGTTCACTCGCATCAGGGTCTCGACCGAGCGCTTCACGCCCATCTGCTCCTGCGCGATCTGCAGAGCGTGGAGCACGGCGGGGACGCCGACGGCCACCTTCTTGGGGTGGCTGACGCGCACGCGCGTCTCGTCGATGTCTGCTTTCGGGGGCTTCGTCGCCATGCTTCCAGGCTAAGCCTGCCGGGGCTCGACGGCGCGGCCCGCTCTCGCTGGATGGAAGTTCAGCATTGATGACGGATGCCGCGACCGCGGTGCACGTGCGGGATCAGTCGCCCCACCAGGCGCGCGCGGTCCCCCGCAGATCGCCTCTCGCCACGGCGCCATGCCCGGGCGCCGCGACCGACAGGCGCGAGTCCGCGGATTCGGCGCGGTTGTCGCCCATGACCCAGACGGCGTCCTCAGGCACGGTGACGCGGAACGGGATGTCGCCGCCCGGCCGCGCGTCGCCCGCGAAGTGCTCGTCCACCGGCTCGCCGTTGAGGAGGAGGCGCCCGGTCCCGGCTTCGCAGCAGACGATCACGTCGCCGGTCACGCCGACGATGCGCTTGACCAGCAGCGCGTCCGGCTCGCCCGACCAGCCTTCGCGATCGACGAAGAGCACGATGTCACCGCGCCCCGGCGCGCTCCAGCGGTCGTACACGACGAGATCCCCGCCGTGCAGGGTCGGGGACATCGAGTCGTTGTGCACGCCGGCGACACCGAAGGCGGCGAAGATCAGCGCCGCGGCGGCGACGGGCGCAGCGACAGCGGCGAGCACCCGCGCGGCGCGGTGAGCGGCCGGCGTCACGGGCTCTCCGCGAGCAGCGCGGTCATGGCGGCGATCTCGCGCTCCTGCTCGACGAGGACGTGCTTGCCCGATCTGCGGACGAAGTCGTTCGAGCCATCGGTGACGGCCACGGTCGCCATCTCGAGGGCTCCTTCGTGATGCGCGATCATGAGCTCGAGGAACAGGCGGTCGGCTGCGGCGCCATCGGCGGCGTCGAGAGCGGCGAGCTGTTCGGGCGTCGCCATGCCGGCCATGGCGGCATGGGCGTGCCCGCCGCATCCGGTCGGCACAGCAGCGGTCGAGGGAGCGCCGTGGTGGCCCGCCTGGGCGGCGCCACCGGTGACCTCGCCGGCAGGGATCGCCTTGCGCCATGCGTCCTGCCACGCCCGCATCGTCTGGATCTCGGCCGCCTGATCGGCGACGATGTACTCGGCCAGCGCACGCGTCCGGTCCCGGACGTCGCTCGCGCCGAGCACGAGCGTGCTCAGCTCGAGCGCCTGCTCGTGATGCGGGATCATGCCCTCGATGTAGCAGTGGTCCTCGAGGGTCGGATACTCGGAGGTCACGGCATCCGTCACCGCCGTGCCGGTGGCCGCGGCCACCGGGGCCGACGAGGGCGAGGTCGTCAGCCCCAGCGTCACCGCGGCGGCACCGAGCAGGCCGGTCGAGACGGCGAGCACGACTCCGATGCCGGCCAGGCGGTGGCGCATGAGGGCGTCCTTTCGTGAGGGGGAAGGGGATGCCGCGGGGCGGCGCGTCGGGTCGCGCCGCCCCGCGGTCGGATCAGGCGACTGCCTTGACGTCCCGGCGCCGCAGGTGCCACGCGGTGCCGGCCAGTCCCCCGCCGGCCACGAGGAGCACCAGGCCCGAGAGTGCCCAGCGGTTCGCGTCCGTGCCGGTGCTGGCGAGGGCGCCGAGGATCGCCGACGGCGACGCCGAGGCCACCGTGAACGACCCTTCGGCCACCAGCGACGAGGTCTGCCCCGTGAGCACGAGCGTGTGCTCTCCGGCCGGCGTGTTCGACGGCACGATGAACTGCGCGGTCACCGAGCCTTCGTCGTCCGCGATGAACGTTCCGACGTCGACAGGGTCGGAGTGCAGCACGGCGCTGACGGTCTCACCCGGGGTGAATCCGGCGGCGGTCGCCGTCTGGGTGGCTCCCGGCGCGACCTCGGCGCTGCCGAACGTCACCGACGCCGGCGGGGTGGCGGTGCTTCCCCCGTTGCCGTTGCCGTTGCCGTTGCCGTTCCCGTTGCCGTTGCCGTTGCCGTTCCCGTTGCCGTTGCCGTTGCCCGGAGCGGTCGGCGACGCGGTCGGCGTCGGCTCCGTGGTGGGCGTGGGCTCTGTGGTCGGTTCGACCGTCGGGCTGGGAGTGGGCGACGCGGTCGGCGTCGGCGTGATGTTCGGGTTCGGAACACCGCGCATGTCGCCGTTGACCCACTTGCGGCCCTCGGGGATGTTCGGAGCCTGCGCCGCGAAGTCACGCGGGTAGAGGGTGAAGCCCTGCCAGTGGATCGGCATGGGGCTCTGGTCCTCGTCCCGGTTGATGTGATGGAAGCCGACGTTGACCCAGGCGACCGGGTCTTCGAGCGTCTCGCCGTCGGCGATGTAGTCCGTCACCATCTGCCCGGCCTTCGACGGGATCAGGTTGTGGCTGGCGTGGATCTCGTCCGACTTGGCCGAGGTGAACGCGATGTCGTAGTCGGTCTCGGGGTTGAGGTTGTACGCCTGGTCGCGCGGGACGATGATCTCGTACGAGCGGGCGTGGCCGTCCGCGTTGAGGCTCTCGGGGTTCACCACGCGGTACGCCTCGCGGTTCGCACCCATGGTCTTGGTCTCGTTGGTGACCTGAGTGACCTGGGTGTCGAGGATCGCGGTGTGACCGGTGTCGCCGGTCGTGCCGTGCTCGCCCGTCGGGGTGGTGGCGAACTTCTCGACGAGCTGGCTCTCACCTGCGTCGATGCCGAAGTCCACGCGCCAGAAGGCCGAGTGGTAGTGGTTGACCGCGAAGTCCTCCTGCCCGGGGGCGAGCGGCCAGCCCTGGTTGACCACGTTCACGTAGTCGTTCGGCGACAGGTCGCCGGTGGCGCCCAGCTCGACCGAGATCTCGCCGTCGTCGTGGAAGCGGTACTGCGTCTGGTACTCGTACCAGCCGATGCGCGAGACCGTGTGCAGCACCAGATCCGTCCCCTGAGCGGCGTAGAGCGCATCGCGGGCGATGTTCGAGCGATAGGCGATGCCCGAGTCCTCCTCGCCGATGCAGATCGCGGGGATCTCACCACGAGCGGCGTCGACCCATGAGGTGCGCACTTCGCCGACGGGGCAGTCCACGGCCTCGATGGCCTGCAGCCGGCGCCCGCCGACCTGGTAGGTCGTGACGTCGTTGTACTCCGTCGCGCCGGTGTCGTACGGCACGTTCAGCTGCGCGAGCGCGATGGAGTCCAGCACGAGCATCGGCGCCTCGTCGTCGCGCGGCTGATACGCGACCTTGTCGAGCACGAGCCCGCGATACGAGTCGATGCGCCAGCACATCTGCCAGCTCGACCCCGATTCCAGCGTCTCCGACACGAGGGAGTCGCCGGAGCAGGATGCCTCGGTGATCGTCTGCGCGGAGGCAGCCGTCGGTGCCGACAGGACGACGAGGCCCCCTGCCAGCAGGGCGACCGCGGTGGCCGCACTGAGTGTTCGCTTCATTCGGTTTCTCTCTCTGATCATGAGACGGTCAGGACGCTGGCTGTGGACAGGTTGACCACGTAGGTGCTGGTGGTGAGGAACGCGCCGCCGTCGACCTGGGCGAGCAGCTGCACGCACCGGTCGACACCGCACGATTCGGCGCCGAACGAGCCGGCGTCCGTGACGAAGGAGTGCGCGGTCAGGATGACCTCGGCGGAGGCCGGAGTCAGCGCCGAGCCGCCCGTGAGCGCGGCGAACTCGTCGACGACGGGCTGCGCGGCCTCGGAGTCGAGGAGCATCTCCCACGCGCGGGCCGTCTCGGCGTCGGTCGGAGCCGGCTGCGTGCCGGAAGCCCGGTCGACCGCTTCGACGGTGCCCGTGGTGACATTGACGATCATGCTGACCGTCTCGTTGGTGCCGTAGTCGTAGTACAGCGACAGCAGCCGGCGCTGCCCGTCGGCGTAGGCCTGCGGGTCGGCGACGTCCGTCGAGAGGAACTGCAGCCCCGGCTCGCCGAACAGGTCGACACCCGCGGCGAACGCCGGGTCCTGCGCGCCGACGAAGCGCACGTACTCGACCTCCGCCCCGGAGAGCTGGTCATACGCCGCGGCGACGGATGTCGGCTTCGCGACCTCCTCCGCCTTCTCGGGGGCGCCCTCGTCCGTGCTGTCGGCGGCGATGGGCGTCGACTCCGGCGCGTCGGGCGAGGAGGTGGCCTGCACCGCGGTCTGCGTCGCGAACACGAGAGCGACGGCCGCTGCACCGGCGGCGACGGCCGATCCGATGCCGAGAGTGCGAGGGGTGACGAGTCGCCGGGTCTTCGAGGGGCGCCGGGATCCCGGTGGGGGTGGCGAGTCCCCCTCGGGAGAGAGCTGTGTTTCGGTCACAGGATTCCTTTCGATGGCGAAGACGCGGCTCGCGTCGCGTCGGGCCGATTCTGTTCCTGCGCCGTTTCGGCGCGATGTGCCGGTGCGAACGCGGATCGAAATCTCCGTGAGACAGCGCCCCGACATCCGCCCCTCGCCGTCTCAGCCGTCGTCACGCACACGAAACACGGCCGCCGGTCGCCCGCAACGCGGACTGGATAGCCTCGCGTCAGCTAGGACCACGGTGGCGAGGAGGACGCGTGAGCGCACTCGCGGATGCGATCATGCACGCACGGACGAGGACCGACCTCGGCGCGCGCTCGCCGTTCGCGGGGCTGCGCCGACGGCACGCCCGCACGGTGGACGTCGTGGCGCAGTCGGTCGCGGCGACGGCCCCAGCCGGCGTGCTGCTCATCCATCCCGCGGCCGCGTATGCGCGCAGCGGTTCGTTCGCGTTCGTCGACATCGCCATCACCATCACACTGGTGGCAGGCGTGGCTCTGGTGATCGGGATCTTCGCCCGGCGCGTGGCCAGCACCGGGTCGCTGTACACCTTCGCCGCGCGCGGACTCGGCCGGCACGTCGGCCTGCTCACCGGAGTGGCGCTCGGCGTCGGCTACGTGGCCGTGGCGATGAACACCCTCGCATCGGGTTCGTCGCGGGTCGCCCAGCTCGTCGCGGGAAGCGACGCGCCGCCTCCCTGGCTCGTCGCCGTCCTGGTCGCGGCGTTCGGCACCGTCATCGCGTTCGTCGTCGCCCGTGGACTGCGCATCTCGACCCGCCTGCTGCTGGTGCTCGAGGCGGTAGCGGTGGTGACGGTCCTCGGGCTGTCGCTCGCGGCCCTCAGCGTCACCCGGTGGGATCTCGGGCTTCTGGTGCCCGCGCCGGCCGACTTCTCACTCGATGCGATCATCACCGGGGTGGCGTTCGCCCTCATCGGCTTCGTCGGCTTCGAGAGCGGCGCGGCCCTCGGTCCCGAGACGAAGCGGCCGTTCGCGGCCGTTCCGCGCGGGATCCTCGTGAGCGTCGGTGCGACCGGGCTCGTGATGCTCGTCGGCACCGCGGCGCAGCTGTCGATCGTGGCGGAGCGGCCGGGCACCGCCTCTCTCGCATCGGTCACGGGCCTCGCCTCGCTGATCGATGTGATCATCGCGATCTCGTTCCTCGCGTGCGCCCTCGCGATGACCACCGCGGCGGCCCGGCTCGCCTTCGCGATGAGTCGCGAAGGGCTGCTGCCGACCCTGTTCGGCCGGACCTCGCGGCGCGGGGTCCCCGCGGCGGGCGGCGCGCTCCTGGCGGCGATGGTCGCACTCGTGCCGGTCGTGCTGCTGGCCTTCGGCGGCAGCCGGCAGGATCTGCGCATCGTCACGTCGCCCGCCTCGATCGTCGGGTTCGTGCTGGCCTATGCGCTGGTCTGCGCTGCGGCGCCCGTCTTCCTGGCACGCATCGGCGAGCTCACGGTGAGATCGGCGGTGCTCTGCGGCGTCCCGCTCGTCGGGCTCGGCGCGGCCCTCGCCTTCTACCTGTCGGCCACGCTGCGCGACAATCCCCTGGGGCTGCTGTGCGTGGTCACCGGCCTCGGGGCGCTGTACGCGGTCGGGGCGACGAGACTCGCGCGGCACCCGGGGATCGCGGCGCGCATCGGCGTGCACGACTGGCCCGTCGACGCCGACTGCCTCGACGGGCCGGTGCGCGGATGAATGGATCCCCTCTCGCGCGCGAGGCTGTGCCGGTAGAAGCGCCGGCGCAGGAGCGCGAGGAATCGGGGCGGGGCCTGCCCGAGAAAGGCCTCGGTCTCGCGCTCGAGATCCTCGAACAGGTCGCGCGCGACACCGGAGGCGCCACGGCCGCCGACATCGCTCGTGCCGTCGGCGCGCCCCGCGCGACGGTCTACCGCGTGGTGAACTCCCTGGTCCGCGACGAGTACCTGGTGCGCCGGCCCGACTTCTCCGGGTTTCTGCTGGGCACGCGCGTGCTCGAACTGGCAGCGGTGGTGGGGGCGCGCAGGAGGCCGGATCATGCCCTCGTCGTCGAGCGCCTGCGCGCGCAGACCGGAGAGGCCGTCCACCTGTTCGCGTTTCATCGCGCGGGCGTCGCGATCCTCGACGAGGATCCCGCTCAGCCGTTGACCGCGCCCGCCGTCCTCCTCGCCGACCCGACGCGCTCGGCGATCGGTCAGCTGTGGCTCATCGCCCGGCCCGAGCGAGAGCTCTCGACCGCTCCTCGCTTCACCGTCCGGGTCAGTGCCGACGACCTGCGCGGGTTCCACGAGGCCTACGCGGTGCGCGGGTATGCCGAACAGGCCGCTCTGCTCGCATCCGACCGCGGATGCCTGGCCGTGCCCATTCGTGACGGCAGCTCCCGCCCCGTCGGCGCCGTCACGCTCGCGACCTCGATCTCGCGGCTCTCGGTCGCCGCCCGGCATGTGAACGTGCTCCGCGATGCGGCGGTCACCCTCGGCGGTCTGGGCGCGCTGAGCGGCTGGTGAGCTGCCCGGCCATCCCACCGGGTGGACGACTCAGCGCCGGCCGGTGCCGAACATCCCGCGAATCACGCCGCCCAGTATGGTCTGCGTCGTCTTGGACCCCAGAATCTGCTCGAGCGGGGACTTCTCGGCCGCCCGCGACCGAGTCGACGTGCGCGTGGTGCCGGAGGTCTTCTTCAGCAGCCGCTCGTACTCCTGCCGCGCCTTCTTCTCGGCGGCCGCGTGTGCCTTGTCGATCGCCGCCTGCTGCTTGGCGAGCTCGGCCTCGACCTTCGCCTTCTCCAGCGCCGCCTGCTCGGCGGCGGCCGCTTCGTCGGCGGCCGCCATCTTCGCCGTCAGGATCTCGCGCGCCGACTCGCGGTCGATCGCCGTGCCGTACTTGGCGAGCAGCGGAGATGCCTTCACCGTCGCCTCGATGGCGGGGTCGGGCGTCGGCGACATCAGGCCGAGCGGCGCGCGCAGCCGTGTCCACGCCACCGGCGTCGGTGCGCCCCGCTCGCTCATGACCGTGACGATCGCCTCGCCCGTCCCGAGCTCCTGCAGCACCCTGTCCAGGTCGTAGCCGGACGTCGGGTACGTCCCCACCGTCGCCTTCAGCGCCTTGGCGTCGTCGGGCGTGAAGGCGCGCAGCGCGTGCTGGACGCGCGACCCCAGCTGGGCGAGCACGTCCGACGGCACGTCCTTCGGAGTCTGCGTCACGAAGAACACGCCCACGCCCTTCGAGCGGATGAGGCGCACCGTCTGCACGATCGCCGCGAGGAAGTCCTTCGAGGCGTCCGTGAACAGCAGGTGCGCCTCGTCGAAGAAGAAGACCAGCTTCGGCTTGTCGGGGTCGCCGACCTCGGGAAGCAGCTCGAAGAGCTCGGCGAGCAGGTACATCAGGAAGGTCGAGAACAGCGCCGGCTTGTCGATGACTCCGGGCACCTCGAGCAGGCTGATGATGCCGCGGCCGTCCGGCGCCGTGCGAAGGAAGTCGCTGACCTCGAACTCGGGCTCGCCGAAGAAGACGTCGGCGCCCTGGTCGGCGAACGTGATGAGCTCGCGCAGGATGACGCCGGCCGTCGCCGCTGACAGCCCGCCCAGGTCTTTCAACTCGGCCTTGCCCTCGTCGCTCGTGAGATGAGTGAGCACAGCGCGCAGGTCCGACAGGTCGACGAGGGCCAGGCCCTGAGCGTCGGCGTAGTGGAACACGAGCCCGAGGCTCGACTCCTGCGTGTCGTTCAAGCCCAGCACCTTGCTCAGCAGCAGCGGCCCGAATCCCGACACCGTGGCCCGCACCGGCACGCCCTTGCCGATGCCGCCGAGCGCGAAGTACTCCGTGACCGACGCCGCAGGCTTCCAGTCCTGCCCGATGCCTTTCGTGCGCGCGAGCAGCTTGTCGTTCGGCTCGCCGGGCGTCGCGACGCCCGACAGGTCGCCCTTGATGTCGGCGGCGAACACCGGAACGCCCTGCGCGGCGAGCTGCTCGGCCAGCCCCTGCAGGGTGCGGGTCTTGCCCGTGCCTGTCGCGCCGGCGACCAGCCCATGCCGGTTCATCATGCCGAGCGGAATCCGGATCTGCGCAGACGGCACCGGATCGCCGTTGACGAGGGCGCCGAGATCGAGCGTGGCGGAATCGAACGAGTAGCCCTGGACGATCCTCTCCACCTCGGAAGGCGGGAGAGGGCCGGACTGCTCGGTTTCGTAGGGGGTGCGATGCGGGTCTGGTTCCCGGGTCGGCGCGACATCGGCCGGCGCTCCCGCGGGCCCCCCGGTTGCAGCTCCCGGGGTGTGCGTTCGGCTGGCCGCGTGGGGTGACTCCCCCGGCTCCGCGGTCCCGGCGCCGGTTGCATCGTCGACAGTCGTGCGAAGAGGGCCAGCGGCACGGGCTTTCGCGGCCTCGGCCTCGGCGGCGGCGAGCGCAGCTCTGGCCTGTGCCGCCTTCAGCTGAGCCTCGGCGGCCTCGGCCTCCGCGCGGAGCCGAACCAGCTCCGCCTCGGCGGCCGCGACAGCAGCGTCAGGATCGGCGGCGTCAGAAGCGGCGCGGTCGGGCGAGGCAGACGACTCTGGCGAGGTCATGCGGTCAGCCTAGCCAGCGACCTTCTCCCGCGGCATCCGTTCCCTCGCCATCGGCACGGCGAAGACACCGGCGACGAGCACCGCCGCGCCGGCGCCGAGGAGCGCACCGCCGATCGTGTCGCTCAGCCAGTGGGCGTGGACGTACGTGCGGCTGAACGCCATGAGAAGCACCCAGCCGGCGCCGACGACGGCGACCCAGACGCGCGGGAAGATGATGAACGCGGCCACCGCGAGGGTGGCGGCGTTGGCGACGTGGCCGGACGGGAACGAGCCGTAGTCCGCGATCACCAGGATCTCGTCGGGCCGCACGCGGCCGAACAGGTGCTTGAGCGCCTGCACGCCGGCGGCCGAGACCGCCTCGGCTGCGAGGAAGTACGCCGCGGCCCACGGTCTGCGTATCAGGATCAGCGCGACGGCCCCGCCGATCGGCACGACGAGAACCCCGAACCAGCCGCCGCCGAGCCAGTCCATCGCGTGAGAGATCCACAGCAGGGGCGGCACGCGCAACTCGACGAGCGCCGAGTTCCACCACAGGTCCAGGTCGAAGGCCTCCTCGCCACGCGAGAGGATCCACCATCCCAGCAGGCACGAGAGCAGGACGAGCGCGCCGCCTACGAGAAGAACGGCGGTGACGGATGCCGCGATCCTGCGGTCGGTTTCGGCCATCCGTTCATTGTGCACGTCGAGGCTTCGGCGTCCACCCCCTGGCGCGCCCGCTCCCCGATCCTCTATTGCGCCGAGCACTCGTGTTCTCGCCGACGGCGCAGGTCGTCGACGCGCCGGAATGTACCTCCTCGAGGGTGGGCGGTGCGGCGGACCCACGGAGGGAGCAGGATGGCAGCCATGGGCCGCGTGCGAGACGTCGTGAGGAGAGCGGTCGCGCCGCTCACACGGACACGGCTGTTCCGGCGCGTGCTCGGGCCGGTGCTGCTTCCGCCGCTGGAGCGGTTCGTCGCGTGGATCTCGCGTGGGAGCGTGCAGATCAGCGGACTGCTCGTGCCGTCGCTGGTTCTCCACACCCGGGGTGCGAAGTCCGGCGAGCCTCGCGACGCGCCGCTGATGTACACCCCCGACAGTCAGGGGTGCGCGATCGTCGCCGGTACGAACTTCGCCGGGCAGCGGCATCCGGCGTGGACGGCGAACCTGCTCGCCTACCCCGACGCCGAGATCACGGTGCGCGGTCGGCGCATGCCGGTGCGGGCGAGCCTGGTCCCCGACGACGAACGCGACGGGGTGTGGGCGCGCATCGAGCGCCAGTGGCCGGGGTATCGCAACTATGAACGATCGTCGGGGCGTCAGGTCCGGCTGTTCCGGCTGCAGCCGGTGCGGCGGCCGGCGCCCTGAGCGCGGGCTCCCCGTCCGGGCTGTCGATCGTCCTCAGGGCGTGAGACGCTCCACGGTGCGGGGGCGGACGACCAGCCAGAGCGAGAGAACGCCGACGACGGCGCAGCCGACCATGACGGTGGCCATCGTGGTCGCCGTGATGCCGGCATCCCTCGCGATCCAGCCCACCAGCGGCGAGATGACGCCCGCCACGCCGAAGTTCGTCGCGCCGACGATCGACTGCGCCGTGCCGGCGGCCTTGCCGTGCCGGTCGAGCGCCAGCACCTGCACACAGGGGAACGAGAATCCGCAGGCCGTCATGAAGACGAACAGCGGCACGACGGTCCCCCACAGCCCCAGGCCCAGCTGGTCGGCGAGGATGATCACCGATGCCGCGACGAACAGCACCGCGGTCGACCAGGCGAGCACCCACTGCGGCCCGAACCGCGCCGCGAGCCGCGACGCGGCCTGCACACCGAGCACGACGCCGAGCGAGTTGACCGCGAACAGCACGCCGTACTGCTGAGGATCGAACGCATACGTCACCTGGAACAGGAACGGCGAGGCCGAGAGGTACGAGAACAAGCCCGAGAAGGTCATGCCGCCGATGATGAGCACCCCGATGAAGACCCGGTCGCTGAAGACGCTCCGGTAGCGCTGCCAGACCGTCGTCGCGCCCCTCTCGTGCCGACGCGCTCGCGGCAGGGTCTCGGGGATGAAGATGATCGCCGAGACGAGCATGACGGCGCCGTAGATCGCGAGCACGACGAAGATGCCGCGCCACGACACCACCAGCAGAAGCGCCGATCCGACCAGCGGCGCGAGCACGGGCGCGACGCCCGAGACGAGCGCGAGGCGGGAGAGCATCACGACGAGGCGTCGGCCGCCGAACAGATCGCGCACGATCGCGGCGGCCACCACGCCGCCGGCAGCCGCGCCGGCGCCCATGAAGACCCGGGCGATCGAGAGCAGTTCAAGGGTCGGCGCGAGAGCGGCCGCCACACTCGCGATGACGTGCAGGGCGGTCACGACGAGAAGCGGCACGCGCCGGCCGACCTTGTCGCTCAGCGGGCCGACCACGAGCTGCCCGAGCGCGAAGCCGATCATCGTCCCGGTGAGGGTCAGCTGGATCGCGGCGGCCGTGGTCTGGAAGTCCTCCTCCAGCACGGGAAAGGCCGGGAGGTACAGGTCGATCGTGAAGGGGCCGAGAGCCGTGAGCGCGCCGAGCAGCACGATGTAGAGGATCCGACGGCGGTTCGAGATCGAGTCGCCCGGGTGCAGCATGATCGGCGCGGTGGCCGGATTGCTCCCAAGAGTGCGGATGGCGCCGGTCGACGTCGAGTGGGGACGCGGCTCGACGGGCGGGCGATCTTCGGGGCGCTGAACAGGGACGGAGGCGGTGTCGAGCAACGTAGGACTTCGTTTCGTGGCGTGTGGGCGGCGATGCGAGGGGCGTCGACTCCGAGGTCAGGCGCGCGGTCGATCGATCCAGATGCTCGAATCGATTCGAGGACCCATGATACCGGATGCCTCCACCCGGCCGAAGCGCGTGACACCCGGCATCCCGCGCTCTCCAGCGGTCCCCTGTCGGCTGCTTCTCAGACGTCGCCCGCATGCGCTCGCATAGGATGAGAGAAGTTCTGCCATCTGACCGCAGACCGCCCGCCGGGCCCTCGCGCCCCCGTCATCACCGGTAGAGATCACGCATATGAGCCCGACCCCCGCCGACAAGCGCACAAGCGGCAACCCCGCGACGCAGGCGAACATCAACCTGACGGTCAAGCAGCAGCGTGAGCAGAAGCGCCAGGAGAAGCTCGCCGAATACCAGAAGCAGCTCGCCAAGCGGCGACGCAGCAAGCTGGTGTGGTGGATCGTCGGCTCGACCGCCGCCGTGGTCATCGTCGGCCTCATCGTCGCCTCGATCGTCTTCGCTCCGGCACCGCCGAAGCAGTACGAGGCGGGCAGCGACGGCGTCGAGATCGAAGGCGTCGAGACCTTCGAGAACGAGACCGATCACGTCGAGGGCACCGTCGAGTACGAGCAGAACCCGCCCGCCGGAGGGCCTCACAACCAGGTCTGGCTCAACTGCGGCATCTACGACCAGCCCGTCCCGAACGAGAACGCCGTCCACGCCCTCGAGCACGGCGCGGTGTGGGTCACCTACGACCCCGCATCCGTCACGGGGGACGAGCTGACGACGCTCAAGGCGCAGCTGCCCTCGAGCTACGTCGTCCTCTCGCCGTACGAAGGGCTCGACACCCCCATCGCGCTGTCGAACTGGAATCACCAGCTGAAGCTCGACTCGGCCGACGACGAGCGCATCGGACAGTTCTTCGAGGAGTACTGGCGTAGCCAGAACGTGCCCGAGCCCGGCGCCCTGTGCACCGGGGGGCTCGACGCCCCGGGCAAGCAGTAGGTCACGCGTTGACAGACCGCCCGGAGAACGCGGACATCGTCACCGACGACGTCGGTCACCGCGCTGAGTCACCGGGACGCCCGTGGAGCGGGCGGTGGTGGGCGATCGCGCTCGTACTTCTCGCGATCGCCGCGCTGGCCTTCGCGATCGGACGGTTCTCGACCTTCGGCTCCCAGGGCGTGGGTCTGCCCGGCACGGATTCCGCCGAGGCGGGCTTCTCGCGCGACATGCAGGTGCACCACACCCAGGCCATCGAGATGGCGATGGAGATCTACCGCAAGACCGACGACGACGACGTGCGCATCATGGCCTACGACATCGCCACCGGGCAGGCGGGTCAACGCGGTGAGATGTACGACTGGCTGGTGCAGTGGGGCCTCTCGCAGGCCGGTTCTGCACCGATGATGGCGTGGATGAGCGACTCCGACGCCGGCCACGGGCACGGCGGCGGCTCGGGCGGCGAGACGATGACCGCCGACGAGGCCCGCGCTGCCATGGGCATGGCGTCGGCCGACGAGCTCGCCGACCTCGCGACGGCGACCGGCCAGGAGGCCGACTGCCTCTTCCTGGAGCTCATGATCCGCCACCACGAGGGCGCCATCCCGATGGCCGAGGCGCTGCAGGAGCTGGGCACCGACGCTCGCGCACTCGAGGTCGCGGGCAGCATCGAAGCCGGCCAGACCGCCGAGATCGATGCCATGCGCTCCATCCAGAGCCGCCTCGGATGCGCGGGCTGACGCGCCGGCGGGTGCGCTCCCCGATAGGGTGAGCCCGTGACCGACGCACCCCGCACTCGACGCCCGGTCGTCGTGACGATCGCGGTGGTGCTGGTGTACATCGCGGGGATCGCCGACGTGACTCTCGGCATCTTCGTCCTGCTCAGCAGGTATCAGGCCACCGGACCGGACGTTCTGGTGGTGTCACTGCTGGGCGCGGGGATCATCCTGTTCGGCCTGCTGCTCGTCGCGATCGCGTCTGGTCTGGCGCGCGGCAGCCGTCTGTCGCGCGTGCTCGCGACGGTGTTCCTCGGAATCTTGATCGTGCTGCACGTCGCGACGATCGCCTCGACCGACACCTGGGACATCGGCGCGACCGTGCAGAGCGCTCTCGCGGTCTTCGCCCTGGTCGTGCTGTGGACGCCGCCGGGCGCACGCCACTTCGCTCGCGAGCTCCCCTGATCAGACGCCGGCGGCGGCGAGCGCCCGGGCGACGAAGCGGCGGTGGATGAAGCGCACGACCTCGATCGCCGCGATCGTCAGCACCGTCACGACCGCCACCAGGTACGCAGCCTCCTCGCCGGGATCGACGAGCTGGAAGAACTCGGTCAGCAGCGGGAGAGTGAACACGCCCACGAGCCCCAGGAACATCGCGCCGATCACCAGTGCCTTGAACCGCGTGATCGGGCGCGAGAGCACGGTCAGCACCCAGATGCCGACGACGGCGAGGATGATCGTCGAGCCGGTGCGCAGCTCGGGCTCGTCCACGCCGAGCGACTTCGCGCCGAGCGTGTAAAGGGTCAGTGCGACGGCGATGATGGCCCCGGTCGGGATCGCGAACGTCAGCGACCGCTTCAGGAAGCCCGGAACGTACCGCTGCGTGTTGGGCAGCAGAGCGAGGAAGAACGCGGGGATGCCGATGGTCAGGCCGTCGGTGATCGAGAGCTGTCGTGGCAGGAACGGGAACTCCAGCAGCAGCACGCCGAACAGGAGCGCAAGTCCCGTGGCGTAGGCGGTCTTGGTGAGGAACAGCATCGACACGCGCTCGATGTTCGCGATGACCTGGCGCCCCTCGGCCACCACATCCGGCAGGTGCGAGAACCGTCCGTCGAGCAGCACCAGCCGCGCGACGGCCTTGGTGGCTGCCGCGCCCGAGTTCATCGCGATGCCGATGTCGGCGGTCTTGATCGCCAGCGCGTCGTTCACGCCGTCGCCGGTCATGGCCACGACGTGGCCACGAGCCTGCAGCGCCACCACCATGCGCTTCTTCTGCTCGGGCGTGACCCGGCCGAACACGGTGTGCTGCTCGAGCACCTCGCCGAGCTCGGCGTCGTCGTCGGGGAGCTTGCGCGCGTCGTATCCTTCGGGCACGTCCAGGCCCACCTCACGCGCGATGGCCGCGACCGTGCGGGGATTGTCGCCGGAGATGACGCGGATGCTGACGCCCTGCTCGCCGAAGTAGGCCAAAGTCTGCGCGGCATCGGGCCGCACCTGCTCGCGGAACGTGACGACGGCGACCGCCGCGACGGCCTCCGGCAGTCGCTCGGCCACGACGTCCGCGTCGCTCAGCGCCGTGTTCGAGTACCCGAGCACCAGGGTCCGGCGGCCGCTCGACGCGAGACCGGTCACCACCCGGCCGAGCTCTGTGGCGGGGTCGGCTGCGGCGTCGCCGAACACCATCTCGGGCGCCCCCAGCACCCAGGTGCCCGGTTGCGCCGTCCCGAAGGAGGCGGCGCTCCACTTCCGGGCCGACGAGAACGGGATGTAGGCCGCGGGCTGCAGCTCGGTCACGACGGGGAACGGCTCGCGCAGGCAGCGGGCGGTCGCGTTGGCGTCGGGAGCCGCCCCGTACCACGCGAGCACCGCGTCGATCCCGGAGGCGGCCGGGTCCGCGCGTCCGGAGCCGTCCCGCGCCGCCATCTCATGCAGGGCGTCGAAGGTGATCTCACCGGCGGTCAGTGTGCCGGTCTTGTCGAGGCAGATCACGTCGACCCGTGCCAGGCCCTCGACGGCCGGAAGCTCATTGACGAGCACCTGCTTGCCGGCGAGCTTCGCGGCGCCGACGGCGAACGCGATCGAGGTCATGAGCACGAGACCCAGCGGGATCATCGCAGTCAACGAGGCGATCGTGTTCACGACGGCCTGCACCCATCCGCCGTTCTCCCACGCCTGGGCCCAGCCTCCGGCGACCACCATCTGCGCGTTCAGGACGAGCAGTCCCACCGGTCCGATGATCCAGCTCATGAACTTCAGCACCCGGTTCACCGAGCCGCGGACCTCGGACGCCACGAGCGAGAAGCGCTTGGCCTCGCCGGCGAACTTGTTCGCGTAGGAGTCCGCTCCCACGCGGGTGACTCGGGCGGCCCCCTCGCCCGAGACGACGATCGAGCCCGACAGCGCGTCATCGCCCGGCCGCTTGTCGATCGCATCCGACTCGCCCGTGAGCATGGACTCGTCGATCTGCAGCGCACGCGTATCGACCACCACGGCATCGGCGGGCACCTGATCGCCGGCGCGCAGGACGAGGATGTCGTCGAGCACGATGTCGGCGGGCACGAGTTCGAGCTCTGCTCCGTCCCGCCGCACCCGAGCCTTCGGCGCGTTCAGCAGCGCGAGGCGGTCCAGCGCGGCTTTCGCGCGGAACTCCTGCACGCATCCGATGATCGAGTTCGCGAAGGCGGCAAGACCGAACAGGGCGTCCTGCCACCGCCCCAGCACGAACAGCACGAAGAAGCACGCGAACACGATGCCGTTGAACAGCGTGAACACGTTCGCCCGGACGATGTTCCACACACTGCGGCTGGTGTCGGCGGTGAAGGCGTTCGTGCGTCCCCCCGCCACCCGCTCGGCGACATCAGATGCCGTGAGTCCCACCGCCGGATCGACGTCGACGGCATCGGCAGTGGCGAGCGCGTCGGCAGAGGCATCCATGCGATCAGAGTAACGACACCGGTGAGACGGCTGATGGGGCACGCGAGTATTCGCGTGCCCCATCTCCCCCGGCCGTCATGGTCGCCTGCCGATCTCAGCCCTTGGTCGCACCCGCCATCAGGCCCCGCACGAAGTACCGCTGCAGGGCGAGGAACACGATCACCGGCACGATGAGCACGAGGAACGCACCCGCCGACAGCAGGAACCATTGGTCGCCCCACGAACCCGACAGCGAGTTCAGCGTCTGCGTCATCGGCAGCGACGACGTCGGCGCGAAGATCGTCGCCACCAGCAGGTCGTTCCACACCCAGATGAACTCGAAGATGGCAAACGCCGCGAGCGCGGGTCCCGACAACGGCAGCACGATCCGGAAGAAGATCTGACCATGGCCGGCACCGTCGACGCGCGCCGCCTCGATGACGTCGCCCGGGATCTGCGAGATGAAGTTGTGCAGCAGGAAGATCGCCAGCGGCATCGCGAAGATCGTGTGCGCGATCCACACGGTCGCGAAGCTTCGGTCGACCTCCCTCATCTCGAGGCCGGGGAAGATCGCCACGTCGCCGATCTCGAGTCCGCGTGAGAAGAGCGTGAGCAGCGGCACGAGTGCCATCTGGATCGGCACGATCTGCAGTGCGAACACGGCCACGAACAGGAATCCGCGACCCTTGAAATCCATCCACGCGAACGCGTAGGCGCCGAGCGCCGCGACCGCCAGAGCGAAGAGGGTCACCGGGATCGTGATCGCCAGGGAGTTGAGGAACGACTGCCCCAGCGTCAGCGCGGTGCCGCCCGAGGTCAGCGCCGCCTGATAGTTCCCGAGGGTGAAGTCGGGGTCGGTGAAGACGGTCCACCATCCCGTCGCCGCCGAATCCGCGCCGGGACGGAACGAGGTGATGAGAAGGCCGAGCGTGGGGATCGTCCACAGGAACGCGATGGCGATCGCGATGATCGTGGCCAGGGGCGAGCTCAGCCGCTTCTGCGCCTGGGACTCGAGGCGGCGGGTCTGGCGATCGACCTTGCGCGCGGCGCCTTTGTCGAACCGCGGCGTGGTCTCGGACTCGACGGCGGTCATCACCGCACCTCCCTCTGCTTGCGCAGCTGTCGCACGTTATAGATCAGCAGCGGAGTCACGAGCACGAAGATCAGCACGGCCAGCGCTGCCGAGTGTCCGAAGCTCTGGAACCGCTGCTGCTGGTTGACCATCTCGAATCCCAGCACGGTCGAATTCGACCGACCGCCGGTCATCACCGCGACGATGTCGTAGAGCTTCAGGGCCGCGATCGTGATGGTCGTCAGCACGACGACGATCGACGTGCGGATGCCCGGAACCGTGACGTTGATGAATCGCTGCCACGCCGAAGTGCCGTCGAGCTGGGCCGCCTCGAGCTGCTCGACCGGCACGGCCTTGATCGCCGCCGACAGCACCACCATGGCGAATCCGGTCTGCGCCCAGACGAAGACGAACAGCAGGCAGAACGTGTTGACGAGGGGCCAGATGTCGAGCCACCGCACCGGGTCGCCGCCGAAGGCGACCACGATGGCGTTGAGGAGGCCGATCTGCTCGCCCTGGCGATAGTCGTAGACGAACTTCCAGATGATGCTCATGCTGACGCCGGCGAAGGCGAACGGCACGAGCATCAGCACCTTGAGGATCCGGTCGCCGCGCGCACGCTCCATGAAGGCGGCGTAGCCGAGGCCGAGGATCGTCGCGAACACCGGTGCGAAGATCGCCCAGATGATCGTGTTCACGATCGACCAGAAGCCTTGGGGGTTCGTGAAGGCCCAGACGTAGTTCTCGAGACCGACGAAGTTGTCACCCGACTTGTCGTAGAACGACTGGATGATGGTCGCGATCGAGGGGTAGACGAGTCCGACGAGCACGAGGATGGCCGCCGGCGCCATGAAGAGGGTGAGCTGGAAGAGATACCCCGCGCCTTGCCGGGCCCTGTAGTCGGCGAAGAACAGCAGGCCGCCGGCGATGAGTGCGATGGGGATCACGAAGAGCACGGCGCCCTGGTAGGGGCGAAGCATCATGAACGCGAGGAACGGGATCGCGAAGCACGCCACGAGCCGCAGCCAGAAGTACCCACGGCCCTGGCGGGGCGCGTATTCGATCAGCACGAGCAGGATGGCGACGACCACGCCGAAGACGAGGAGCACGACCGGGATCTGCACGAGAGGGTGCAGGTTGCCGATCCACTGGAAGAACGCGTTGAGCGAGAAGCCCAGCGATACCGGCCGCGGGTCCTCGGGCTGAGGGCTGAGGAGCAGGAAGACGATCAGCGCGGCGATGACGATGATCCCGACCGTGACGACCAGCCGCGTTGTCCGCGCCGACGGCGGCTTCCTCCCTCCGCGTTCGGGCGGCGCGGGCGGTGCGCCTTGCGTCTTCTCTGCCGATGTTGCGGTCTGAGACATGGTCTGCCTTCCCCCGTCGACGCCGACGGATGACGTCACCCCGGCGCCGGGCCCGCGCAAGCGGGCGGGCCCGGCACCGGAGTGCGATGGGTCAGTTCTCGTAACCTGCCTGGATGTCTTCCAGGACCTGCGGCGTCGGCTTGCCGTCGATCCAGTCGACCATCCCTCGCCAGAACGATCCCGATCCGACGGTCGCCGGCATGAGGTCGGAGGCGTCGAAGCGGAAGGTCGTATTCGGGTCCTGCACGATCTCCATCACCTCAGTCAGGAACTCACTGGAGGCCAGAGAGGGGTCCGCACCCGAGTTGGCCGAGACGACCCCGCCCTCGGAGACCCGAGCGTCCGCGTACTCCGGCGTCGACATGTACTCGAGTACCGCCTGCGTGGCGGCGTCGTCCGAGAAGGCAGTGACGAACTCGCCACCGCCTGCGACGGCCACCTCACCTTCCTCGAGCCCCGGCAGGAGGAACGCGTAGACGTCGCCATCGGGAGCGATCGTGGGCGTCTCGCCCTCCGCCGTCTGCACCGCGAGGAAGTTGGCGGCAAGGAAGTTGCCCTGTTGCGTCAGGGCGCAGGTCCCGTTCGCCACCGCGGCAGCGATGGGGTCACCGAAAGCAGTCGAGTTGATGCTCTTGATGTCGCCGAATCCGGCGTTGACGTAGTCCGGGTTCTGAAGGATCTCGCCGACCGAGTCGAATGCCGCCTCGATGTCAGGATCGGTGAACGGCACCTCGCCGTTCGCCCACTCGTCGTAGACCTCGGGACCCGACTGACGAAGCACGAGGTTCTCCACCCAGTCGGTTCCGGGCCAACCCGACGCCGCCTCAGACGAGAATCCGGCGCACCACGGGGGCTGGCCGGTGGCGTCTCGAATTGTCTGGGTCAGGGTGAGCACCTCGTCCCACGTGGTGGGCACTTCGACTCCCCACTCCGCGAACTTGGCGGGCGAGTAGAAGACGTAGCCCTTGAGGTTGGCGAGCATCGGCGCGGCATAGAACGTGCCGTCGAACGAGCCGTACTCCTTCCACGCCGGCGACCAGTACTCCTCGACGTTTGCCGTGACCTCCTCGGTCGCCTCTTTCACCTCGCCCGTCTCGATCAGGGACCGCAGCAGACCGGGCTGTGGAACGATCGCGATGTCGGGGGCCGAGCCACCGGCGACCTTGGTCACGATGTTGCCCTCGAAGCCCTTGTCACCGGTGTACTTCACGGTGATGCCGGATTCCTCGCCGTACGCGTCGAACACGCGCTGAAGGGCGTCCGCCTCCGTACCGGTGATGCCGCCCGAGATCTCGACGGTCTCGCCCTCGACCGAGCCGTCGTCGTCGCCTTCGTCGCCGCCTTCTGCGCAGCCGGCGAGTGTCAGGGCCGCAATCGTGGCGACCCCCAGTGCGATGGTCGCGCGGGAGCGCGATCGCAGTGCAGTCATTCTCTGCCTCCTCATTGAAGTCGCGGAGAACCGTCGCGGACTCCGCACATTCGTATCGGGAACCGATTCCATGCTCACGCTAGGGGATGCGCGAGAGCGACACAATCTCTCTGGGTCACAACTCGATAAACGGCGATCTTCCGCTGGCGCTTCTCTGCGCGCCGGTGCACAATGGCGCTGGAACCGGTTCCAGTTTTCCCCGGCGACGGCGACGTACGCGGGGCGCGAGGAGGGGCCCGATGGCGGGGATCGCGGACGTGGCGCGGGCCGCCGGCGTGTCGAAGTCGACGGCGTCGCGTGCGCTGACCGGCGCGGGCTATGTGTCCGGATCCACGCGGGAGCGCGTCCGAGCCGCGGCGGCCTCCCTCGGCTACGTGCCCACCACGAGTGCCGTGAGCCTGGTGACCGGCCGCACCCAGACGATCGGGGTCGTGATGCCCACGCTCGACCGCTGGTTCTTCGCGCAGGTGCTCGAGGGGATCCAGGACGCCCTCCGCGAACGACACCTGGACCTGGTGCTCTACGGCGCTCCCCCTGAGTCGGCGGCGCGGCGCGAGATGTTCGAGCACTTCCTCGCCCGCAAGCGGTTCGACGGACTGATCGCGGTGGGCATCGAGCCGAACGCCCGGGAGCTCGAGCGTCTGATGGCGTTCGGGAGGCCGATCGTGAGCGTGGGCGGCTACGACGCGGGCACGAACGCCGTGTCGATCGACGACGAGGCCGCCGGGCGCATCGCCACCGATCACCTGATCGGCCTGGGTCACCGCAGCATCGTCTTCCTCGGCGGCGACCCCGACGGCGCTCGCACCAGCCTGGGCGACGAGCGCCGGCGTGCGGGCTACCTCGCCGCCATGCGGGACGCGGGGCTCGAGGCATCCGCTCGCCATGTCGAGTCCGAGGTGACGCTTCCCGGCGGCTACGGCGCGGCGGTCGATCTGCTGGGCGACCGGCGCACCCGGCCGACGGCGATCGTCGGCGTCTGCGATGAGGTCGCCGTCGGCTCCATCATCGCGGCGCGGCGACTCGGCATCCGCGTTCCCGAGAACCTGAGCGTCGTCGGCATCGACGATCACGCCTACGCCGACATGTTCTCGCTCACCACTCTGCAACAGCGGCCGCACCAGCAGGGCCGCGCCGCGGTGCAGCTGCTGATGTGGCAGCTCGAGGATCCCGCGGCGCCCGCCCATCGCGTCTACGAAGCCTCTCCGCTCGTCGTCCGCAATTCGACCGCGCCGGTGAACGACGACGCGTCCGCCGTCATCGGCGTCGGCCGCCGCGCCGGACGGTGATTCAGAGCATCCCGAGATGGCGGAAGGTCTTCGCCTGCCACGCCACCTGCTCCGCGGCATCCTCGACGCCCTCGACGACGCGGAACGTCTCACCGGCTTCGGACGTGGTGCGTACGAGTTCCGGCGAGACGGGCGTCGGGGGCGGGCCGGTGATGATCGCCTCGAGCACGCGGGTGAAGGCGCCCGTCCGGTGCAGGGGCGCGGCGAGCTCCGTGCCCGACCGCACGTGAGAGACGAGGTCGGCGAGCAGACCGGTGCGCTCGAACGCGAACGTGCGCGGAAGTCCGATGCCGTCGCGGAAGACGTGCAGCGTGTCGAGGGTGTAGTGGTAGACCAGGTGGCCGCGCGTGCCGCGCACGAGCACGTACGGCTCATGCCGTCGCGGCGCCGTCACCGCGAGCCCGGCCGCCACGCGCACGCCGCCGTCCAGCTCGACGACGAGCGAGGAGGTGTCGTCGGTCTCGATGTCATTCGCACGGCGGAGGTCCGCGTCGATCGAGACCACGTCGGCGGGGGTGTGCGCACCGGCGATCGCGAAGGCCGTCTGCAGCGCATGCGCCAGAGGATTCGTCACCACACCGTCGGCGGCCAGTCGTCCGTCCAGCACACGATGCCCCGCCCAAGGCGCGCGACGCCAGTACTGCTCCGACCTCGACCACAGGCCGACCGCGCCGTAGTGGAGGACGTCGCCGATGACGCCGGATGCCGCGAGCTCGGCCGTCGCCGGGACTCCACGACTGCCCAGCGACTGAAAGCCCACCTGCACGGCGCGGGACGCGGCATCCGCGGCGCTCGTCAGGGCGAGGTGGTCCGCGACCGATGGCACCGGCGGCTTCTCGAGCAGCACATGAGACCATCGCGCCACCGCGCGCAGCGACAGGGCGGTGTGCGTGGGGATGGGCGTGCTGAGGACCACGATGTCGAGGCCGGCGTCGTCGATCATCGCGGCCGCGTCGTCGTAGACGCGCACCCCGGCGGGAACGTCGCCGCCGCCCCGGGGGTCGGCGACGGCGACGAGCTCCACGTCGTCGGCGAGCGCGAGCGTCGCGCCGACGTGGCTTCTGCCGTGCCCGTGCACCCCGGCGATGCCGACGCGGAGGCGTTGCGTCACAGTCCCGCCTCGGCCCGCAGCGCCGGAAGCGCCCTCTCGACGGCGGTCGCGTCGGGAAGCTCCTCGTCGAGCACGAACGCGGTGAGCTCGAGATTGAGCTCGCCGCCCTCGGGGATGACATGCGGCGCGTCCCATGCGACGGCGGGCCCGGCGCCCAGATACTCCGCGAAGCGCACGAACCACGGCAGCGGCTGCGGCCCCTGCGCCAGCACGACGGTGGTCGCGCGATCAGGGAACGAGAAGGCCAGCCACGGCGTCGCGGCGCCGTGCACGTCGCGCTCGGTGTCGCCGGCCGGACTGAACACCCGTGCGATCTCGGGCGCGAACCGCCAGAAGATTCCGCCGTACCCTGCGCCTTCGCGACCGTTGGTGGCCGGTGATCCGAAGGTGATCGCGTCGAGAGTGGCCTTCAGGTGGCTGCGCCAGCGCAGCGCCCAGCCGTTGGCGAGCTCGGCGGAGCGCAGCTCGCGCACCTCGACCAGCTGGGTGTTCCCGTGGTGATCGACCCAGCTGAGGCGTTCGTCGAGCGAATGTCCCTCGATGCGAAGACGGTCGCGCCGCTGCCGGCCGTGGTTGGGCACCATGATCGAGCCCTCGCCGCGGACGTAGGTGCGGCCGCCCCAGTACGACGTGCCGTTGACGTCCGGGATCGCCAGGCTCACCCCCAGGTGGTGCGGGTGGTCGGTGGGCTCGGTGACCGAGAGGGGCGTGCCGGTGCGCGAGACGACGCTGTCGAGGAAGGGCCGGGGCGACAGCACGGCGTCGACGCTGGTGCCCTCCTCGTACTGCGCGACGACGGTCGACCCGAGACGCAGGACAGGACGCGCCGGACCGACCCAGCCACTGGCGTGGGATGCCGGACCCGAGCTGCGGCGCGGCACCAGGACAGGGCGATAGAACAGCGGGTGCCCCGCGCGCTCCCCCTCGAGCGCCTGGCGCATGCGGTTCCACGCCTGGCGCCCGATCTCGATCCGCGGCACCGACATCGTGGTCAGCGGCGGAGCGGCGAACCGCGACTGCGGGATGTCGTCGATGCCGACGATGGACAGCTGCTCGGGAACCTCCACGCCGACCTCGCGCAGCCGCGACAGCAGCCCCAGGGCGACGAGGTCGTTGAACGCGATGGCCGCTGTGGCACCCGTCTCGAGCACGGCGTCGGCGGCGTCGTAGCCGGCCTCCATGCTGGATCCGGCCGGGATGGTGAGGAACTCGAGGTCGGGGTACTCGCGGCCGAGTTCACCGAGTCCCTGCGCACGCTGCTCGTTCGCATAGCTGAGCGACGGGCCGGCGACGTAGGCGATCCGGCGATGACCGAACCCCCGCAGGTGCACGCCCAGCTCTTTGACCGCGGTCACGTAGTCCACGGAGAGCTGAGCGGCGGCGGAGTCGTCGACGCGGCGGTTCACCACGACGACGGGAGTCGTGCGCTGGATGAGGTCGCGCAGCTCGTCATCCGGCATCCGCGGTGAGACCAGCACCAGCGCGTCGCATTTGCTGCGCGCCTCGCTCGCGATCTCTGCCTCCACGCCGACCGCTTCGGCGCTGTCGGCCACGAGCACGCGGTAGCCGTCGCGGGCGGCAGCCACGGTCAGGCCCTTGAGCACGCCCTGGAAGAGCGGGTTCTCGAGGTCGGGCACCAGGAGGGCGATGGTGTGACTGCTCCCCCGCACCAGACTGCGCGCGGCTTCGCTGGGCGAGTAGTTCAGTGCGGCGATGGCGCGATTGACCTTGGCGACGATCGCCGGGTCCACGGTGGCGACGCCGTTCAGGACGCGCGACACCGACGCCTGCGAGACACCGGCGTGCTGCGCGACCTGCGCCATTGTGATCGGGCGCGACGTGACCTCGGTCAACGCGACCTCCTCCCTGTTCCATCATGAGCGTGACTAGGTGCGCTCGGGCGCATCCGCGCTCGGCGTGGCCGCCCGGGACCGGGCCCCTCATCACTTCGGCCCGGTCCCGTGCGGTTCTTCTGACGTCCGGCCGCGCACTCGGGTGCGCGCGCCCGGCTCGTCGGCTAGATGGCGGCGTCGTCGAGAGCCTGCTGCAGCTCTGCGATGAAGCTCGCAGCAGCGTCTTCCGGCGTCAGCTCGCCGAACAGCACGCGCTGGGTGTGCTGGTCGATGATCGTCTCGATGGCCCCGCCGCCCGGCGGGGTCGCCGGAGCCGCGTCGCCGACACGCGGTGCGATCGCGTCGAGGAAGTCCACGACCTCCTGGTTGACCTCGTCGAGCTTGGGCGTGATGTACTCGCGGATCTTCTCGTTGGCCGGCACCCCGCGCTCGGCGAGCAGCAGGTCGGCGGCCTCCTCGCTGTTGGAGAGGAAGTCGAGGAACAGCGCGACCTCGGCCGGGTGCTCGGACTTGGCCGACGCCGACCAGAACATCGACGGCTTGTAGTACGCAGCCTTGCTCTCGCCCTCGTCGGGGGTGGGAACCATCAGCGGTTCGAGGTTCTGGCCGCTGGCGTCGCGGAGCGCGGCCACCTGGTTCGACCACCACGGGCCGAACGCGGACTGGTTCGTCGCGGTGAACGACTCGGCCAGACCGGCCGACTCGCGCTCGATGGTGGCCGACGGGTCGGGCGTCCCGCCCGCTTCGGTCACGTCCAGCAGCAGCTGCCACCAGTCCGCGAGGGTCTCCTCGCTCGCGGTGACCTCGGGCGAGCCGTCCTCGGCGTACAGCGACTCCCCGTGCTGGCGCAGCCAGTTGTTCAGGCCGCCGTCCTCGAAGCCCCACGACTGCGAGCCGATGACCGCGCCGCCGCTGGCCGCGGTGATCTCCTCGGCGAGCTCGGTGAAGTCGTCCCACGACCAGGTCTCGTCGTCGGGCAGCTCGATGCCCAGGCTCTCGAGCAGGTCGGCGTTCGCCATGTAGGTGTACGTGTTGATGCCCACCGGGATCCCGTACTGCGTGCCGTCGAGGGCGCCCGTCCCGAGGACCGATTCGGGGAAGTCCTCGGTGGGCAGCGCGTCGCCGAGCGTGCCGAGGTCGAGCAGGACGCCGTTGGCGGCGTAGGTCGACAGCTGCTTCTCGTCCATCTGGATGATGTCGGGGGCGTCGCCGGCGGCCACGGTGGTCGCCAGCTTGTCCCAGTAGCCGGCCCAGTCGGTGTACTGCGGCTCGATGGTGATGTTCTCGTGCTCCGCCTCGAAGGCGGCGATGAGCTCCTCGGTGATGCCGTGGCGGACGTCGTTGCCCCACCAGGTGAAGCTGAGCGTCACGGGCTCGTCGGACAGCGTCGGGCCGGTGGCAGGCGTCTCCGTCGTCCCCGCGCATGCCGTCAGCGTCAGCATCGTCGCTGCGCCGACGGAGGTCAGCAGCAACCAGCGCGGTGCGGTTGTGGTGCGTCGCATGTCTTGCATCCTTTCGACCGAAGTCGGTGAGTGGGTGTGGTGCGTGTGATGAGGGTGGGCCGGGAGGCCCGCGAAGCAGTGCGTGACGCGTGCGTCACTTGATCCCGGTCGTCGCGATCCCCTTGATGAGGAACTTCTGGCCGAACAGGAAGATCAGGAAGATCGGGATGAGCGAGACGACGCTCATCGCGAACATCTGGGCGTAGTTGGTGGAGCTCTGGGCGTCTTCGAACGACCGCAGCGCCAGGGGGACGGTGTACAGCTCGGGTTTGGTGAGGAAGATCAGCTGCGAGAAGAAGTCGTTCCAGGTCCAGATGAATGTGAAGATCGCGGTCGTCGCGAGCGCCGGCACCATCAGCGGCAGGATGATCTGCAGGAAGATGCGCGGGTGGCCGGCGCCGTCGATCCGGGCGGCCTCGTCGAGCTCCTTCGGGATGCCGCGGATGAACTGCACCATCAGGAAGATGAAGAACGCATCCGTGGCGAGCAGTTTGGGCACGATGAGCGGCAGGAAGGTGTTCACCCAGCCGAGCTGGGAGAAGAGCACGTACTGCGGGACGATGATCACGTGGATGGGGAGCATGATGCTCAGCAGCATCACCGCGAACCAGAAGCGCTTGGCCGTGAAGTGCAGCCGGGCGAAGGCGTACGCTGCCATCGAGCACGACACCAGGTTGCCGACGATGCACCCGATCACGATGATCGCCGAGTTCCACATGTAGACGTTGAACGGATACGCCAGTGCGTTCCAGCCGTCGGTGTAGTTCGAGACCTCGAAGCTGTCGGGGATGATCGACGGGTCGCGGAAGATCTCGTCGTTCGGCCGCAGCGAGCTGACCACCATCCAGATCACCGGGTAGAGCATCACCAGCGCCAGTGCGATCAGCAGCGTGTGGCGCACCACGCTTGCGAGCGGCTTGCGGAACGGGCTGCGTCGGCGCGAGCGTGACGGGCGACCGGTGACGATGGTCTCGGTCGCGAGCGGAGCCGCCATGGCGGTGTCGTCAATCTTGGTCATCGTAGAAAACCCAAAACCTCGAGGTCCAGAACATCAGGACGGTCAGAATGCCGATGATGATCAGCAGCAGCCACGCCATCGCCGAGGCGTAGCCCATGTTGTAGTTGGTGAAGCCCTGCTGGTACAGGTACAGCGTGTAGAAGAGCGTGGAGTCGACCGGGCCGCCGGTGCCGCCCGAGACGATGTAGGCCTGGGTGAACGACTGGAACGTGCCGATCAGCTGCAGCACGCCGTTGAAGAAGATGATCGGCGTGAGCAGCGGGATCGTGATCCGGAACAGCTGCTGCCGTCGGCTCGCCCCGTCGACATCGGCCGCCTCGTAGTACATCGTGGGGATCTGGCGCAGGCCGGCGAGGAAGATCACCATCGGCGACCCGAACGTCCAGACGTTGAGGACCATGAGCGTGCCCAGCGCCGTGTCGGGGCTCGAGATCCACCCCTGACCCTCGATCCCGAAGACCGCCAGCACCTGGTTGACCAGGCCGTCGACGCCGAAGATCTGGCGCCACAGGATCGCGATCGCGACGCTCGCGCCGAGCAGCGACGGCAGGTAGAAGGCCGAGCGGTAGAACGCCAGGCCGCGCAGCCCGCGATCGAGCACGATCGCCAGGAAGAGCGCGACGGCGAGCTGGAGCGGGAGCGACACGAACACGTAGGTGAAGGTCACCTGCAGCGCGTTGTGGAGGCGCTCGTCCTGCCACATGCGGGCGAAGTTCTCGAATCCGATCCACTTCGGCGGGCTCAGCAGGTTGTACCGCGTGAAGGAGAGCCCGAACGAGGCGATCATCGGGCCGATCGTGATCAGGGCAAGGCCGACGAACCAGGGCGCCAGGAAGAGATACGCGGCCCTGTTCTGCTTCTTGCCGTCGGATTTCGCCGACTTCAGCTTTCCGAGCTCGCTGATCGCGCTCATGCGGCGGCCCCGCGATCGCGGCGGCGAGGCCGCGTTGTCGGGCGGTGCAACGTTGTCACCGTGTCCTCCGGTCATCGTCGTCGATGGGTGAGAATGCGCTTTCTGGAATGCGCTTTCTCAGTATGCCCACATCGGATGCTGGAGCGCAAGCACAACCGGAAATTCAGGCATCGGTCGTGATGAAACCGTGAGAAAGGGATTTCGCGGACATCGCGAAGTACCGCAGCATTGCGCAGCCCGGGCGTGACGAAGGCCCCGGATGCGCAGCATCCGGGGCCTTCGAGAAGTACAGCGAGATTACTTGAGGGTAACCGTCGCGCCAGCCTCCTGGAGGGCTGCCTGAGCCTTCTCGGCGGTCTCCTTGTTGGCGCCCTCGAGGACAGCCTTGGGAGCACCGTCGACGACGGCCTTCGCCTCACCGAGGCCGAGCGAGGTGAGCTCGCGGACGACCTTGATGACCTGGATCTTCTTGTCGCCGGCGGCCTCGAGAACGACGTCGAACGAGTCCTTCTCCTCGGCCTCTTCGGCAGGGGCACCACCGGCGGGGGCGCCGGCAGCGGCCACGGCCACGGGGGCGGCAGCGGTGACGTCGAAGGTCTCCTCGAACGCCTTGACGAACTCGCTGAGCTCGATGAGCGTGAGCTCCTTGAACTGGTCGAGCAGCTCCTCAGTGCTGAGCTTTGCCATGATGATTCTCCTTGATAGTGGTTTCGCTATGCCGGGGCCCGATGTCAGGCCGCGGACTCCTGCTTCTCGCGCAGCGCGTCGACCGTGCGAACGGCCTTCGACGGCAGCGCAGTGAAGACGTAGGCCGCCTTGGTCAACGAGGCCTTCATCGCGCCGGCGAGCTTCGCCAGCAGGACTTCACGGCTCTCGAGGTCGGCGAGCTTGTTGACCTCGTCCGCGCTCAGGGGGTTTCCGTCGAAGAAACCGCCCTTGATCACGAGAAGAGGGTGTGCCTTGGCGAAGGCACGCAGGCCCTTCGCGACGGCGACCGGGTCGCCGTGCACGAACGCCACAGCCGACGGACCCTTGAGGTCGTCGTCCAGCGACGTGATCCCCGCGTTGTTCGCGGCGATCTTGGTCAGCGTGTTCTTCACCACGGCGTACTCCGCGTCCTGACGAATGCTGTTGCGCAGCTCCTTGAGCTGGGCAACCGTCAGACCGCGGTACTCGGTCAGCAGAACGGCGGTCGAGTCCTCGAAATGCTTCGTGAGCTCGGCGACCGATGCTTCCTTCTGCGCCATGGCCACTCCTTGTGTGTACGAGACGCTCCACGATGGCGGGGCGTCGGCCTCGGCATCCGGTCATCCATCGCTTCACGGCAAAGAAAAAGCTCCGGCGCAAGCGCACGGAGCAATGAAGTTCGTGACACCTGCGCGGGCCCCTGCGATGCAGAGCTTCGATCTCCGTGCACTTGCGCGCACAGCGATGACCAGCGGTCTTCGGCTCCGATCAGTGTACGGGATGCCGCGGAGCGCGCCAAATCGCGCCCGAGACTCGGCCGTCAGCCGAGGTCGGCCGTGACTCCGCGCTCGACGAACAACGCCGTCGCCTCCGCGCGACCGCTCGCATTCAGCTTGCGGTAGATGCTGGCGACGTGGAACTTGACGGTGTTCTCGCTGATGCCGAGGTCCTCGGCGATGCCGCGGTTGCGCCGGCCGGATGCCAGGAGCTGCAGCACCTCGAACTCGCGCGGTCGAAGGTTCCACGCCGCGGCGACCGCCGTCGTATGCGGAGGATCGAGCGGGATGACGATCGACATCTCGGTGCCCCATCCCGGTGTGGCCTCTACGCTGAGGCGACCGTTGAGAGCGTGCACGCGCTGCCGTACGAGCTGCAGCTGGGTCGAGGCGTCCGTGAGATCCCCGGGACCATCGTCGCGCATGCTGATCAGCAGGTTGGTGCCGTCGCAATCCCACTGCACGCGCACGCGGCCGACTTCCGGCCGGTCGACGAGGGCGAGGATCGACCCGCGGACGACCGCGCGTGCGCCATGGGCCACCTCGCTGGGCAGGGGACGGCCGTCCAGCGGGGGCTCGACGAACTGCACGTCGAGATCGCGGTATCGCACCAGCGGACGGAGATCGTCGCGGAGGCGCTCGAACGCGGTCGTGACCGGCTCCTCCGTGAAGGTGCGCACGCGATCGCTGGCGGTGCGAAGGTGCACCATGCCCTCCGCCGCGATGCCTGTCGCCGTCGCGCGTGCCGCGCGATCGTCGAGATTCGCCGAGCGCAATGCGGCGAGCACGGACTCGAGCGTCGTGGAGTACTCGTCGGCCAGTTCGGTCAGCGCCTCCATACGCTCCCCCGACGCGGCGCGGGCTCGCTGGAGATAGTCGGGCGGTGCGGTGTCGGCGAGCTGCTGCGCGCGGAGCGCGACGAGGTTCCACGCCTGCAGCACGATGCCGTCGGTGTCGCCCGCCGACGTGGGATTCGCCATCACGAGCAGCGCACCGTTGCGCGAGAGGACCTCCAGGGTCGGGACGCGCTCCCCCGCGACCTCCAGCACGCCGCGACGTGCGGAACCGGGCGCGATCGCCCGCCGCAGCTCGTCGAGATCCAGGAAGGAGACCCCGTCGATGAAGGAGCGATCGCCCGAACCGCGTCGCTGGCCGCCGCTGGTGTCGGCGGCGAGGATCAGCAGCGCGACGTGCTCGACGAAGGCACGCAGCGCACCCGAGAGCCGGTCGGCGAGCGCGTACGCCGGCGCACTGACCACTTCCACGAGATCCCGGAGCGTCTCCTCCGTGCAGGTCGTGCCGCCGTCGGCCATCCCCTCACCCTACCGACCCACCCGTTCGGGTGGGAGAAACGGTCCTGCAGGATGATGGCCGCCGAGCCCGGCACGAGCGAGGCTCGGAACAAGCGAAGAACTGCCGAGTCAGAGGGGACGAGGATGTCGGGCAACAGAGCCGTCGCATACAAGGGTCCGGGCGTGGTCGAGGTCATCGATACGGCCTACCCCGAGTTCGAATTGAAGGACGGGCCGGGAGTCAACCCGGCGAACGTCGGCAGGAAGGTTCCCCACGGCGCCATCCTGCGCACCGTCTCGACCAACATCTGCGGTTCGGACCAGCACATGGTGCGCGGCCGCACGACGGCCCCGGCGGGACTGGTCCTGGGACACGAGATCACCGGAGAGGTCGTCGAGGTCGGTCCCGACGTGGAATTCGTCGAGGTGGGCGACATCGTCTCGGTGCCGTTCAACATCGCGTGCGGCCGCTGCCGCAACTGCAAGGAGGGCAAGACGGGCATCTGCCTGAACGTCAATCCCGATCGGCCCGGAAGCGCCTACGGCTATGTCGACATGGGCGGCTGGGTGGGAGGACAGGCGGAATACGTTCTCGTGCCGTACGCCGACTGGAACCTGCTCCGCTTCCCCGACCGCGACCAGGCACTGGAGAAGATCCTCGACCTGACGATGCTGTCCGACATCTTTCCGACCGGCTTCCACGGCGCGTACACCGCAGGCGTCCAGCCCGGCTCGACGGTGTACATCGCCGGCGCGGGTCCGGTGGGGCTCGCCGCCGCCGTGGGTGCTCAGCTGCTCGGTGCCGCTGTCGTGATCGTCGGCGACCTCAACGAAGAACGGCTCGCACAGGCGCGCTCGTTCGGGTGCGAGACGGTCGATGTCTCGAAGGGCGACCCGAAGGATCAGCTCGACCAGATCCTCGGCGCGCCCGAGGTCGACTGCGCCGTGGACGCCGTCGGGTTCGAAGCTCGTGGCCACGGCGCCGACGCCGGTCACGAGGCGCCCGCCACGGTGCTCAACTCCCTCATGGACCTCACCGCCGCTGGCGGCGCCCTCGGGATTCCGGGGTTGTACGTCACCGGCGACCCGGGCGGGATCGACGAGGCGGCGAAGGTGGGCTCGCTGTCGTTGCGCCTCGGCCTCGGCTGGGCGAAGTCGCTCTCGTTCACCACCGGGCAGTGCCCGGTGATGCGCTACAACCGTCAGCTGATGATGGCGATCCTGCACGACAAGGTGCAGATCGCCCAGGCGGTCAGCGCCACGCCCATCGATCTCGACGATGCCCCGCGCGGCTATGCCGAGTTCGACCAGGGCGCGGCGAAGAAGTACGTCCTGAACCCGAACGGCTACATCAAGGCCGCGTGACGACGCGATATCCGGATGCCTCGGCCCGAGGCATCCGTCACTCCGATGAAAGGAACACCATGTCTGTCATCCTCGAAGACGCCCGCAGGGTCATCGCCGCCGCCGAGAAGCGCGCCGACGAGATCGGCCAGCCCATGAACATCGCCGTCGTGGACGCCGGCGGGAATCTCGTCGCCCACGTCCGGCAGGACGGCGCGTGGATCGGCAGCGTCAACATCTCGATCAACAAGGCCTGGACCTCGAAGGCGTTCGACATCTCCACGAAGGATCTCGGCGAGAACGCGCAGCCCACGCAGCAGTTCTACGGCATCCACGCCACCAACGGGGGCAAGGTCGCGATCTTCGCCGGCGGGATCCCGCTCTCGCGCGACGGTGTCGTCGTGGGAGCGGTCGGCGTGAGCGGCGGCTCCGGGGAGCAGGACCAGACGGTCGCGGAAGCCGGCGCCGCCGCCTTCTGACGCGGCTCGGGGCAGGGCGCCTCACACGCCAGGGCCGCTCCGATCCGAGGCGACTCCGGTCGGGCGGACCCGGAGTCTGCGGTGAGCATCGCGACCCGATCCGGCCCGCATGTCGCGGTCTGCGAAGGTCCGTGCGGCGGCGTACGCTCGAACGGTGACACCTGAGCTCGCCGCCCGCATCGTCGCGGACTCCCGCGATCGGGTGGCGTGGGTGCGGGCGCGGTCGAGGGGCATCACGGCGACCGACGTCGCAGCCCTGACGTCCGATCGGGCGATCGCCCGCGCCGCCGACGCCAAGCTCATGGGCTCGGGATTCTCGGGCAACGCGTACACCGCCCACGGGCGGGCGCGCGAGCCCGAGATCGCCGCGTGGGTCGCGGCGACGCACGGCATCCAGCCCTCGTCCGCCCTCTTCCATGCCGTCGTCGAGAAGCGACACCTGGCAACGCCCGACGGCATCGCCGTGGATGTCGCCGGACGGGTCGTGCTCGCCGAGATCAAGACGACCAACAAGGCGTGGCGCAGCATCCCGCGCACCTATCTGCGCCAGGTGTGGTGGCAGCAGCACGTGCTGGGCGCCGAGCGCACGCTCGTCGCGTGGGAGCAGCACGACGGCTTCGTGCCGGTCGGCGACGAGCCCCGCTGCGTGTGGGTCGACCGCGACGAGACCGAGATCGCTAAGCTGGTCCGCCTGGCCACCGCCCTGATCGACGAGCTCTACCACCGCACGCAGGTGCAGCGCCGTCCCGTCGATTCCGAGCGAGGCGAGCGGATGCCGCAGCCGCCCGCTCCGCCTCGTCAGCCGTTCCGCGCGCTCGCCCTCGCCGACTGAGCGCCGTCGCACGCCGACACCCTGAACCGGCGCGCGAGCCGGCGTCACCGAAGCGTGGTGACGCGTTTCGCCGCGGCATCCCACACGCGAAGCCCCACCGCGGCCCCGCGAATGGCGGGCAGCTCGAGGATGCGCAGAGCCTGCGAGACCTGCTCGGCGTGCAGCCGCCGGGCAAGGGTGAGGTGCGGCGACCACGCGTCGGGTGCGGTGTTGGCGTAGCGCGGTTCGGCGGCTCCCGCGCCGAACGCCACCGCCCGGTGCAGCTCGAGGAGCTGCTTCGTCGCGACCACCGCTCTGGTCAGGACGAAGCGGTCGCCCCGTCCGAACACCAGGACACCGCCGAGCTCGAGCGGAAGGGGCAGCATCGCGGCGAGCGGGGCGAACGTCTCGGGCTCGACGCGCTCGCGCACCGCCAGCGTGACGTGGGGACGGTTGCTCTCGCCCTCGTGCCGCCCCGCGCTCGGCAGACCTGCGTCGATGAGTCGACGCCACTCGTCGCGCATGCGTTCATCGGTCGCGGCATCCGGAAGAACTTCGACGCTGAACACGCCCCCATACTCCCGCGGATCCACACGAAGGGGAATAGTTGACGCAGGTCAACCATTGTATATATAGTTGACTTCGATCAACCGTTGACATGAGTCAACCACCTCGCGTCACCGCTGCCGCGCCTCATCCGCACGTCTCGAAGGAACTTCATGGCAACCTCCACCACGCCGACCGGGTCGGTCGCGTCGTCCGGCTCCGCCGCCCGCCGCAAGGGCAGTGAACGCACCGAGGAGCAGCGCCGCCACCGTCGCGTCCTGCAGGCCCTCACCGGCCTTCTCCTGGGCATGTTCGTGTCGATGCTCGCCTCGACCGTGGTGTCGACCTCGCTGCCCGTGATCGTCCACGACCTCGGCGGCGACCAGGCGGCCTTCACGTGGGTCGTCACCGCGACGCTGCTGACCACCGCGATCTCGACCCCGGTGTGGGGCAAGCTCGCCGACCTGTTCAACCGCAAGCTGCTCATCCAGCTCTCCATCGTGATCTTCGTGCTGGCCACCGCCGCGGCGGGCTTCTCGCAGGACCCGGCGACGCTCATCGCCTTCCGCGCGGTGCAGGGCATCGGCGCCGGCGGTCTCGCGGCCCTCAGCCAGGTCATCATGGCCGACATCATCAGCCCCCGCGAGCGCGGCCGCTACATGGGCCTGTTCGGCGCGGTGATGGCCGTCGCGACCGTGGGCGGGCCGCTCCTCGGCGGGCTCATCACCGACACGCTGGACTGGCGCTGGAACTTCTTCATCGCGCTCCCCTTCGCCGTCGCGGCCCTCATCATGATGCAGCGGACGCTGCACCTGCCCAAGCGTCCCAAGGTGAAGGCGCGCATCGACTACGTGGGCATCGTGCTGCTGTCGACGGCTGTGTCGCTCCTGCTCATCTGGGTCACGAACGCCGGCAAGGACTACGACTGGTGGAGCACCGAGACCATCCTCATGGTCGGCGGCGCCCTGCTGGCGGCCGTGCTGTTCGTCGTCGTCGAGCTGCGCTCGAAGGAGCCGCTCGTTCCGCTGACGATGTTCAAGAACCGCACGTTCACCCTCGCCGTCGTCGCGTCGATCGCGATCGGCATCGCGATGTTCGGCACGTCGGTGTTCCTCAGCCAGTACATGCAGCTGGCGCGCGGCGCGACGCCCACCGAGGCCGGTCTCATGACCATCCCGATGATCGGCGGGCTCCTGCTCGCCTCCATCGTGATCGGAGGCCTCGTCACGCGCTACGGACGGTGGAAGCCCTACCTCGTGGTGGGCGGCGTCCTACTGATCGCCGGCTCCTACCTGCTGTCGACGATCCACTACGACACGAACTTCGCGCTCGTCTCGCTCTACATGTTCCTGCTCGGCGCGGGTGTCGGCATGACCATGCAGAACCTCGTGCTCATCGTGCAGAACACTGCGAAGCCCTCCGAGATCGGCGTGGCCAGCTCGGGCGTCACCTTCTTCCGCAGCCTCGGCGGCACCATCGGCGTGTCGGTGATGGGCGCCGCCCTCGCGAGCTCCGTCACGAGCCTCGTCAGCGACCGTCAGGCCGACATCGGCGCGGCCATCGCCGCCCTCGGCGAAAAGGGCGCCGCCGTCGCGGCGGAGCTCCAATCGGGCGCGATTCCGCAGGTGTCGGCGCTCCCCGACGGCGTCCGCGTGATCTTCGAGGAGATCTACGCGCAGGGCATCGCCAGCTCGTTCCTCATCGCCGTGCCGCTCGCGGTGGTGAGCCTCATCGCGATCCTCTTCCTGCCGAACGTGCCGCTCACGCACATGACGACGAGCGAGCGTGTGGCGGCGAGCGAAGCCGACCTGGCCACGGTCTCGACCGCCGAGGGCATGCAGTCGCTGACCGCGACCGGCACGGTGCGCACCGGGGATGCCGCGACTCCCGCCGAGGACGCGGTGGACCGGGCTGCGCCCGCTCGGCGCTAATGTCGGTCACGATGATGTCTGAAGACACCCGAGAGGCGCGCACCGTGGCGGTGCGCGCCCTCGAGGCGGAGTTCGGCGAGCTGATCAACCGGTTCCGCCGCATCATCACCGAGAACGCCAACCGCGTCAGCCCCGGCATGCTCCCGGGCGCCTACAAGGTGTTCACCACGATCGTCCGACGTGAGAGGGTCACCCTCTCGGCCCTGGCCGAAGCGCTGATGTCCGATAAGGGCCAGATCAGCCGTACCGTGCGCGAGCTGGAACAGCTCGGGCTCATCGAGCGCACGCCCGATCCCGACGACGGACGCTCGAGCCTTCTCTCCCCGACCACCGAGGGCCTCGAGCGACTGGCCGCTGCGCGAGCTCCGCAGGAGAGCACGCTGGTCGACGCGCTCGAGGAGTGGTCACTCGACGACATCCGCAATCTGACAAGGCTTCTCCACGCCCTCACCGCCGGCGAGGCGCCCGAGGCCTGAGCCGCCGGGCGCCCGCCGCCGGCCTATCGGGTCGAGAACGCGGCGTCGAACGCCGCGGCGGACGGCTCGTACGACGACAGCCGGCGAACGAACTCCAGTGCCTCGGGCGCGCCGACGAGGCGATCCATGCCGGCATCCTCCCACTCGACCGAGAGCGGGCCGTCGTATCCGATCGCGTTCAGCATCCGGAAGGCGTCCTCCCAGGGGACGTCGCCGTGACCGGTCGAGATGAAGTCCCAGCCGCGGCGCGGGTCCGCCCACGGCAGGTGCGACCCGAGCCGTCCGTTGCGTCCGTTCCCCGTCCGCTTCTTCGTGTCCTTGCAGTGGACGTGGTAGATCCGGTCCTGGAAGTCCCACAGGAAGCCGACCGGGTCGAGGTCCTGCCACACCATGTGCGACGGATCCCAGTTCAGTCCGAAGGCTTCGCGGTGTCCGATCGCCTCGAGCGTGCGCTTGGTCGTCCAGTAGTCGTAAGCGATCTCGGACGGGTGCACCTCGTGCGCGAAGCGCACGCCCACCTCGTCGAAGACGTCGAGGATCGGGTGGAACCGGTCGGCGAAGTCCTGGTAGCCGGCTTCGATGAACTCGTCGGAAGCGGGCGGGAACATCGCGACGGCCTTCCAGATCGACGACCCGGTGAAGCCGGTCACCGTCTTGACGCCGAGGGCGGCGGCCATCCGCGCGGTGAGCTTCAACTCTTCGGCGGCGCGCTGCCGGACGCCCTCGGGGTCGCCGTCGCCCCACACCCGGTCGTTCAGGATGTCGCGATGGCGCTGGTCGATCGGGTCGTCGCACACGCCCTGCCCGGCGAGGTGGTTGGAGATCGTGAACACCTTCAGCCCGTTGCGCTCGAGGATGTCGAGCCGTGACTGCACATAGGCGTCGTCGTCCCAGCGCGACACATCGAGGTGGTCGCCCCAGGACGCGATCTCGAGACCGTCGTAGCCCCACTCCCCTGCCAGGCGTGCCACCTCCTCGAACGGAAGATCGGCCCACTGGCCCGTGAAGAGAGTGACTGGTCGCGTCATCGCGGTGCACCTTTCGTCATTGAGGGATGCCGGATCTCATCCGGCGATGGAGGTCCAGACGCTGCCGGCGGCCGAGCTGCGCTCCACGCCGTCGAGCACGCGCTGTACGTGCAGTCCGTCTGCGAACGACGGGCTCGGAGCCGAGCCCTCGTCGATCGCGGTGACGAAGTCCCGGACCTGATGCGAGAACCCGTGCTCGTAGCCGAGCATATGCCCCGTCGGCCACCAGGGGGCGAGATACGGGTGGTCGTGCTCGGTGACCAGGATGCGCCGGAATCCCTGTTCGAGATCGGGCTGCGTCGCGTCGTAGAACTCGAGCTCGTTCATGCGCTCGAGGTCGAACGAGATCGCACCGAGCGAGCCCGCGATCTCGATCCGCAAGGCGTTCTTGCGGCCGGTGCGGAACCGCGTCGCCTCGAACGACGCGAGGGCACCGGACTGGAGCCGGCCGGTGAAGAGTGCGAGGTCGTCGACCGTCACCTCTCCCCGCTCCGCCGACGCGGTTCCCGAGAGCCCGACGCCTTCCCCGAGGAGCGGGCGCTCCGGAACGAGCGTCTCGATCACGCCCGACACGGAGGTCACGTGCTCGCCGGTGATGTACTCGGTGAGGTCGACGGCGTGCGCGCCGATGTCGCCGAGGGCACCCGATCCGGCGTGCTCCTTCTTCAAGCGCCACGTGAGCGGGGCTTCGGCATCCATCAGCCAGTCCTGCAGGTACTCGGCGCGCACTTGACGGATCTCTCCGATGCGTCCGGCGGCGACGAGGTCGCGCGCGAAGGTCGCCGCGGGCACGCGCCGGTAGGTGAACCCGACCATGGAGCGGACTCCGCGCTCGGCCGCCGCGATCGCCGCGCGGTTCATCGCTTCGGCCTCGGCGACGGTGTTCGCGAGCGGCTTCTCGCACAGCACGTGCTTGCCGGCTTCGAGGGCCGCGATCGCGATCTCGGCATGCGTATCGCCGGGGGTGACGATGTCCACAACGTCGATGTCGTCGCGCGCGATGACATCACGCCAGTCCGTGGCGCTCTCGTTCCAGCCCCACTTGCCGGCGGATGCCGCGACCCCCGCCACATCGCGGCCGACGATGACAGCCATCTCGGGCATGAGGGGCAGGTCGAAGAATCGGGGGGCGACGCGCCACCCCTGGGAATGTGCGGCGCCCATGAAGCCGTGGCCGATCATGGCGACGCGAAGCGTGTCAGTCAACGCGGTGTCCTCTCTCTCGCGAGGGTGAAGTGCGGGGCGCCCGCCGGCTCGGCGGACGCCCCGCGCTCGTCAGCAGGTTTACTCGAACGAGAGGTCGATGTACTGGTCGACGTTGTCCTTCGTGACGACGGGGGCGTCGAGCACGACCCGGTTCGGGATGCCGGGCGTCACAAGGTCGCCCATCGTCTTGTTCTGTGCGATGAGGCGAGCGAGAGCCACGCCGTCCGCAGCCTGGGTCGACGGGTAGATGACCGTCGCCTTCAGCACCGAGTCGTCGGCTTCGATGGCCTCCATGGCGCTGCGGCTTCCCGCGCCGCCCATCATGAAGAACTCGTCACGGTTGGCGGACTCGATCGCCGCCAGCACGCCGATGCCCTGGTCGTCATCGTGGTTCCAGATGGCGTCGATCTGCGGGTTCGCCGACAGCAGCTGTGAGGCCGCGGCCTCGCCGCCGGCGACGGTGAAGTCGGCGGCAACGCGAGCGGTGACCTCGAGGCCACAGTCCTCGAGCGCGTCGGCGAAGCCCTGCGAGCGGTCCTGCGTCAGGGGCAGCGAGTCGATGCCCGCGATCTCGGCGACGACGGCATCGCTGTTGCCGTCGAGCTGCTCGCAGATGTACGTGCCGGCGCTGACGCCCATGCCGTAGTTGTCACCCAGCACGGTGGCGCGGGCGGCGAACGGGCTCGAGAATTCGCGGTCGACGTTGATGACCGGGATCCCCGCCTCCATGGCGGCGGTGGCCGCCTCGGTGAGGGCGGCGCCGTCGGTCGGGAGCAGGACGATGGCGTCGACGCCCTCGTTGACGAACGTCTCGACGGCCGCGATCTGGGCGATCGGGTCGTTGGTGCCCTCCGCGACGCGGAGCTCGACGTCGTCGAAGCTGTCAGCGGCGGCCTGAGCCCCCGAGTTGATGGCGCCGAGCCAGCCGTGGTCGGCAGCGGGACCCGAGAAGCCGATGACGACAGTGTCGCCCGACTCGGCGTTCTCCTCCGTCGTCGTGCCCTGGTCGACGACGTCGCCTTCCTCAGCACCCCCGCCCGTGCATCCGGCGAGAAGTCCGATGGCTGCGATGACCGCTGTGCCGGTGAGCACCAGTCGCGTGCGCGCCTTAAGGTGTGAGCGCATTGTTTCCTCCTTGAAATGTGATGCAGCTGTGACAACGCGCCGCCTCCGAGAGGCGAGTGCCGGTGCCGGCACTGAGATCCACGCTGACGGGCACCACCGTAGCAGAAGTGTTGCGGCATCCGTCATCTTTTGTTTTTGACCCGGCATAAGTGCCATCCCGCGAGATTGCGCGGATTTGCAGACCCGTTCCAGGCGATGCCCTCGTGAGGGCGGGGGACCGACTGCGAATTTTCGCTCTGCGCCGGGCCGACGGTCATGTTATGTTCGTCGCGTGATCAAAGTTGACCATCAATCGGCATTACTCGACGTCCGAGGTGTGACGAAGTCGTTCGCGGGCGTCCGTGCCCTTCGCGGAGTCGACCTCCAGGTGCTTCCGGGAGAAGTGCACTGCGTCCTCGGCCAGAACGGCGCCGGCAAGTCGACACTGATCAAGATGCTCGCGGGCGTGCATCGCCCGGACGAGGGCGAGATCTCGTGGCTGGGCGAGTCGGTTGAGATCCCGACGCCGGAGGCGGCCATCGAACTCGGCATCGCCACGATGTACCAGGAACTGGACGTGGTCGACGGTCTCACCATCGCCGAGAACATCTTCCTCGGCCACGAGCTCGCGCGCGGGGGCTTCCTGAAGCGGTCCGAAGCCGCGCGCCAGACTCGCGAACTGCTCCGACGTCTGGGACACGCGGGCCTCTCTCCCCACACCGAGGTCGGCCAGCTGAGCGCGGCGAACAAGCAGATCGTCAGCATGGCACGCGCTCTCTCTCACGACATCAAGCTCATGATCATGGACGAGCCTTCGGCCGTCCTCGACGGCGAAGAGGTGAAGAACCTCTTCCACGTGGTGCGCGAGCTGACCTCGGCGGGTATCGCCGTCGTCTACATCACTCACCGTCTCGAAGAGATCCGCCAGATCGGCGACCGGATCACGGTACTCAAGGACGGCCGCTCGATGGCGAGCGGGCTGCCGGTGGCAGACACCCCGACCGCGGATCTGATCCGGCTGATGACCGGCCGCTCGGTCGAGAACGTCTTTCCTCCCGCCGTCCCCATTCCCGCCGACGCCCCCACCGTTCTCGAGGTGGAGGGGCTTTCGCTGGCCGGCCTCTTCGAGGACGTCTCGTTCTCGGTGCGGGCCGGGGAGGTCATCGGTCTCGCAGGTCTCGTCGGCTCCGGCCGCTCCGAGATCCTCGAGACGGTCTACGGCGCGCGTCGATCCACCAGCGGCGAGGTGAAGGTCTCGGGCAAGCGGCTGCGGCGCGGCTCTGTCGTCCATGCGGTCGCCGCCGGTATCGGGTTGTCGCCCGAGGAGCGCAAGAGCCAGGGCCTCGTCCTCGATGAGCCCATCTACGTCAACGTCACGCTGTCGTCGATGTCGCGATTCGCCAAAGCCGGTTTCCTCGACGAACGCACCGAGCGCAAGATCACCAGCGAGCAGATCGACGCTCTCGAGCTGCGTCCCGCCGACCCCGATCGACCCGCGATGACGCTCTCCGGCGGCAACCAGCAGAAGATCCTGCTCGCCCGGTGGCTCGTCCACGGCACCCGCGTCCTGTTGCTCGACGAACCCACGCGAGGGGTGGACGTCGGCGCCCGCGCCGAGATCTACGCCCTCATCCGGCGGCTCGCGGCCGCCGGCAACGCCGTGGTCGTGGTGTCCAGCGAGATCGAGGAAGTCCTCGGCCTGGCCGACACGGTCCTCGTCATCGCCGACGGTCGCGTCCTCCAGACTCTTCCCGCCTCCCAGATCGACGAGCACGGTGTGCTCGATCTCGTCATGAAAGGAACCGCCGCGTGAGCGAGCAGACCACCGGGACCGCAGGCGTCCCCACCGCCAGCGAGGCACCGCCGCCCACTGGCTCGGCCCCGACGGACCGTTCGGGCCGATCCGGCCTGCAGCGCATCATGTCGGGCTCCGTCGGCCGCAACCTCGGCCTCGTGGCGGCTCTGCTGGTGCTCGTCGTCGTCGGTGCCGTCACCGCGCCCGACACCTTCTCCAGCGTCAACAACATCCTGACGATCCTTCGCCAGGCGTCGATCATCGGCGTCGTCAGCATCGGCATGACGCTCGTCATCATCGCCGGGGGCATCGACCTGTCGGTCGGATCGGTGATCGGCCTGGCATCGGTCGTCGCGACGATCGCCGCCGTCCAGGACCTCGCCGACCAGATGCACTGGGCCGTCATGGTCCTGCTCGCCCTGCTCGTGGGACTCGGCGCCGGCCTCGTCAACGGCATCGTGATCGCGTACGGCAAGGTCGTCGCCTTCATGGCGACCCTCGCGATGCTGGTGGCCGCGCGCGGCCTCGCCGAGATCCTCGCCGAGCGGCGCACCCTGCAGGTCGGCAATCGCGACTTCATCGAGTTCCTCAACCTCGACATCATCGGCGTCGACATCCTCATCTGGATCTTCGCCATCGTGGCCGCCCTCGGCTGGGTCGTGCTCAACCGCACGACGTTCGGCCGCCGGACGGTCGCCATTGGCGGCAACCGCGAGGCGGCACGATTGGCCGGCATCAACGTGAAGCGGCACACCATGTGGCTGTACGCGATCTCGGGACTGTGCGCCGGCATCGCCGCGGTCATGTACCTCGGCCGCACCACCGCCGGCACCTCTACGCACGGCACGCTCCTCGAGCTCGACGCGATCGCCTCGGTGGTCGTCGGCGGCACGCTCCTCATCGGCGGCCGCGGCACGATCACCGGCACCGTCTTCGGTGTGCTCATCTTCGCGACGCTGAGCAATGTCTTCGTTCAGAACAACCTGAACTCGTCGGTCCAGGCCGTCGTCAAGGGCATCATCATCGTCGTCGCCGTCCTGCTCCAGCAGCGGTTCGCCCGGCCAACCGGACGCGCGTCGTGACCGGATGCCGCGGCCCGGCCGCTCCCGTGCGGGGCAGTCGGGTCGCGGCATCCCTTACTCCGCCGCCGGGTCACCGGTTCCCCGCCGCTACTCTGAGAAGTGAAGATGAGCATCGATTCGACGACTAGCGGAGCCGGCGTCAGTCAGCTGTTCCAGCTCTTGCGCGACGGAGTTCCGCGAACCCGCGCAGAACTGGCCAAGTCCACAGGGCTGGCACGGTCGACCGTCGCGGCCCGCGTCGACGAGCTGATGCGCATGGGGCTGATCACTCCGGTCGCCGAGGCAGCGTCGACGGGCGGCCGCCCGCCATCGCAGTTCGCCCTCAATCCGGCCGCCAAGGTCGTCGTCGCCGCCGACATCGGCGCGTCACACGCCACCGTCGCCGTGACCGATCTGACCGGTCGCGTCCTGGCCGAGCACTCCGAGCGGCTCGATGTCTCGCTCGGCGCGGTCCCGGTCCTCACGTGGCTGGTCGAAGGCGCCACGGCGCTGCTCGACCGCGTCGGCCGTGATCGCTCCCATGTCGCAGCGATCGGCATCGGCGTTCCCGGTCCGGTCGAGCATTCGACCGGGCAGCCCGTGAACCCGCCCATCATGCCCGGCTGGGATCGGTTCGACATCCCCGGCTGGCTGAACGAGCACTTCGAGGTTCCGGTCCTCGTCGACAACGACGTGAACATCATGGCGCTCGGCGAGCGCTCAGCCGCCTGGCCGGGCGTGGAGCACCTCATGTTCGTCAAGATCGCCACCGGCATCGGTGCCGGTCTGATCTCGGGCGCCGCGCTGCAGCGCGGAGCTCAGGGCGTCGCCGGCGACATCGGGCACGTCCAGGTCGCACGCGGGGCCGATGTGCCCTGTCGCTGCGGCAATCGCGGTTGCCTGGAGGCGCTCGCCTCGGGCCCGGCGATCGCGCGCACGCTCCGCGAGCGCGGAGTCGAGGCGCAGACGGGCTCTGATGTCGTGGACCTCGTCAAGCGCGGGAACATCGAGGCGATCCAGGCGGTGCGGCAGGCAGGGCGCGACATCGGCGAGGTGCTCACCATCTGCGTGAGCCTCGTCAATCCCTCGGTGATCGCGATCGGCGGGTCCATGGCTCGCGTCGGCGAGCACCTCATCGCCGGCATCCGCGAGATCGTGTACACGCGCTCCACTCCCCTGGCGACCGAGCATCTGTCGATCGTGCAGTCCGCGACGGCGGACCGCGCGGCCATCCTGGGGGCGAGCATGCTCGCGGTCGAGCACGTGCTCTCACCCGAGGCTCTCGCGATCGGGTTCCAGCAGACGCCGACGTCTCGCGCAGGCCGCGCCACCGCGCAGGCCTGAGCTCGTCACTCCCTCGGTCCAGCCATCGCGGGACTCTGGAGCGTGCCCCAGCTGCAGTGGTCCGCACTGGTAGCACTCGCGTAACACGGGCGAGACAATCGCGCTGTTGACTGGCAGCAGCACGGTGACGAGTGCTGCCGACGACGACACGCACCGAAAGGAGCGACGATGAGATTCCGGCCGCTGCCAACTGCCACCAGCTCCGACCCCGACACGATTCCCTTCGCCGACCCGCCCGACAGCATGCGCGCGATGGTCATCGACGCACCGGGCGATCCGGACGCGCTGCGCGCGGCATCCGTTCCTGTTCCCTCGCCCGTGATGAGCGAACTGCTCGTGCGCGTCGTCGGCGCCGGCGTGAACCCGATCGACGCGAAGACCCGCGCGGGGAGAGGCGTCTCGGGCGCGATCGCCGAGTATCCCGCCGTCCTCGGATACGACTTCAGCGGCATCGTCGTCACGAGTCCCTACGAGGCGCACGCGCTGCCACCAGGAACGCCGGTCTTCGGAATGACCGCCTTCCCGCGCTCGGGCGGCGCGTACGGCGAATACGTCGTCGTCCCCGCGCAGTCGGTCGCGCGCAAGCCCAGCGCCCTGTCGCACGTCGAGGCGGCCGGCGTGCCGCTCGCCGCTCTGACGGCCTGGGGGCTCGTGGTCGAGACCGCGCACGCCCACGAAGGGCAGCGCGTGCTCATCCACGCCGGGAGTGGCGGCGTGGGCCACTTCGCGGTGCAGTTCGCCGCCTACTTCGGCGCGCACGTCACCGTGACGGCGTCCGGCCGCAATGCACCCTGGCTGCGCGAGCTCGGCGCCTCGGTCGTGATCGACTACACCACCACCCGCTTCGAGGAGGTCGTCGCCGAGGTGGATGTGGTGATCGACCTCGTCGGCAACGTCGGGGGCGACACCGGCTCGCGATCGCTGACCGTGCTCAGACGCGGCGGCCTGTACATCATGGTGCCCACGGGGGCGTGGCCAGGGTATGCCGAGGCCGCCGCAGGGGCCGGCGTGCGGGCGACGTCGTACAAGGTCATCCCCGACGGAGGAGCTCTCGCGACGATCGCGCGCCTGCTCGACTCCGGCGCGGTGCAGGTCTACATCGATCGCGTGTTCGACCTCGACGAGGCGGCCGCCGCACACCGAGAGATCGAGGACGGTCACACCCGCGGAAAGATCGTCCTGCGGGTCAGCGACGGCTGAGCCGCGGCGCTGCGATTCAGCGCAGCGGGGCGAGCACGCGGCGGCCCTCGGCGACGATCTCGGCGGCGATCGCGTCGAGCAGCGGCGAGCGCAGGTTCCACTGCTGCCAATGCAGCACCACGTCGACGGGACCGCCGCCCAGCACCACCAGCTCGCCGCGCTCGAGCGCCTCGCTCGACTGGAATCGCGGGAGCATGGCCCAGCCCAGACCGAGTCGCACCGCGGTGGCGAAGTCACTCGAGGCGGGAACGTAGTGGCGCGGCGGCCGCGTCGGCTCCACGCCCTGCGCCGAGAGCCAGGCGTTCTGCAGATCGTCGCGGCGGTCGAAGTCCACGAGGGGCGCGTCGTCGAGGGCGGCCCTCTGATCGCCGCCGAGACACCGCTCGACGAAAGCGGGAGTGGCGACCGCCTCGTACCTCATCGCCCCGAGCGTCGAGACGCGGCATCCCGCAACGGGCGCCGCCCGCGAGGTCACAGCGCCCATCACCGTTCCCGACTCGAGCAGCCCCGCGGTGAAGTCCTGGTCGTCGCGGTGCAGGTCGAAGACGACGGGATGCCGCTGCCCCAGACGTGCGAGCGGCTGGAGGAACCACGTGGCCAGCGAGTCGGCGTTGACGGCGAGCGGCACGCTGGTGCGGACGGCATCTGCGGGGTCGGCGCCGAGTTCTGCGAGTGTGTCGTGCTCGAGCAGCGCCGCCTGCCGCGCCAGGCGGATGATCGCCGCTCCCGCGGCCGTGGCACGCGCAGGCTTGGAGCGCACCAGCACCAGCCGGCCGAGCTGCTCTTCGAGCGCCTTGATGCGCTGACTCACCGCCGACGGCGTCACGTGCAGGCGCCGGGCGGCAGCATCCAGCGTGCCCTCGTCAACGACGACAGCTACGGTCTCTGCGAGTTCGAACGGAATCTTCATCAGCTGAGCTAATGGTACTGAAGAACCATGAGCTGGACTGAAGATCGATCGACGCATAGCGTCGAAGAGTGCTCACTCCCCTGCTCGCCGGCATCGGCCTCGGCTTCTCGCTCATCATCGCGATCGGTGCGCAGAATCTGTTCGTCCTTCGGCAGGGCCTGCGTCGCGAGCACGTCGTGCTCGTCGCGGCGATCTGCGCCGTGTCGGATGCGGTCCTGATCGCGCTCGGCGTCTCGGGTATCGGCCTGGTGCTCGAGGCCGTGCCCTGGCTGGTCGACGTGGTGCGCTGGGCGGGAGCACTCTTCCTGGTCGCCTACGGCGTGCTCGCCGCACGCCGGGCATGGCGGCCGAGCGGGCAGACGCTGAGGGCGGACGGCCCCGATGCCCCGGCACCCCCGGCGAGCGCGGGGCCCGCGACGTCAGTCGTCGCGCGCACACGAGTCATGCCCATCGTGCTCACGTGCCTGGCATTGACGTGGCTGAATCCGCACGTGTACCTCGACACGGTCTTCCTGCTGGGGTCGGTCGCCAACACCCATGGCGACGCGCGCTGGATCTTCGCGGCGGGCGCGATCACGGCGAGCTTCGTCTGGTTCTTCGGGCTGGCTTTCGGAGCGCGATTCCTCGGCCGGTGGCTCTCCACTCCACGCGCGTGGCGCATCCTCGACGGTGTCATCGCCGTCGTGATGATCGTGCTCGGCGTATCGCTCGTCCTCCCCCACTGACCCGGTCGGCGTCTCAGCGCTTGCGGAGCGACGGGTCGTCGATCTCGGCGACGCGTTCGGCGACGATCGCACGGACGACGTCGTCGGGCAGCGGGCTCTCGAGCCGGAAGCGGATCGTGCCCTTGTCGTAGTCGAACGCCGCGCGCTGGTCGTCCGTGAGTCCGTCGGCCACAGCCTCGGGCACACGGCCGCTGAACGGGTAGATCGCGATGTGCTTGCGCGTCCGCATCACGGCGATGAGGGCCTTTCCCCTGTGAAGGAGCGCCGGCATGCCGTAGCTCTTCCCCTGCTCGACCTCGGGCACGGACTCGCGCACGACGTCGTAGACGTGGGACACCACCTCCCTGTCGGCTGGTTCGAGGCTCTCGAGGTAGTCGTCGACGGTTCCCATGGCGGCATCCTGGCAGGCGCCGCTCCCCGGGGATAGCCCGCGCACGGCACGATGGGTGCATGAAACGGGTCCACGTGGTCGTCCACGGCGATGTCCAGGGCGTCGGGTACCGGTACACGATGCGGATGGTGGCGCGCGGGGCCGGCGTCACGGGCTGGGTGCGCAACCGGCGCGACGGCACCGTCGAGGCCGAGTTCGAGGGAACGCCCGCGCAGGTCGACGAGGTGCTGGCCTGGATGGCGGACGGCCCGCCGGGAGCGGCCGTCGCGTCCGCGACCGTGACGGTCCCCACGGCCCCTCCACCCGCCGGTGCGTCGGGTGGAGGGTCCGGCCGCGTGGATCCCGCTGCGCTCCGGGGCAGCACGGGCTTCGAGGTTCTGCCGACCGAGTGAGCGCGGGCCGGCGACCGGCGTGACTGTCGTTCGCCGCCGGCGGTCGAACTCACTCCGGGGCGACCCCGAGCGCGTCTCTTCCCTCGGCGAGAAGCGTCGCCTCGGGCGTCAGCGGATGGAAGGCAGCCGCACGGATGTCGCGGTAGCAGCGTTCGATGACCGACCCCGTGAAGAAGGCTCCGCCTCCGGCCACCTGCATCGCGAGATCGCACACCGAGACGCCGGCGCGGGCGACTTCGGCCTTGGCGGCCATCACGGCGAGGAACCCGTCGTATGAGGGCGCGGGATCATCTCCGATGGTCGTCACCGCACCCTCGAGGGCCCAGGTCGCGACCTGCAGTCGCTGGCGCATCAGGCCGATCGTCCGCTGCACCGTCGGATCCGTCGCGCGGCGGGCGCTCACGGAGACCGCCTCCTGGTACGCGGCCTCCGCGACTCCGAGATAGGCGCCCGAGATGATCGAGAACGCGATGCTCGCGATCACCTGCAGGGGCGGATCGACCACCCCGTACGGCCGGTCCGCGAGGACGCGCTCCTGCGGCACGAAGACGTCGGTCAGTTCGACGTCGTCGCTCGCCGTGCCCCGCATGCCCAGCACGTCCCAGTTATCGGCCACCGACACGCCTTCCGCGTTCAGCGGCACCGCCATGTTGAGGACGCGGGTCCCCCGCACCGGGTCCTGGAACGGGAACATCGTCGACATCACCGCGCCGACCGCGGACTGGCTGACGAACCGCTTCCGCCCGCTCACCCGGTACCCGCCCTCCACCGCCACGGCCTCTCCGGCCGGATGGGTGAAGTCACCGCCGCCGGTGGAGGCCAGCACGATCTGCTCGTCGGCCACGCGACGAAGCGTCGCCTCGGCGCCCGGCATCCCCCGCCGGTACCGCCAGGCGGTGAAGCAGGTGACGTGCTGATGCATCGAGCTGGCCAGTGCGGTCGCGCCGCAGTGATGGGCGAGCTCGCGCTGCAGCGCCACGAGCTCCCGGATGGTCGCGCCGTCGCCGCCGAGCTCGACGGGCACCGCGGCCCTGAGCAGGCCCGCGTCGCGGAGGGCGTCATAGGCCTCCGTCACGAAGGTGCCGTCGCGATCATGACGGGCGGCGTTCGCCGCGAGCACGGGGCCGATCGCCTGTGCTCGCTCCGCCGCCGAGGTGGATCTGCGGGTCTCTGGGTCTTCGATGAGGGTCATGTCGCCAGCATCCGCCTGCCGTCCCGCGACATCCAGTTCAGGATCTAGACCCGCTCGGTACGAAATCGGGACTACCGCTGGAGCATCATCGGCGGGACCATGGGGACATGGCTGACTACGGCCGCTACTGCCCCGTCGCGATGGCCAGCGAAGTGATGGCCGATCGCTGGACGCCGCTGATCGTCCGGGAGCTGGTGCTCGGCAACACCAGGTTCAACGACATCGCACGGGCGATGCCGGGCATCTCGCGCTCGCTGCTCGTGCAGCGGCTGCGACATCTCGAGCGCAGCGGAGTGCTCGAGACATGGCCCTCTCCGACCGGCCACGGCAGCGAGTATCACCTCACGCCGGCGGGACGCGACCTCGAACGGGTCATCGACAGCCTCGGGCGCTGGGCGATCGAGTGGCTCTTCGACGACATGGAGCCGCACCAGGTGGAACCCACCACGCTGATGTGGTGGATGCATCGTCGCGTCGCCCCTGAACGCTTTCCGCCCCGGCGCGTGGTGATCGAATGGCGCCACACCGCACCCCGGCCCGAGACGATCTGGTTCGTGCTCGAGCGCGGCGCCGTCTCGGTCTGCACGCAGCACCCGGGTTTCGACGTGGACGTGGTCGTCACCATGGCGACGGCCGACCTGGCGGACGTCTTCCAGGGGTATCGGCGCTGGGCGGAAGCGGTCGACCACGGCACCATCACGGTCGAGGGGCCCGCGCGGCTGGCCTCGGCGCTTCCGACCTGGTTCGTGTGGAGCCCCTGGGTCGACGTCACGCACGCTCGCGCCGGGCGGGCTGTCACCGCGTGAACGGCAGCTGACTCAGCCCGGGGAGGCCGGCGGCGAGCTCGCCGAACACGTCGGCGGCGTCCTCCCCCGTCGCGAGCGCCGAACCCTGGCCCGCCCACAGCGAGACCAGGTCGCCGTCGCCGCGGCGGCCGGCTTCGGCACGGAAACCGCCGGTCAACCAGTTCTGCGCCGGGAAGGGGGCGATGACCCCGGCCGTCTCGATGGTGCGCATCGCTCGATTCGGGATGCCGCGCGCCAGCCGTCCGCTCATGGCGCGGGTGAGCACGGTGTCGGTGTCTGCGGCCGCGGCGATCGCGCGGCGATGCGGCTCCGTCGCCGCGGATTGGCGCGTGCGCAGGAACGCCGTGCCGACCTGCACGCCCGACGCTCCGAGAGCGAACGCGGCCGCGACACCGCGTCGATCGGCGATGCCGCCCGCCGCGATCACAGGCACATCGACCGCGTCTACCACCTG